>NZ_JBPOEA010000001.1:0-764125 GCF_052060035.1 Fodinibius sp. SL11 | reverse complement strand
ACGCTTGGAAAGCGTGTGTGCGTCTAGCGCGTACCGAGGGTTCGAATCCCTCCCTCTCCGCATAATTATTTTAAGGCTTCGTTTCGTTGGTCTTTTAAGACTAATGTAACGAAGCTTTTTTTATTTAACCTATCTGTTTTTAGGCCGATATATATTAGTAATGTAAAGGCAATTTAGAAATCAAATTTTGTGTTTTACATCCAATTTTTTGGATTGATCTCCAATCGGGGGATGAAAGTTATCAAGAAGACAAGTTTAGCGTTTAGGGCGTGATTGGTACTGTCAGGGACATATAATTTTTGATCTTACAACGATAAACTTCGCTGTATCAATTTTAACAAGAAGGCATTTTAAGAAATTTTACCTTAAACAGAGGCTTAGAAAAGATGAAGAACTCGCTTCCCATTGCACTCACACTATTTTTAGCATTTTCTATTTGGTCTTGCGAACAACCTAAATCGCCAGACTTCAAAGTAAATAATCAGGTCGAAATTCCATTGACAATGGAAAAAACGTATCCATTTTTGGGGGCAGATGAAGCTTTAGTAGATACAACTTCCGAAGATTTTGTAGATCTCTTTACAACTGATGGCGATGGCTTGGTTCGACTGGTTAAAGAAGAAAAGGCCAGTTTTGGCGATCTAAATGATGCTATTCCGGTGATAGATATATCACCAACAACTGTAAACCCAAATGTAGGTGAAATAGAGGTTAAAGAATTTGCTTCTTCTGGAAATGTAGGTAGTATTGCAGCAGAAGATTTTGTTCCCGGTGCCTCTACACTGCAACAAGGAGACAGTTTAACCCAAGGATCTGCTAATGGAATTGAAATAAGTAATTTTAATCCTGACTATTTCGAAAGTGCTATAGTAGAAAATGATGGATCTTTAAATATTGTAGTAACCAATAGTTTGGGTTTTAATGCTGATGATAATTTTAATGTTATTTTAAAATCTAATGGGGTTAAGGTCGGGAATGATGATGTGAGTTCGCTTGATCATAACGAAACAGATACAGCAAAAATAAATATTTCTGCCGGTGACCAACTTTCAAATTTAGGGGTTGAAATAGATGTGGCATGGTCGAATCAAGAAATGCAATCTGATCCCGGGAATTTAGTAGTTAATAATGTCTTTGGTCAGGATGCCGCAAATCCCTCGGATGGGTTAATGCTATCTGAAGTAACTGCGAAGATTGCCTCTCAAAGCTTTGATGCAAACGGTACAACGAATGTGGATAATCAAGATTTTGAGTTCCGGGAACAGGAGGATGTAATTGAGCTTAGTGATAGCACGCAGGGTGTTAATAAATTGAATATTGATATTACCAATAATATCGATATCGATATTCAGAATTTGAATATCACCTTTTTGGGCATTGAGGATAGAGAAGGTAATCCTTATTCAATAAGTATGAGTGATATTGCTCGAAATAGCAGTACGTCAATAACTGACGATATCTCGGAGCACAAGATTACCTCAGAAAAAATTAATTACACTATCGCTGCCCAAACCCAAAATACACAGAATTCAAGCAATGCAAGCACCATACGTAAATCGGATGATATAGTTGCAGAAATAAATTTACAGGGATTGGATATTGGTCGTGCTGAAGGGTATCTCGCACCACGTCAAATATTATTAAATGAGGATAAAACCACCGATTTTGTAGATAATATTGATGTTTTCAATGATGATGAAGCAGAGGTAACACAGATTGACGGTATCGATAAAATTTCTGACCGGGTTGCTAATATTACCTTTGATAATCCGGTATTGAATATGCTCTATCAGACAAATCTTGGAGTCCAAACAACTATTTATGCTGTGATTGTTGGCACAGATAGCGATGGCAATCAAGAGTTTTTAACTGGCCTTGATGGAACATCCCATCAAGTGCAGAACAGTGAGATCCCCTCAGAATTACAAGTCAATGGTCAACGGGCTGAAGAAAATCAGGTAATTAAATTTGAGCTTGAAACCGCTTCAAATCCGGATCCTGGGGAAGGAGAGTCCCGAGGTAATAGATTTGATGCCTCGAATACCAACGCTCCTGACTTTTTCAGCAATTTACCTACTAAGATACGATTTATAGGGGTTGCTGAGGTCAATGACAAACAAGAAAATGGAACAGTAGTAAACCCTGTTATCTTTGAGCCGTCATTTGGTGTTGAAATTCCATTTAGCTTATCAGCAAACAATGCTACATATAAGGACACGGTGGATGCTGACTTCAGCGATCTGCCAGAAGAAAAGGAAGATCGCAAATTATCGGAGGCGGCAATTACTATCAATTATTCAAATGGATTGCCACTTGATTTAAGCTTGGATGTAATCATGCTTGATGCTAATGGAAATGAAGTTACAACTAAAAGTGATATTGCGGTAGAGGCAGCATCAACTAATCAGGAGGGATATGCTACTGATTCTTCTCAAAACGATTATGAAATAAGTTTTTCTGAGAGCGAGATGAATGATTTACACCGTACTCGATCCATGGTGATGGATATCTCAATTAATACAGCTGGTCAACAGACCATAAGTCTAAGGGAGAACGATGCTGTTACTTTTAAGGTGAAAGTGAGGGCCGGAATAACCTCAACAATTAATTAAAGGGAATAGGGATCAAGATTATGAAGATTTGTAAGCAATTTGCATTCATTTGTATAGCAGCAGGATTATTAATTGTTGGATGGGGCACATCAGCTAAAGCGCAGTCGGGCCATTTTTCGGCCAAAAGTTTGGGATTGGGTGGATCAGGTACCGCATATCTTGATACTTATCATGCAAATTTTGTCAATCCCGCTAATCTTATGCTCAATGCAGATACAAAGCCCTCTACTTCTATTGGGTTGCTGGGAGGTGTTTCAGCGACTGCAGGCGGACCGCTTATGAATATTTCGGTATATAATAGACACTTTACTACCGGTGATGTTGTTGCTCACGAAGCCATTGATGAATGGTTTGGCTCTGCCATGGGAAACAGCAGAGCCATGGGCATGGAGGTAGATGTTATACCTCTTGCGGCATCATGGCGTGGAGATAAGATGGCTTTTAGCCTTGCTTTTCGGAATCGCGCGCTTTTTTCAGGATCAGTAAATAGAGGATTCTCAGAGGTGTTACTCACTGGTATCAGTCAAGAACGATTTTCTGACCCCCAACCTCTCAATTTTAGTAGCAAAGGGGTAGCGTTCAGTGAACTTTCAGCCGGACTTTCTTATCAACTGTTAGAACTGCCCACGCTTTTGGGGATTGGAGAGAATGTGAAATTATTTGCAGGTGTTGCTCCCAAATATCTGATTCCACATTATACCTCGAGTATTGATTTTAATTCTACCTTACAAGTTACAAAAAACGAAGTGATCCATGATTTCTCGTATACTTTTAGCTCGGTTGGAGAGTTAACCACCCAGTTTGAAGATTACTACCAAGCCAGACAAGATCCTAATTTTGATGGTGAGATAGGCGATTTTGTTGATCCAGATGGAGCAAGTTTTACAGAAACACAGGGCACAGGTTTTGGGGTTGATTTAGGCGGAACGTTGGAAATGGATTTAGCGGGACCGATCAGAGGTGCTTTCTCGTGGATTGAAGGAGATAAAACGCTTCGGGTAGGTCTTTCGATAACGGATATCGGAAGTATTACGTATGATAATAACGCTGACCAATTTTCAGCGGATGAAACCTTTAGCTGGGATGGTATCGATGTTGAAGATGGTTTGTCCGATAATTTTGCTGATAGTGTGCGAAAAGAAATCTATCAGAATTATGCCCCCTCAGAAAGCAATGAAATTACGGAAAAGCTTCCGACAAAACTGAATTTTGGAGCACAACTGCAAGCCGGTAAGTTGGGTTTCGCCTTTGATATTCAGAAAGGGATGTATGAGACGGGCATGAATAGCCCTCGTCTTGCTTTGGGATTCGGGGCCGAATACAAACTATTTGATGTAATACCACTTAGAGCAGGATATCGAACGGGAGGATTAACCTCGTCGAGCATTACCTTTGGAACGGGTATAGAGTTACGAAATTTCGAATTTACAGTGGCCGGATTAACCGTGCCCAACTCTGAAAATAGAGGTTCAGGCATGGGCGGAGCCTGGAGCGGATTGGTGATCAGGTTTTAAGATCTGAAAATTACTAACTCAGTGTATATCTATTTAAATCTATTTCCGGATACAGGGACTTTCCAGTTGTAAGATGGTCGGCATAGTGATTGGCAAGAAACTTCCCGTATAATAGTCCTTTGGATCCGAGTCCTGCAAATACGTGGAGGTTAGTATAGGCCGGATGTAAGCCTAAAATTGGTTTATAGTTTGGTGTGGAGGTGCGAACGCCGGCCCACTGGTCTACAATCGTAGATTCTTTCTCCAGCTGTGGTAGTGTTCGTCTCAACCGTTTCCGAAGATACGCTTCTCCTTCATCATTAGGTTGTAGATTAGAAAAGTCGTGCTCATAGGTGCTTCCCTGAATAAATGTATCTTCATCGCCTAAACGAGCAATATATCCGAGACTTGAAATAGAATGTGGAAAGCCGAGGGGACCACTCTCTTTTTGAAACTTAGCTACTTGACCTTTGATGAGGTTAAAGGGTATCCAATCCCAAAAGGGAGAGGTCGCAACAGTGTGACCGGTAGCATAAACCAGGTGATCAGCATGTATGGTAATTTCATTAAGCTCAAGTAACCAATAGTCATCCTTCGATATGGGATAAGGCTTTTCTCCACAATAAATATCAATACCTGAACTCTTCAAAAATCGGCTATAAGCTTTCATGTATGCTCCAACATCAACTGTAATACCTATTGGCAGCCATAACCCTCCATCAACACAGTTTATATTCGGATGAATTTCTTGTATCTCATTGTCAGTTTTCCATTCGCACCATCCTTCAGGCCAAGTTGTTTTGTCGTATTGATTTTTCATTTTACGAGCCATCTTTTCAAACAGGGCCGGACGTAAAAGGCCATTTTGATAAAAAAAGGAGCTGTCAGAAAAGGCCTGAGCTTTTTCTAAGTTTGACAAAATGGATTCGAAGCATTCTTCGGCCTTCCAGGTTTTTTTGGCCCTTCTACCCGTAGCTGGATTTACAAGTCCCCCCGGCGTTCCGGAAGCACCTGAACCAATCTCGTTTTGATCAATAACTATGGATTCTATGTTGTGTTCGAGCAGGGCGTCAGCAAGTGAAAGGCCAGCAATACCCCCGCCAAGAATACAGAAATCAGTCTTTCGAATCATTAATTAATTCAAGAGCTCTGATGATGTGATTTTTGTTGCTCCCTGATCAAGCATTTCGTCCCACGCCTGATCGACAGATCCTTCAATATCAATTCCTTTTACGGCATCTTCTATCACATATAAATCAAATCCTTCTTTGATACCATCAAGTACCGACCATTTTACGCAAAAGTCGGTTGCTAATCCCACAGCATAGAGAGTATCGATCCCCCTTTCCTTCAGGTAGCCGGAGAGCCCTGTAGAGGTGCTGTTATCATTTTCGAAAAATGCCGAGTAGGAGTCGATATCCTTTCGAAAGCCTTTACGGATGATCATTTGTGAGAGGCTGGTTTCGAGATCAGGATGGAAATCAGAACCTTGACTCCTTTGAACGCAGTGATCAGGCCAGAGAACCTGTTCTCCATAGGGCATATTAATGGTTTCAAACGGTTCTTTTCCTTGGTGAGAGGAGGCAAAGGAAGAGTGTCCGTCGGGATGCCAGTCCTGCGTTTGAATGACGACATCAAATTGCTCAGAAAGCTTGTTAATGGTTGGGATAATTGCATCACCCTTTGGTACTTCAAGTGCTCCTCCGGGACAAAAATCGTTTTGAACATCAATAATCAAAAGAGCTCTCATAATAAGATTGTTAACCTTTTTTTAGTTCTTGAGTTAGATTATCACGTAAATTCATCAATTTTTTGCTTATGCCCACTTTGTAGATATGTGGGTTGTCAAAACGTTTATGTTCGGGAATCAATTTTGTCAATCTTTCCTGTGCATACAACGCACTTTCTTTAGGAGTAGGGATATCAATAGTGAGTTTCCCGTTTCTCATTACATTATGCAACAAATACTCGGCATTAAAGTCAGTGACTGTGGCATGCTTGGTGGGGTAGTGGGGATGATAAATGGTTTCAACATTTTCTTCTTCGGCAAGAATAATACCGTCACCATAAAAAGTGCCATCATCTCCGCTGTAGCGGATAACCTCTTTACGCCCCGGCAGCGTAATTTTCTCAACATTTTCAGAAATTTTTAGCTTTGGTTCATTATTAACGGAAGCCAACTTATACACGCCATCTAAAGCGGGACTATCCTGACCGGTGACAAGACGCGTTCCAACACCAAAAAGGTCAATTGGGGCATTCTGGCTTAACAGACTTTTGATAAGTCGTTCATCAAGCTGATTGGAGGCAGCAATTTTAACGTATTCAAGTCCAGCTTCATCAAGTTGCTTGCGTGCCTGCCTTGAGAAGTAAGCCAAGTCGCCACTATCCAAACGTATGGCTTTGAGTTTATGGCCTTGTTTTTCCAGTTCTTTACCTACTTTGATAGCATTGGGCACTCCATTATTGAGGGTGTCATAAGTATCGACCAACAGAATGCAATCATCCGGGTAATATTCAGCATATTTGCGAAAAGCAGTTAGCTCGTTGGAAAACGACTGTATCCAGGAGTGGGCCATAGTACCACTGGCGGGAATATCATCATGAAAAGAACTATAAACATTTGACGTGGCTTCAATTCCACCAATATAAGCTGCCTTACTTGCTTGAATGCCCCCCAATCCCTGAGCTCTTCGCAATCCAAAATCAAGCACTTTTCGATCACCTGCTGCATATTTCATCCGCGAAGCTTTCGTGGCAATAAGCGACTCAAAATTCAGAATATTTAACAGTAAAGTTTCTAAAATTTGAGCTTCTATTATATTTCCTTCTATACGGATAATTGGCTCAGTGGGAAAGACGATTTCTCCCTCTTTCGCGGCATAAATATCGGCTGATAATTTAAAGTTTCGTAAGTAGTCCAGAAACTCTTTTCGAAATCCTTGTTTAGCCAAATATGCAATTTCATCTTCGTGAAAACGAAAGTTTTCCAGGGTTTTCAGTAAGTCGGCCAAACCAGCAAATATAACATATCCGCCTTCAAATGGAAGATCACGAAAAAAATAATCGAAAGTAGCTTCTTCATCCTGTCTTCCCGCCAAAAAATATCCCTGAGCCATTGTAAGCTCATAATAATCAGTATATAGTGCCGGGCGCTCAAGTATTGTTGAATGGTCGGATTGGACTAAAGTCATAACTTTTATGCTATTATAAATTAAAGCCAACCAAAGATAACCAATACAATATAGAAGCTGTAACTATTTTGTTACTTAATTGGTTCTGCGACGAAGAAACATAAAGATGTTAGGATCATTTTGTTGCTATATACTCTTATTTAACTTGCGGGTGTTTTGATTTCCAAATAAAAGAACACTGTTTTTATATCTGCAAAGGCGGTTATAATTTGTATCTTTGCACCGAAATTTTACTAAACGGTAAGTATTGATTTTTGTGAATTCTAATAATGCTTGGATTATAATTATTTTGGTCTTAGCGGGTGCCGTATTGGGCAGTTGTGCCACACCTACATCCCCAACAGGAGGGCCTCCTGATGAAAAGGGACCTGAAATTATACGTACCGAGCCCGAAACCGGAACTACGAATTTCAGTAGTCAACGTATTACGCTTTACTTTTCTGAATTTGTGGAGCGATCTTCTCTTAATCAGGCAATTGTTATTGAACCTGATATTGGAATATCCTATAGCATCGACTGGGGGCGAAAATCAGCGGCAATTGAATTCGACCGTCAAATTCCTGATTCAACGACACTAATTGTGACAATTGGCACTGATTTAACTGATACTAATAATAACGGCATGTCATCGCCCCAAAAAGTAGCTGTATCTACGGGAGCAGAAATTGACAAAGGGGAGATCCGTGGAAAAATTCTTGATGCAGCAACGGGAGAAGGGGCAGAAGGTAGCCGAATATTGCTTTACCGAGAGCCTTATGATTTAACCCAAAAGGCTGATTATATCGCTTCTACTGACACAGCGGGACGGTTTCAGTTTTCTTATCTGCCCCAGGGAAAGTTTAAACTCTTTTGGGCAGATGATCGCAACAGAAATAAAATATGGGAACCGCAGCAAGAAAGAGCCCAACCGTTTAAGCGAGAATTTGTGACTCTACAAAAAGAGGAGAAGGATACACTTGGAACGCTATTTTTTACCTCCGTAGACACCATAAAACCAACCTTGCAAGGGGTGGGGTTATTTTCATCAAACCGAATGCGCATGCGGTTTAGTGAAGATATTATGTTAACGGACAGTGCCAATATTGTTGTAACGGATACTTTAGGTAACGAATACAGCCAAGCGTGGCCTCTTTATATTCAACCGGGGGAACTGTATATCCTGTTTGCCCACAGTATAGATTCTTTGGCTTCGGAATCGAGTTATAGCCTGACTACGACTGGTATTTTTGATGGGGCAGAAAATCCGGTTGACGATTACACAAATTCTTTTACCGGCTCTGCCCAGACAGATACTACGCAGCAGAGAATCATAAAACGAAATACAACATCCGGTTACTATCCCAGCCAGCCATTTGAAATTACCTATGCGAAACCTATTGATGAGCCTGCAATTACAGATTCTCTTAAAATTGTGGAAGGCGATACCCTTCTGGATACATGGCCAAATATTGAGATTAAACAAAATGTTTTACGGATTAATCCTACTGAACAATGGAAAGATGGGGTTGAGTATGAAGTACGTATATGGGACCCCCTTACAGAAGATTATCGAAAGTTTAACCCGCAGATATGGCATTCTTCCCAAATGGGAGCATTGAATGTGATGATGGAGGATTCCACCCTAAAAGATGTACGATTGCGGCTCGTAAATAACGAATCGGGGCTAAAAAGAGATACATTGTTTACAGGTCAGGTAGAAATCAATAATTTACCCCCTCTTAATTATAAGTTGACGGTTTATCATGATAGTAACTCCAATGGCCGTTGGGATTACGGACAAATTGATCCCTATGTAAAGCCCGAATCGTATTACATAAGAAAACAGGTGCCGGTAGAAGAAGGACTTACCGGCGATCTCACGATTGTATTCCCCAATTAGATCAAAATCTGTAGTTACTCTATTAGATGAAAAACAAGCTCAAAAAACTTACACCTTTCATAAGTATTATATTCTTTGCTTTTGCTTTGTGGTTTCTTCATCAGGAACTACAGCAATATGCAATGTCGGAAGTAATGACACAGCTTTCGGACATTCCCAATAAATATATTCTTTTTTCGCTGGTGCTCTCGTTTTTAAGTTATCTATTATTAACGGCTTATGATGCACTGGGTGTACATTATATTGGAGAGAAACTGGAAGCGGGGAAAATTATTCGAGCGGGATATGTGGGTTATGCTTTTAGCCATAATATGGGTATGGCCCTAATTACCGGTGGATCTATTCGCTATCGTATCTATTCGGTTTGGGGGTTTTCGGGTATGCAGGTCACGCAGATTGTAGCCTTTAGTGCTTTTACCCTCTGGATTGGTTTTTGTGCGGTTGCAGGCTTGGCCTTACTTTTTGCAACCCCCGATTTGCCAAATGATGTAGTGCTTCCATTTGTATCACTTCGAATATTGGGGGCAATATTGTTGGTTATGGTGTTGTCCTATATTGCAGCGAGTTATAAGTTCAGAAAAGAGCTCACCTTCAAAAGCTGGTCCTTTAAGTTTCCCAGCTCAAAGTTGGCATTACAGCAAGTAGCTATTGCATCGATTGATTGGTTATTGGCAGCTTCGGTGTTGTATGTATTGCTCCCGGATTTAGGAATTAGTTTTTTTAGTTTTGTAGGGGCGTTTTTGTTGGCGCAAATTGTGGGGCTATTTAGTCAAGTACCCGGTGGATTAGGCGTTTTTGAATCTATCATGTTAATGTATCTGACGAATTTTATGCCTGGTTCTCAGGTGCTTAGCATTCTGGTTGTGTATCGTATTATCTATTATATCCTTCCGTTGTTGGGGGCATTAATTGTCTTGGGATATCAGGAGTATATCGTTAATCGTCGCAAGGTTAAGGTTCTACAGCGAAAAGCCGCCAACTGGGTACCGCGTGTCGTGCCACAGGTTATGAGTTTTTCTGTATTTATTGGTGGAACTATCTTACTATTTTCTGGAGCGGTACCGTCAGAAGTACCTCGCATGGAATGGCTACAGCATTTTATTCCGCTTCCGGTTATTGAGATGTCGCACTTTTTTGCCAGCTTAGTTGGAGCTGCATTACTGGTTTTAGCCAGTGGATTGCAGCGGCGTATCGATGGCGCTTATCACTTAACAATTGGGTTACTTGTATTCGGGATTTTGTTCTCTCTCTTAAAAGGGGCTGACTACGAAGAAGCTTTGATGTTATCCGTGATGCTTATTGCATTGATACCTTGCCGAAAAGAGTTTCACCGTAAAGCATCACTCATGGATCAATTCTTTTCGGCTCGCTGGCTCTCCTTAATCTTGATGGTACTGGCCAGTGCAATTTGGCTTGGTATCTTCTCATACGGACACGTTGAATATCAAAGAGAACTTTGGTGGCAGTTTTCTCTAACGGGGGATGCCCCTCGCTATATGCGGGCTATGGTTGCGGTGTTAGGATTTGCTGTTATTATCGGATTAGTTAAACTGCTTCGTCCCAAGCATAAAGAGACCAGGGAACCCGGTGATCAGGAGCTGCTTATGGCAAAGGATATTATCAGCAGGTCAGAAAACGCACTTTCTAATTTAGTATTGCTCGGGGATAAAGAATTATTAATTAATGAGTCTCGTTCTTCATTTATCATGTTTGCTCGAGAAGCTCAAAACTGGGTCACCTTGGGTGATCCGGTTGGCGCTGGCGATGAGACAGAAGAGTTGATTTGGGAGTTTTATGATGAGTGTACCAACCAGGGATATGGGCCGGTATTTTATCAGGTAGGAGAGAAATATTTGGAGCATTATATGGATTTAGGGCTGGCCCTTTACAAATTGGGAGAGGAAGCTCGTATTGGTCTGCCCAATTTTGATCCGGAAAAATCTATTGATAACAAAGTTTGGTCGGGTTATCAGGAGTTAGAGCAGCGGGACTACAGCTTTGAAGTAATTCCGCAAAAGTCAGTAGCGTCCTATCTGCCCGAGTTAAAAGTCATTTCGGATGCCAGCCTTTCGGCACGAAATACAAAAGAACGCGGCTTTTCGGTTGGTTATTTTGATAAAGGGTATTTAAGCCAGTTCCCAATAGCAGTAGTTAAAAAAGGAGGAAACCTATTGGCTTTTGCTAATATTCTGCAGGGAGCAGACAGGTACGAGCTGACTACCGATCTACTCCGTTATCGACCGGAGTCGCCGGCTGGTATCATTGATTATATGTTAATCCACACGATGCTATGGGGAAAGCAACAGGATTATGAATGGTTTAATTTAGGGATGGCACCACTATCGGGTATGGGTGAACACGACTTTTCTCCGGGATGGAATAAGTTGGCAGATTTTGTATATACCTATGGAGAAAATATTTACGGCTTTAAAAAAGTCCGAAGATATAAGAGTCAGTTTAATCCTGTATGGGAGCCTAAATTCTTAGTTGGCCCTGGGGGCTGGTCGCTGCCACGCGTATTATCAAATTTGACAAACATTGTTTCTGGCGGATTTGATAGCATCATGACCAAGAAATAAACGATATTTTGAGGGCGTAAGTAATAAATAATGTCCCTCAAATTTGTTACCTTCCGTTCTAACACATCCAACAGAAAATATTAAAAATATTATGTCTGAAGATACCATGGCCTCTGATCAAGAAACTCATACGGCATCCAAAGAACATACAGAAACAAAGAGTGATAGTCGGCCGGACGTTTATGAGGCCGAGCATAATATCCGTTTTGTAACAGCTGCCAGTCTATTTGACGGTCATGATGCCAGTATTAACATCATGCGGCGTATTTTGCAAAGCAGTGGGGCAGAGGTAATCCACTTGGGACATAACCGATCGGTACAGGAGATTGTTGACTGTGCTATCCAAGAAGATGTACAAGGCATTGCAGTGAGTTCCTATCAAGGGGGACACATGGAGTATTTTAAATATATGGTAGAGTTGCTTGAAGAGCGCGGAGCCTCACATATTAATGTTTTTGGCGGTGGCGGTGGTGTTATTGTTGATGAAGAGATTGAAGAGCTACACAAGGCCGGTGTATGTCGCATATTTTCTGTTGAGGATGGCAGTGAAATGGGGCTACAGGGCATGATCAATTATATGCTCGAAAAGTGTGATTTTGATACAGCTGACATAGAAGAGGTTGATGCTCAGGACATCACACAACAAGATTCACAAACTATTGCCCGGTGTATATCAGCGTTGGAGAATAAACACGATGACATCATTTCCTTTAAAGATGATAAGCTCTTTGATGGTAAAGGAAATATGATCCCTGCTCAGAAGAATGGGAATCCGATTCCACTAATTGGAATTACCGGAACAGGTGGAGCCGGAAAAAGTTCGCTGACTGATGAGCTAATACGGAGATTCTTGACGGAATTTGAAAATATTAATATTGCTGTAATCTCTATCGACCCCTCAAAAGTGCGGACCGGTGGTGCATTGCTCGGCGATCGTATCCGCATGAATAGCCTTGATCCGGATCGCGTGTATATGCGTAGTCTGGCAACGCGGGCAAGCAACCGAGCGACGAGCTTGTCAGTAAAAGGGGCTATTGAAATCTGTAAAACGGCCGGCTTTGATCTGGTGATTGTAGAAACCAGTGGTATTGGACAGAGTGATACTGAAATTGTGAATATCTCAGATATCCCCCTGTATGTCATGACCAGCGAGTATGGAGCGGCCACACAGCTTGAGAAAATTAACATGCTTGACCTGGCTGAATTGGTCGTATTGAATAAATTTGAAAAGAAAGGTTCGCTGGATGCCCTGCGAGATGTACGGAAACAGATGAAACGTAATCGTGGGGCCTGGGATTTAGATCCCGAAGCTATGCCGGTATATCCGACGATTGCGGCTCAGTTTAACGATGAGGGCGTCAATCGGTTATTTAAAGCGATTGTCGATAAAGTTAATGATTATTACAGCATCAACTGGGAAACAAAGTTACATACCAACCCTAATCCAGCCGAAGATATTCAGGCGCAATCAATAATTCCCGGAAAGCGACAGCGTTATTTATCCGATATTTCGGATACTATTCGCGATTACCACAGCTGGACCGAACAGCAGGTAGAGATTGCCAGTAAATTGGAGAATGTAACCGGTACCATCGAACAGGTTGATCGCTGGGACCCTGACGAAAAGGATGAGCTGAAGGTTAAGTTAAAATCTATGCAAAAGCATTGGCTCAGTAAGCTGGATGCACGCTGTAAGAAAATCTTGGACGGTTGGGACGATCTATTTGAGGAATATCAGCAGGACTATGTTGAAGTTCAGGTGCGTGATAAAACATTTAAGAATAAAATGTACCGCGAATCGCTGAGTGGATTGGAGATTCCACGAGTTGCCCTTCCCAAAACAAAGCACAAAGGGGAACAGCTTAAATTTGCCCTCAAAGAGAATTTGCCAGGGTACTATCCTTTTACAGCTGGTGTGTTTGAGTTTAAGCGTGAGGGAGAAGATCCTACGCGCATGTTCGCCGGCGAAGGAACGCCAGAGCGAACCAACAAGCGATTTCATTATCTGAGTGAAGGCATGCCTGCGGCTCGACTGTCAACGGCTTTTGACTCGGTAACGTTATATGGAGAGGATCCCGATCATCGTCCCGATATCTACGGTAAAGTAGGCAACTCGGGCGTGAGTATCTGCACGCTGGACGATATGAAGAAACTGTATTCCGGTTTTGAGCTTACTTCTCCCAAAACGTCGGTATCAATGACTATAAATGGTCCGGCCCCGATGATTTTGGCGATGTTTATGAATACGGCTATTGATCAGGAGGTAGAGCGTTATCTCAAAGAGAATGGACAGTGGGATGAGGCAAAGCAAAAAATTGAGAACTACTTTAAAGAACGCGATGTAGATGCTCCGAAATACCATAGTGAACTACCGGATACCAATGATGGTTTTGGATTGGGTTTACTGGGTATTAGCGGTGATAAATTAATTGATGATGATATCTATGAAGAAATAAAAGAAGAAGCACTTTCCGTTGTCCGTGGAACGGTTCAGGCCGATATCTTGAAAGAAGATCAGGCTCAAAACACCTGCATTTTTTCTACCGAATTTGCCCTTAAGATGATGGGTGATATCCAGCAATATTTTACCGAGCATCATGTCCGCAATTACTACTCGGTGTCTATTTCGGGATATCATATTGCCGAAGCCGGCGCTAATCCCATCACACAAGCGGCCTTTACGCTGGCTAATGGATTTACGTATGTAGAGTATTATCTTTCCCGCGGCATGGATATTGATGAATTTGCCCATAACCTCTCGTTCTTCTTTAGCAATGGATTGGATCCGGAATATGCGGTTATTGGTCGAGTGGCAAGACGTATTTGGGCTGTAGCGATGCGCGAGAAATACGGTGCCAACGAACGGTCACAGAAGCTTAAATATCACATCCAAACCAGCGGACGATCGTTGCATGCCCAGGAAATTCAGTTTAATGATATCCGGACTACCCTGCAGGCGCTAATGGCTATTTATGACAACTGCAACTCATTGCATACCAATGCTTACGATGAAGCGATAACCACGCCAACTGAAGAGTCGGTACGACGTGCTTTGGCGATTCAGTTGATTATTAATAAAGAAATGGGGCCTGCAAAGAACGAGAATATTAATCAAGGATCATATTTCATCGAAGAGCTTACGGATCTTGTAGAAGAGGCCATTCTTTCTGAATTTGATCGCCTTACGGAACGTGGTGGCGTACTTGGAGCCATGGAAAATATGTATCAACGGGGTAAAATTCAGGATGAGAGTCTTCATTACGAATCTAAAAAGCACAGTGGTGAGTTACCAATTATTGGGGTCAATACCTTCAAGAATGAAGATGCTGAAAGTGTTGAGGATCAAAAAGAAGTCGACCTGATACGCTCGACTAAAGAGGAAAAAGAGCAGCAGATACAAAATGTCGAAGCCTTTTGGGAACGCAATAAGGAAGAGTCTGAAGAGGCTATTGAGCAACTTAAGGAAGTAGCTCGTAATAATGGCAATATCTTTGAAGAGCTCATGGAAACGGTGAAAGTGGCTTCGCTGGGACAAATTTCTCAGGCACTCTACGAAGTTGGCGGGCAGTATCGTAGAAATATGTAATTCTCTCTTAAACTATTGATCGGATTATGAAGAAAATATTAGTTTTAGTTGGCTTACTATTATTTTCATTTAGCCTCACAAAGGCTCAAGTGACAGACTTTGAGCCAAAGTCATTTACAGACAGCCTTGGACAAGAATTAAAGTACCGGATTTTAAAACCTGTGAATTATGATAGCAGCAAGAGCTATCCGCTTGTTTTATTTTTGCACGGGGCCGGTGAACGAGGCGATGACAATTATAGTCAGCTTAAATGGGGAGTGTCGCATCTTGCCGAACCCAAGATGAGGGAGAAATATCCGGCATTTGTGGTGGCTCCACAGGTTCCAGAAGGAGAGTACTGGTCAACGCTTTCATCCGTGCGCGATACAAGCTCCTATACTCAGCCCATGGCAGAGGAGCCAAGTGCACCAATGAAGCTTACTATTCAGCTGTTGGAAAAACTTCAAGAGGAGTTTTCTATTGATACAGATCGGCTCTATGTCACCGGTATTTCCATGGGCGGGTTTGGTACATTTGATTTAATTCAGCGTCATGCCAATAAGTTTGCCGCAGCTGTTCCCATCTGTGGCGGTGGAGATTTAACACGTGCTTTTACCCTTACTGATATTCCGATGTGGGTTTTTCATGGCACGCAGGATAAAGTTGTTCACCCTGAGTTTTCCCGTTCCATGGTCGAAGCCATACGAATTGCTGGCGGTGAACCTGGATATACGGAATATCCCGATGAGGGACATATAGGAGCATGGGTGCAGGCCTATCGAAACCCACATCTTTATGAGTGGATGTTCAGTAAAGAGCTATCGTCCGGGGATTAGTCTTATTAGACAACAACTTTTTATTAAGAAATAGTATTAGTTAATACCGAAAATGGGTAGCATAGTTTTAACTGCTATGCATAGAACAAAATAGGCAGTATAATTTTGAAGCTTACAGTAGCTCTTTTGGCTAAATGAAAATAAAAAAAGCCCGAACTCAACTAATAAATGAGTTCGGGCTTTATTAATAGTAAAAAAGAGATTTACACTATTTTTCGGCTACAGCCAACATTCCCAACAAACGTTCTGCGTCTGTGACTTGATCGCTGTTATTATATTCGTCCATAATTTTTTGAGCGTATTGCTGGGCTTTTTCATTATTACCTGCATCATGGAAAGCATTTGCTGCTTCAAGGTAATTATACGGTGTGGTAGAATCATTTACATCCCACTCGGCTGCTTTGACATACATTTGTGCCGCTTCAGCATGATTTCCGAGTTCGGTATGGATAACAGCATGAAAGGAGAGAGGCCCAACACCCATAATTCCTTCGGGAACCTCATAACTTCTGATATACTGTAAAGCTTCTTGGTAATTTCCAAGCTTAAAAGTACTTACTGCTGCATAATATCGGGCAAGATTTGCAGCATCTGTCATGCCGTAATTGTTGATGATTTGTTCAAATCCCACGGTAAAATCTGCGTTAGAACCTGTCAGGGCTTTTTGGTAATCACCTTGCAGATAAGCCTGTGAGGCATAGCCCATCAGTTCTTGTGCTTCACTTTCTTGTGCTTCCGCGTAATAATAATATCCCACAGAACCACCGATAAAAAGAACAAATGCTATGGCCGCACCAATTACAGCGTTTTTGTTTTTATCGTAAAAACTCTGTGCTTTTGAAAAAGTTTCAAGGAGTACGTCTTGTTCTAATTCTTCTTTTACTTGTTTCTTACTCATGGTTTAAGCTTGTTATCGATTTATTTCAGGAGTAGCTGAAAATATGATTGTTTTATTTGATAGTAAAATTTAAAGGATATCTAACTTACCTTTTGAAAGTTGATAAATGGTATCAGATCTGTTGGCAATTTCTTTTTCATGGGTGATAAGAAGAATGCTAACCTCTTCGATTTCTCTGAGATTAAACAGGTAGTCCAGAATTATTGAGGTATTGTCTTCGTCAAGATTGCCGGTTGGCTCATCGGCAAGTATTAAGTCGGGGCTGTTCATTAAAGCGCGTGCCATGGCTACGCGTTGCTGTTCGCCGCCTGATAGTTGGGTAGGGCGGTGTTCGGCTCGGTCAGGGATACCAAACTCTTTTAACAGATAGTTTGCCCTCTGTCCTGCTTTTTCGGGTGATTCTCCTTGTATTAACATCGGCATCATAATGTTTTCGAGGGCAGTAAACTCGGGCAACAAGTGATGAAACTGAAAAACAAACCCCAATTTAGTATTCCTAAAATGAGCCAGTGACTCAGGATCCATGTCATAAATAGATTCATTTCCCCAGAGCACAGTACCGGTATTAGGTTTGTCAAGGCCGCCAAGTATATGAAGAAGCGTGCTTTTACCACTGCCGCTTACTCCTATAACGGTTGAAATAGAGCCCTTTTGGATACCTACAGACGTATTATCCAAGACTGTCAATGTTCCATTACCTGATTCAGTCTTGTATTGCTTGGTAATATTTTTTCCTTCTAAGATAATCGACATGGACAATATTAGTCGTCAAGGTTACTTCTGTTAAATCCCGGATAGATAATAGGCTCAATATGTTCACATTTTGCAGAATCGGTATTTACTTTAGCCAGAATACCGCACATGTGGTTGTTTCCGTTGGCCAACCGGTAGCGGTGGGGCGTACCCAATTTAAAGCGTTTCATTGAAGTATTTTTATCCATCCCCAAGACCGAATCAAAGGAGCCGGTCATTCCTACATCACTAATGTAACCCGTTCCTTGAGGAAAAATACGAGCATCATTCGTGGGGATGTGAGTATGCGTACCTACCATTACCGAGATTTCACCATCGAGATGCCATGCAAGGGCCAGCTTTTCTGCCGTAGCTTCAGCATGAAAGTCTAAAAAAACAAGATCGGTTTCTTCTTTCATGCGCTCAATTACCCAATCGGCAGTATTAAAGGGGTCGTCTATAGCTTGCATGAAAGTACGTCCCTGCAGGTTGAGTACTCCAATCTTTTCATCGGAATTGGGGATATCATAAACGCCAAATCCATAGCCGGGGTTACCTTTGGGATAGTTCATGGGACGCAAGATGTTTCCATCTTCCTTCATGTAATCAAAAACCTTCCACTTAGCAAATGAGTGATTTCCACCCGTAATAACATGGACGCCCAGGTCATAAAGACGTTTGATAATGGATCGGTTAATACCTTTTCCTTCATGTGAGTTTTCTCCATTAGCAATCACAAAATCGGCATCGTATTTGTCAATGAATCCCGGCAAGATAGTTTCGAGGAGACTTAACCCAGGTTCACCTACAATGTCACCCACAAAAAGTATATTTATCAGATCTTTAGACATGCTGCTGATGATTAAAACGAAAATAGCTTCTAAAATGAAGCTGTAAAAGTAAGGAAAATAATAGCCTTATCAGAATTGAATTGAGATACTACTGGCGTATCTCTTCAATGAATTTTTCAAGAGATTCATTGACGTTTTTTAAGGTTTTATCCTCTTGTTGATTAAGTTCCCGATTGCGCTTTCGTTCTTCAAACAGTTCCTCGGCAATACTAAGGGCAGCAAGGGTCATAATAGTGGTATCGGGCTGCTTATTGAGCTCTTTATTATATTGACGAAATTTATCGTCAACATATCCGGCAATGCGTTTCATGGCCTCTTCTTCAGACTCCTCAACTTTAAGCGGATACTGCTTGCCAAGTATGGTAATTTTTATGGATTTCATTGGTTGTCCTCCAGATGGTTATCAATTTTTGATATTAAGCCCAACACCTGGTGACGAAGGGAAAGCCGCTCTGATTCCGAAATAGCAGAATAGATATCGGTTTGTCCATCCTGTATCTCTTTCAACTTTGAACGCAGATCACTGTTCTCTTTTTTGAGTTCCTTAATTTCATCATTCAGAGAGTGAATCTCTTCACGAATCTCATCGAGTAACTTGTGGAACTGCTCCTGATATGGGCTTTCGTTTGATAACACAATCCGAAATTATTGTCGAAGTTTTGCTGAATACTGGTTTTCAAGCACCTTTAGAACTTTATTAATTATAGGTTCTACATCCTTGATAGTCAATGTCTTTTCTTTATCAAGGAAAGAAAGTCTAAAGGCGATGCTTTTTTTGTTTTCTCCGAGTGATTCTCCCTCAAAAACATCGAAAACATCCAGTTCCTGTAATGAGTCGCCCGCCGTTTCTTCGATCGTTCTTAAAAGATCACCTGCTTTAATATGGGAATCCACTACAACTCCAAAATCAAAGTCAAAAGCAGGAAACTTTGATACCGGTTCGTACTTTTGTGTGCCAACCTGTTGACGTACTTTGTGAATACTTGTTAGTGAGAATTCAGCCGCGAATGCCGGAAGTTCAATATCATAATGGTCTCTTAGCTCTACTGGGATTTCAAAGATTCGGCCTACTTCTTCGTCTTTAAAAGTGTAAAACAACCTGTTTTCTTCGTCCGCTTCCTGGTTGAGTACACTATAAATATCAAGTTGTTTTAGAAAGTTTTCTACAGGAGCTTTCAGATCAAAAACCTCGAAATGTTTGGGATCCGTTTTCCAGTGTTCAATAGTTTTAAAACCCGCAAGTCCAAACAGGATATTTGTTTGTTCTTTTATGTTCGGATGATAGGTTCCTTGATCAGCTTTTTCAAAAACATTGCCCACTTCAAAAAACTGAACCTGTCTTACTTTCCGATTGAAATTATAAGCCACTGAGCTGAGAAATCCATATAAAAGGGAAGGACGGAGGGTCGTCATATCCGTTGATATCGGATTAAGCGTGTGAATCATATTGTCCAGATCGCCAAGTAGCTCGGCATCTTCTTCCGGCATCAGTGAGTTAGAGTATATTTCTCTGAACTGCATGCCTTTAGCTGTTTCCTTGGCCTTGCTCAACAGCTGTTCCCAGTCAGTGAGTGGTTCCGGTGAAGTGAACTTGCCATGTTTTGGGGTAGGGATGTTATTATAGTCAAATAAGCGCCCTACCTCTTCAATGAGATCTACTTCGCGCTGCAAGTCGGGACGGAAGGTAGGAATGGAATAGGTAAGCGTATCATCATCTTTTTCGAGCAGTGTAAACTCTAATCCATGTAATATTTCTTCAATCTTGTCTGTACTAAAGTCAGTGCCTAACAGACGGTTGACGTAGGATTTTCGTAGTGTTAGTTCTTTAGTGTCCGTTTTTACAGGATGTTTGTCCGTGCAGGCATCAACAATGGTGCCCCCGGCGATATCGGCCATAAGTTCTGCCGCACGTTCTGCAGCAATACGCTGTAGCCGAGGATCAATACCACGTTCAAATCGATAGGAGGCATCAGATTGAAGCACTTGTTCTTTGGCTGTTTTTCGGATCGTAGAGGGGTCAAAATAAGCGCTTTCAATTAGCACGTTGGTGGTGTTTTTACTTACTTCGGAATCCACACCACCCATCACACCAGCAATGGCAACGGGTTCTTCTGCGTCACAAATAAAAAGCGTCCCCGGGGAGCAGGTTCGTTTTACATGGTCCAGTGTTTCAAATTCGATCTGTTCATCAAAATCTTTAATAATAATTTTATCCCCTTTAATAGTATCGGCATCAAAACCGTGGAGAGGCTGTCCGAGTTCAAACATCACGTAATTTGTGATGTCAACTACGTTGTTAACCGGGCGCACTTCAATGGCCTTAAGGCGATTCTGCAGCCAATTGGGTGATTCTTGAATAGTAACGTCTTTGACAAGCTTGCCTACATATCGGTGACATTTCTCCGGGGCTTCAATCTCAATCTCAATTTCGTCCAGTGGCTTGGTCTCGTCGAAATCAGTCGAAAAGGATTTGTTTAGATCCAAGTTCAGGGCAGCTGCTAAATCCCGTGCAACGCCCAGATGACAAGTAGCATCGGGACGATTAGGCGTAATTTCGATCTCTATAACAAAATCCTGATATAAATCTATTGCTTCATGCAGGGGGGTGCCCGGTATGAGCGCTTGATCTAACACCATGATACCGCTGTGATCATCGCCCAGTCCGAGTTCATCTTCAGCACAAATCATTCCGTTGGACTTTTCTCCACGAAGCTTGGCTTTACGGATGGTAAACGGTTCACCGTTCTCTGTTTTAACCGGCAGGGTAGTGCCAACAGTAGCTACAGGCACTTTTTGTCCTGCAGCCACATTATCAGCGCCACAAATTATTTGATTCTTTTCAGAGCCAATATTGACTTGGCAAATACGAAGTCGATCGGCATTGGGATGGTCGCTGACTTCCAAAACCTCACCGACAACAACTCCTTCAAGTTTACTTCCATAGGAAGTCACTTCTTCGACTTCTAATCCAATAAGAGTAAGCTTTTCGGCCGTTTCTTGAGGGGATAAATCAAGATCAATAAATTCTTTGAGCCAGTTGTAAGAAATCTTCATGTACTTAAAACTATTTTAAGAAGATGTCATATCGATCGAGAGTTAAAAAAATCTACTATGGTCGAGATGACAATGTGGAATTTTATTAATGAAATTGTTCTAAGAATCGGACATCATTGTTATAGAAGATACGGATATCGTCGATCTGGTGACGCAACAAGGCAATACGCTCAACGCCCATTCCCCAGGCAAAGCCGGTATATCCTTCTGGATCAATATCTACGGCTTCGAGCACGTTAGGGTCGACCATACCGGACCCCAGAATTTCGAGCCACTTACCGTCGTCATTGGGATCATTTGTTTGCCACCAGATATCCATTTCCAAGCTGGGTTCTGTAAATGGAAAATAGCCCGGACGAAGACGATATTTTACATCTGTCCCAAACATCAGTTTTGCAAAGCTGATGAGTGTTTCTTTGAGTTCTGCAATGCTTACATCAGTATCAATATACAGTGCTTCCACTTGATGAAACAGAAAGTATGATTTTGGTGATACCGCTTCATTACGATAGACGCGCCCCGGCATGATTGCCCGGATAGGTGGTTCTTGTTCTTGCATCAGACGAATTTGAACAGGAGAAGTGTGAGTTCTTAACACCAAATCTTCGTTGTTTTTATTTTTTTGGATGAAGAAGGTATCCTGTTCGTCGCGTGCCGGATGGTTGGGGGGGAAGTTCAGCGCCGTAAAGTTGTGAAAGTCGTCTTCAATTTCTGGTCCGTGGGCAATAGAAAATCCAAGGCGATAGAAGATGTTTTTCATCTCCTCAAGTGTTTGGGTGAGCGGGTGGAAAGAACCAGAGGCATAGGGCGGGGCTGGTAGCGTGATATCATCTGTAGCATCCAGATCGGCAGCTTCTTTGCGCTCCAATCGTTTTTCAGCTTCCTCAAATGTTTTCTGGGCAAGATTTTTTACCTCATTCATTGCCCGGCCTACTTCGGCTTTTTTTTCATTGGGCACTTCGCTCATCCGAGAAAACATCGATTGCACTTTACCATTTCGGGACAAAAACTCAAGGCGGAAGGCCTCAAGTTCGTCCTTATTAGTTATGCTGTAATCAGTTACTTCTTGTTTTAATTTTTTTATATCGTCGAGCATGAGAATAAGTATCGAAAATGATTTCAGCTATATATGAAATACGCAATACGCTTTACGCGGAATAAGGCGTACGACGTATTGCGTAATAATAAGTGGAATCTATTTAATTCGGAGGAACCCTTCAATGGAAATAAAAAAACCGATCCTCCCGAAAATACGAGGGGACCGGTTTTTAAAATCATTATACGCTATTAACTTTGTGCTTCTTCAACAATAGCGGTAAATGTCTCCGGATCATTGACGGCAAGATCAGCCAAGACCTTGCGATTGATCTGAATATCTTTTTGTCCTAAGGCTCCCATCAGTCGCGAGTAGGTAGTACCGTTTTGACGGGCAGCAGCATTAATGCGTGTAATCCAGAGTTTTCTGAATTCACGTTTGCGGACTTTACGATCACGATACTGATACAGCATCCCTTTTTCGATCGTATTTTTCGCAAACTTGTAAACATTTTTTCGCTTGCCCCAGTAACCTTTCGCCTGTTTTAAAATTTTGCGGCGACGGCGACGGGAAGCCACCTTATTTCTTGATCGTGGCATTTGGTCTAATGTTTAAGAGTTAATATTTAATGAATTAGCTATATGGAAGCATTTGCTCGACATCTTTCTGCTGGGTCTTATCAACCTTTGTAGCTTTGCCGAGTTTACGCTTCTTTCTACTTGTTTTCTTGGTGAGGATATGAGCCTTTCCGGCTTTCTTGCGCATAAATTTACCAGAGCCGGTTTTTTTAAAGCGCTTTTTGGCCCCACTATGTGATTTCATTTTTGGCATAACGAAATACCTTTTTGAATTTCTTGGAATTATGGCTTGGAAGATAAGCAATTAAGGGTACAGATTAAACTCTTAATTCAAAGTTATTTATATAACAATCTGCATATAATGCATATCTAAAAAACTGCTTTAGATTAAAAACCCTGTTGAAAATGTTCTTGAACAGGGTAGTGCAAAAATAAAATATATAGCACTTATACCATAGGTAGATGAAGTATAACTACTACCTATGAACCGCCCTTACCGGTAGGAGCCAGCATCATAATCATTCGGCGACCTTCCATATTTGGTTTAGATTCAATTTCGCTAACATCATCCAATTCTTCGGCCAAGTTATGGAGCAATTCTTCGCCCTTTTCGGTATAGAGCATATCACGACCGCGGAATTGGACCGTAGCTTTTACTTTATCTCCGCCTTCAAGGAATTCACGGGCATGGCGTGTTTTAAAATTAAGGTC
Organism: Fodinibius sp. SL11; assembly: GCF_052060035.1. Lineage (NCBI taxonomy): Bacteria > Pseudomonadati > Balneolota > Balneolia > Balneolales > Balneolaceae > Fodinibius > Fodinibius sp. SL11. The sequence continues at coordinate 740,107 of NZ_JBPOEA010000001.1, read as the reverse complement.
ATGATCATCGGTATTGGGTCGGAAACGAAGCTCTTTAACCTGAACCGTATGCTGTTTCTTTTTAGCTTCCTTTTCCTTCTTTTTCTTTTTGTACATGTATTTCCCGAAATCCAATACCTTACATACCGGGGGGTTGGCATTGGGTGCTACTTCTACAAGATCCAACCCATATGATTCTGCAATTTCCAAGGCACGATCAATGGGTACAACCTCGTGTTCTTTTTCAACATCTTCGGGATGTACAACCCGTACTTTAGAGGCACGGATTTCTTCATTGGCATTTGGACGATCATCGTTGCCACGTGGTCGTCTTCTTCTTGTTCTTGCGATAAGTTACCTCTTGTTGTTTTATTAAAATTAATTGATTCTAAAAATTAGTGTTTAGGTACTTCTTTATTGTCAATCTCAGTAGTGAGATTAGAAAGAAATTCAGAAAAATCAAAAGTTCCAATATCACCTTCTTTGTGGCGGCGAACGGATACTGTACCATCGGATTCCTCATCACCACCAACTATTAACATATATGGGATCTTGCTCGTTTCAGCATCACGGATTTTTCCGCCGATAGGTTCACTTCGCGTATCTACTTCTACCCGAATATCTTCCTCTTTTAACTTAGATGCACATTTAAATGCATAGCCATTGAAGTCATCCGAAACGGGAATGATTTGTACTTGTTTTGGAGCCAGCCAAACAGGAAAATCTCCGGCGAAATGTTCAATCAAAATACTGGTAAAGCGTTCCATGGATCCAAACGGTGCACGGTGTATAATCACCGGACGATGTTTGTTATTATCAGAGCCTACGTAGGTCAAATCAAATCGTTCTGGCATTACATAATCTACTTGTATGGTGCCCAATTGCCATTTTCTTCCAATAGCATCGCGGATAATGAAATCAATTTTGGGTCCGTAAAAACTGGCTTCTCCACGGGCAATCTTGTAGTCAAGATCCATTTCATCAGCAACTTCCTTAATTTCGCGCTCGGCTCGATCCCAGAATTCCGAAGCACCGCCATATTTCTCTTCATTATCATCGCGGTAAGAGAGACGAATATCTACCGGCATTTCAAAGGTGCCGAATACAAGTTCCGTTAATTCAATGACGTTGATAATTTCGTCTTTAAGTTGGTCGTGCGTACAATAAATGTGCGCATCATCCTGGGTAAATCCACGGACACGTGAGAGTCCATTTAGTTCACCGGATTGTTCGTAGCGGTAGACGCTTCCAAACTCGGCCAGTCGTAGTGGAAGATCACGATAACTGCGTAGCTCGTTCGAGTAGATACGGTGATGATGCGGACAGTTCATCGGCTTTAGCAGGTAGCCTTCTCCATCTTCTCCCATTTTAATAGGATTGTACTGTGACTCCCTATAATAAGGGAAATGTCCGGAAGTTCGGTATAGCTCAAGGTTTCCGATGTGTGGAGTAATAACTTCTTGATATCCACGTTTCTTCTGTTCTTCGCGCAAAAAAGCTTCGAGGGTACGGCGCAAAACAGTGCCATTGGGTAACCATACCGGTAACCCTTGTCCAATCATAGAATCGATCATATAAATGCCGAGCTCTTTACCCAGCTTTTTATGATCACGTTTTTTGGCTTCTTCAACCTGTTCGATGTACTGGTTAAGGAGTTTCTGCTTAGGAAACGAAATTCCATAAATACGAGTGAGTTGCTCGTTGTTTTCATCGCCGCGCCAATAAGCACCGGCCAAGCTTGTCAACTTTACCGCTTTAATGCGACTCGTATCCGGGATATGCGGACCGCGGCACAAGTCAGTAAAATTACCTTGTTCATAAAAAGTAATGTCACCGTCTTCAAGATCCTCGATCAGCTCAATTTTATATTTATTGTCTACGTCTTTGTAAAAATTGAGTGCTTCTTCTTTAGAAATCGGCTTGCGCTCGAACTCATTTTTCTTACGTGCAAGCTCAATCATCTTATTTTCGATCTCCTCAAGGTCATCCTGACCAACGGTTTGATCTCCAAAGTCGATGTCATAATAAAACCCATTTTCTACGGGCGGGCCAATGGCAAATTTGGCATTGGGATATAATTCCTGAATAGCTTCAGCCAAAACATGTGCCGAGGAGTGCCAAAATGTATATTTGCCATCTTCGCTATCCCAGGTGTTGATGGTAATTGTGCCGTCGCGATGAATGGAACGATCTAAATCCATGATATCATCGTCCAGAGTAATGCTGAGCGCTTCACGTGCTAATCCTTTTGAAATCGACTCAGCAACTTCGCGTCCGGTGGTACCTTTGGGAAACTGTTTTTCGCTTCCATCTGGGAATGTAATGGTAATCTGTTCAGCCATTAAGAGAAAATATGCGTTTAGAAGGAATTAGTACTTTTATTTAAGCTTCTAAAGATATAAAAATTACTAAACAGGCACAGGCTCATTTTAGGTTAAATAACCAATCTAAAGTAAAGGTTTTATTTATTGTTATAGAATTATAGGTTATCGCCGATAATATTTACAGATGGCACTGTTAAAAGAATAAACATAAGATAATGGAAGGCGATTTCTCCTCATTTTTTGATGATCAACCCATATTTATTCTTGATCACGAGTCACTAAAAATTTTGGATGTCAATAGAGCGGCGATAGATTGTTATGGATATTCTCGTGAAGAATTTCTTTCGATGAGTGTGTATGATTTTGGTGAAAAAAGAAAGAGAGTTGAACTAATTGAAGGAGTGTCGGAGGACAACAATAGCATTGACAAAATATGGATACAAGAAACCAAAACTGGGGAGACGCTTTACGTTCAGTTTACCTATCATACGTTTTACCATAAAGGGAAGCCGGCCAAGATAGCAATTGCCCACGATGTAAGTGAATTGGTTAAAAAGAATGAGAAGCGACGTATCCAATTTCCAAAATTTGTTACGCATGAGTCAAATTTCCCATTGGCAAGGATAGAGTGGGATGCCGATAAGAGGATTAAAAACTGGTCTGAACAGGCTGAAGAACTTTTTGGTTGGCGGGAAGATGAGGTAATTGGCTGGGATAATTTTTTGGACAAAATAATTGTTGAAGATGAAATTGAGCAGGCAAAGGCAAACCTTAGTAACGCCGTCAATAATCACAAAATTCATTATTCGGTAGAAGGTAAAGCGGTTACTAAAAGTGGTGATACTATTAGTTGTGAATGGTATAACTCGTTGATTTATGATGAGAATGATAATATCCATTCGGTGCATTCACTGGTTACTAACATCAGTAAGCGTAAAGAATCTCAAAATTTATTCCGGACGCTTTCCGAAAAATCCCTGGTTGGAATTTTTCTCATCCAGAATGGCCAGTTTAAATATGTGAATCCGAGATTTGCCCAGATCTTTGGGTATGATCAACAAGAAATAATTGAAGAGTTCAAGCCCCAGGAACTTGCCCATCCCGATGATCGGGCTCTGATCATCGCCAATATGAAGGATCGCCTCAATGGAAATCCTGAAGCCGAAGAAGAGTATGAAATAAAAGGCGTAACCAAAGGTGGGCGTATTATAGATGTAAGCTTATATGGTTCTAAGACCTTGTACCAAGGTAAACCCGCTATTGTAGGCACATTGGTTGATATCACCAAGGATAAAGAGGTATTCCGGAAGTATCGCTCGAGTGTAGAGACGTTCCAAAATTTGTTTGATTCCATAAGTGATGCTGTTTATATCCAAGATAGCAGGGGGCGTTTTCTTGAGGTTAATTGGGGAGCCGTAGAGATGTATGGATATAATCAATCTTATTTTATCGGTAAAAATCCTCGGGCACTGGCTGCTCCCGGCAAAGTTGATATGGATAAGATGAAAGCACATATACAGAAAGCTATTAATGGGGAAACACAAAGTTTTGAGTGGTGGGGCAAGCGTAAAAACGGCGAAGTGTTTCCACAAGAGATTGTTATTAGCAATGGCAGTTATTTTGGAGAAGATGCTGTGATAACCATTGCTCGAGATATAAGTGAACGCTATAAGGCAGAAGAAGAACTGCGGAAAAACGAAGAGATGTTTCGTCAACTGTTTCAAAATTCTCCTATTTCAATAGCACTACTGGATAAACGGCAGGAGATACGGCAGGTAAATGAAGCTTTTAGTGAAACGTTTGGCTATGATACCGAAGAAATAAAAGGCATCAATATTGATAAGCTTATTGTTCCCGAGCACGAGAAAAAAGAGGCCCTTGAGGTTTCAAACACCATTTTTGAAGGAAAAACGGCTTTTCATTCCGGCAAACGGTTATGCAAAGATGGAAGCTACGTTGATGTGCTTATTTATGGTGTTCCGGTAACGGTAAATGAGAAAACAGTGGCTATTTTTGGGATCTATGTAGATATAAGCGAACGAAAACAGGCTGAGGAAAAGGTTAAAAATTCTCTGAAGGAGAAGGAAGTACTTTTAGCAGAGATCCATCACCGTGTAAAAAACAATTTAGCCGTTATTACAGGGTTACTCGAGCTGCAAGCGTTTAATACCAGCTCGGAGGAAGCTACGGATGTACTTGAAATTAGTCAGATGCGGGTAAATTCTATTGCGTTGATTCACGAAAAACTTTATCAAAATAAAAACTTATCGGAGATCTGTTTTGAACAATACCTGGAGGAGTTGACTGAGGTGATATTGGCTTCGATGGGTACATCACAAACCGACATAGACGTTTCCATTAATGTTGATTCAGTGAGCCTCACCGTTAATCAGGCGATACCATGCGGACTCATTTTAAACGAAATCATTACCAATGCTTACAAGCATGCGTATCCCGAAAAAGAGAAAGGGAATATAGACATCAATTTAAATAGGAGAGGGGATGAAATCTATCTATCAATTGTTGACGATGGTATAGGAATTCCAGATGATATTAATCTTGAGAAACCGAAGTCACTTGGGATCAAGTTAATTCGTACGCTTTCCAAACAATTAGATGCTGAAGCGGAATTCAGCAACGAAAATCCGGGTACTAAATTTGCGTTGCAGTTTACCTTGGAAGATTAATCGCAAACAATCCGCCGGACTTTTAAATCCGGCGGGCTGAGTCTTATACTATTGATTAATTAGATTATCAATTTCTTTCATCTTACGTCCAAACTCTTCCCAATTGCCACTTTGAAGCGCTTGTTGTGCTTCATCCCAGAGCCCTTGTAATTGAGAATAATCTTGATTTACAGTACTTGCAGGTTGTTCTGGTAGTGCAGTGGTCGTATCTATTTCGGCAGTTGCAATGCGTTCATCACGTTTGCCGTAGAGTGCTTCAATCGACTCCCATAGCGTTGGTTGCATGGCAATTTTTTCGCCCGTGGTTGCTATAACACGCTGTAGCTGCGGGATGTCAACTCCTTCGGCAATCAGAAATACAGGTTCTACATAGATGAAGGAATCTTCGATTGGAATAACCATCAAATTACCGCGAATAACGCGTGATCCACGCTGATCCCAAAGGGCCAGCTGCCTTGATATTTCAGTATCCTGATCAATGCGTGCCTCAATTTGCGCCGGACCTAAGATAAGTCGGTCTTTGGGTAGTTGATAAACGGATACCTCTCCATAATTGGGATAATCAGAGTTTGCCGCCATCCATCCAATCATATTATCACGATTGTTTGGTGTCAAAGGGCTAATGAGCAGGTATTGAAGCTCATTCTGGTCTGGAAGTTTAGTCAACACGTAATAGGGTTCCATTTTAATGGATTGTCCCCCGTACTTTTCATTAGGTCGAGTCCACAGGTCTTCATTATTGTAAAATACCTGCGGATCGGTCATGTGATACTTATTGTATTTATCCAATTGGGTTTTAAAGTAGTAGATCGGATATCGAACGTGCTGTTTTAGGGTGCCCGGCATATCATCAATTGGTTGAAACATATCCGGAAAGATATCCTTATACATGTCAATAATAGGATCATTTTCGTTCGAGACATAAAAGTCTACCGAGCCATTATAAGCGTCAACCACGACTTTAACGGAATTGCGAATATAGTTAAAGGAGGTGTTAAAGGGTTCGGAATATGGAAAATTAGCAGATGTTGTGTAGGCATCCTGTATCCAGTACAACTTGCCCTCATCCAAAACCAAATAAGGATCATCTTCCATCCTCAGGAATGGAGCGATATTTCGGACACGATCTTGTATCCTCTTCCAGAAAATAATTTTACTGTCGTCTTTAATGTAGTCGGTTAGCAGGATGTTTATATCCCCAAAGTTCCACGCAAAGAGCAGACGCGTAAAAATATTTCCTATAGGCACTCCGCTACTTCCCTGGTAGTTGGTGTAGACATTCTGATCACCGCTGGGATAATCGAGTTCCCGAACATTGGTATTGACGATTTTATAATCGTTGTTGTGTTCTCCATAATAGAGGGCCGGCTGGTCCACATTGAGCCCCAATTCACTGACCGGTGGGATATCCTTGATAGTCAGACGCGGGTCACCTTGAGAACCTTCTTGGGCTACGGGGCTCATCACCAAGCCGTAGCCGTGGGTATATTGCAATCTTCGATTCACCCAGGTATCAGACCCTTCAGGCATTTCCTCTGAAAGTTCACGCGCCGCTACCATCATTTGGAGATAGCCTTCATCGGTATGGTAGCGGTCCACATCAACGTTATAAAACTGGTAATATAGCCTTATTTCCTGCAGCTGTCGGTAGGTTTGTATCAATAGCCGGGGATCCCACAGCCGAATATTTTCAATAGTCTCCTCATTCCGTTCAATAGTAGGCCAACCCATCTCTTTGGATGGTTGTGCGCTATAGGGCTGGGTCTTCATTTTGTCGAGGGCATAGGCCTTTCGGGTCTGTTCTATACTGTTCTCGATATATGGTTCTTCGAGCTGTAGCTCACTGGGTTGTACAACAAATTGTTGGATCATGCCGGGTAATAATCCATTGCCGACCACACCGATTAAAATGGTACCCGCGGCAGCATAGAGAATCCATTTTAATCGATCTTTATAGAGTTGAAAGAAAGATAATAATCCCATCAGGAATGTTAGTCCACAAAGAAGCCAAATTACCGGTAGTTTAACATTAATATCTACGTAGCTGGCCCCATATACTGCTCCGGTTGAGTTATAAAGCAGATTATAGCGTTCCAGATAATATCCCCAGGAGAGAAGCAAAAACCAGATGCCTAAGTTGATAAAAATATGCTTTTTGACGTCGTTAGAGGCGCTTAAGTTACGGATAGATTGTAATGATAAAGCCCCTGAATATATATATAGGATGATAGTCCCCACGGTGATGAAAAAGACCAGTGAGGTTAAACTGTTTTGGATGAGTTCAAGGAAGGGCAGGCGGAATACATAAAAACCAATATCATGACCAAAGATGGGGTCAACTTGCCCAAACATTTCACTCCAGTGGAAACGGAAATAGGTATCCCAGCGCATAAAGAATGCCAGCGAAAAGAAAACACTTATTGCCGCTCCGGCCCCATAAAAAACGGTTTTAATTTTCCGGGGTTCAATTTCATGCAGTTTGAGTTGGGCCAACGGAGACTGACCAAAGTGCATAGTACTAAACTTTTTACCCAGCTTGCTCATGTTGGGTAAGACGTACAACATGGCCATGACTAATGCAGAAATGAGTAGCAGGGCCTGAGTTATTTTGATAGTCCAAAAAACCTGATCATAGCCCAGATTATCCAACCACATCCATTCTATAATCCAATCCGAAAATACTCCAATAAGTATGACAATGAGTAGGAGAGGGAGTGCAATCCGAAACAGCTTTGATGATCCTAATGACTTCTTCATATTATATTTTCTAATCTCTATGGTTTGATTGGCCACCGTTTATTTTATCAGTTATAAAATACCAACCATTTTGTACAAATAAGAATTTGAGCAGTTAATATTATTGATAATTGACCTGCTACTTTTATACTGATACAGGCAAAAAGTCATTTATTAAACCAATATAGTTATATATTGATTTTTTAAACCAAAATGGCTATAATTAGGTAAAAGTAAGCAGGTATGGAAAAATTACTGGTATTAATTGGTGATATAGAAGATTCTCAGTCGATTCAGGATAGAGACAGAAAGGCCCTGCAGGAGCAGTTGTCGGATGAGTTGCAAGTGATTAATGAGGCATATAAGGAGGAAATTGTATCACCGTATACGATTACACTGGGGGATGAATTCCAAGCAGTTTTTAATAGCGCAGATGCTGTTTTTGTACAAATGATGAAATTAATGGCTGCTATACATCCCATAAGTGTACGGTTCTCATTGGCTGTGGGAGCGATTGAAACTGCAATCAATACCGAGCAGGCCATTGGAATGGATGGGCCGGCTTTTCATCAGGCTCGACATGGAGTAGAAATGCTGAAAGAAAGCGGGTATATATTTAATATAGGATTTGAGAATGAAGATTCGTCCGAATTGAAAATTATCAATAATAGTTTACAGCTTTTGTCGGGACGCATAAGGGGATGGAACAGAAGGCGCTTGATTATCTTACATATGATGAAGGAGGGCTACAATTATAAAGAGATTTCAAAGGCCTTGGAAATTTCACAACCAGCCTTTTACAAAAATAAAGATGCCGGCATGCTGGATGTTGTAGATGAGTTAAGTGATAATATTGCGGACGTAATTAATCAAAAACTAAAGGAATGAACTACCTACTATTTTTGAGTATTCTAAATCTTATTCTACTGTCCAGGTTGCGTCTTATTTCAAGGGATGAAGGGATCAAAAAGACGGATTTGTGGGTAATTACAGTTATCCCACTATTGGTTTTACCGTTTTTAGGCTTAAATCTGGGTTGGATATTACTTGCTATATATCTTCTCAGCTATCCGGTGCTAATGATGTTCCTGGAAAAACAAAAGGCAAGGATTAATCGTAACCGGATGGTCATGATGCTGTTGCATTTAATCGCAGTTGGTGTTTTATGTAGTCCAATATTTGAACTATCGGTGAATGAATTCACAGGTACATTATTAGCTGGGATTCATGGAATATTTTTTCCTGAAATGATGATATCCAAGATAACGATAGGCAATATTCAGCTATCTATCTTTGGGTTTTTGATGGTGTTGAATGAGGCTAACATCATATTACGATTTTTGTTAAAATTAGTGGGATTAAAATCATTAGGGAAAACGAAAGAGGTAGATGAGCAAGAATACAATACGGGACGTGTTATTGGGATGCTTGAGCGCATTTTTGTATTCCTGTTTGTACTTATGAATCAATATGCAGCAATAGGATTTATTTTAGCTGCTAAAGGCGTTACCCGATTCAAGGATTTTGAAAGTAGAACCTTTGCTGAGTATGTGCTAATTGGAACACTATTTTCGGCATTATTGGCTCTGGGAATTGCTTTTCTGGTGAAGGTAGCTCTGCAATTATAAGTTGGAGAGCCATTGTAGGAATTCATATTACACGATAGCGTGAATTTCTTGATCATAATTAATTCTTTCCTATTACATGCCTTCAATAAGGCTTTGCTTATCTTAAACAAAAGAGGTTTTACTAACCTCTTTTTAGTCTTAGGCTGTTGTCAAAATGAGAACAGTTCATATTGAATAATTAACGAGAACTACCATGGATCCTAAAACCAGAAAAAAGACTAAAAAAACTGACGCAAAACACGCTAAAAAAACCTCTTCAAACAAAAGAGAAGAAACCCCAAAAAAGAAATAATTATTTAGCAAATAAGGTGCTGCAATAATTAGTATCAAATTATAATAAGGGCATTACTAACTGACTGTCAGAGGTTATAAAATGATAGAAGGGTAGTGGATGTCCTTATTTTTTGTCAAAAAAACACGTTCTAAGGGTTAAATAATTTTTTTACCTGTAATATCTATAAGTAGCTGAAAATATTGACTTTAAGAATAAGTTCCATCAGCATACGAGCCTCAAAGAAGTTATTAAGTAATTATACTTAACTATATGAACAGCAATAGAATAGAATCTTTAGTCTATAATATTTATAATAACTTGGTAGGTCAAACTAATTTGCTTCTCATATCGTAAATTAAGCCAAAGTATACTCTTCTTTTATGAGCGAATTTGAGATAGTAATCCCACGAAGAAGACGCCAAAAATGAGAGCAACTATTCCTTCCACCGTCATTAAATAAGTTGCGATGAAATCAAAACCTATGCGGATATATGCTTCTAAGATATTAAGCCATTTGTCAATCATAATTTTAGGGACTAATTGGGATTTAGGTCCCTTTCTTATAGGCTAATGACTGTCAAATGTTCCTACTTTTAGAGAGGAATAGGAAAATTATTTTAGCATAATAATAGGCCATTAGATATTACTGTTCCAAGTAGATACCATCATCTTCAATTCGAATAATATTCTCTTTATAAAGTCGGCCGATGGCTTTTTTAAAAGTCTTTTTACTCATTTCTAACCGATTATGGATATCCTCAGGATCGCTTTTATCATGTAAATCTAAAAATCCACCAACCTGCTTGAGTCGTTCTAAGATAAACTCAGCATTGGGGCCCACCTTCTTATATCCGATGGGGCGGAGCGTTACATCAATCTTGTTATCATCTCTTATTTGCTTGATAAAACCGCTTGTTTGATCCCCGGTATACACATCGTGATAAAACTCATTGTGATAGATAAGTCCTTCATGCTTTTCGTTAATTACCACTTTGTAGCCCAAATCTGTTTTATCCCAAATCCATAGGTTTACTTTGTCTCCTTCTTCAACGGAGATATGCTCATTATCCAAAAATTTATCCAACTTGGCACTGGCAGCCAGTCGATCGGTTTTATCATCCAGATACATATATACAAGATAAGATTGACCTTGTATCATCGTGCCCACTTGCTCGCGGTGTGGCACAAAAAGATCTTTGTCGAGCCCCCAATCGAGATATGCTCCATGACGATTGGCATCCTTAACTTCTAAAAAAGCTAAGCTATTGAGGGTTATTTTAGGATCCTGCATGGTGGCCGTAATACGTTCTTCACCATCTTTATAGATAAATACGCGAACGTTTTCGCCTTCTTGCAAGTCGCGAAAGGCCAGTTTATTGGGGAGTAGCACTTCGCCCTCACCACGTGTAGATGTATTTTGAAGGAAGTAACCGTATTCTGTAATGCGAGCTACATTGAGCGTTTGGTAGGTACCGAGTTTGAACATGAAAATTGTTGAAATCAAGGGTATAAAATGAATAATCAAAGATAAGGCCCTAAGGGTTGATTCCCCAATACAAATTTCTAAGGATTATTACCCAACAGCATATCTATGTAGGCGTTTCTAACCTTGGGTGTTGGTTCCCGAAAAGTTTCAAATAACAGGTGCCTGTCAGGATGGGAAGTATCAATTTTAATACCCCATAATGGACTCATCGCAGTAGGGAGCATGGCATAGCGCCCATCACCGATAACATTTTTCTTTTCGGGATGTCTGATTAGATAACCCTCAGAAAGCTTGTCAAAACGGTTGATATCGTTGTAAAGGGTAGTACCATGATATCTGCTGTACTGCTGTTGCCAGTCGAGCAACGGGGCCGATTCTCCGGGATACACTTTGGTATCCAACCCAAGGCGGACGCCACTTGCAAAGAGCGTATCATGCGCTATATACCGAATACTCCACAGCAATTGATTGCCGAGTGTTGGTTTTACTATTATTTGTTCTATCTGATGGTTTTCCTGCTCGGCAATCGCTTTTGCTACGGTCTTGCCTCGTTGCTGTTGTATTAGCGCCATCGATAAGTAAATGGGAATCCATACCCAGGTAAACCAGCTTATTTTGGGATTTTTCTTGTAAAGCGTCCAAATGATAAGTCCAAGAATGACGACAGAAAAAAGTGGATCAAAAACAGAAATAAGATCCCAGGAGAAACGAGTATCTAAAAATGGCCAGAATAATTTGGTGCCATAGCTTGTAAACGTATCGGCAATGCCAGCAGTGGCATACCCCAGAAAACTAAGGACATAGATCTTTTTGAATGACATATTTTGGCGATAAAAGTACCACAGCAGTCCTGCAGCAATGAGGGCGCCTATGGGAATAAATACAAAGGAATGAGAGAATTGGCGATGGATCTCGATGTTTAATAGGGGATCAGATGAATCTGAAATAAATACATCCAGATCGGCAAGCATGGCCGAGAGCATGCCAATGATAGCTGCAGGACGCAGTTGCTCTTTTGATACTACTGATTGCGATGCGGAGGCGCCAATGAGTCCGTGTGTTACGGGATCCATGTAATAGTGCTATTGTTAAATTTCTGACGCCCAAAATACCAATTTACTGTTAGCAGGGGAAATACATTTTTTACTCTTCTTCCGAATGAGCATGAACAAACAGAATAGTGACTAACAGGATAGAATCTCTGATTGCACGGAGTGAATGTGGTTGATTACGTTCCAAGTACAACCAGTCGCCACTGGTCAGCACATGTTTTTCGCCTTCAACGCCAAATTCGGCTTTTCCCTCTAAACATTGCACAGAAATTTGTCCGTCCACGCTATGTTCGGTGATATCTTTTTCTTTGGGAAGCACCATCCGAATGACCTCCATATCCTGTGTTTTCATCAAGGCAAGAGTAGCATCTTCCGGTAAGTCACTGGGTGGCGTATATAGATTTACAACTTCAGCGGGTTCTATTTTGCGTTGAGCCATAATTGAAAACTTTGTTTTGGGTCTGTTGAATAAGTAATGTAAGATGCAGTTCACCAATCACAAAGGGAAGCGGCTAATTCAGATCGATTTCAAAGAGTTTGCTGGGGCCGTCAAATCCGGATAGATTAACTACATTTTTGAATCTGAATCCAAGCTTCATAAGCACATTTATGGATCCTTTATTATCCGGGTGAGTAATAGCAACAATACGAGATAATTGTAATTCCTTTTGGGCGTAGTTTAATACACCACTTCCCGCTTCTGTTGCATAACCTTGGCCCCAATATTTTTCAAGAAAAGCGTATCCAAGATCAGGAAGGTCAAAGGTCGACCGTTTTTTAAGACCACAGATACCAATTGATGAGCCGGAGGTGGCTTCCTTAACCAGATAAAGACCGTAACCATTCTTTTGATAGCTTGCAATGGGGCCGTTTTGCAGATATTCCCGTGCTGCTGTTTGATCTCGTATGCCCTTATCCCCAATATAGTTGTGAAAGGCGGGTTCATTTAACAAATCCAAAACAAACAGAGCATCGTCTTTTATCAATTCTCGTAGTATCAGCCGTCCCGTTTTAAGGATATTCATGTAGATAGTTAGCTGTTACATTGCTTTTGGAGAGCTGAATTATCCTCTTTCGTGAGTTGTAAATCAGTCATGTCTTGTTCTGCCATCATTTTGTGCATGATAGATTTTGGATTGGAAACATGATCTAATCCCATTGCATGCCCAAATTCATGAGCCAGCACTATTTTGAGTTGAGCACGGTTGCCGAATTGGTAAATATCTATTTCCTGTTCGGTTCCTTGTTTTACAAACCGTCCCTGATCAAATTTTCGAGGTTTGCTAAAACGGCTGTTGTACTCTGCGATCAAGTTGTTATGCTCTTTAATAAGGTTATTTAACTGTTCGGTTTTGGCATTGGTTCGTTTTCTCAGCGTTGCCAAATTTTCTTTTTTTCTTTCCAAGGTAGTTTCGAGGATGTTTATTTTTTCTTCCAAGGTCTTAAACTTGGTAATTATTTCAGACGTAGCCTTTCCTCCGTCCCACTTTTGTGCTAATTGATTGTATGACGAAACCTTGCTATTGTATTTTTCCAGTGTTTGACGAAGGTTATGTTCTGCATTCTCATACTTATTAGAAAGCCGATTGTGCTCTTTTTTTACAACCGAAGTTTGCTGCTCTTTTGCTGTGATACGATCGGAAAACTGCCGTTCGGCATCGGTTCTTTTTTGTTCATTACTATAGACCAGATTTAGGGATAGCTGTCCATCACGAGATAATTCTATCAGGTTTTTATTGACCTCCGATTCCCAAACGTTTTCAACTTCTTTCATAATTTGGGTCAGCTCTTTTTTGGTGATGTTAAAGCGGGAATCAATATCCCCCAGTTTATAGGTTAGCGGCTCTTGACAAAGGGGGGCTGCGTTTTGATTTGAGATCTTAACCGTCAATCCATTGCTAAGCAGCAACCATCCAGCAAAAACCATTAAAATAAAGAGGGCCGAATAGATCTTGGAATTCACTGTGTTTACTTATTGATCAGGAGTTTTAATGTATGTGCAACTCTAAAACCACAGAATAGCAATGAAAACAGATCAAACTTTTGCAATAACTCTCTGCACTATTTTGCCGATAATAATTACAGTTTGGCCTGCTCCGCCAAATCTAAAACGGCTTGGGTATATAAACTGCTGGGATTATATCGTAAAACAGCCGTTTTAATATCCCCTGTTCGTTCCTTGAAGTGTGCAAGATAGTTGGCAACTGACATGATGTTATTGGTCATATCAAAAATATCATCGCCAACAAACCATTTGTTCAGCGAATAGGGGATAAACTGGCCAAAAGCCATTGCGCCGGCATAACTCGATTTCAATTCAAAAACATCGATGTTATTACGCTTCACAAAAGTCAAAAGCTCGGATATTTGAGCTTTGGCAAAATCCTGACGATATCCATTAACATACATCGATACATAGGCATTAAACGGATTGTAGGAACCCACATTTTTACCGTAATCAGACTCGATGCCGATGATGGCAGCAATGACGGAGGACGAGATACCGTATTTTTGTTCTGCCTGGTCCAGTTGTTCCGAATATTGCTCCATAAAATCGTCAAGCTTATGGGCTTTATCCTCAAAGTTTAGCACTTTCTTATAGGAATCGAGGGTGTGCGACTTGCGCTCTGCCGATTTTTTAAAGCGATTGACAATATCTTCATACATCTCAAAGCGCGGATCATCCAACAGGGATTGAATATCAAAACCTTTCTGCTTAAGGAACGATATAAGAGAAGAGAGGTTCTCTTTATCGGGATCCTCATGCCCTAAAGCGGGAAAGGTAAGTAAGAAAAATAGAATGCAAACCAATGAGGCTTTGAGTCGTCTGAAGATCATAATACTGATATTGAATTTTTATAGCCACGTCTATGCGTAATTATAAAAATTCTACGCTCAAATGGAAGACTTTTTTTAGAAAAATAAATGTTTGAAAATCTTACCCTGTTTTCTCTTGTTCCTCAAGCCTTGAATTCCAAGTCTGTTTTAATGCTTTTAAAAAAACTTCAGTTTCACGAGCACCCGATACGGCAAACTTTTGATTAAACAAGAAAAACGGTACGCCGGTTATGTTGATATTTTTAGCCAATTGAATATCATGCTTGACTGCATTAGCATATTTATCACTTTCTAATATGCTTTCTGCTTCAGTGGGATCAATTCCGATCTCCTCTGCCAAGCTAATAAGTGTTTTATGATTGCTGATATTTTCACCATCAGTGAAATAGGCCCTAAAAAGCGATTCTTCCATTTCGTCAGCTTTTCCGCGGTCTTTGGCAAACTGAGCCAGCCGATGAGCATCGTACGAATTAGCTACTACGGCCTGATCCATATTATACTCCAGGCCCTCATCAGCCGCCATTTTTGTCACCCGCCGATTCATCTGCTGTGCCTGTTCGAGTGACCATCCCTTAGCTTCAGCCAAGTACTCGTTGATGTTGGCTTCGGTATCAGTTTTTATATCGGGATTGAGTTGAAAACTGCGCCAAGTGATGTCAACTTTATCAGCATAATCGAAATTATCCAAGGCTTTTTCGAAGCGCCGTTTGCCGATATAACAAAAAGGGCACATTACATCAGACCAGATTTCTACTTTCATAAAGATGATATCTTGCTATTAAAATTACTTTCACATCAAAATAAACAAATTGGAGACAAATACATTCACATTCCTGATAACCACAATCGATTATGAACTGTGAATTTAGTTCCCGAAGAAATCTAACACATTACTCAGTGTACTGGTATCGGTTTTGTATAATTCGGTATAAAGACATCGTGTACAGGTGAGGGTGGTAAATTTCTGGTTTTGGATGTTAAAAAATTTGGAAAAAGCTCCACCCGTACCGGCAACTTGTCCGGTTTCAAAAGTACGGTTACTGCATTTGGGACATTTCCAGTTTTCGTGCTGCATGGCTATATGTTTTTACATTAATATTTGATTTTAAAATTATTTTATAAGATAAGAAGATCACAAATATAGCAATGATTGTTTTGCATATATCGATCAACTATTTGCCAATCTTCTTTTTTAGTTCAGTTGTCACTTAACAAGGCATTGGGCGAATCGATAAGATTCTTAGTGTGCAAAAGAGGTAAAAATACTGATGCTGGCCCTGTACGAATCACCTGCAGATATACTGCCAATATGGTGTCATTGCTCATCTTTAATTTATTACCACACTGGAATCTGGATATCAGAACTGTGATATTGGCAACAGCTTTGAACTATCCTCTAACTTTCAATGTCCACAAAACCTCATGGAACTAATTTCTATCCTTTATATCATTCTCGGCCTGACTCTCGGCTACACCATCGCTCACTTTCAGAATAAAAGTAATCAAGCTTTGAGCAAGCAAGAGGCTGATGCTCTGGAAAATGAACGTGAGCAGGCCATGCAGACGATATCACGGCTTGAGGAACGAAATGAGCGACTCGATGCCGAGGTGTCTGAGGTCAAGAATAATTATCACAAAGAACAGAGCAGGGCAAATGAGGCGGAAAAAGAGAATGTCCGTCTTAAATCAGTTAATGATAATCTGAAGGAACGGCTCGATGAGCAGAAAGAAGAAATGAAAAACCTGCAGGAGCGCTTCAAGGATGAATTTGAGAACCTGGCGAATAAAATTCTGGAAGAAAAATCGAAGAAGTTTACCGAGCAGAATAAAGAAAAACTGGATCAGCTGCTGAAGCCGCTTGGCGAAAAGATGGAGGAGTTTAAAAAGAAAGTAGAGCAGACTCACAAAGAGGATATTGAAGGACGCAGTTCTCTGAAGCAGCATCTGGAGCATCTTAAGGAGATGAATCAACAGATGGCACAGGAAGCGAAAGATTTAACCCGTGCCTTAAAGGGTGATTCGAAGACGCAGGGAAGTTGGGGCGAAGTGATCTTGCAGCGGATTCTTGAAAAGTCGGGACTCAGCAAGGGTCGGGAATATGAGATACAGGAAAATCATCGCAGTGAAGATGGGCGTCACCTGTATCCGGATGTGGTGGTATATTTACCTGATGAGAAGCGATTGGTGATTGATTCCAAGGTTTCACTGAAAGCTTACGAGCAGTTTAGTTCGGCCGAGGACGAGAATGAACGCCAGAAGGCGCTCAAGAAACATGTGGCTTCGTTACGCAGTCACGTAAAGGGACTGAGCAGTAAAAATTACGAACAGCTGTATGGCGGAAACAGCCCCGATTTTGTATTGATGTTTGTCCCGATCGAGTCGGCCTTTGGCGTGGCATTGCAACAAGATTCCAGCCTCTATTACGATGCCTTTGATAAAAATATCGTGATTGTTAGTCCCTCTACGCTTTTGGCAACACTCGCGACTATCGACAGCGTATGGAAGCAGGAATATCAAAATAAGAACGCACAAAAAATTGCTGAACGCGGTGGTAAGCTGTATGACAAGTTTGTACTTTTTGTAGAAAGCCTGGAAGAGATAGGCATGCGTATTCGCCAGTCGCAGGAAAGTTATGATCAGGCGATGAACAGACTGAAGACAGGCCGGGGTGACTTGATCGGCCAAGCTGATAAGTTGCGAAAATTAGGAGCAAATAACAGTAAAAAGTTGTCAGGTAACCTCCTTGATCAGGAAGAAGCTTCTGATACAATCGAAGATGAAGAAAACGAGAAGGAACCCCATTCGTAATTTTCTTTTAACGCAAAGCTTTTGATATTTGGACTTATGCAAAAGACAATTCTTTTACTTGTTTTACTATTTGGAATATCATCTGCCGCTTATCCTCAGAGCGAAGTTAGCATAAACCGCCCCTTTGCCGGTGACCAGCAGAAAACGGTTTCCAAAGCCCGCAGTATTGCCTTAACGAATACAGTGCTTTCTATCGGTACAGGTGTAACTGCGGTGGCTCTTTTTGACAATAATACCATTCAGAAAACCGGTGCTTATCTTACTCTTTATGGATTAGTGGTCGGGACATCGACTGGAAATTTTTATGCCGAAGATTATCCACGTGGAGTGATTGGAATGGGGGCCAGAGCTGTGGGAACTCTTCTGATGGTTGATGCTACACGTGAGGTCTTTGGTCACCGCTTTGCCAATACCTTGAATGTGGATAACGAGAAGGTATCACTGACCGACACCAAAATGTTGATAGGAGAAGGACTCTTATTAGCCGGGTTTATTTATAATATGATAAGCCTAAATGCTTCGGTTGAGCAATATAATACTGGTGGGAGAAATTTCTCAGTTAACGTAAGGCCGACGGTAGTTGACGATAAAGTAGCTCCGGTGCTTACCGCAAGTCTTCGCTTTTAAGAAAGATTAGTTGTCAGAGGGCTCGTAATTCAGTGGCTTTACCAGAGAGGCGAGGGTATTACCGTCGTGATTGGATATAGCTGAATACCATATGTTATTCCATTTCCAGGAAACCACGTGCTTGCCATTTATATTGCGAATATGGAAATCGCGTGATTTTGTACAGGCTTTTACCGCCTCCTGGTCACGTACCAGCTGACCAAACTCTTCCATTTTATCAATTTCGAAAGCGAAAATATAAATGTACTGATCTTCTGCTGATATATAGTATTCCAGCATGGGGGCTTTAAAATCAGGGACAAATTCTTCATACACTATGCCTTTAAATTCAGCCTTATTCAATTCGGGGATGGTCATTGACATATCATAATTCTGAGCTAGTTCAATTTCAGCTGATCCCAGACTGGCTGTGGAAATAGTAGGCGGAACCAGCTTGCCATCGTGTTTCATAAAGTGTTGATAGGCATATTCCTCAATATTATAGGTTGAATTTTCAACTGAGGTAATTCCGTAATTTAAGAACCCCCAAAAAGAAACAGTTATTAATAAAATGGCAGCGGCTGCATAGTACCACCATCTTGACTGCTGGGTAGATGAATCTGAGGAGGAGGGCTGCCGTTGCTGGGCTACCGTTTTTTTGTTGGGAATATCATAGATGGGGGGATCATCGAAAGTTTCAGAAGAACAAAAGGTCGATAAAAAGTCCTTTAGTGAATCCGGAGCTTTTGCACAGGGGCACCGTTCCCCTAAAAGAGCCTTAATCGTCTTCATGGACTTATATTCTTGTCTCACCTCTTCATCTTGTGCAATATATGCCAGAAATGCTTCGCGTTCCTCAGCACTTACTTCATTGTCAACCACTGGTGTTAAAAGTTCCAGTGCCTCCGATTTGTTCAATTTACGATTCATAATATTTTGAGCTCATCTGGCAGATGTTTTTTTAGATTTGTTAATAACCTATTTAATCAACACAGTCGACAAATATTGTGTTCCAATTTGGATCTGATTTTTACAACTGAGAATGGGACGCTTAGTTGGTCTTTAACAAATAGAATCCCTTTAGCATGGGGAGAGTTGTCCCGGTTAATTGTTGGAGTTCTGTAGCCATGGAGCGATAATTATACAGTTCTTTAATGACAAACTCACTTGCCCTCAATAGATTCTGAAATTCAGTGATGTTTTGGAATAACTTAAGCTCTTCTCCCACAGTTTTAACGCCTGTTTTAAAGGACCAACGGTGGTGCAGGGGAAGTTCGTCCAAATCAAAATGTGTGGTGATTAGTGTTGGGGTACTTCTAAAATAGTGTTGAATTTGATCTAAAATACCTTGAACAAGATCTGTGTGTAGATAATCAAAAAAACCTTCGGCAACAATAATGGTTTTTTTGTTGGGATCAATATTATCTATCGGTAAAGCATGTGAGGAGTTTTTGAGGTAAGAACTAATGATTTCAGGGTGTTTAAAATCAGCATAATACTGATTCAGAAACTCTTGCTTGTGTCTGGCCATACGGGGAACATCAATCTCAAAGCAACTTAACCCCTTTTGTGAATAGGTAAATGCCAAATCGTCAAATCCTGCTCCGAGAACAATGATTTGCTGGTATTCATCATTGTTTAACTCATCTATGAGCTGCCGAATGTAGTATTTTCGGGCGATAATATGGAGCAGATCTCCCGGTAGAAGCAACTCTTCAGACCACATATACAGTCGTCGAACCCAATCAAAGTTGAGCCAGTATTGATAATAATTTATTGGCCGTGGCAAGCTTTGCACCACTCGTTCATAAAAGGTGATTACAGAATCGTCAAAAAGTGATCGAAAATGAGCTTTTCGTGTTAATCCATAAAATTTTACAGCTATAAATGCAGCGGTTTTGCTAATTTGATCGGCTTTCATAAACTATTGATGGGCGATGGAGAATTGGGTCCAAGGATGTTCGTTTGGAGGTGTTAGTTCAAATTGTATTTGCTGCATTGTTTTCGGATGATTAAATGCTAATTCTACAGCTCGCAATGCCATTGATCGCCCGTCAGGTTGATTATGGCCATATTTGTAATCTCCCCAAATGGGATAGCCTTCATGAGCCAGCTGTACACGAATTTGATGGGGACGACCGGTTTGCAGATGTATAGAAAGCAAGTTGAGATGATCGGCTTCTTCCAATTTTGCAAATGATAGTTCAGCTTGTTTACCCTTTTGGTTACTTGCGGACACAACCCCAACAATATTGGCGTTACGGTCTTTATGAAGGTAATGAGATAACACGCCGTTTCTGGGAGGATTGCCCGATGTTATCGCCCAGTACGTTTTTTGCATGGTCCGGTCGCTTATCTGCTCAGATAAATTGTTAGCTGAATTTCGTTTTTTGGCCAGTAGCATAAGTCCACTTACCGGACGATCGAGACGGTGTATTAATCCCAGGTAAGGATTGCCGTTTTGTGATCGGCCTAAGTACTCCTTGCAAACCGATAACACATCCGGATCGCCGGTATGATCTTCTTGAGAAAGCAGGCCGGCCGGTTTATCGATGAGGAGCAGGTCGTCATCCTCATAAATTATTTGAATATTGGGATCGGTTAGGGTCTGTTTCATGATCGTGAATTATATCTGCTTATAAGCCATTTATAGCGATACAAAACTAATGATTTTATATACAGCATCGAAGTGGAGGGGGTGGATAATTTCCGGTTGAAATAAGTAGTTATCATTTCCAATCAAGCATCAGTATCAGTAAGTTTACGGGTGTTTTGATCAGTAAAATTTTAACGTTTCATTTCGAAGAATGAGTGATAATGAAAATGCTGAGGTGGATGTTCAGGAGAAGGTTGATAACCTTCCACTTTCGCCCGGTGTGTACATGTTTAAGGACAAAAAAGAACGGCTACTTTACGTAGGTAAAGCAAAACGCCTGCGAAACAGAGTGCGTTCCTATTTTCAGAATTCCAGTGACCACGACGGACGTATTCGCGTAATGATTCGTAAAATTGATGATCTGGAAGTTATTGTTACGGATTCCGAGGCAGAGGCTCTTATCCTTGAAAATAACCTGATCAAAAACCACCAGCCAAGATATAATATTCTTTATCGGGATGATAAATCCTATCCCTACATCTGTGTGACTAACGACGATCGGTCACGTGTTTATCCTACCCGTACGGTAATTAATGACGGGAGCAAGTATTACGGACCATACGACAGCGTTACACACATGAAACGCATGCTCGAAACAATTCGTAAGGCGTTTGATCTTTGTACTTGTGCAGTCTCTCGTAAAAATATCGATCGTACCAAAGGTCCGCCAAAGTGGCATTCCTGTTTCGATGATTACCTTGAAAGCTGTTCTGGTGACTGGGATCTGGAAGAATACCAATCCACCATTGATAAGGTGGAGCGAATGCTTAATGGCCGAACGGATGCTCTAATCAGAGATCTAAAAGAAGAAATGTCAATCGCGTCGGATGCCCTGGAATTTGAACAGGCCGCCCGCATTCGTGATAGCCTGGAAGCCGTTCAAAAGTACAGTAAGAAGATGAAGATGGTGGCCGATAAAAAGGTGGACCGTGATCTATTTGCTGTAAAGGTTGATGAAGAAATTAATGAGGCCTGCGGCGTGCTGTTTAAAGTTCGTGAAGGGAAACTGATTAGTAAATTTCACCGCTTTTTGAAAAATATAAAACACCTGGAAAAAGGAGAGATGTTACAGTCATTTGTGGAGGACTATTATACCGGTCAGCATGCCGGAGGCATTCCCGATGAAGTGTATGTAAGTGATGCATTGATTAACGAGGAACCACTTGCCCAGTATCTTTGGGAGGAACGCGGCAAAAAAGTGCGCATCCATCGTCCGCAGCGCGGAGAAAAGGCCAAGATGATTCGGATGGCGCTATCGAATGCTAAATACCTGTTGGGAGAACGGAAGCTGGAAAAAGAGAAAGCTGCACAGAAACGTATTCCGCATTCGGTAAAAGAGCTTAAAGAACAACTTGACTTGCAGCGATTACCGCGACGTATTGAATGCTTTGATAACTCCAATTTGCAGGGTAGTGATCCGGTGGCATCAATGGTTTGTTTTGTGGATGCGCGGCCCAAAAAGAGTGAATACAAGCGTTTTAACATCAAAACGGTAGAAGGACCTGATGATTTTGCCTCTATGAAGGAGGTACTCAGTCGTCGTTATAAACGTGTGATGGATGAAAAGCAGCAAATTCCTGATTTAATTGTTGTTGATGGAGGAAAAGGACAGCTCAGCAGTGCGGTGGACGCGCTTAAGGAGATCGGTTTTTATGGGGAATGTGAAGTGATTGGGCTGGCCAAGCGCCTTGAAGAGGTATTTGTGCCTGAAAAGTCTAAAGCCATCATGATCCCCAAAAAATCGTCAGCATTAAAATTATTACAGAAAGTCAGAGATGAAGCACATCGATTTGCGGTATCTTTCCACCGCAATAAGCGATCAAAACGGACGATTAAGACAGAACTCACGCAAATTAGTGGCATCGGTGAAAAGACGGCCAAGCAACTGCTTAAGGAGTTTGGTTCTGTAAAATCAGTACAAAAAGCCCCGCTTGAGGCTTTGAAGAAAGAAATTGGGGATAAAACCGGACAAAAAGTCTATCAGTATTTTCATAACTCATCATCCGAAGAAGAGTAGTACCAGTTTTATATTTCCTTGAGATCATATACGCTATCTTTATTGAAATACACGAAAGTGTAAAAGATGTTGAAAGCTTTTTAGAGGTGTTAATCAGAGGATTAATTTTTGATGATGAAAAAAATTTCTTTTAATAATGCATTCTGTCAGTAATCAAGGTTTCGGCATAAATATTGCAGACAACTGATGTAACATTAACATGTGATAGAAAATCGGTTCAAGAGCATTTACAATTATTGTAGCGATGTTGTTGAATGATTCTTAACCGATAAGGAACAATATATTGTAATGGTTGTTAATGTATCACATGGTGATAATGAACTCTTTGCAAATAAAATTTTGTTCTGATTATAGGTTAAGGTCAAAATGTAAGCAATAATTAATCATTGCTTACAGTAATGACTAATTTTTCTTAAATCAGGCGTGAGGTTATTATGAAGCTCGAACAATCAAACCACATAAGTAAGAAGTATCAACAGCTGGATGATAAAGATTTGGTTCGCTTTTACCGTCAAAATGGTGATGAGCAGGCATTCAGTGAATTAATGAATCGCCATCAGACAAAGATATATTCCTATATCTACAGTATGGTAAAGGATGGAGCTAAAGCTGATGATATTTTCCAGGAAACATTTACGAAAGTCATTACCAAAATGGACGATACGTATAATGAACAGGGTAAATGGATCGCCTGGGTTATGCGCATTGCCCATAATGCAACAATCGATTATTTAAGAAAACAAAAACGGTTTGTGGACGTTAGTTCTAACTACGACAAAGAATCAAACACTGATTTCTATGATCGTTTGCCTGATGAAGATCTTGTCAGCGCACAGGAACAACTCGAAAAAGATGAGGCAAAAAGCAGTTTAATGCGTCATATTGGAGAGCTTCCTGAAGAGCAACGTCAAGTAGTTATGCTGCGACATTATTATGAAATGCCGTTTAAAGAAATTGCAGAACTTACAGATGTTTCTATTAACACCGCACTGGGACGTATGCGGTATGCGCTAATAAATCTTCGAAAACTTTTTGATAAAGAAAAAGAACAAGAAGAAAACAGTTATGCGGAACGAGGATAATAATGATTGTATTCGGTACCTGATGAAGGAGATGGATCCCTCTGAAGAACTGCTAATGGAGCGGGCCATGATGGAGGATGAGGATCTGCTCATTGAAGTAGAAAGCATGCGGCAGACCCTCAAAAAGCTTGACCAACTGCCTGAGGTTAAGCCTCCATCTGATGTTACCGAAGCCATAAAGGAAAAAGCTGCTGAACAAGCCAAGAAAAACCGAAATCAGAATCAGACCTTTAGTCCGGCCTATAAATATGCTGTGGCAGCAACACTGGCCCTTACTCTTACCGCTGGCGGAGCTTGGCTTTTTATTGGCAGTGGAGATACAAAGTCTAACAATTCGGAGCAAACAACTACGGCTTCTGTTTCCTCACCCACTGCTGCTCAAACGCAGGGTATAGATCGCGTCAGTTCAGGAGACAATGGGGTAAGTTCTACCCAATTTGCAGGCAGTAATTTCAATAGTACCACAAAACAAGTTACTGCTGAATCCAGTAACGTTGATCCGTGGATTGATCGAAATGATATTATTCGTTTTGAAGATCAGTTTTCCAATCAACAGCAGCAGTTTCAAACTATTCTGCAGAGATCGACCGAAAAGTTACAGCTTATCCAAGAGCCTACTATTCAAAACAATCGAGTCAACTCTATTCAATTAACGGGATCCGGTAATTAACACTGTTTTTTGAACTTAAAAGCTTCTATACTTCTCTATCTGATTTCTTATTGTTTAATTGGTTAGAGAATGATTACCCATACCGAAGCTATAATATTTAAATCGGTTGACTACCAAGAGTCCAGTAAAATTGTTACAGCTTTTACGCTTGAGCACGGGAAAATTGCCCTTATGGTTCGAGGCGTCAAAAAGCCCAAAAGCAAGTTTTCAGGACTCATCGAACCGGGTAACATTTTGGACGTCGTTTATTACTATAAATCATCACGTTCGGTTCAAATCCTTTCTGAGGCCAGTTATTCGGTAAAAAATAAGAATCTTCGGTTGGATTTTGAGAAGATGGCCACTATGACCTCGGCTATCGAGCTTATAAGTCAGTTGTTGCATGACAACGAGATTAATGAACCCCTCTTTACCTTCACTAAAAAAATGCTTTGTTGGCTCAATTCTGCTGAAGTACATCCCCCCAAGCTATTTCCGTATCTTCAAATACGACTGGCTGAATTAACCGGGATAGGACTCCAATTGGACACGCATAGTGGTGATAATAAAACGAACTATTTAAACCTCGAATCCGGTTTAGTTACTAACAAGCAGGTGTCATCGCACTCATATAAATTAACGCCCAATCAGCTTTTATATATTCGGATCGCCCTGATGGCTCAAAGCTCTGCGTTGTTTGATATTGATTTTAAGACCAGTGAATTGCGGCATTTAATCGAGCATCTGGATCGGTATTTGAAATATCATGTTGAAGGGCTTAAGGCTCGAAAGTCAGATGCTATCTTTGAACAAATATTACAGGAATAGGTTATGAAATTTAACAACCGGTATTTAAGTGGTATCCTTCTCATTCTTATTGGGATTATTGTAGGCACTTTGTTCGCATTCTATAGTTTGTATACTCCTGTTGATGATAGGGCCGACGTTGATGTTACAGAGGTAAAACATAGTACGGAACCATTATTTACCAGTGAACAACTCGAGAACCTGGATGCCCGGTTTTTGTTTGAACGTGTTGCTGATCGTGTAACGCCGATGGTCGTCTATATTGAAACTACGGTTCCGTTTTCAAGGAATAATATGCCCGACGATGAATTTCATGATGAAGATAGCTTTTGGGGGGATATGCTCCCCAAAAGAGCCCGAACGGTGGGGTCTGGAATTCTGATAAGCAGTGACGGCTATATTCTTACGAATAATCACGTCGTTGATGGCGCTGTAAATGACGACATAGAGGTTGTGCTTAACGATAAGCGTACATTTAAAGGGCGAATTGTCGGACAGGATCCCACAACTGATTTAGCGGTGCTGAAAATTGATGCCCGGGGACTGCCGGCTATCACAGTCGGTAATTCGGATAAAGTGGGTGTTGGAGAATGGGTGTTGGCGATTGGCAATCCCTTTCGACTTCGATCAACTGTTACAGCGGGCATTGTAAGTGCCTTGAGTCGGGATGTGCAGATTATCAATGATCAAATGCGGGTAGAGAGCTTTATACAAACAGATGCCGCCATTAATAAAGGCAACAGCGGTGGAGCATTGGTTAATACCAGTGGTGAGCTTATTGGTGTCAATACGGCTATTGCATCCCAAAGTGGTAATTATCAAGGTTATGGTTTTGCCGTGCCCTCGAATCTGGCGGCAAAGGTTGCCGAAGATATTATTGAATACGGAGAGGTAAGGCGAGCTTTGCTGGGGGTCACTATCGTCAGTATTGATGCAAGGATGGCTGAACAATTAAATATGGACACTATTCGCGGAGTATATGTGTCAGGAATTTCGCCCGGAAGTGCTGCCCAGAAACATGGAGTCCGTACGGATGACGTTATTTTGAGCGTGAATGGAGAAAAGGTTAATGAATCTAATCAGCTTCAGCAAAAGATAGCTGTATTAAATCCCGGTGATATTGTGGAACTTGGTATCTATCGTGGGGGGAAAGAAATTACCAAACAGGTAGTGCTGGGTATGCTGGAACGGGAACAGGAAGAGCTTGCTGGGCGTCAAGAAGAACCCCGTGAGTCTATAGAACCTCAGCAACGAGAAGCAGAAAGGAATGATAACGAGGGAGTGCAAGAGGTTGAATTTGCCACTTTTGAGCTGGGATTTCGGGTGATGGCTTTTCAAAATGCTGGTCAGGAAGAAGTGAAATTGATGATAATAGGTGTTATAACGGGTTCAGATGCAGATCGTATTGGTTTACAAGAAGGAGATCGTATTTTGAAAGTTAATGGTCATAAAGTTGAAGATCTGCAATCTTTGAGGCATTTTATAACGCAAAATTCTGAGACTGATGAAAGGTTTTCCTTTGAACTAAAATCTCAGGATGGAAACATAAAAACCATTCAATCCAAATAGTTTAGGTATTAATTTAATGCGACGTATTTTTTACTTTTTAGCGGTAGTAGGTTTTGCAGGGTTATTTGTTTCATGTGCAGGCTCAGGAGAGGTGACCCCACAGCAAGAAGAACCACAGAAAGAAGTTTCAAATTATCCATCATGGTATCCACAGCAGGAATTTGTATCGGATGATACCGATCTTTTTGCGTATGCTACAGCTATTGACACTGATTCGGCCGCTGCTGTTAACAAAGCAAAATCCTGGGCTGTTAAACAATTGGAATCTTCGGTATCGGATAAGTTGGAAGAAATACGCTCTGAAGTTGTTGTTGACGAAGGCAAAGGATCAGGGTTAGATGAAGCTCGATTTCTAATGGCCTTACGCAAAGCCCCCAAGGCGGTGGAACCTTTGGTTGAGACTGGAAACATTGAAGTTCAAACCGTCGAAGGGTATGAAAGTGTTCGCGGATTTGTAGAAATAAGCGTTAAAAAAGATCAACTTATTCAACGTATTGGTAAACGGTTAGGGGGGTATGAAAAAGCCTGGAATACGATGAAGAAGTCTGAAGCCTTCAACAGCTTTTAGGTAATTTTTTGAAATACATATAAATAAAAAAGCCCGCAAAAGTGATTACACTTTGCGGGCTTTAGTCTTTTAAGAAGAGATCAATTACATGTTTGAGATGATTTCTTCTCCAAATTCTGAACACTTCAACAGTGTGGCATCATCCATAAGGCGTTCAAAATCGTAGGTGACGCGTTTTTTCATGATTGCTCCTTCAATACCTTTCTCGATGAGATCAGCGGCTTCGGCCCATCCCATATATCGAAGCATAATCACACCTGAAAGGATTAATGAGCCGGGATTTACTTTATCCTGACCGGTGTATTTAGGAGCCGTGCCGTGTGTGGCTTCAAATACAGCTAATCCCGTGTTATAGTTGATGTTTGCACCGGGGGCAATACCAATTCCACCTACACAAGCGGCAAGGGCATCAGAAACATAATCGCCATTTAGGTTCATAGTGGCAATTACGTCATATTCATCCGGACGAGTTAAAATTTGCTGTAAAAAGGCATCAGCAATTACATCTTTTATGACAATACCATTGGGCAGCTTACACCAGGGGCCGTCACCAATAACTTCTGCGTCATATTCCTCGCGTGCTACTTCGTATCCCCAATCCTTGAAGCTACCTTCCGTAAACTTCATGATATTCCCTTTGTGGACAAGCGTAACACTATCTCGGCCCTCAGATATAGCGTAATCGATAGCAGAGCGCACCAGGCGTTTAGTGCCTTCTTCAGAAATTGGCTTGATACCCAATGAGGTCGTATCTGGGAAGCGGATTTGATCAACGCCCATTTCATTTATCAAAAAGTCTTTCAACTTTTTGTTTTCAGGTGTTCCCGTCTGATATTCAATACCGGCGTAAATATCTTCAGTATTTTCACGGAAAATAACCATATCCGTTTTT
The DNA here is from genome assembly GCF_052060035.1 of Fodinibius sp. SL11. Classification (NCBI taxonomy): domain Bacteria; kingdom Pseudomonadati; phylum Balneolota; class Balneolia; order Balneolales; family Balneolaceae; genus Fodinibius; species Fodinibius sp. SL11. The sequence continues at coordinate 711,449 of NZ_JBPOEA010000001.1, read as the reverse complement.
TCGGGATGTTTAACCGGGCTTGGCGTTCCTTTGTAATATTTTACCGGGCGCACGCAAGCAAAAAGATCCTTTTCTTGGCGAATAGCAACGTTTAGCGAACGAATTCCACCACCTACAGGCGTTGTCAGAGGTCCTTTAATAGCAACTTTATAATCTTCAATGGCATTGAGCGTATCTTCGGGCAGCCATTTGCCTTCACCATAAAAATCAACGGCTTTTTCACCGGCATAAATTTCAAACCATTCTATTTTTTTATCACCGTTGTAGGCTTTTTCGACGGCGCTATCCAATACATTTCTCATCGTCGGCGTTATGTCAATGCCGATGCCGTCACCCTGAATAAAGGGAATAATTGGATTGTCGGGAACCACAAGCGAGCCATCAGACTTTACTTCAATTTTGGTACCAGTTTCGGGAGGTGTAATCTTCTCGTAACTCATGAATTTTGGGATAAATTTCGAATTAAATTTCGGGTTCGCAGTATACCAAAAAAAATCACCATCTGCATGCTATCAGTCATCCCTTGAAGGGATAAAAATTGAATGAAATTCTCATTATATTAAGTTTAAGAAAACAAAGTCAGTTAAGGAACGGAGATTCTTATGATTAAGGGAATGTTTGATTACCGGCCCAAGAACAAGAAGTTTAAATACAAGTACCGGTATTATGATCCGGAGAAGGAGATGAGTCGACGGGAACGCATAAAGATCCGTCGTAACCGTAAGAAATATCACCAAGGTCGTTCTGTAATGCTATATGCCTTGGGATTAGCACTGGTCATCTACATTATGTATTTATTATAACTCCTTATTGGATCTGCTAAATTGCTTACATGCAGATTCATAATTTTGTATTATCCCGCCAACAAAAATCATAAAAGAAGTACAGACATTTGAGTCAGGAAACGGAATCCCAGCAATCCATAATACGAGAACTTCCTCCCGAAATCTCCAACAAAATAGCCGCCGGTGAGGTTATTCAACGACCCAGCTCGGTCGTCAAAGAACTATTGGATAACGCTATTGATGCCGGAGCTGATCAGTTGAAAATTGTTATTCAAAATGCCGGACGAACACTTATCCAAGTTGTTGACAACGGCTGTGGGATGGGAAAGCAAGATGTTAAACTCTGTTTTGAGCAGCATGCCACTTCAAAAATTCAAGATGTAAATGATCTGTTTAAAGTCCGTACGTTGGGTTTCCGCGGTGAAGCCATGGCATCAATTGCATCCGTTTCTCAGGTTACGCTCAAGACCAAACGCCCGGGTGATGAAATGGGTTGGAAATATGAAATATGGGGTGGGGAAGAAAAGTCTTTTGAACCCGCAGCTGTGGAGGATGGTACTTCGGTAGCAGTCCGAAATCTTTTTTATAATGTCCGGGCGCGGCGACAATTTTTGAAGACTGATGCCACTGAATTTCGACATATTTTAAAAACCGTTCAGCAGGCGGCTCTTGCAAACCCTGATCTGGGATTTGAGCTTATTGCTGATACGGATACCATTTATGACCTCCCTAAAGAGCAGAATATTAAAGAGCGTATCACGGATATGTTCGGCAAGAGTTATAAGGCCAGCCTGATCCACTTTCGGGAAGAAACCAGCTATTTGACTGTACATGGGGTCCTGGCAGATCCCAAACTGACGAAGCGCAGCCGCGGGGAGCAATTTCTATTTGTCAACGGACGTCCGATTCAACACCGTTATTTAACACATATTGTTCTCAATATTTATGATGCCTGGACTGGTGACAAGGATTATCCCTTTTATGCCATATTTCTGGAAGTCGATCCCAAGCAGGTAGATGTCAATGTGCATCCTGCCAAAGAAGAGGTCAAATTTGAGGATGAACGCAGTGTTATTAAACTGACGAAATCAGTTGTAAAGAAAGCACTGCACGAAGAATTTATGGTTCCGGATGTACCTGACAGAGATGAAGAAAACAGTTTTTCTTCTTCGAAAGGATTTTCTTCTGATTTTAATTTTGGTGGGCCGAGGAATAAACAGCAAAATGGAGGGGGAAAGAAGCCGGTAAAATTTCCTTCACGTATTAATTTTGATCGGCCGAAATCCCAAAGAGGGGATCAAAGTAATTTTTCAAAGCAGCTGTACGATTTTGATCAGCCCGAGAAGAACGAACAAACTCAATCTGAGCAGGCCGATCGCCCGAAACGTATGCGCGATCGCGGTTTTTGGCAGTTACACGATCGGTATATTTTAACCCAAACACGGTCCGGCTTGTGTATGATCGATCAGCATGCGGCCCACAAACGCATTATTTTTGAAAAGGCGCTGAGTGCAACCGAAGCGGCTATCCCCAGTACCCAGCAACTGTTGTTTGCCCAGACCATGGAGCTTTCCGCTTCAGAATTTTCCTTACTCGAAGAATTACATCCCATTATTCAACGAATGGGCTTTAACATCCAGCTGATGAGTGGTAATACCGCCATGATAAGCGGGGTTCCGGCTGATATTGATGTTGGGGATGAACAATCCGTTTTGAAGTCGATGCTGCAGCAATATCGGGAACTGGACGGTAAATTTGAGTTTGATGAGCGTCGGAAACTGGCTATCGCTTTTGCATCAAAAACGGCTATCCCGAAAGGAAAAAAACTGACCGATCTGGAGATGGAGAACCTGCTTGATCAGTTATTTGCCTGCGATGAGCCCTATAAGGATCCGCTTAACATACCGACCTTGGAATATATTCCACTCGAAGATATCGAAGCACGTTTTCGTTAATTAATTACTAAAACCCTTACTGCATTTTAGAAATGTGGGAAGGATTGAAAGCTTTTAAAAAAGGGTTACATGAATATTTTGGCTGTAGAGCCGTTTTACAGCGGCTCCCATAAAGCTTTTTTAAAGGGACTATCGCAATATTCCCGGCATAATATTTTTCCCATTAACCTGAGTTATAAGGGACGAAAATGGCGTATGCACGGTAATTCAGTAGTATTGGCCGGGATGACTCAAGAGGTAAAAGAGGAAATTGATCTCCTCTTGGTAAGCAGCATGACAAATCTGCCGGCTTTTTTGTCATTGACCAATCCTCGTTTTGCTAACATCCCCAAGGTGATGTATATGCACGAAAATCAGTTCACCCAGCCAATGCCGGAAGGAGAGGAGCGCGATCAAACCTACTGCTACCTCAACTACCTGAGCATGCTATCGGCGGACAAACTTATCTTTTCATCTAATTTTCATCGTGATGATTTCCTGAAAGCACTGCCGGAATTTCTGGAAGACTATCCCGATGACAAATATTACTATCCGGTTGATAAAATAGCTGATAAAAGTGTGGTGTTGTATCCCGGTCTTGATTTAAAACGTTTTGATACGCAGGCCGATCAGCGTAATGATAATGATAACCCGGTGATTGTTTGGAACCAGCGCTGGCAGTTTGACCGTAATCCCGCCATGTTTTTTCGTGTCCTCAATCGTCTAAACGATATTGACCTTACTTTTGATCTGATTCTGGCGGGAGATACGCAGCATGAGAAGCCTGAAGAGTTTGAGAAAGCCTGGGAGCGGTATGGCCGACATATTACGCATTTTGGTTATGTTGAGGATCGCGAAAACTATAGCCGTTTGCTTCACAGCGGCGATATCGTGGTTTCAACAGCGACGTACGAATTCTTTTGTGTAGCGATTATGGAAGCTATCTACTGTGGATGTCACCCGTTAGTACCTAACCGTCTTCACTACCCCGAGTTAATTCCCGAGAGTCTACACAAACCTCTCTTACATGCGCCTGTACTGTATGATACCGAAGACGATCTGTTTCACTATCTGAAAGATCTGTTGATGAAAGAATCCAAACCCTTGCCGAAGTCATCCCTTCAAAAAATCAATAAGCATTTAGATTGGTCTGATCGTATTGATGAATTCGATGCTATGTTTGAAGAGTGTCTGAATATGGATATTTCTTCGGCCTTGTCTTGATATTTTCAGAATGTCAGTAATATTATCGCTACTTAATTAGTAGGCCAACAAATCATCCAAAACATTTTGTAGCCTGTCATCTGCCAAGTAATGTTTTTCCAACTTCGGACTAAAGGGTACGGGCATATCCAGCGAAGAGCAGCGCATTACTGGTGCATCTAACTCTTCGAAGCATTCTTCGGTGATCAGGGATGAAATTTCGCTCATTGGTCCCAGTGTAGTCGAGGGCTCTTGCAAAAGCAGTACTTTATTTGTTTTGGCTACGGATTTTTTAATGGTTTCCATATCCAGTGGTGCCAGACATCGCAAGTCTACAATTTCAATATTGATTCCTTTCCCATCGTATTTATCAGCTATTTCTTGAGCCCAATGAACGCCCATGCCGTAGGTGATAATAGAGACATCGGTTCCTTTACTGATGATATTAGCCTTACCAAGTTCCTCCGGCATACAGCTATCAGGAGTTACTTCTCGAATACTGCGATAGAGCTTTTTATGTTCAAAGAAGAGCACCGGATTGGGGTCGTGTAAAGCGCTGTACAACAGGTTTTGCGCATCTTCGACCGTAGATGGGACCACAATCTTTAAACCCGAATGCTGCATGAACCAGCCTTCGGGCGATTGGGAATGAAATGGTCCTGCACCGACGCCTGCACCATGCGGAGCCCGAATTGTGATGTTCAACGGAGGCATCCAGCGGTACTGTCCTTTGGCGATATTGTTTGTAATCTGATTAAATCCACACGAGATGAAATCAGCAAACTGCATTTCTACCACTGGTTTAAACCCTTCGAGGGCCAGACCCAGGGCACAGCCCAAAGCACCGGCCTCAATAATAGGCGTATTTCGGATACGTTCTTTGCCAAACTTTTCTGTAAATCCTTCGGTCACTTTAAAAACTCCGCCATATTCGGCGATATCCTGACCCATAATCACAAAGTCCTCATTCTCCTCAAATGCCTGTTGCAGCGAGAACTGAATGGCATCCACAAAACGTTTTTCAGATTTTGAATCATTCGTTGGAGGAGTATTAGAGTAATCAACAGGAGTAAATATACGGTTGGTTTGCTCCTGGAGATCAAATTCAGGCTCATCGGCTTCGAGGGCTTTTTCCAATTCAGGCATGAATCGGTCATCAACCTCATCCTGTAGTGAAGTCAATTCATCCTCTCCCGAAACAATCTTCTCAGATTTAAGCCACTCCGTAAAGCGATCGATAGGGTCTTTTTCGCTCCATCGTTCAAACTTTTCATCAGGAACATAAAACGTACCCGATGCTTCCTCGTGTCCCCGCATGCGGAATGTTTTGGCCTCAATAAAGGTCGGACCTTCGTTTAACGCATGCTCCTTGGCTTTGGATGCAGCATCCATCACGGCAAAAATATCGTTGCCGTCAATTTTGACTCCGCGCATACCATAACCCTGGGCTCGATCCACGAGGTCTTCTGGAACAAACTGCTCGTTTGTGGGGGTGGAGAGGCCGTAGCCGTTGTTTTCGATGACAAAAATAACCGGCAGCTCCCAAACAGCAGCCAGGTTAAGGGCTTCATGAAATTCTCCCTCGCTGGTCCCGCCATCCCCGCAAAAGCTTGCGGCTACAAAATTTTCGTCGCGCAGCTTCGAAGCCAGTGCCAGCCCGTCGGCTACGGGCATGGTGGCAGCTAAATGAGAAATCATGCCCACAATTCGTTTTTCGGGTACCCCAAAATGAAATGAGCGATCACGTCCGCCGGTAAAACCGTCTGCCTTGCCCAAAAGCTGGCAAAACAAGGTATATAAATCGACGCCGCGGGTGGTAAAGAGTCCCAAGTTACGGTGCATGGGCAGCAGATAATCATCAGCAGAAAGGGCAGAGGTGACGCCCACTGAAATGGCTTCTTGCCCCATGCCTGAGAACCACTTGCTGATTTTATTTTGTCGGAGTAGCTTAAGCATCCGCTCCTCAATACGGCGGGGAAGAAGTAAGTTTTTATATAGGGTAAGGGCTTGGGGATCCGTTAAATTTTTATGTGGCTGTATCATTAAATAACTGGCAGAAATAATAAATTAATGGGACAATTTTGATGGGCCTAACATGCAGTAGTTAAACAATAATTGCAACTGGCTGAAGTAATTTTTTGCAGGAAAATGTGACTGACTAATAAATACATAAAGTTAAAACCCATAACACTGTTTGGAATGAATGTTGGAAACTTCCTGAAACTCTGTGTATCCTCTGTGCACCATTTTTCATTGGAATAATTTTTTCATAAACAGTTGGCAGCATTAAAAGACAGACAGGCCTACATCTATGTGTTCCTTGGCGCCGCTTTATGGGGTATTATTGGTTTATTTATAGATGAGCTTTCCCAAGCAGGTTTTTCTGCTCTTCAAATTGTGACACTTCGTGTGGTTAGTGCCTCCGTGATGTTGGTTTGTTATCTGGCCCTTAAAAATCCAAAACTGCTTAAGATTGAGCTAAAAGATGCTTTGAGCTTTATCGGGACCGGTATCTTCAGCATCGTATTTTTCAATTGGGCATATTTTACGGCTATTGAAGAGGTATCACTTTCGGTGGCTGTTATTTTGTTGTATACCGGACCTGCTTTTGTGGTGATCTTATCTCGTATATTTTTCAAGGAGCCTATGACATCCCGAAAAGTAGGTGCCCTTCTGTTAACGTTATTTGGGTGTATGCTGGTTATAAAAGTGGTTCCCATCGGAGTAGAACATATTTCATGGTACGGTATTTTAGTGGGGTTGGGGTCCGGTTTCGGTTATGCCCTGTACAGTATTTTTGGCAAGCATGCCCTCAAAAAGTATAAATCGCTCACGATTATAACATATACATTTGTTTTTGCCTCCCTGGTGATGCTTCCGGTAAGTGGGGTTACTATTAAATCAGAGCAATTGGCTTCCACACATGTTTGGATGCACATTTTAGGGTTGGGATTCTTCCCAACGGCCTTAGCTTACTATTTATATACTTCAGGATTGTCGATGATCGAAAGCGGAAGGGCATCCATAGCCGCAACGGTTGAGCCTGTAGTGGCAACACTACTTGGCGTTTTGGTTTTTAATGAGATACTTACGTTCTATCAGGTTATTGGAATTTTGCTGGTGCTTGTCGCCGTTATCCTGGTACAAATTAAAAGAAAAAGAACTGTTAAATAGCTGAAATAAAGAGATATGGAAAAGAGAAAAACTTCAAAATGGGCACTGGGGAGCATGGCGTTTGGAGTAACAGCTGCTATCTTGTTATGGCTATCGGGATACGGTTACCAATGGGGATGGTGGCAATTTAGTACAGCATTAATATGGGTTATTCCAAGCAGCTCAATACTGGCTCTTATTAGTTTTGCCTTATCATTGGTTTTTGGAGCAGCACGAAGAAACAAACCGAGCATCAAAGGGATTGTTCCTGCAGTAGTGGGATTACTTTTGAGTATCACTGTGATCGGAGTGATCGGATACTGGTTTACCGAAGCACAGCAATATCCTTTTATCCACGATATAACGACAGATATTGAGAACCCTCCGGAGTTTCGAGCTGTCGTCCCGCTCCGCACTGAAGCACAAAATGATATTGCCTACAACCGGGAGAAAAATGCTGATTTCCAACGTTCCTATTATCCTGATATTCAACCGATTTACCTGGATATGACATATTCTGAGGCTTTTGAACGAGCACTTGAGGCTACTCGCGAGATGGAATGGGAGCAGATTGTTAGTGTTGACAAACAGGGTGGTACTATTGAGGCCGTTGATCAGCTGGCCTGGTTTGGATTTAAAGACGACATCATCATTCGCTTAGATACTGCGAAAGTCTCGGATGATATTAAGCTCGACATGCGTTCGGCATCACGAATTGGCAAAAGTGATATTGGCAGAAATGCTCAGCGCATTCGGGTTTTTATGAAGACTATAAAGAATCGGTAGCATCATATCATTATTTCGATTTGATGCTGGTTTATCTATTTACTTTTGTTCGGTTTTTTCTGTTTTTGATAATTCTTGAAATTAACGTAGTGATCTTATCAAGCGAGGCACAATGCTCACATTTTATTACGGTACCGAATTGGAAAAATTGGCCGACCAACTTTTCCAAGAGCTGGAAGATAATCCACTAAATCCGCTTGAAGAAGAAGTTTTTGTGGTTCAAAACCATGGCATAGGTCAATGGCTTTCGCTGCGGATGGCCCGGCGTAAGGAGGGTATCGCTGCTAATTTAAAGTTTGAGTTTCCTTCTGAGCGCATCTGGAGCCTCATTCGATTAATGGATGATGATATTCCCCAAACCTTACCGTCAGACCGCGGTCCATTAACGTGGACACTCATGGAGCTTTTTGAAGAGGAACAGTTTCTGGAAGAGTTTAAAAATCTGCGTGACTATATTGGAGAAGACGAACCTGCCACACGTGCAATGCGCAGCTGGAAGCTGGCCTCGAAAATTGCAGATGTCTTTGATCAATACCTGATTTATCGCCCACAAATGATATTAGACTGGGACCAGCGCAAGTTGCATACGCAAAACGTAGAAGCTGAACAGTGGCAATCCCGGCTTTGGAGAACCCTTTGTAATTACTGGGATAATAACTACGATGGTAAGTATCTGCACCGAGCTAAATTACAGTATCAACTCTGGGAAGCCATTGAGCAGGGGGACCTACAAAAAGATCAGTTGCCCGATCGTATTACGGTATTTGGCGTTTCATCGGTCTCTCCGGCTTTCATCAAAACGATGGTAAAACTTTCGCAACTGACGGATGTTTATTTCTATCAGTTGTTAATTGATCCGCATGTTACGGATGGTGATCAGTTTCAAAATTCGTTGCTTCAGTCACTGGGTTTAGAGGGAGCTAATTTCATGTCTCTTTTTTCCAGTGTTGCTGATGTCGAACTTAAATCGGTGGGTGAATCCGATTATTCCCATGGATCGTTATGTACTAGTGTACAGTCTGATTTGAGTAATGACCAACTACCATCGGGGCAAACGTCGCTTCCAAATGTTGATCAATCTATACAGGTACATAACTGCCACAGCCCCATGCGCGAAGTTGAGGTGCTATACGATCAGCTGTTGGCGCTGTTAGATGAGAATCCAGAACTCAATCCAGATCAAATATTGATTATGACGCCCGATATTGAGACATATGCTCCCTTTATCGAGGCAATTTTTGGTACACCGGATGAAGGACAGCTGGAGACCCCATTTTCAATTGCAGATCGTGCTGTAAGTAGTGAGCAACCTGCTACCGAGACCTTCCTGAAAATTCTGAACCTCGTCGATAGTCGTTTTAAGGTCACCGATGTGCTTGATCTGTTGGATAGTGATCCCATCCGGGAAGCTTTTGATTTTACTGATGATGAGCTAAATCGCATAGAGCAGTGGGTGGCCGATAATCAAATTCGCTGGGGAATCGATGGACAGAAAAAAAAGAGCTTGGACCTGCCTGAGAGTGATCATTTTACGTGGCGGGCTGGATTACGTCGTATCCTTTTGGGTTATGCCATGCGTCCATTGGATGATCAGCTATACGAAAATATCTATGCTTATAATGAGATTGCAACCTCGGATGATGCAGATTTGGCCGGAAAAATATCGTATTTCTTGAACCAGCTTTTCCAGGTATCCAATCGTACAGATACCCCTCATAATCCGGAAGAGTGGAAAGAATTACTAAACGATATCGTTGATACTTTTCTGCCTGATTCTCGTGATATTTTCTGGGAGATTAATAATATCAGGGAATGCTTTAACGATCTGACCGATTATGCAGACTTAGCCGGATATAATCGACCCATAGCATTTTCAGTATTACGTCGCTGGCTGGCAGACCAACTACAGCAGCAAGCCACTGGTGGGGGACGGTTAGGACGTGGGGTTACATTCAGCTCACTGATGCCCATGAGGAGTATTCCATTCAAGGTAATTGGGATGATTGGGATGAATGAAGGTGCTTTCCCACGGTCAAAAATTCCTATTGAATTTGATTTAATGCATCTTGATCCACAGCTGGGAGACCCGGTTCAATCGGAAGAGGATCGCTATCTGTTTTTGGAAAATGTGCTCTCCGCTCGATCTCACCTTTATTTCAGTTATGTAGGACAAAGTAACAGTCAGGATACCGATTTTCCGCCGTCGGTAATACTCAGTGAATTTATCGACCATCTCGAAGAATATTATGGGTTCAATGCTAATGATCTCATCACAAAGCATCGTTTACAGGCCTTTAGCCGACAATACTTTACCAATGACGATTATTTTAGTTATGCTCAAACCCGAAAAAAAATCAGTGAAAGGTTACAATCACCCGATACAACGGGGACTGATTTTTTCGATAAGCCACTGCCCGAACCTGATGAAGAGTGGAAGCAGCTTTCAATATCTGATTTGATCTCCTTTTTTCAGCATCCTTCAAAGTATTTGTTGCGTAATCGATTGGGGCTTTATCTGCGGGAGGAAGATATCCTGACTGATGATCGGGAGCCTTTTGAACTGGATAATCTATCCGGTTATCAGGTAAAGCAAGAGTTGTTGGATCGCTACCTGAAAGAGCAGTCGCTTGAAGAGTATCACAAGGTGATGCAAGCACGTGATATACTGCCCGAAGGATGGACCGGAGAGCAGGAGTATCAACGGCAGGTCAAAGAAGTGGAGGCGTTCGGAGAGGAGATTCAACATCGTCTTCATGATCAGTCGTTGGACGATATTGACGTTGACCTTGAAATGAATGGATTTCGAATTTTGGGCAAATTGGAAAATATTTATCAGGGAGCACAGATGGATTATCGTTTTGGGAAAGCAAAACCTAAATATTTAACGGCATTTTGGATTCGGCATTTGCTTTTTCAACTAACAAAACCCAGCGGACATCCCGGGATAAGCAAATATTTTAGTTGGGATGATAGCTCTTTCAAAGCATTGTATTTAGCCGCAATTGATGATGCTGAGAACATACTTATAGATTTGATACAACTTTATCGGCAAGGATTATCTAAGCCGCTCAAGTTGTTTTGCAAATCCTCCTATCAATTCGGTGAAAAGGTGTTCAATAAAGGCAAAGATATTGAAGCAGGGATTAGCGGTGCGGAAAAAAAATGGGAGGCAAACAGCTATGGAGGAAATTACTATCCGGGCGAAGGCGATGATGCCTACTACAAGTTAGCGACGGGCGGGAAAGATCCTTTTGACGAGAAGTTTATCACAATCGCTGAAACAGTATGGTCGCCGTATTTTGAGATTGTAAATAAGGAGGATTCTTAACATGGAAAAGATGAAGCTGTTAAAACCTTTTGAAATAGATTTGTCGGGTATTAACCTGGTGGAGGCCAGCGCGGGGACAGGGAAAACGTATAACATCACTTCGCTGTACATCCGAGCGCTCATCGAGCAAGATATTTCGGTAGGCAAAATTCTGGTTGTTACGTACACCGAAGCGGCTACTAAGGAACTTAAAGATCGCCTGTTGAGTCGCATTCGAGCGTCAATAGAGGTATTAGAGTCCGGTCGAGTAGATAAAGAATCGGATGATTTTTTAGAGGCGTTGTTGACAGAGGTCGATCGTCCCCAAAAGGCGGTGGAAAAACTCGAGGCGGCCGTCCGCACGTTTGATGAAGCCTCAATTTATACCATCCACGGGTTTTGCTACCAGGCACTGCAGGAGCAGGCATTTGAGAGTCGAGCCATGTACGATGCGGAGATGATTGGCGATGATAAAGAGCTGGTGCAGGAGGCTGTGGATGATTACTGGCGGAATTGGGTGGCAGAGGTTTCAAAAAATCCTCAAAAGAAGTCCTTACTTAAACTACTTAATGATAAGGGAATAAATCCCGATTCGCTGGCTAATGAGCTAAAAGACTATATCGGGAAGCCATACCTGAAAGTGCTGCCTGAAAATGCCCAAATTGAAGGATTAGAGTCTCGATTGGTGCAGCTACAGGAGCTGCATGAGAAGATGAAAATCATCTGGAAGGATGATCGCTCAGAACTGTTATCCCTCTTGAGTAGAGACGAAATGAGCAACTACCGGTCGAATTGGCTTTCAAGCTGGTTCGGTAAAATGGATAAAATATTCTATTCGGATATTGCTACTATAAATGTCTTTGACAAATTTGAGCGGTTTATCCAAAGCTATATTGATAATAGCTTGAAAAAGAATGCCGTTAGGAATGGGATTGATCCGCCTCAACACCAGTTTTTTGAATTGGCTGATGAATATTGGGAGATTACTCAATCAATAAAAGATTATGATGTTCTTTTCAAAAAAGGACTGTTGAACTTTCTACGCGAAGAACTCAATCAGAAGAAAGAAGACCTTCAGGTGCTTTCGTATGATGATCTGTTACTGCGGCTTCGCAACGCCCTCCTGGACGATGAATATGGAGCGCGGTTAGCTTCAAAACTACGGCAGAAATATCCCATTGCTCTGGTGGATGAATTTCAGGATACGGATCCCAATCAATACGATATTTTTCGTACGGTCTATAAGGATTCGGATGGTGTATTGTTTATGATTGGCGATCCCAAACAGTCAATATATGGTTTTCGGGGAGCGGATATTTACTCGTATATCAAAGCGCGAAAGGATGCTCCAAAGCAAAACCGCTATTACCTGGATCGTAACTTTAGATCAACCCCCGTACTTCTTGAGGCGTTGAACGCTTTCTGGGGACAGCACGATCGGCCTTTTGTGGTAGATGATGATATCGAATACAAAAAGGTGAGGTCGGGCAGGAGTGAGGATGAATATGAGTCGTTAACAGAATATGGATCGGATCGTCCACCTATTCGATTTCGAAGTCTTTCGAAACCGGGGCAGGATGCCCAAAATAAATCTGATGTTCGCAAAAAAGCTGCGGAGGATACGGCCAACCAGATTTATCGATTGCTGGAAGGCGGAAGGAATGAAGATGTGCATATTGGCGACGACCCCGTCGAAGCAAAAGATTTTGCTGTGTTGGTACGCAAACATAAACAAGCCAATTTGATAAGTGAGGCCTTGAAAGAACTCGGGATTAAAAGTATTCGCCATAGCGATCAAAGTGTCTTTGAAAGTGATGAGGCAGCTCACCTTGAGCAGTTGTTGAAAGCTGTGGCTGAACCGGGGAATGAAACGCTCATCAGAACAGCATTATCGCTTCCGCTTACCGACTATTCGGCCGCTCAATTATTTGCTATTGAAGATGATGATAATTGGCCTGAGATGCTTCAGCAATTTTCGGATTGGCATAAAATGTGGATAGAGAAAGGGTTTTCTGCAATGTATCGCTCTTTGTTAAAAACGTTGGGTGTTCAGGAGCACGTAATTAAATACAATGACGGTGAGCGGCGACTGACCAATTTATTGCACCTCGGAGAATTACTGGAGGAGGAATCCCGTAACCAAAGAGAAGGAATACGCAGTTTACTACACTGGCTGGCACGAAAGCGCCAGGATACGACCAACAATAGTAGAGATGAAGAACAGATGCGCCTGGAAAGTGATGAGGCCTTGGTAAAGGTCGTTACCATGCACAAAAGTAAGGGGCTCCAATATCCTATTGTGTTTTGTCCGTTCTTATGGGATGGACCACGAATTCAAAAGAACGGAAGTCCGCTTACGTATCATCATACCAACCAGCCAGAAACTGCCTATCTGGATTTAAGTGGTAAGGATGGACCAAATCGACCCGAAAAACGATTTTACCATCACAAGGAAGAGTTGGCAGAAAGCCTTCGGTTGGCTTACGTAGCGATGACACGCGCTGAACATTGCCTGTATTTAACGTGGGCTTTTGCCAAGGATACCGAGTTTTCATCACTGGCCTACTTGCTACAGGATCCGGATCAAGCCGAAGCTATTTTAAAATCAAAAGTGGATTATGGAGAGTCGGTAGATTGGTCTGCCGATGAGATGCATGAAGTACTTGAAACCCTTTGTAAGAAAAATAGTCACTTATTTACTCTTGAAGAGGGCACTAATGTCCAGGGGGATAGCACGTTTAATCAGTTTGAAGACGACCAGAAGCCATATAAAGTTAGAAGGTTTAATCGGTCGTTACCGCTAACAACCAGTTACAGCGTGTCAAGTTTTTCATCGCTTAGCAGCTGGATGGAGGAAGATGATCCTGATGTACCGGATTATGATCAGTTTACTGATTATGAAAACTATAAGGTACCGGATGAGGATTATCCTGAAGAAAAAACCATGTTTACTTTTCCAAAGGGACCACAACCGGGGACGTGTATCCATAATATTTTTGAAGATTACTTTTCGAAATCGGGTGACAAAAATCAGGTTATCACCAAACAGTTACAGCTAAATGGCATTGATGGGGACTGGAAAGATACCGTTTCGGATATGCTTGAACTGGTGTTGAATAAATCGCTCCATCAAGATAATGAAGCCTTCAGCTTGTCTGCTGTTAAAGATAGCCAGATTCCAGAGATGGAGTTTTATTATCAAAATGGGCGGATTCAGACTCGGAAACTGTTATCCATTATTAGAGGTGAAACCGCTCCTGACTGGGAAAATAAAGGCATGGCAGTAACCGGTTTTTTAAAGGGATTTATAGACTTGACGTTCGAGTTTGACGGGAAATATTATCTACTGGATTACAAGACCAATTATCTCGGAGATGCTATACGCAATTATCGTCAGGATCAATTAGAACAGGAAATGAAAGAAGCCTCTTATGATCTACAGTATCACATTTATACCGTGGCACTTCATCGATTCTTAAAAAAGCGCCTGCCGTCTTATACCTATGAAGATCATTTTGGGGGTGCTTTTTACCTTTTTGTAAGGGGTATGAATGGACAGGGTCGGGAAGGCATTTTCTTTGATCGCCCTGAGGAACAAGTCATTACTACGTTGAATGCATACATCAAAGGGGAGAAGTGATGGATAATATAATGCAGGAATTGGATTCACTTCGCCAAAAAGAAATTATTCATGCCATTGACGTGGAATGGGGTCGTTTTCTCAAGGAATGCCATCCAACACTTAACAATGAAGTCCTGATCGCTGCCTGCTTGGCAAGTTACCTGTATCAACAAGGAAACGTGTGTGTACCCTTGGACGACTATGCCGGTCAGCCTGTTTTTGAGAACCAATCAAAAGAGGACGGGTTAAAAGGTCCCAAACTGGATCAATGGCTGTCAATGTTGAGAGCATCCCCCGCTGTAGGTAAACCCGGCGATTACAAGCCCCTTATTTTAGATGACGGCAATCGTTTGTATATGCACAAGCTTTGGCATTACGAACACACGCTGGCTGAACAACTGGTTGCACGGAGCCGTGAGCAAGTTGATAATATTGATGAATCGCTATTGCAGGATGGATTAAAACGCCTTTTTACCGATGTATCTCAATCTCCGGATTGGCAGCAAGTAGCTGCTGCTACGTCGGTCCGTAATAAACTCTCCATTATCTCGGGTGGACCGGGAACGGGAAAGACTTCAACCGTGGTACGTATTTTAGCATTGATTTTGGAACAGCATCAAGATGATCTAAATCCATTGAATATTGCTTTAGCGGCTCCCACGGGTAAGGCTGCAACTCGTCTGCAGGATGCTATTTTAAGTGCCAAGGAGGGCTTGGATGTTAACCCGGAAATCAGGGGAGCTATCCCTGAAAAAGCACAAACCATACACCAGCTGTTGGGCGCCCGGCGCTACAGTTCTCAATTTAAGCACCATGCGGATAATCCTGTGCCGTATGATCTGTTAATTGTGGATGAAGCCTCGATGGTAGATCAGGCATTGATGAGTAAGTTGGTAGAGGCTTTGCCTGATGATGCCCGACTTATTTTATTGGGGGACAAAGATCAGTTGGCTTCGGTAGAGGCCGGATCGGTACTCGGCGATATTTGTGGTATTGAACATAATATATATTCCCGAACAAATGCTGAATGGTTAAAGACGTTATCGCTCGATGTTTCTGATAAGTTTATCACAAGCGAATCCTTTCCACTCATCGATAACATTACGTTACTGACCAAGAGTTACCGGTTTTCAACGGACAGCGGTATTGGGCAATTAAGCAAAAAGGTAAATGACGGAAATGCCGACCAAGCAAAGTCACTTTTGCAATCGGCAAATGATGATATCGGCTTTCACAGCATTAATAGCCAATCAGCATTGGAATTGGTTTTAGGCCAAAAAATCTCTTCGTTCTTTAAAGATATATTGGACGCTGAAACTCCACGCCATGCGGTTAAAAAGTTTAACCGGTTCCGGATGTTAGCAGCTCATCGAAAAGGGCTCTGGGGTATCATCCATCTCAACAGACTTACTGAGCAAATACTGCAAAACCAGTCACTCATTCCCAAATATGCGCAATGGTATCCCGGGAAGCCGGTGATTATCAATACCAATGATTATACGTTGGGGTTGTTTAATGGAGATACCGGAGTTTGTTTGCAGGATGAGAATGGTGACCTGAAAGTATACTTTGAGAGTGAGGGCGAAGTACGTGGGATAGCCCCAAGCCGGCTGCCCGATCATAATACGGCTTATGCCATGACAGTTCACAAAAGCCAGGGGTCAGAGTTTGATGAGGTGTTGTTGGTATTGCCACGAACCGTTTCAAAAGTCGTGAACAGGGAGCTTTTATATACGGCCATCACAAGGGCACGAACAAAAATTACCATTGCCGGTCGAAAACGGATTTTCGAAAAAGGGATTCAAAAGAAAATTCGCCGTTCCTCGGGCTTAAGAGACCATCTTTGGTCATAAATAAGGGTAAATTTCCGTCTAATAATAAGGGAATTCAAGCGTTATCTAATTTCAGTAATTAAGACAAAAAAATTGGAACAAAGCCAATTATTTTGAGTATTAATTATTGAACATACTGATCCCTGGTTACTTATCTATTGTAACCATTGATTTGTACCCCGAAAAGCCAACGTACAAAACAGGGCCGGTTGATCCCGGTCCTGTTTATTTTTTTGCTCTTCTAAGCAGGTATTTTTTCATATCTTTAAAGGTTCAAATCAATTAAATTTCATTTTTATGAAACGTTCCGATATCCGCCGTTTTTTAAAGCTTTCAAAACTATTCTCCAAGCCTCATCCTTGGCACGGCATCGATATAGGGAGAGATAATCCTCATGTAGTTAAAGTTTTTATTGAGATTGTCCCCGGAGATACGATGAAGTATGAGCTGGATAAAGATAGTGGTTATCTCAAGGTGGACCGGCCCCAACGGTTTTCAAATATTTGTCCTATGCCGTATGGGTTTGTTCCCCAGACGTTATGTGATGAGCTGGTTGGCGAATATTGCATGCAAAAAACAGGAAGAGATGATATTGAAGGCGATCAAGATCCGCTCGATATTTGTGTAATTACAGAACGAAATATTCCGCACGGAAATATCATACTCGATGCAATACCCGTAGGTGGATTTCGTATGATTGACGGGGAAGAGGCTGATGATAAGATAATCGCGGTAATGAAAGGAGATGCCTCATTTGGGGGGATGAACGATATTCAAGATGTGCCCAAACATATTGTAGAACGGTTGTCACATTATTTTTTGACCTATAAACAGCGGCCGTTCAGCGATGAAGAAAGGGAAGTAGAAATAACTCATATCTATAACCAAAAGGAAGCGGCCGAGGTCATAACAAGAAGCATTAAGGATTATAACGATCGCTTTAATGTTGATAAAAAAGAATTGTTTGAGTTGATCGGATCGGGGCTTGAGTAGGTGGTTCAAATTAGAAAAGCTTGACAGGGAATTCTGCCAAGCTTTTCTACACTATACAAAAAGAAATATTTTCGTTTTAACGTCTATTCCGGATTAACTTCAAGAAGTTCTACTTCAAAAATGAGTGTTTCGTTGACTCCAATTTGACTTCCGGGAGGAGGATTTTGTCCGTAAGCTAAGTCGCCTGGAATAAAGAACTTGTATTTTGCTCCTTCTTTCATTAGTTGGAGTCCTTCAGTCCAGCCCGGGATTACACGGTTTACCGGAAAGGTAGCAGGTTCTCCTCGTTCGTAAGAACTATCGAATACCGTACCATCTATGAGCGTGCCTTCATAATCAACACGTACCTGGTCTTCTTCGCCGGGGGTAGCCCCAGAACCTTCTTCAAGTACTTTGTACTGCAGACCGCTATCTGTAACTTGTACTCCTTCTTTTTCTTTGTTTTTAGCCAGAAATTCTTCCCCCTTTTCCTGATTTCCCTTGCTTTCTTCAATTTTCTTCTGCTGGGCCTTTTGGCGTGCTTCTATTTGAAACTTTTGGATCGCTTGCTTCATTTCCACATCAGAAAGCAGACCTTCCTGCTTGTTCATCGCCTGTTCTAATCCCGCTTTTACCAGCTCTGGGTCAATATCTTCACTCATACCACTTTCAGCCATAAACTGTCCGTTTTGAAAGCCTAAGCTATAGCTAAGCGTATCTGCTTCAGTTTCCAGAGAAACATTACCCGAATTGGAATTACAGCCGGAAAAGGCAAGAACACCGGCTAATAGAAAATAAAAAATATAGGTTGTGTACTTCATAAGTATTTGTAAAGATTAATTCTTGTTATGAATTTCTGAATAGTCTTCGAAGTTATCCAAATTTTAGCTTTTAAAAAATAACAGACTCTGTTAAGTGAATTGCCAAGAAAATCGTATCTTTAGAATTCATAAAGAAGCGCATGCATATCACAGTAATTGTAAATTAACAAAACAGCATATTGAGTTTCGAGAAGTTTAATCTGAGCAATGAGCTCATGATGGGGTTGAATGATTTGCGCTACAGCGAACCTACGCCCATTCAGGAAGAATGTATCCCACTTATTTTAGAAGGCAAAGATGTTATTGGGGCAGCACAGACGGGAACAGGTAAAACAGGGGCATTTGTTATTCCGTTGCTCCAGAAAATCATGAACGATAAGTCAGAAGACACCCAAGCGCTCATCTTATCCCCAACGCGTGAGCTTGCACAACAGATCGAAGAACAGATTTTCGCATTGGGATATCATACCGGTGTTACATCTGCTACGGTAACGGGTGGAAGTGATTACGGAACTCAGGTTAAAGCTATTCGAGCGGGCGTTGATATTATTGTAGCTACTCCGGGGCGTTTGATTGATCAGATGAATGTACTCAATCTTGATTTTAGCGGGCTGGACTTTCTGGTGTTGGATGAAGCTGATCGTATGCTCGATATGGGATTTTTGCCCGATGTGATGAAAATTGTTGAACAGTTGCCCAAAAAGCGGCAAACAATGCTGTTTTCTGCTACAATGGTCGAAGAGGTGCAGAAAGTCGTCGATCAGGTAATGGTGGATCCGGTTGAGGTGGAATTTGAGGTATCCAAACCTGCCGACAGCGTAGATCAGCAAATTTACTTTGTACATCCTAAACAGAAATTATCTCTCTTTGAACAACTCTTTGACGCCGATAAATACAAAACGGCTATTGTGTTTTGTGCGACTAAGCGTGGCACCGATGAAGTGGAACGCATGCTCAAAAAGCGGGGCGTGAACGCGGTAAGTATGCATGGGGATCGCGATCAGGAAGAGCGCAATGAGGCATTGCGACTGTTTAAAAATAAGACCCATCCTGTGATGGTGGCCACCGATGTACTCTCGCGGGGTATTGATATCGATGACGTATCCCTTATCGTCAATTTTGATGTTCCGAATAATCCGGAAGATTATATTCACCGCATTGGTCGAACGGGACGATACGACAAAAAGGGGACTGCCATTACGTTCGTCAGCAATAAAGATAAGAAGTACTATCATGCGATTAAGAATGTAGTAGGCGACCAGCTGACGGTCAAAGATCTTCCCGATGAAAGGTCATCCAAAGAAAAGGATGCGAAGAAAAAAGAGCGGCCTTCAAATGGGAAAGTACAACAGGAAACGAAGCCAAAGGAAAAGTCTGAAAAAAGAAAAAAGCCTGTTTCCAGAGAGGAAAGTAAGTTTGCCAAAGAAGCTGAAGATAAGAAAGACGACAAGCAGTCCACAGAGCAAAAAAAGGAGACCAAGCCTAAAAAGGAGAAATCCAAAGAGCAGGCTAAGCAGGAGAATGAGAGTGAGTCCGGGAATAAAGGTTCCCAACAGAAATCAAAGGAGAAGAAAGAGCGAAAGCCGCGTCCAAGTAGATCGAAGGAGAAATCAAACGGCAGTGAGCAAAAGAAATCCTCGGGCAGTAAGAAAAGTTCGCCCAAGAAAAATAACTCAGGACGATCCGGAAAAAATATTAATATCCCCAAACATATTCGGGAAGCGGAACAGGAGGAAGATATTTTTCAGCCGGAAATTATTGAAAAAGCTGTTTCCCGAAACCGGCGATCTCTCAAGCCAGCAAAAGGTATTTGGGGCGTCATCAAAAGCTATATTCCTAAGATTGGATTTTAGAGCAGCATGTGGGAAGTGATAAAATCTATCCTGATTTGGATTGGCATCGTCATATTGGTTATAGTATGGCTGCCGTTGTTAGCGGTGAGTCGCTTATTTGATCGCGATCCGGCCCGGTATAGAACGGGAAAACTATTCCGTAAACTTGGGAAATACATCTCGAAAATAAACCCCAACTGGCAGATTGTCATTACTGGATACCAAGATATCGATGACCGCAAGCCATATATCATGGTTTGTAATCATTTGTCACAGGCCGATATTCCGTTGATTTCAAATTTACCGTGGGAAATGAAATGGATAGCGAAAAAAGAGTTATTTGATACGCCGGTTATTGGGTGGATGATGAAACTTGCGGGGGATATTTCGGTAGATCGTGAAGCCCGTGATCGCAGAAAACAGACCTATAAACAAGCCAGGTTTTATCTTCGTCACAACTGTTCAGTGATGTTCTTTCCGGAAGGTACCCGATCGCGAAATGGAAATTTAAATCGGTTTAAGGCTGGGGCTTTTGATCTTGCAATCAGAGAACAAATACCGATTTTACCAATGGTGATTGACGGTACGCAAAATACGTTGCCTAAACGCAGTTGGAAGTTTGGTGTAGCCAAACATATTAAATTGAAAATTCTTGATCCCATCTCAACAGAGGAACTCGAGAAATCAGATATTCAAAAACTAACAAATGAAGTTCGGCAGGATATTTTAGATCAACTATCCGAGTGGCGGGAGCAAGAACCTTCAAAGATAGACAATGTATCGGAGGATTAAGCTATCTTAGCAACTCTTTTAGCCATAGCCCCACGTGGGCACTTTCAAATCTAAGGAATAGCAACGCTTTTAGTGATAATTTTTGTCTGAGCACTATCGGCATTAGTCCAGGCAAAGATTAATTTATTTTCTAAATGTTCCATTTGTGGAAAGCCGGTCTTTCGTGATTCATTGAGAACAGCAACCGTTCGGGGACTGTTAAGCGGGCTTTGTTTATTGAAAGCAGAAAGCCTTAATCGAGTGTTAGCATCACCTTTTTCCATCCAGGATAGGTAGATGTTTTTATCAATAATCTCAGCATCGACGCGACCTAAAGAGGTGTTTGTATTTAGCTGAATGGGTTCATTAAAGGTCTGTCCGCTATCCATAGAGAAAGTAAACTTAGCGGTGGGGGTGTCTTGGGCACCGGTATGCCAAGCCACGACAACTAAAGAATCTTCCGCAGCAAGTTTAGGACCATTTACCGGACAAGCGCCAATTTCCCAGCCATCTTCAAAAACAGCTTTGGGGCTGGTCCATTGATTTCCGTTAAACCGACTGGTATAAATATCGCGAACCTCATTATTAGTTCGATTTCGATAGGCTACCATTGCTCCATCAGTTGTTTTTACCAATGATGTCTGACAGCAGTCGCAGACCGAATCATCTATAAGAAATCGTCGCAATATATCACCCTCTTTATTGATAAGCGCACCCCTTAAGGTCATAGCAAAGGTAATATTAAAATAGTCTTCGTCTGATCGTCCATTCGTTTTGCGCCCATCCAGCCAAACGGCTAAGAACCTATCTTCATCCCAGGGAATAATTGATGCGAATCCGTGTTCAGTGGGCGTATCATCGTTATGAGGTGTTAAAGTCTTGTTCCAGTTTCCTGAATTGTCAGCTGTTGAGATATTGACATCATAAGCATAGGAGCCTCCTGGTTTTTTATTAAGCCAGTGAGCGGCAATGGGCCCATTTTGATCGGCAATAATAGAAGGGAAGTCGGCCCAATTTATAAACCAGGTAGAATCAGTGGCAATGGTTTTTGTGGAGGTCCACTTATTGTTAGAATACGATGCGTAATTAAGGCTATGCGTTTGGTTTTGATTGTTCGTAATCCAGCTCATATATAATTGATCCCCGGTGCTGAACAGGTAGGGATAAACGCTATTGGGTGATGCTGGATTTGAAAACTGTTTAACGGTTTGCGGGTTTGAGGTACATCCCCATATTAATACTGAAAATAATAAAACAAGTGTGTAGTTCTTATTCATAAAACTGTGGTTTTGATTCTTGCGTTTGGAGCCGGTAACCCATATATATTCCGCTTATTGTTAGCACGGGTGCTATTATCAGGTACCAGAGAGGTTCAGTTTCAGCCATTACGGAGTAGTTGATGAGCGATACAGCTACCATGATTAATATGAATCCCAAAATTACCTTTGAAGTATGTTTCGCTATGGTAGTCGCAAGCAATCCTCCAAACAGGCCGAAAGCAAACTGTAAAAACGTTATACCGATGACCCATGAAGTGGACGGCAGATGGCTTATGCCAGTGAGCGTAATGTCGGCCCTGAAATAGATGGAGGTAATTAGATGTATAAAACTGTTTAGGGCAGCAATAGAAAAATATCCTGCTGCGATGGCAGCCATGGTTCTAACCATAATATCCGAAACGATTTAAAGCTTAAAGTTGTAAGGTCAATGAAAATTTTAACAGTTAAAAATACTCTTTATGCCAGAAGGACCAGAAATTTGGAGAACTGCTGATTCGTTAACCAAAGCCCTTAAAGATCGACCTATAGAAGACCTTTATTTTGCCTTTGATGAATTAAAGGATTACGAAGCAAAGCTTAAAGGACAATCTGTTGAAAATGTGGAGGCTCGCGGGAAAGCCCTGCTTACCTTTTTTGATAATAATAACGTCATGTATAGCCACAACCAGCTATATGGAAAATGGATGGTAAGTGATGCGGATAAAGAACCCGATACCAATCGGTCGCTTCGTGTTGCCATTCATAACGGTGATAAATCAGCTTATCTGTATTCGGCTTCTGAAATTGAGATGTTGAACCGTGAGGAAGTAGACCAGCATTCCTATATCAAAAAATTAGGACCCGATGTATTACATCCTGATACGACTTATGAAGATATTTTGGTTCAATTTAAGTCGGAGAAGTTCAAAAATCGCAAGTTGACAACCCTACTGCTGGATCAAGGCTTTGTAAGTGGCATCGGCAATTACCTGCGGAGTGAAATCATGTTTTATGCCAAGGTTAACCCAGAGAAAAAACTTCGAGAATATACAGGGGAGGAAAAGGAGGCACTTGCCGAGGCAACATATAAACTTACCACCCGATCGTACGAAACGGGAGGAATTACAAATGATCAGAAGATCGTTGAAGCGCTAAAGCGAGAAAATGCGTCATACAGCGACTATCGGCATTTCGTTTATAAACGTACGGATGATCGCTGCCATAAATGCGGTTCCATTATTGAAGAAGACAAAACGGGCGGGCGTAAAATATATTTCTGCCCCAATTGTCAACTTCAGGATTAAATATGGAATAAATAAATCTATATTATGAGCTCTTCACAACAAGATTTAAACGCTCTTTTTCAACGAGACTTAAATCGTCTTATCGAGAACCTCAGGGATACGCCCGAAGCAATTCTCTGGGAAACTCCCGAGGGGATAGCTAACAGTATTGGTGTATTAGTTCAGCACCTGGCAGGAAATATGAATCACTTTATTGGGAAAGGGCTTGGAAATACGGCATATGAAAGAGATAGGGAGCGTGAATTTGAAAATATTCCGATCCCTAAAGAAAATCTTATCTCTGATGTGGAAGCTTTAAAGCAAACTTTGGATGCTATTTATTATGAGCTTGGCGATGAAGAAATTGAAGCTGACTATCCTATGGAAGTTCCTTTTGAGTCAACAACAAGAGGATTTTTAATTCACTTATATAGGCACTTAAATTATCACCTCGGACAGATTAATTATTTGCGAAGAATTATGTCTAAAAATGGATGAAAAGATCGCCTTAGAATCATACCTTTGGTAGCCACGAAATTGTGAATTTAAAATTGAAGAAGTTCGTCCATGAAAGACAATGATTTTTTGAAACCCGGAGATACCGTAGCACACAGTAACAAACAATTAATGGAATCTCCTGAAATTGCAAAAATTGCTGAAACAGTGATAGAGCGGGAAAGCCTTGATTTTGGTCCTGCTTCTATTGGTTATTTCTTGGTATATCCAAATCTTTCAAAATACAAAGCTGCCAAGTGTAAAAAAGCATCACGAGAGGTCGAATATTATTCCGGTCATAACTACCTGATTGAAATTTCCGGAGAAATGTGGGATATGCTTGACCAAAAAACCCGTGAGATGGTCGTATTCCATCAGCTTTTACATGTTGATCCTGTGTACAAAGCCAAAAATCAAGAGTGGAAAATGAAGGTTCGCAAACCCGACTTTTCAGACTTTTATGAGATCAATGATAAATATGGCAATGAATGGTATAAGACGGTGCAGGCTACGGTTTCATCGCTTTATGATTTAGATCCCAAAAGAGAAAGTAAAGTAAATCTGTAGGTAACCCTGTTATGGAATCTGTCTTTAGGGATATAGTTTGGCCATATCCCTTTTTATTGATTATTCAAATTTTGTAGGGCTGCGCTCGTCAATAGTCTCGCAGAATAGTATGTTAGAGTACCGACCGGTACTCATCCATAAGAAAAGAGCAGAAGGAATTATTCAAAAGCCTTATGGATAAGGATTAATTATTCCTCCTCTTCTTCAAAGAAACGCATTTCGAGCGCTTCCAGGCGGCGTTCAATACGTAATAATTTTTGCAAAATGAGCACATGCGTTTTTCCGGCATCAATACCCACCGGGCTGTCATCATCTTTGATCTGTTCTAATATCTCTTGGTATTCCTTTTCTGAAATATTAAGGCTCATAATACGGGATTATCGGTTGAGAAATTTTATTTGTTAAAGTATTACTCTACTTAACATTATATCCTTCATCCTGTAAAAAAGTGCGTACTTTATCGACGTGGTCCCCCTGGATTTCAATCGTTTTAGCATAACTCGTCCCCCCGGCACCACATTTTTGTTTAAGCTGTTTTTCCAGCTTCTCGATAACCTGTGGGTTATGCTGGATATTTGTAATCATTGTAACCGTTTTGCCGCGTCGCCCGCTGGTATCCAGTTTAATATTAATGGCCATAATCGTTTTTGCTGCTTTTAAATTTCCTTATTCTGATTTTCTTTCTGCTGATTTTTCCACTCCTTATACCTTTTCAGATGCTCTTCATAAATCTCGTAAATGCATTTGGGACACCCCGAACCGCAACAGTCGGTGGGGAGGGGTTTTATGGGTTTACGCATCTAAACAAAAAATTATGAGAAGCTTAGTCTCTGTTCAATTTATTTAACCTGTTTCGCCGTATGCTTCGGGACGAGTGGTCTTGAGCTCAAAGCCGTGGGGAGAAAAATTCCGCAGATGCCAAAAAGCACGTTTAAGTTTAGATTCGGGCAAGGTAAATGAAATGACCGAACCAGCTGCACGTCGCAATGTTTTATCGGCATCCGAAAACTCTTCAATATCAACGATAACGAGACCGTTGAAGTCTTTTACTTTCTTCAAGAAATAACGCTCTTGGGGAGTTGCATACTTCGTGTGAGAATGGGAATAGCTGGAATATACGCCACAAAGTTTTTCGCCATTTTTGAAGTACAGGATATCCTCGGATTGTTCCATGTTGTCAAAAAAGTCATCGAGCTTTTTAAACGATTCAGATTCAATACGAGAGGCCAGATCTGAAGTATCAACAACGTGCACTTTTCGATGTAACCTTTGCTCAATATCTTGCAGTGCCTTTTGTTTGTTAGGTTCAAAAATCCCCAAAAACAAGCTTAAGTGATGCCGATCTTTTTCAACGTCAGATTCCAGATGATTTAATAGCTCGTTATACACATCATCTCTATAAGAAACGTTTTGAAACTGGTTTTCAGTCGTTTGAATATCCATCAGACTTATGATTTTATAAAATTGGGTAAGCGGTTACCATGATTTGAAATTACAGCTAAATATATGAAACGTATCTCATAGACCGAAGGGTTAACTTTGCAAGTCAGAGGCTTCTTTGGCAGAGGTGATGTGGATATCCAAATCGTTAAGCAGTCCGGTTTCGAGATCATAAATTAATCCGTGAACATTTAACTCCTGACCCTGATCCCATGCCTGCTGGACAAAAGGGGAGTGGCAGATGTTTTTAACCTGTTCTCGTACGTTGAGCTCGCAAAAGCGATTTAGTTTTTTCTCTTTGGTTGCCTGGGCTTCAATTTCGTTTTGATGGGTATGGTAGACATCCTCAATATTAGCAAGCCAGTTGTCAATCAGTCCCAGTGTTTGATCTTCATATGCTGCTGTTACGCCGCCACAGCCATAATGACCACAAACCACCACATGTTTTACTTTTAATACACTGACGGCATACTGTATTACCGATTGACTGTTGATATCAGAGTGATGGATAACGTTGGCTATATTGCGGTGGACAAACAGATCGCCGGGGCCGAGCTCGGTAAGCTGGACAGGAGGGACGCGGCTGTCGGAGCAGCCAATCCACAAAATACTGGGGCTTTGTCCCTTGGCCGATTCCTCGAAGAAATCGGGCTGTTGCTGTCTGATATTATCAGCCCATTTTTCGTTGTTTTCAAAGAGTTGCAATAGATTACTCATAACTTAAAAAGCTAATTTTTTTATAAGTATATGAAGCATATTCAATTTCTGGTACTTTTATTTGGACATTGAGCTTGATTCCATCTCCCTAAATTCCTCTTCTACGAGAGAGATTTTATTTAATCAATGAAATTCCTTCCTGGAAGATGAGGGTAGGAGGATTGAAGCAATTAATACAATTTATAATTTAATCAAGTCTCTAATTCAAATATATCAGTTAATTTTGTCTATTTTCGTCCAATTACCTTTTTCCCGGATGGTCAATGACCTCTGGCGGACGTTTAAAAACTTTGCCCTCGGCATAAACCCGTTTGGGCGGCACCCGTAAATCCCAAACCACCTTAAACCAGGAAAGCACTTTAAGGGCATAGTGCGAAAAATCGAATTCCCACCAGTAAAAACCCTGTCGTTCAGATGATGGAAACCGATGGTGATTATTGTGCCAGCCTTCTCCCAAAGTTATCAAAGAAATAAACCAGTTGTTGCGACTGTCGTCAGTGGTTTCAAATCTCCGCTTACCAAACACATGAGCCAGCGAATTGACCGTAAACGTACCGTGATAAAGCAGAACCGTGCTGATAATGAACCCATATACCAGTAGCTGGAATCCAGAAGTGCCTAAAGCGGGAAAGAAGTAATTAAGCAATTCGCCTGCTACAAAAGTGCCTATTGCCAATTGGATGGGAGGGATGAGGTGATATTTATTTAGAAGATTGAGTTCTGGAATATTTTTTAGATCCTTAACCATATTATAATTGGTGTCTTTAAAGCGGTTACTCAATATCCAGCCCACGTGTGACCACCAAAAGCTGCGTTTTACCGGTGAGTGGACATCCTTTTCCGTATCGGCATGTTTGTGATGATGCCGATGATGTGCGGCCCACCAAAGCGGACCTTTTTGGGCGGCGGTGGTGCCCAGCCATGCGAGGATAAATTGAAAGGGGCGACTGGTTTTAAAGGTGCGATGTGAAAAGTAACGATGGAACCCCGCAGTGATCGCAAACATTCGTATCACATAAGTGATGAGCAATGCTGCAAGGGCGGTCCAGCTAAATCCCGCCCAGAAAACCAATCCTACCGCCAAGTGCAGTAAAACAAAGGGAAGTCCACTGACCCAGTTTATTTTATCAAGCTTTTTATCGTATGAATCAGGGGTATATGGTGCTTCCATGTAACTTTTTGTAGTTGAAAAAATCAGCCGAAAATATAAGAATTGTCAAGGGCTAATGGAAAGGGTAATTGTATAATAGGCCCAACACTACTGCAAGTTTGTAACTTTTGATAGTAATTTCACTATCTTTTTTGTTCCAAGTTGTAAACTTAAATCAGGTTGGGGTTTAAGGAAAAAGTAATTTTAAAATAAAAAACCCTGCCAGTGTTAAGCTTGCTGACAGGGTCTGACTTTGGTATCTATTTAGAAACTTTTACGACGCGTACCTGATATTTCAGTGTAGGTGGTTGTATTACCAGAAGGAGTAGTCACTGATATTTTAACAGTTAAGGGAGCAGCTGAATCAGATTGATCATCAGTATCGCGAATAGAAAAATTAAACTGGGTTGCGCCAGGTCCAGCTGATGAATGATTACCAAGTTCAAAATCAGCATCCCCGGTAACCTCCATTCCGTTCCCGGCTTCAACGGTTATTTGTGAACCCGCTGGCATAGGATTACCATTTAAATCTTCAACCGTATATGAAAAACTTACTCCTCCGTCTGGTGGTAAGTCAAAAGTTGTTTCGGTCACACATTCGGGGACAGAAGTATCACAAGCAGCACTGATGTTGGCACTTTGAGTTGAGAATACAACGTCGATATTTTTTGATATACGTGTGTTATTCTCATTTACGGTTGTCGCTGTAACAGTAGCAATTCCACTGGTGGGTCTGGGGTCGCCTGAGATTAAATCAACGGTAACAATCCCATCATCATCAGTTTCGCCTGAACCTTGAATAACTCCTCCGGTAGAATTGAAGTAAACGACCGTTCCAGGTTTTACAGGATTAGAAAACTTGTCTCCAACAATAACGGTGATTGGATTTCTAACACCATTTATATCGTATGCTTCAAAATTTAGTTTTTCTGCTGAAATACTAAAGTGGTCAGTATCCGGAAAGCCGCCGTGAATGGCAACCAGTACAGGAGTAGACTTAATAGTAACTCCCAATTCAGGTCTTTCTATACTCGCTTGGAGCTTAACGGGTCCGGCCACATTTCCGCTAAATAACGAAGTTGTTGCCTGACCATTTGAATTGGTTGTAGTTGTTTTAGGGATAATCTCTTCTTCACCGCCGGGTCCCGATAGGATATCAAAATCAACATCTACAGCTCCATTAGCATTTAACGCTCTTCCCGCAGAATCTACCACTTGGAAGGTAAAGGCCGTACTGATATTATCACCTGTTTCTTTAATAAAAATAGCTTGATCTGATATACTTTGAAGAATAATGGCTGCCGGTCCTTCAGGCTCTCCACCAACCTCATCACTTCCACCTTCGTCACCATTATTGCCAGAACTATCTGTCGATTGCAGTTCAATAACTAAATCATCAACATCAGTTTCAGGAGCCAACTTAAAAGAAGTCGTTTGTGTTTGATACCCCTGCTTAGATGTTTCCAATGTAACGCTTACTGTTTCACTGCCGGGATCCACGTCAAAAGAAAAATTGCCTACAGAATCTGTGGTAGCTGTTTGCTGTAGATTTTCAGGTTGAGTTAGTTCCACAATGGCATTGCTGACGGCATTACCCGAACCGGCTTCAATTACCTGTCCTGCAATGATTGCGGTGTCATTAGTAGTACAGGATTGCAGGAAAAGTGCAAAAATAAACGGAAATAGGAGAAGTAGAGACTTTTTCATTGGACTGAGATGATTTAGATAAAATTATAAAGTCGGTCTTGCGAAGATTACTCTACAAGGAGTAGTTACCACCAATGCGATTACTAATATTAAAAAAAATTAATATTTAATCTTAAGATGATCCAATGGTATTGTCAATTATAATAATGGTTGAATAGAGAGATTATAATTTTAGTCTTTTATCGATCATTGAATTGCAATAAGAATGGAGGCATTTATTGCGATAAACTTTCATTCTATTTATAAAGGATCCAAATGCAAAGAAGAGGCGGATGATATTTTGAGTGATACTATTTTGAATTTGCACAGTTATTTTGCCTGCGATCAAATTATTATTGATTGTTAATAATTTTTGCAAAAAGTATTTCTGAGATACAGAGAAGAAGGTAGAAATATTAAAATATTCTAATATTTAATTTGCATTTAAGTTCTGCAGCTATAATATTTGAAGTCAGATAAAGCTTTTAACAGGGCTTAAGAAAAATTAATTTGTTTGGCCTTGTTCATAAGCGTACTCTTGAATATCAAAATATTTGTAACAAACTATCACTCACTAACTCTTTAAGAGTGAACAAATAAGGGAAAGCCTTTCGGGGCACAGATCTTTTACTTCATAAACAATCATCTAACAAATAGGTAATAACTATGGGACAACAACAACTTTTACTCGTAATTTTGGTAACCATTATTGTAGGTATCGCTACAGTAGTGGCTATTAACGTATTCGGAACCAGTGCTAAAAGCGCTAACGAAGATGCCGTTCGTCAGGATATTCTAACTATTGCCTCTTCAGCGCAAGGTTGGTATATCAAGCCTGAAATGATGGGCGGTGGAGGAAATTCTTTTTCCGGGATTGACTTCACTAAGTTTAACTTTTCTGCATCTGATATAGATGAAACAAATAATAATATGACAGCAAAAAATATGAACGGGACATATGTATTAGCTGTAGAAAATAGTGGAACGGATCTCAGAGTTACAGCACATCCGTCGAGTGATGAAACTTATGCTGGCTCTACAGCTGATTTCCCAACTGCAGCGGCTGATGCTCAACTTGAAGCAGTAGTAACTAAAGGTAATATTAACTGGGATAGTTAATAAATAGCGACATCTCATTGTAGAATTTTAAAGGCCCTTATTACTTATAAGGGCCTTATTAATTTATGGTAGAAAAATAAAATTGATGAAATTAATACAGTTACGTTTTTCATTTTTGTCATTGGCCACTGTTTTATTTGTGGTATTAGGAGCTTCGTTTACTTTTTATATGGAAGTGCCCTATAATGAAAAACGTTTAATCGAAGGAATTGTATTAGTTTTAGGTGTTGGTGTTTTATGTTCCTCAAGTATAATACAAAGCTGGTGGTTGACCATTGTTAAGGAATTTGGTCAAAAAGCTATAGTTAGTCTTTGCTTATTTTTTTTAATTGGCATTGTTTCATCAGTTTTGGCAGTTCATACCGATGCAGCCCTCTTAGAGGTAAGTCATTATTTTCTCCTGTTTAATTTAATAATTTTTACTGTTGTAGGATTTCAATATGCACCCCGTTATTTCGAGATTGGTTTATTATCCGTAATTGGAGTAATGGCCGGAATATATTTGATTAACGTTGGAATTAGTTATTTATACGTCTTTTTTATCCCTGATTTTCCATTATGGCCAAGTACCGACTTTACACGTATTTGGTTTAAGGATATAGGGTATAGGTATCCCGAACCTTTTTCAAACTTTGTGAATATTCGCTTTTTTAATCATCTGCAGACATGGACATTACCTTTACTTAGCCTTCTGGTAGTTTACATACCTAAGCGCCAATGGGCTTTTTCGAAAATTGCTTTTATAGTTTTGTGTGGTTGGTGGATGTTGGTATTTGCCTCTGATGCACGAGGGACAATGCTCTCCTCATTTATAGCCATAGGTTTTATCTTTTATATGTACAGAGATAAGGCGCAGGAGTGGGTTAAAAAAATAAGCTATTCTGCAATTATTGGATTTATTGGGTACGGACTATTTTTTAAACTTTTTCCCTTGTTAATCAATACCGCGAGCAGAAGAACAGCATTTAGCCGGTATAGTCCGGGTAGCGAAAGGCTTGCCTTATGGGAAAATGCATTAAACGTGATTATTGAAAATCCACTGTTTGGCATAGGTCCTATGCATTTTTCTGAATGGACTGATACTTTAGCCAAACATCCTCACAATATATATATGCAATTTGCCGGTGAATGGGGACTAATAGGTGGGACTTTATTTGCCGGATTAGTTATTTGGGGATTATATTCTTGGTTTAAAAAAAGTGATAGGCTAATTAAGTCTTCAGAACCCAATTCACCAGAAACGTTAACTCGAGTTACCTTGACAGCTTCATTACTGGCTGCTTTAATACATGGTCTTGTTTCCGGGATTATTAATACCCCGATAAGTCAAATAATGATGGTTTTAGTGATAGGGTGGATGGTTGGACTCTCTATCACTACAGAAAAAAATAAAGAGGAAAACTTTTCTTCGAGCTTAGTAAGTAGAATTAGCTTAATTGGCATTAATTTGTTGGCTGCCGGCTTTTTAATTTGGAGTTATAGTATTCAGGTTCCAAACCTTGATGAAAACAGGCAGCAATATTTGGAACTAATTGAGAATGAAGTACATGCTAACAGACTTTCGCCACGGTATTGGGATCAAGGGGTTATAGGATTGCCGGAAAGAAAAGTAGATAAATAAAAGATGAGTTATATCTAATTCATTAAATCTCCCTAACATACCTTAGATTTCATTTATTTACACATAACAATTCTTTCAAATGATGTATCATGTTGGCGAAACCTCTTAACCAATATGACACATCATGGGACAACAACAGCTTTTACTCGTAATTTTAGTAACGATCATTGTAGGCATTGCAACGGTTGTGGCTATTAACGTATTTAGCACCAGTGCGAAAAGTGCCAATAAAGATTCCGTTCGTCAGGATGTACTGGTGATTGCTTCATCGGCACAGGGGTATTATTTAAAACCAAAGATGATGGGAGGGGGCGCTAACTCATTTTCGGGTATGACGTTTAAGAATATCAACTTTCCCGCTGAATCTTTTTCTGCGGATGGGATGATGGCCTATAATCTAAATGGTAGCTATAAACTTAATACCGACGCCGGCAATACCTTTACAGTTACGGCTTACTTAGCCAGCGATCCCAATTATTCATCTTCCGATCCATTTAACCAGTCTGGAGTCGAAACGTTGACCGCAACAGTGGCCAAAAATAATATCGACTGGTCGGATATAGAAGAAACAACGCCTTAGTACTTATTTGTAGTATAAAAAAATTTTAAACCCTCAGGACTTTTAAGGTCCGAGGGTTTTGTTATTTAAAATAAGCTCATCATTTTTATTTGTAACAATGTCATAAAATCATGATCATGTTAACGAAAAGCATAGTAATCACAGATCGGGTTTCTCAGTATGTCAGAGTTCAGACTTCAAGCCATTTCTCCACAGGGTAAAGCCATAAAAACCGAATTCGAAGCGACCTCCAAAAAGGAAGCCAAGAACAAGGTTGACAAGCTCTCTCGAAAGAAGGGATTCAAGGTAAAATCAATTGACAAAAAGGAAACCTATCAATATAAGGTTCAGAAAGGGGCAAAAGACCCGGTAACGGGAGAACAGGAGGCCTATTCAAAAGAAGAAGTTGAAAAAGCGCTGGTTAAGCTTGGCTATAAAGTTATTCGGGTTAACAAAAAATGGTTCGACTTCAAGGGAAGTGTCCCACAAAAAGAAGTGGTTTCTTTTATTAGCTTGTCGGCGGATTTGTTGGAACAGCAGCTAAGCTTTGACGAGATTCTTACCCTTTTGTATGAGGATACCCAAAACCAGCGCATGAAAGAAACCATTAAAGAGATTCAGAAAGATCTCAAAGATGGTAAAGACGGTCGCGAAGTGTATAGCAAACACGAAGATGTGTTTGGCAAGTTTGCTTGCTATATGTTGAGCGTTGCCTCTACCAGTGGTAACATGGCGCTGGTATTTAAAAGTACTGCTAAATTTATGGAGCGGGACCAAGAGTTTAAGTCTAATTTGCGCAAGGCGCTGTTGATGCCCACCATTACCGTATTGGCAACGATTGCGGTACTACTTTTTTATGTGGGGTATATTTTCCCCGCCACGGCTGAGGTTTTCCTGGATATTGGCATTGATTTGTATGAGCAGGCGCCCATGACTGCTTATACGCTTGATTTAAGTTATTGGCTGCAGGATAACTGGATTGCTATTACGCTGGCCCATATAATACCAATAGCGGGTATTTACTATTGGATAAAAACCCCACAGGGAGAGCTTTGGAAGGATAAACATATCACCAAACTACCTGTTTTGGGAGATATCATACATAAAACCAGTATCGAAATTTTTTCACGAGTATTCTATACGCTGTACAGCGGGTCGGGACAAAATATTGAAGTTCTTAAGGTGGCCGCAGAGGCATGCCGAAATAAATATATGGAGAAACAAATCAAAGAAGTGGCCATTAAGAAGATGCTTAAAGATGGAGCCGGCTTGATAGAATCGCTGCGAGCAACAGGAGTGTTTACTGAAACGGCCATAAGCCGGTTTAAGCTGGGAGCAGAATCTGGAGCGCTTAGAGAGAATGCCAAGCAGCTTGCCGAATATTATGAGCTGCAAACGACCTATAAAATGGATACCGTAATTGATATGATAAGTCTCTTTATTAACTTATTTATTATGGTGGTATTGATTGCTATTACGATCGTTTCATCAGAGGCGGCCTTGATTAAGCCTAAAGCACCCGGAGCGCCATAAATGTATCATATTGAAAAATCCTGACAACGATGTTGATTTCTTTCTACTCCTGAGGGGCGGGGGTTACTGGGTGGTAGGAAGGAGTGAAAGTAAATTTATTGCTGGCATTGCGATTCAGAAAATGTATATTAGAATAGTTTCATTAGATCCTCTTAACTGGATGAGTTGTAAATACTACAGATGGGTAAGGTAAATACGCGTAGACATATTGGTGATATCCTTGTGAACCGGGATGTTATTACCGAAGAGCAACTCAACGAGGCGTTGGCTATACTTCGGGAAGAGCCCGATTCCTCCAATCGCCGTCTCGGGCAGATTCTTTATCAGGATTTAGGTGTCAATCGCCATAAGGTGATGAGAGAGATTGCCTCAATCTATGCTTTTAACGAGGTTTTTGCTGATCAGGATAGTATTCGCGAAGAAAAGATTGAAAATATTAAGTCTCATATTGATGATTTGCCCACTGAAGTGGTCGATGAGCTTGTCCATCAAAAGGCGATACCCCTGCGGCAAGATAATAATTCGCTTACCATAGCTGCTGCTGATCCTTCTGACCCGACGCTTTCGAATATCATTTCGAAGCTCAATTATAAACAACATCATATTGTTTATTGCCGGTACGAGCTGGTAGAGCAAATTTTGACGCAGGTTTATGAGCAGAAGAATGAATTTTTGGATCTGCTTGAAGAGATCGAATATGAAGAACCCGATCTGGAAGAAGAAACTGAGGAAATTGATGAGGAGGAGATTGATGCCGAAATCAATCAGAGTATGCTTAACTCTCTGGTTGAGGGTTTTCTTGTTGAGGGCGTTCGTAAAGGGGTCAGTGACATCCACATTGTCCCATGCGGACCTACTTCAACAGATATTCGATTCCGTATTGACGGTAAGCTCCAGCTCTGGCATCAACAAAATAATGTTAAGCCGGAAGCGATATCGGCTGTTGTTAAAGATAAAACCCGAAATGTGGATCGCTTCGAGCGGGATGCTTCGCAGGATGGGTTCATTCAACGGGCAGTTGATGGGCATAATATCCGTTACCGTGTATCGATCATGCCGATGGTAGGGGCACAGTTTGATCGAAAGTTTGAGTCGATTGTAATACGTATTCTGGATGATCGTGAGGTTATTACCGATTTGAATGTGTTGGGGCTTCAGAAAAAGGCGAAAGAAGATTTTGTCAAGGCTATTGAAAAGCCTTCGGGAATAGTCATTGTTACGGGACCTACGGGAAGTGGTAAATCAACAACGCTGGTAGCTGCGCTTTACTACGTAATTACTCCCGAAGTGAATGTATTGACGGTTGAAGATCCGGTAGAATACCTGATTGAGGGAGCGCGACAGCTTAAAATTGGTCATCATATGACCTTTGACATGGCGATGCGGGGTATTTTGCGTCACGACCCGGATATTGTGCTTGTGGGTGAGATTCGTGACTTGAAAACGGCCGAGATTGCTATTAAGCTGGCTAACACTGGTCACCTTACCTTCTCAACTCTGCACACGAACGATGCTCCCAGTGCTATTTCCCGTCTCTATAAAATGGGGGTCGAAACGTTCTTAATTGCAAATGCAGTTAATTTGATAATGGCTCAGCGTCTGATACGTACACTCTGCAAGAATTGCAAAGAAGAGTATAGACCTCATATTGAAACAGCAAAAGGGATTGGCTTTACTGAAGAAGAGTACGAAGAGACTACTTTTTATAAGGCTGTAGGATGCGATAAATGTACCAATGGGTATAAAGGTCGTACTGCTATTATGGAGGCTCTCTATTTTGATAAAGAGATTCGTAAAATGATTTTGGAGTCGGGGGACGAGATCGATGAAGTTGCTATTAAAGAACATGCAATGAGCCGGGGAATGTTGAGTTTGCGCGGTTCTGGCCGGGAGCGAATAAAAAATGGATTTACAACAATAGAAGAAATTGCAGCAATTACAATTGAAGATTAAAAAATTCTTAGACGTTTAGGGTACAATAAAATTATCATTAATATTATCGATGTTTATAAGGGGTTAGGATAAGTTAAATTAGGAGATAAGTTATGGCAGCTGAAAACCAAGCAGAAAAAAAAGCAACACCCGAATATATTCGGCAGTTTTTAAAAGAACCGCCCTTATTATTACGGAATTTTCATTATGAGGATATCATGGAATTCCTCAACCTGGGGACGGAGGAGCGGTTTGTTCAGGATGATGTGATAATAAATGAAGAGGAATATGTGAATTCTGCTTACCTAATCTCCAAAGGTAAAGTTTCTATTTGGAAAGATAATATTCAGCTTGCAACCCTTAACAAAGGCAACTTTTTGGGCGAAACTTTTCTTTTTAGTAAAAACAACCGGATGGCAAAAGTAGTATCGGAGGGAGAGTCGCAGCTTCTAAAATTTGAACGCTATGAAGCACTGAACTTCTTCCGCAAAAAACCCGAAAAGCTGTTTAATATTTTTACTCGAAATATTATTGAGATTCAGCAACAAAAAATTAGCAATATGAATATTCAATTGTTACAGCTTAAAAAGCGATTATTGGACGATAGTAACTGGTAACGTTGCCGATTAGATTAATAACTATTTAGAATATTGCTTTCTTTTTTGCTTTGCCCCCTTTTTAAAAAGATATTTGGAAGTATTAAAAAAAATTAATCTTTTATGGCGTGTAGCAACTTCCCTTATTGACCGGTTATTATGTTGGTGGTTTTTGGGTGGGATAAAGTGAACACAGGAATGTGTTAATAATTTGTAAAAGTTGTAGAATATTACGAATAGGATGGAAACCGAAGTAAAAAAAAGTTTAGTTAAGGAAGTTAAGGATATTATCGCTTCCCTTAATGAGCAGGTGCAGGCTACGGCACGGGGCATCGAACGGCATCGACATATAGGTCGTATTATTGATGATCAGCCCAAAGAGATCCGCTTTAAGCTCCGTGATATGGTGGAGAGCTTTTTAATGAAAATGTATAAAAATGAAGCATCGGATATCGATTTGGGCGGGCCGGGTTGTAATAATCAAATTTGGTATCGCATTCACGGCGATAAGTCTCCAGATAAAAGTTCTCCTGAATTTACGCTTACCGAGACTAACTTTTTGCTCCATAATTTAGTAATGCCCGCTCAGCGTGAGCACCTGTTTGAAGAAAAGAATTTGGACTTCTCCTATGCTATAGGTGATTCCGAATCAGTCGCTGGTTCTAAGCGATTCAGAGCCGACCTGTATTTCGATATGGAGCATCTTGCCCTTAATATGCGTAAAATTGATGATGA
This sequence comes from Fodinibius sp. SL11, assembly GCF_052060035.1. NCBI lineage: Bacteria > Pseudomonadati > Balneolota > Balneolia > Balneolales > Balneolaceae > Fodinibius > Fodinibius sp. SL11. Next base: position 673,739 of record NZ_JBPOEA010000001.1, on the reverse strand, counting down.
AATTCGTCCGTTTAAGGGACTTAACTTGCACCCTGAAGTAGCCAAAGCGCTTAGTTTAAAATATTATAAATATGGATTGACGCTTGTGACAGGTATCACGGGTTCAGGAAAGTCTTCTACGCTTGATACGGTCATTGATGCAAACAATCGCACGGTTGACTCCCATATTGTGATTATTGCATCGCCGGTGGAACTTGTCCATGAGCCCAAAAAATCGGTTGTGCGTCATCGCGAAGTGGGTAGAGATGTAAGTTCATTTAAAGAAGGAGCCATTCAGGCTCTGCGGCAAGACCCCGATATTATTGTAATAGGTGAGCTTCGGGACCCCGAAACAATAATGACTGCTCTTGAAATTACCGACTCGGGACACAAAACATTTGGGACCCTGCACACCAGCTCCGCCATGGAAAGTATTGAACGAATCATGGGAGAGGTGCCACCGGATGAACAAAATCGTGTTCGAACTCGACTGGCCGATGTATTAACCTGCGTAATTAGCCAAAAACTTATCCCGAGTTTAGACGGTAAGCGAGTGTTGGCCAAAGAGGTATTGGTGGTAAATAGTTCAGTAAAAGCTGCTATCAGAAATAATAATGTGAATGAAATTTACCAGATGTTGATGGAAGGCAGTGATATGGGAATGCATACCATGGAACAAGATCTAAAGCGTTTATACAGTGAAGGTAAAATTTCCAAAGAAGAGGCTATTAATAACGCAAATAATAAAAAACGGGTAAAACAGCTGATTAAAGAGTCCCAATTTTAATATCTACAGGTATCCCTAAATGTTCGGCAACAAAGATTATATTGGATTAGCAGTACAGGATGACTTCATCCGCGTGGCAAAGCTACGTGTAACGAAAGATTCTGCAAAACTGATCAAGCTCGATCGTTATTCCTTGGTGGAAAAGCTCAAGTCAGAGTCCTCAAAACAGGATAAAGGCAGTGGCTCCGAGGAAGAGGCCGATGATATTTTTGGCCTTGATGAAAGTGAAGAAGAGGCTGAAGATGAATTAGATGATCTTGATGATCTGGATTTTGACGATCTGGACGACGAAGAGGATGACGATGACACCTTTTCAATGGGAGAAGAAGATTTGTCTATGGATATGGTTGAGGAAAGTGATACTCCTCAGACCAACGAGCTTTTATTATTTAATCTTTTGTCGGAGTTTGAGGAAGAAAAATTACGGTTGGGATTAAACATACCCGCCGGCGATGCTATTTATCAGATAATCCGTGATACTGACTTTAGCGAAGTTAAGCATAAAGATCTAATAAATGATATTGAGGGTAAGCTGGAGTCTATTTATGGCAAATCGAATTCCAGTGATAATTATTCTTATGAAGTTCGCGAAGATGGTTCCCTGTTATTGGGATCTGTTGAGGATGAATCGGTAACGCTTCAACTGCTGAATAGGACGCTTGAAATATATAACGATAAGATAATAGTTGAAGAAATTCTTCCCGACGAAATTATTCTCGTTGGGTTGGTTCGGCTTAATTATGATCTTGACCCAGACGATATTACCGGCATTATTCAGTTTGGCAAAGAAACAAGCCGGGTTGTTTTTATGAAGGGTGATGAAGTATGGTTAGTCTCACCAATTATTAATGAAGGGACCGACAAGAAGTCCTTCATGAATACGGTATTTAGTAAAATTCTTTTTCAGCTTGATACTGGAGAAGTGCCTAATTTGGATCGGATTATTTTAGCGAATAATACGATAGGGGACGACGCTATTGAGTTCTTCAGTGATAATTTCCCTGATATTAAAGTAGAGAATTTATTTCTGGATGAAGAGTTTGTTGATACTGAAAATGTAGATCCGTCGAGCCTGCCACGATTTACCACTGCAATAGGTACGGCGATGGCTGCATCGGGGGCATTCGATAATTTTCCCAAGCTATCATTTATACCTACCTATGTAGTAGATCGGCAAAAGATATTTAAGCTGCAGTGGCATGGCATAGCCATTCTGCTATTAATTTTCTTGACTCCTATTACCTTTAATTATTTTTATCAGCAAAACGTCCAAAAGATTGAATCATTATCTTCAGAGGTTCGTCAACTGGAATCTGGTATTGAACGACTAAATCCAATTGTTGAGGAGACCCAAGCTCTTGAACAGAAAATTGCCGGATTAAAGGACCAGCTGCAATTGCTTAACGATCTGTCGGAAAACAGTCGGGAATGGTCGGCAAAATTTTCTATTCTTAATGATGGTATTGACGGAGTAAATAACAGCTGGATTACTTCTTTAAATGAATCTGATAATAATATCACTATACAAGGATATACGCTGTACCGGAACAGAATTCCAGATATTGTAAATATTTTTGAAGAAGCTACACTGATGAGTGTTAACAATGAGGAAATGCGCGAACAGCGTGTATATAGGTTTAATATTTCGGTTAAAAAATTTGCTAAATCTGATGATATCTATTCACCGCCTCAACCGAAGGAAGTGAAGAATTTGTTGGCAGATAACTAAATAGCTACAACATTTAATGTCTTACGGACTCAGAAATACTATTATTTTACTCACAGTCTTGATCCTCTTTGTGGGAGCTGGCTGGGGGTATATCCATTTCTTTCAGCAGCCTGAAATTGAAAGTTTAGAGCAGGAAGTAGAAGAAAAACAAACAGAGCTCAACAATAAACAACAAATAGCTGATCAGTATCCTGTTATTTCTGAACAGTTTAAACAGGCCAGCAATTATTTGGAAAATTTTGATAAATCTTTATATCCGAACAACAATGAAGATCAGGTATATCACTTTCTGAACACGATTAATAATGGATCTGCTTACACTGATTTTACATTTTCATTCTCAGATTCTACAACCATGGATCGTCATGGTGTTATTAATATGACCGTTACCGGTGAGGGATATTATCGAAATGTTGTTAATTTCATCCGGCGAATTGAGTTAAGCGATCCGATTAATAAAATTGAGAACATTAAAATCAATCCGATAAATAATTTGGAATCTTATGGCCGGGTTAATTATACCTTTAACTTAAAAAGTTTGTACGATCGTGGTCAGGCTGGTTTTGAGAATACCTCAATGGCCGTTACTGAAGATATCCTTGGATCGGTTTATAATCCGTTTTTCCCGCTTATTAGAGATGTTGAAGAAAATAGCGAAAATCTAATAAATGTAGAATCGAGTTCATTAATTGCAGTAAGTGCCAACCGGATTTTTCTGTTAGATCAATCTGGAATGTTACGGAAGTTATCACTGGGGGATCAGGTTTATTTAGGTAAACTCAGATCGCTCAACATAGACAAAGGAACTGCCACTTTTGTCTTGAATAAAGGTGGTATTATTGAGCAAGTGACCTTGCGGATTAATGATGACAATAAAGATGACAGTGAAAGTAATTAATCATACAGTTATGCGATTGAATTTTTCAGTTAGATTTTTATTGGTTGTTTTCATTTTGGGTTGTATGGATGTGAGTTCTACCCAAGCTCAAAACGATAACTTACCTGTACGGGAGTATACGAATCCCGAAGAAATAGTAACTTTTGATCGAACTACTTCGTTTTCCAGAGCGATAGATGTAATTAATGAATTTTCCCAGGAATTTCGGAATAAGCCCGTACTCGATCGTACTAACACTGAAGGCAATATTGGTATAGCTGTTGCTCCTAAACATTGGATGGATGCCCTTAAATTAATATTAAGGGTAAAAGAGCTGCAGTTAATTGAGAGCCGTGAATTCTATGAGATTGTAGAACCCAAAGCCACTGAAGACGGAACTCGTCGAGCACAACAGGTTGCTACAGGGCAGGGTGGCGGCGGTGAAGGCGAAGGTCCGCTTGCGACTACCCAAACAAAGGAGGTGCGGATTAATGCGATATTCTTTGAAGGGAACCGTAGGGCACTACAAGAAATTGGTGTGGACTGGAGCACTATATCCGAAAATACTCCTGAATCCGTAACTGATGCTGGAGAAGAAGGGGTCCAAGTACCTTCCTCTGAATTTGGGGACGGTCCGTTTGTACAGGTTAATTCGCAAGGAGCTTCTAACGTTTCACAGCGTGTATTTGAGTCGGTAATCAACTTTGGAGAAATAGGAAATACGGGTATAAGGGTACAATCACTATTTAGCGCTTTTGAGGCTGAAAACTTGGGTGAAATTTTATCCTCACCCACTGTTAGGGTAATGGACGGCCAAGAAGGTCGAATTCAGGTTGGGCAAGATTTTTCTGTTAAGCAGCGTGACTTTGCCGGAAATGTAGTGGAAGAATTTTTTAGCGTAGGTACTATTCTTGAGGTTACTCCTACAATTATTGAACAGAATGATACAACATTCGTTCATCTCGATATTTCTGCAGAACGTTCTTCTGCGCAGCCCGATCCCGTGAGTACAGTTATCAATAAACAACAAGCTGAAACGCAAGCTCTTTTACTTGATGGGCAAACGACTGTTGTAGCCGGCCTTTACAGAACAGAACGTTCTCAGGTTCGTCGAGGTGTACCACTACTAAAAGATTTGCCCCCGTGGTTTTTTGGGCTTCGCTACCTTTTCGGTTATACCTCTAATGACTTTTTAATGAGAGAATTGGTCGTACTCTTAGAGGTATCTATTGAGCCTACTATTCCTGAGCGTATGCAAAGAGGTATAATGACGAATAAATTTAAAACTCTGCAAAAGCAACGCCAGCAGAATTTTAGAGATGTTGAGGAAAGTGATAAGATTTTTAATGGACAAAAACTTTCGGATAATCTCGACTTGGAAACTGACGAAGAAATGCCAAAGCCTGATCATATCCCAGGGAAAGCACAGTCTAACAATACTGAAGACCAGAGAACCGTAACTGCTCAAGAAAAAGAGAAACAGAACAGGTCTGAGGAAAATCAGGTTAAAGAGCAGAAAAAAGAGGAGGAAGAATCTCCGCCCGTTAAAAAAGAAACGGATATTGAAGTACCTAAGGTAGAACTTAATCTGGGAGGTAGCGAACAAGGAGATGCCCAAGGAAATAACGAGGAAACTGAAGCGACTCCTGAACCTGTTAAAGAAGAATCTGTAGCTGATAATTCTCCTGCGGGTAATACATTTTATATTATCGGTGGATCTTTTAGCCAACAAAAAAATGCTGAGAAGCTAAGAGATAGGTTACAAAAAGAAGGCTTTGATCCTGTATTGCTGCAAAAGTCTAATTCAGATGTTACCTATGTTTCTTATCAAGGTTATAATGACCGGCAAAGTGCTTCAAAGGCTCTTGCGGATATTCGGCAATATCAGAATTCCGAAGCTTGGTTATACAAAGCAAAGTAAAGCCTGATCGATTTTATTTTTAAGCAGCGTTTAGTCTAAAAAGGCACTCAAAATTATTGAGTGCCTTTTTTTGTATATCATTTCATCATTTCGACCAATGTTTGCTCTTCATTAATCAAACTATATTGTTTCATTAGGTTGGCTGTAAGACAAGAATGGACGGGTAAAATGGTAATCATATCACCAATATTACTGTTTTGAAAGAGTTTTTCTGAACAGGATACCACGCCGTGCTCCTGAGATAATTTCGTGACGTAGGAATAAGGCTCTACAGGTCTCCAGCTGTCATTATCACGTTTAGCAACCAAACCAAAATGGGTATTGTCACTGGTTTCCATGGACTCTTTTGAGAAGTGAATTGCTCCGCCATGAATAATTAATTGATTATGACTCTCATACTTGTCAACAATTGGACAAGCCATAGCAACTGCAATATCGCCATATTTACAACTTCCAATTTGCTGCTGCATCAGATCATAAAACACAAAGTTCCCTGGGCTTATGGCATCGACCGAGTCAAAAGCACTTGCAATTGAACAGCAGGGGGTGTCACCAATACAAACTTCAAAGTCCTCATAATTTTGGGATAATTCCTGTTTAAGTTGTTTGAATTGTCGCATGACAGAGTGATGAACAGCCTCAATTTGTTGTTTCGATCGGCAGCCATAGGAATGTCCAGGATGAGAATATAATCCAGACCAAGTGATATTAGTTGATTTGTGTATTGATTCTACAACAGATTTTACTCCCCGAATATCATCTGATGGAAGTCCACTCCGGGCCGAACCAGTGTCGATTTCAACATAAGCATTAACAGTGGATTTAAGTTTTTTATCAACGGCCTCAGCGACTTCTACTTTATTCACTAAAATTGTGAGCGAAATATTGGCAGCAAGCTCATTGAGGGCATTAATTTGACGAATATTACATGGAAAGGCGATGGTGATATCACTCCATCCATGAGTGGCAAAATATTGAGCCATCTTCACCGAAGAAACTGTGATAGACTCTACGCCAGCATCACAAAGCCAACCACCAATCGTAGTCGACTGGTGCGTTTTCATGTGTGGCTTAAAAGCTACATCATGTTCTTTTGCTTTATTCGCCATAGCGTGAATATTTATCTTACAAATATTTGCATCCAGCAAAAGGGTTGGCGATGTAATGTTTTCCATAAAGATAAATTATGTTGAAAAATAAAAGCCCCGATTACATACATAATCAGGGCTAATAGGGTAAATTTAAATTAGTTTCCGGATTGCTTGTTAGCAGCAACTTCATCCACTTTTTGCCAAACTCTGAAAATATTACCAGAAGCAATTTGCTCAATTTCATTTTCGGTATAACCACGCTCTAAGAGCTCAGTAAACAAGTTGGGATAGGTGGAAGCGTCTTTGAGACCAGTGGGCAAAGTAGGGCCTACGCCATCATAATCTGAGCCTAAGCCAACGTGCTCAATACCTACAAGCTCAACGACGTGATCAATATGATCGGCTACCTTTTCTACGCTACTAAATTGAAAGTTGTCCTGGAAATATTGGGACCGAAACTTGTCAGCTTCTTCGCTTTCCGGATCTAAATCTTTCTCCTCAATTAGTTTTGCCATTTCCGCTCGGACTTGTTCTTGACTATTTTGTGAGGCACTATCCAAGAAGGTTGAACCGAAATTAATCATGATAACACCGCCATTTTCTCCAAGACGCTTGATGAGGTCATCACTCATATTACGCTCAAAACCGGGGGTGAAATGCCTGCATGAAGAGTGCGTGGCTACTACTGGTGCTTCCGTAACCTCCATGACATCATAAAATGCACTGTCGGTGATATGAGATACATCTACCATCATTCCCAGTCGGTTCATCTCATTTACAACATCCTTACCATAATCACTTAAACCATTATGTGTATCTGTGGTCGTGTCATAAGAAGAATCGCTGAGCCGATTATCTTTTGCATGGGCAAGTGTTATGTAACGGACTCCCTGTTCATAGAAGTACTGCACGTCAGATAATTTATTTCCTACGGGAGCTCCATTTTCGATACCCATCGGCAGCGAAATCAATCCTTTTTCAAAGTTAGCTTGTATCTCTTCGGGCGAAGTAGCTATGGCAAATTTATCAGGATTGTCATTAGCAATTTTATTAACCATATCAATGAGACTATCTGCTGCAGCTTTGGCACCACCGGTTTCTTGATACTCAACAGGGATATATATAGACATGAATGGAGCATCCAAGCCGCCTTCCTTGGCTTTTGGATAATCAAAATTACGATCGGGAACCAACTTAGTAAGGTCTACCCATTCATCTTTTAATTGATAAGGGGAATCTACATGTCCATCAACGATAATTACTTTTTGAGCGAGCTCCTCTGCCTGCTGTTGATATTGATTAGTTTTGGCGCAGCCGGCAAATAGGAGTACCAATAAAAGTACAATACTAATGTTTTTTATACTCTTCATCCTTTAATTTATTTAGTTGAAAGTTTTGTTGAATGTTGATCAAAAAATGCACCTTTGCAAGTATTAAAAAAACATTTTACAACATTTCGGTAATGAAAGCTTTATGATTGAATGAACGCTTGTTGAATTTCTTCTTCAATGATTATGAACTATCATCAAATTAGTATTCAGAGTGTTTTATTATGGGTCTTAGATATTTGGAATTCGAGCCGTAGATGATTTTAGGAATGCAAGTTCCTGCCGTTTATCCAGTGCCCGTCTTATAGCAACATTTGGAGCTTCAGGAAGGATTTTTAAAAAGCTGAAGTACTTTTTCCTGAGCAGTTTTCCCGAATAGCAGTGGACGACCACTGAACTCGAATAAGTAAAGGTTCTTCTCGGTATCGGTAAAGCTTATTCTAAACGTTTTTATTGTTGGCTTAAACTTGAGCAGCAAAAAGTTCACTCCTGATGTGGTTGGAGATATTTCTTTTATACTGTTTTTCTTGAATTCTTCTTTCTGAATTTTTTTACCATTTTTGTAATAAGAGACCAACACCTGTTCGTCGGTTACAGTCATTGTAATTTCAATGGGACCGTTCATAATTTGCAAGTAACAAAGTATCGTTAGGGCAAAAAAAACAAATGCCCCTAATCTGGTAATACTTATCCAAAATGGATCTTCTAAGTTCCAAAAAACGGTAAAGATAATTATAGATAACAATCCTGAAATAAGGGCTCCCGTTTTCCAGAAATCATAATTTTCTTCTGAAATGGTTATCGATTTATCCATTAGGTAATGCTAAGATTAAAAATAAATTTTAGGTAAAATATTGATTTGCACTTGCAACTCAACATCCGGTCTGATAGATTGCTATCAAATATTATAGTCATCAGAAGGATAAACAAATCTCATAAATTATGGCTTCAAAAAAGAAAGATTCTGAAGGGAAAACAATTGCTATTGCCGTTATTTTGTTCGCCGCTGGATTAGTCGCCTTTGTTTACGCCATACAATTTATTATTGGGTATTTCTTTCCCAATTTATAAGTCTATTTTCGAACGGCTTTATTCGCTTTTCTATTCTTAAATAATTTTCAGAAGTCTTTATAGTCATATATTTCTGCGATATTCCTCCCAGTCCTGTATAAAGCTCACATTTAGAAACATTAAAAATATTTAATATTTTTGTAACAAATCGTTGTCTTGTAACTCTATTAATAAAAGAGGGCATTGCCCTGATTAATAATTATTAATTGATTTTCGGGAATCTACAAACGGTGTGTACGTATGAAGACAATAGCTTTTACCAATCAGAAAGGAGGAGTAGGAAAAACCACCTCAACAATTAATGTGGGGGCGGGACTTGCCCGAGAGGGGTTCCAGGTTTTAATGGTTGATTTAGATCCGCAGGCCAATCTGACTTATTCGCTTCGCCTAAGTTCAAATCGATTAGAAAAGAGTATCTATGATGTACTCAAAGGTGACGTTGAGGCAGATGAAGCTATCATAAGTCATAATGGCTTTGATATAATGCCTTCTTCCATTGACCTATCAGGAGCTGAGATGGAGTTTGCCAATGAGCCTGCCCGGGAAATGTTACTCAAAAATTCGTTGGTGAAGTTATCCAGGGACTATGATTACATTTTGATTGATTGTCCGCCAAATTTAGGATTATTGACGCTCAATGCTTTTACAGCTGTTAAGGAGATCTTTATTGTGTTGCAGTCAGAGTATTTGGCCTTACATGGGCTTTCGAAGCTAATGGATGTGATCCAGGTTGTTAAAGAGCGATTGAATCCGGACATAGAAATCAGCGGCATCATCTGCACCTTGTTCGACGGACGAAAAAATCTTAATAATGAGGTCGTAGATCATATTAAGGACTATTTTGGTGAAAAAGTTTTTGATACATTAATCCGGGATAATGTAGCGTTGGCAGAGGCACCGAGTCACCATAAAACAATTTTTGAATATGCACCTGATAGCCATGGGGCTAAAGATTACAAAGCATTGGCCCAAGAAATCAGAAATGGTCAGTTGCAGTACGCGTAGAATCTTAATAGGGATCAGCTTATTATGTCTAAAAAGAAGAGTTTAGGAAGCAGTCCCATTGCTTTTAAGTCTCAAAAAAGTGCGATGGGGTTCATTCCCGACCGAGGAGTGTCAGACAAAAAAGAAAAATCTGACACGACATCAACAATTACTAAATCAGATAGAGATAAAAAAAATGAGCAAGCTATATCCAAAAAGAAAAAAGAGGATAAAAAGAAAGTTGTAAGCTATTACTTGGAAATTGATTTGGTTGACAAAATGAAGAAGATAGCTGATAGTCAGGATATGTATTACTCTACTTTGGTAACTTCTGCTCTTAAATACTGGATAGCCAAAAATAACTAACGTGATTTCTTTTAACCAGTGAGAAATAACAACTTTCGGTTCTTTTTTTATGCTTAGTTTCTTATTCTAAAGGTTAGCTAAGTATTAAATACGTTTTACCCCTGTGGAAAAAAAACAATCTGAAGAACTGCTCACGACCAATCGTTACTGCCTGAAATTTGCTGAAACGGAAGCTGATTTGCGGGCCGCCCAAACACTGCGGTATCATGTTTTTAATGTAGAGCTGGGTGAAGGATTGGAAGAATCGCATCGACAAGGTCTTGATATGGACCGGTATGATTTTCAGTGCGACCACCTAATTGTCGTAGACACAAAAGCGGATAATGTGGTAGGAACCTATCGGTTACAGACGTATCAAAAAGCTATTCAAAAGCACGGTTTTTATACATCGGATGAGTTTGATCTGGCTACCATTCCCAAAGAAATATTAAAACAGTCGGTTGAAGTGGGTCGCGCCTGTATTAGAAAAGAACATCGCAATGGGCGTGTATTGTATTTATTGTGGAAAGGGATAGCAAAATATATGCAAATGACTGGATTACGTTATCTATTAGGATGCTGTTCAATAAAAAGTACAGACCCGGCTGAAGGATGGATCGTATATGATTATTTACAAAAAAATAATCATATACATAGTTCTCTAAGTGTTGATACAAAAGAAGATTATTATTGTCCCGACCACGAAAGAGATGCTGAAGCCTGGAAAAATGTCAACTTACCCCAACTATTTAATCTCTATATTGATTTAGGGGCTAAAACCTTATCAAAGCCAGCTCTTGATTTGGCTTTTAAGACGATTGATTTTTTAATATTGGTTGATCTTGAGAGCCTTGATGAAGATTCAAGGAAGTTATTTTTCCGGTAGGTATGAAGAATACAGTTGATAATTTAAGGGCGACTGCTCGTCTCATCTTTTTCTTTCTGCTTTCTTTCTGTACTGTAATGTTCGTTGCCGTGGGTAATATACTGCTGCGCTTTATAAAGCCTTTTATGGCAACCAAATGGAAAAATCATGTAATTACTATTTGGGCTTCGTTAACAGCTAACATTCTGGGTCTCAATATTACTTTGGAAGGGTCTCCTCCCAAGCCTCCCTTTTTTCTGGTATCCAATCACTTAAGCTATATTGATATTATTCCACTTTGGTATTTTTTAGATGGCACATTTATTGCCAAAAATGAAGTGCAATCATGGCCTTTTTTCGGATGGGGGACCCGAACTTTGGGGGTGCTTTTTATTAACCGGGAACTGCAGACTGATGTTCGACGAATGAACAACCAAATAGCAGAGACTATATCAAGTTCTCAAGGGATTATTTTATTTCCCGAAGGCACAAGTTCGAAAGGGGAAAGGGTTTTGCCTTTTAACTCCTCTTTGTTAAACTATCCGGCGGAAAACGAAATGCCGGTAAATTGTGCAGCTATTTCATATCGGTCGAATGATGATGACCGTCCTGCATGGTCGCATGTTTGCTGGTGGGGGGACATGGCTTTCTTCCCTCATTTTTGGGAGCTTTTAAAGATAAAACAGGTTGATGTTACGGTAAGGTTTGGCCCAAAACATGTTGGAGATAACAGAAAGAAACTGGCAAAACAGTTACACAAAGAGGTTTCGCAATCCTTTATTCCGATTGTGAATTCTTAGGATTAAGTTCAGAGACATAATTCATATTTCAATTAGATGTTGAAGAGCATAAAAGGGTGGAAAAGATACGTACTTATTTATCTCGTTGCTCTGGCAGCATCTCACCTTGTAATAAGTTTTTTTCAGAATTCATTACCGGATCAAGAAAATCCTGAGAATACCGTACAGCTCAGTGTAGTTAATACTGATCAGTCTCTGTCTGATCAAAAAGTGACCATTGGTTATCAGGATATTTATAGCGGATCAGAAGAGAATCCGCCCGTTCTATTGCTGGTTCCCGGCGGGCCTGAAGGTCCTGAGGTATTTCAAGAGATCGTTTCTGATTTGTCATCCCGAATGCGGATTTTAATCCCACGTTTACCGGGATATGGAGGCAAAAATGATGATTTACCAAGCTATTCGTTTGAAACGTCATCTGTATATACTGCTCAGTTTTTAGATACGCTTAATGTTACTCATGCCCATGTATTCGGCTTTGGTTTGGGAGGTCCCAGTGCGATCCATTTGGCCCATGATCATCCTCAAAAAATAGCTTCGATTGGACTTATAGCATCAGTAGGTGTTCAAGAACTGGAGTTGTTAGGAAGCTATCGCTTAAATCACGCCGTGCATGGCATGCAACTGGGGGCAGTATGGCTCTTATATAACGCCATTCCACATTTTGGTCTTTTTGACGCCATTGAACTTGATGTTTCTTATGCAAAAAGGCATTACGAATCGGATCAAAGACCCATTAGATCTTATTTAAAGGAGTTTAAAAAACCTATGCTGGTATTGCATGGCAGAGATGATCCATTGGTGCCTCTGGCAGCAGCTAAGGAACATTATCGAATTGTTCCACAAAGTAAGCTGCAACTATTTGATGCCGATCATGATCTTATTGAAACACATAGCGATTCGGTTAGTCGGGCAATCATCTCATTTATAAACGAAGTAGAACAAGGATCGGCTGTTACAGCAGCAAATGCAACACAGGAGCGTATCGAAGAAGCCCAAAAATCATTCTCCAATGTTGAGTTCGCAAAATTTGAAGGGGTTTCGCTTCTGATCATCATGTTTATTATCATTTTGGGTACATTGATAAGTGAAGATTTAACCTGTATTGGTGCGGGTTTGCTGGTGGCCCGAGGACTTATCGGATTCTGGCCTGCAACCTTAGCTTGCTTTCTTGGTATTTTTATTGGTGATGTTGGACTGTACCTGGCAGGCAGATGGTTGGGACGGCCGGCTATTAAAAGGGCGCCGTTAAAATGGATTATATCAGAAAAAGACCTCGAGAAAAGTGCGCAATGGTTTAAGGTTAAAGGTCCGGCCATTATCATAGCTACCCGATTTTTACCGGGTAGTAGAATGCCAACCTATTTTAGTGCGGGGGTTATCAGGGCCGGTTTTTGGATGTTTGTGTTTTACTTTATTCTTGCAGGAATTGTTTGGACGCCTATGCTTGTGGGCATCTCTAAAGTGCTTGGAAACGAGTTGCTCCGCTATTTTACGGTCTACCAGGATTATGCTCTATGGGTATTCCTGGGGGCTATCCTATTTATTATTCTATTTGTGAAATTGGTTATTCCTGCCTTTAGATACAAAGGACGGCGACTATTAGTGTCTCGATATCGGAAGCTAACTCAGTGGCAATACTGGTGGCCTTTAATAATCTATACTCCGGTAACGCTGTATATTATATATTTAGGGATCAAATATCGTTGTATGGTGTTATTTACGGCCGCTAATCCTGCTATTGTTGACGGTGGATTTGTTGGAGAATCAAAAAGTGCGATTTTGGATTTATTTAAAGACTCTTCAGCAGTGGCGGTTTTTATGAAGATTCCTTTTGATGAGGAGTTTAAAAATATGTTGTATGATGCAGATCAATTTATAAAAGAAAATAATCTTGATTTCCCGTTGGTATTAAAACCAGATGTTGGAGAAAGGGGAAAGGGAGTAAAGGTGATCAAAGATAGATATGCATTGCAGGATTACCTTTCCGATTGCACAGATGATATTATTGTACAAGAGTTTTTAGAGGGTTGTGAAGTAGGAATATTCTATTATCAAAAACCCCAGGAAGAACAGGGACATGTTTTTTCCATCACCCGAAAGGAGTTACCACAAGTAGTTGGTGATGGTCAAAAAACTGTACAAGAGCTTATCTTGTCAGATGATGTGGCCGTAAATATGGCGAAAGAATATCTTGAAAATAATAGAGATCATTTATTTGATATTCCCGAGGAGGGCGAAAAGCTTACATTAATTGATGTGGGTACCCATGCCCGTGGGGCACTGTTTTTCGACGGCCAAGAGCTGATTACTGACGCATTGACCAATAGAATGAATGAAATAGTTGAATCAGCAGATGGATTTTATTTTGGCAGGTTTGACATTAAAGTGCCCAATTATGAGCAACTTAAACAAGGAGCAGGATTGAAGATTGTTGAAGTGAATGGAGTAACTTCAGAGTCAACAAATATTTATGATGAAAGCTTCTCCTTCATTGAAGGCCAGAATATCTTAATGAAACAGTGGAAAATCGCCTTCGAAATCGGACATCAACTAAGAAAAAAAGGAGTAGTAGTGTCCTCAATATTACCGTTTCTCAAACGGGTATTTAATCAAATAACGAAGGCTAAAGACCAATGAGGTCAGAAATACTTATGTAACATCTCTTTTGCTCTTTCATGATCAAAGTTGGCTGCCCGGGTTAAATCTTGTTCTGCTTTCTCCATTTGATCGGATATCATATAACTACATCCACGATTAAATAATAGCTCCACATTTTTCGGATCATGTTCAAGAGCTTTTGTAAAGTGAATAATGGCTTGTTCGTGTTCTCCTAATACATGAGCATATACCATAGCAGCTCCATTTTGAGCAATGGCATTTTCATCATTAAGATTAATGGCTTTTTTAAATTGCGCCAACGCTTTTTGAGGTTTTCCATTGTTGTGATATAAGGTTCCCAGCAGTTGCAAAAGCTGATCATCCTCGGGCTGTTGATCTATTGCAAACAATAGAAACTTCTCCGCTTCTTTGTCATCCTCATTCATCACTTTAATGAGGGCTTTATTTCGAAGAGCCTCAGGGTGGCCCGGCTCTCTGTTTAGAACCTCATTAAATAGGCGTAGGGCATGTTCGTGGTTTTCGTTATCAAAATTTTCTTTTGCCCGCTCATAAATTTTTTCTGTCTTCTGACCCATAAATCGTAAGAAAATACTCGTTTAAAAGTTTAAAATAGTAATTTTGCCAGTGGATTAAAGTCTAATTTGATGAACTTGTCGCACTTTCTCGAAAGGAATCAATGCAAGCCATGTTTTTTACCGCGTCTGAAAGTGGCGTTGGTACGCTGCTATTATTTATTATAGCCTTAGCAAATGCTTCGGCTTGTAAGGTATACTGGTTTACCGGAGGAAAGCTAATTTCTTGCTTTTCCCCACCTTTAAATAGCCAAATACGTGTGGTTTGTTCCGGTGGAGCGTTGAAAGGTATATGAATAACAATTCGCCCGTCTGTACCCACAATGGTTACTTGTTGATGTGGTTCAGTTTGGGTAGCACAGGTAAAGGTGGCGGTGCCGGAACTAAATTTAAGCGTTCCGGATGCCAGATAATCTGTGTTGAAATCAGAATCGATTTTCCAATATCCAGATATATCAGATGGCTCTTCATCAAAAAGAAAACGTGACAATGAAATGCAATAGCATCCGATATCCATAAGTCCGCCTCCCCCCATATCAGGTTTATTCCGGATATCATTGGGATCATTGTTGTAATAGGAGAAAAAGGAATTTACTGTTTTAAGGGGACCTATTTCTCCATTGCTAACAAGCGACTTAGCTTTTTTCCACTGTGGATGAAAGCGGTACATAAATGCTTCCATGACTTTTAGACTTGGATACTTTTCAGCCGCTTTCAATAGTTTTTGTGTTTCTAACTTATTAAGCGCTATGGGCTTTTCGCACAGCACATGCTTGCCGGCCGCCAGCGCCTCTTCTGTTTTTGGGACATGCAGGTGGTTTGGCAGGGGATTATAAATAGCATCAATTGATTCATCCGCTAATAGTTCTTGGTATGAACCGAATGCTTTGGAAATATTGAGATCTTTCGCTGCTTGGTTTGCTTTTTCCTTTGATCGGGAGGCTATTGCCTGTACGGTACAATTATCTGCCTTTTGCATCGCTGGAATAACTTTTTCAATACCTATCTTAGCTGTGCTAAGAATGCCCCAAGTGATCTTGTCCATTAATAATTGTTGTATTAAAAATTGACCTTAGTATCTCAAAATATTAGCTGGCCAACAAATATAAGACCGCAAAACGTGCATTTTCTTTAATGTTACAACCCGGATCAGGGGCAAAGAAATTTAGAGTAATGGCATTTTCATCTTGTTGATTTGAAAGCATGGATGCATTAGAGATAATACCAGCCTCACGGGCATGTGAATGGAGTCCTATAAAAGCTATGGTATCTTCAACTTCTTTTATGGTTTCGTTCATGGTTGCCTGATAGTGCCCTTGTGGCAGGTTCCACCAACCGTAATCATCACCTTGATTCTTTTGAGGTTTAATCAATTCTTTTTCTGCTGGCTTGAATTCACTTCCTCCGAAATCAAGGGACCCAGCTTTGGCATATTTATGGACAGTAGATACAGTTAAGTCAAAGTGTGTTTCGTGCTGCTGGGTTTCTTTGTGAATAATGGAGTTAATATGATTTTGAAGTTCACCAGATTTTAGGAAAAACATAGTATTTTAGTTGATTAAAAATGATTAAGCGATACCAATAATAAGATGAAGAATTTATGATTCCTTAGTTACTACTAATTTGTCACATGTTCTAAATCCTTTTTTGATTGGGGTGGAATATATATTTTTTCAAAACTTCTTTTCCACCAGTTACCGGTTTCTTTATATTCCTCCCACGTGGTGAATTTATATTTAAAAAGGCATGCCCGTATATATTCAGGAGCTTTATAGTTAAAGGGATTTTTTGATATGAGTTTCAGGGTCTGTTTATGATCTGTTAATAGTTTATAAACAAATTTCAAAAGCCACCCGTTGGATCGCGGTGAAGTCATTGCAGCAAACCACATTTGCCAATCAAGTCGCAGGTGATAGGGAGCCCATTGCATTGGTTCTTTTCGAGGATTACCGGGTTTTCCTTTGAACTCATATTCTTTCCAAACGGTATCAGAATCGATATTCTGTTCATTTGTTCCTTCAATAACAATCTCGTAACGACTTCGTGTTACGGATCCAAACGCACCATAGGTGTTGACCAGATGTAACGGATTAAAGCTTGCATTCATACGCTGTTGTGAAGAGATCATATTTTTAATGGGATCAATACTTAAATAGGCTACACTGAGTCCGAGTATGACAGAAGTTATCCATACCAGCGAACTGGATAGGAGTGTTGTTGGCGGTGATAAAGGGATTATATATTCCAGATACCGGTTACTGATACCACTAAATGCCAATAGTAGCGTCAACCAGTTTAACCATGCATAATTTCCACTTATAATCAGATAAAATTGAGACAGTATGATTAGCGATGCCCCGATCGTGGCAAAAGGTTGAGGTAAAAAAAGTAACCAGACGGCACCCAGTTGAACAATATGATTAAAGAGCGTTTCAATCTTGTGCAGATTTTTAGGGAGCAGGTGAAAGAATCTACTCAATGGATTAGGCATAGGCTGTGTTTCGTGATGATAGTTAAGGCAGGTGAGCTTTCGCCAGCACTTGTCCCCGCGCATCTTTATGAGGCCGGCTCCAAACTCGACCCTGAAGACCAACCACCGAAGGATGAATATCATAATTATTGAATATTCATAGTGGAGGGGACCCAAAAAGATGCTATAAAATCCGGCTTCTAACAACAGCGACTCCCACCCGAAGCCATAAAAAAGTTGCCCCACATTTACAATGGAGAGATATAAAACCCATAGCAAGAACCAGATCAGCATTGAAAGCCAAAGGGGACCTATATCAGAAATGCCCGATGTAGCAAGTAAGGCAAGAGTGAATCCGCTCCAGGCAATAATACCGAAAAAGTGGTCAGAGAAATGCCAGTGGAAAATGCTTGGGGACTGTTTAAAAGATATACGCTCTAAAAAGCGAGGCACAGGCATCAGCCCGTTTTCTCCCAACAGTGGTCTGAATTGATTGATGGCAACCAGGAATGCGTTAATATAAACGAATCCCACCCCTCGTTGTATTATGAGGATGCTTAGCCAATATTTCGATTGATATAACCCTTCAGTCATAACAAAAGCTTCATTGAAATAGCTTAAAATATTATGACCAAGGAATATAAATAATAAATATTGATGTCCCTTTTTTATGTCAAGCCGGTACTTGTTTTTCTATTACAAAGTTTGATTGAATTTCGCCCTGCAATAGTATCTTTTGTTTTTGAACAGTAGAAAAGCCCATTTTGAAATAGAATGGTCGGTCAAGGGCACTGGTTTCGGTATGGATGGTGGTTATATTCTTAGCCGCTGCATACTCTTCCAGAGCTTTATATAGTTGTTTGCCTATTCCTTGTCCACGATAGTCGGGATGACAATAAAAACAGCTGATATGTCCACTACGGTCGATTTGGCCAATGCCGGTAATTCTGTTGTTACTTTCTGCTACAACAGTAAATTTTGACATGCACGTTTGTTCCCAGTCTTTGAAATGAATATTGTCGGGTGCAAATGAATGCATTTCTGTTTCTGAAAAACCTTGGGCGTTTAAAATACTTACAGAATCACCAAGAAGTTGGGCAACCTGTTTAATGTCGCCTTGTTGGTAGAGTCGAATTTCCATAGATATAGATAGGGAGTTTAATGCAATGGGTTAGCCCCGATTATTGACATCCGGGTTTCGCAAATGGGTAATGTAGCTTTAAAAATTATTACGTTAAGTATAGTAAAAATAACTACTTAATTAATAAAATAATTCCTACAGTAGTTGCTAAATGTCCTTTTGCCGGTAAGTGGATAGTACTAAATAACTTACCAATAAAAAAAGCTGCCCACCTTAGCTGGAGAGCAGCTTTAATAGTCGTCAAAAAGGAATTAATAGGAATTGCTTCGTGTATAACTTGTGCAATTTCCGTTCTCTTTTCCGTCTTTCTTTGCTTCTTCTTTATCTTCAAATCCGCCATCTGAGTAGGCTTCAATATCACCATTTTTGGCTGTTCGTCTCCATCTCCATTCGCCTTTGGCGTCTTGGTACAATTCACATCGTGGCATAGAGTATATCTACCTTTATTTATTTAAACTTAAAATTATTCCGTACATAAATAATGATTCTATTCACTATTTACAAAAATACAACGCGTACTCGCGGGTATTATTGGACTTAAAATACAAAAATAGCAGGTGAAATGACTAACCGCTATTTAATTTTAGATGATAATCGTATTCCGATGAAAATATTAGCTCAAATCCATTTACATGACTTACGATTGCAAGCATTAAGAATAGGAGCCCTGAAATAATGAGCACAACATTTATTCCTTGCAACAGATAAAAATACAATCGTGAGTACTGATCACGAATTATTCTACTTTGGTAATCTTTCCGGTTGTTGGAATAAGCTCGAAAGCTAAAAAAGATGATTGCAAGGGCACCTGAACCGATCCAGAACATATACTTTTTTAGCTTTTATATGCTCTTAAGCTCCGGGTGTTCCGAATAAAAAGCAGATCAGGGGAGAAGCTTAAAATCGTATTCCACGTTGTCTTTTATTTCCATATTTGGAAGATCGATAGGGACATCGTGATCATCTGCTTCTTTTTTCAATTTTGTATAGAAAGTTCTTGATAGAAGTAGCCGCTGATATTCCACTCCATTATCGTTAATGTAATCTGTAATCGCATCGCGAAGTCGATCCATTTTTTCCATAGAAAACAAGAGTTTAATGCAAGAATTTAATTCAACTCAAAACATAACATAATTTTTTTAAATCAATAAGGCAGTATCTTATTTATCCAAATTAAAGTGATTAAGGCAATCCTTTAATAATGCTTCGAATCGTTTTTCTTTTTTTAATTTGATGCAATCTATCAAAAGAGAAATAACCGTCAGTAAACCTTTCCACTGATTTATGGATAAGTCATTTTTGATCTATCTTTTTTTGCGTCAGGTAAGAAATAAGCCAAATAATACCCCATCCGGCTCCAGCATACCACCATTGAAAATAAAAAAGTACGGCTGTATTAGTTGCATAGAGAAGATGAGTAAACCAATCAGGGGCAGAAGTTTTAGCTTTATTCATCATATTCCTAAAACCATCCCCAAAATAGACCAAGAGTTTAACAAAAAGCAACAATCCCGTATATCCCCAAACAAGACCGTTTAAGAATATATTTGAAGTAAGAACAGTAGCGATAATGACACTCGTTGCCAGGATATCAACAACAACATCTTTAAGCCAAGACATAAAAATTTTTCTAATTGGATATAATTTTATTGCATCCAATTAACGAATAGTAAGGCTTTTTATCCAAACTAATTCGCTGGAGTTTTTGCCGATATCATCTCTATTTAAGGAGTTTTTAAGTGTCCAATTTTCGTTGGTTGAAGTAGCATTCACCAAATACCCTTCGATACGAATAATATGACCCTGTCTCAGGGAGTTTATCTTATCTCGTATTTTTTTGGTGGAGCCAATAAGATGCATATTTGAGGCGTTTCTCCACATGGCATTTTTCTCAATAGGGGGCTTTGCCATTTCGTAATAAAAAGAGCGATCGGACTGACGAACCATTAACGAGCTTAGATTACGCTCATCAGACATTGGTCCCCAACCCACAACTATATCGGTTGGCACGAGCTCCGAGTAATCGTCGAAATAGTAATTTTTGATGGAGAGTACTCGTGCCTCGAGGTCAATATTAGCTTTGGGCGTAATTTCAAACGTCTTGTAATGGAATTTATCAGCATTATAGGTGGCTTCCTGAACAGGGGTTTCAGGGGCTACTTCTCCGGGTCCGTGCTCTACGGGACGCGTGGTCCAGTAGTAATAGACACCGCCAATCAATAAAACGACAAAAAGAAAATGTTTAATCATAATAGGATCCCGTTTACTATCATGTTTGTATAATCAAGATAGCATAAATGCTATTTGTTACAAGTTAGAATGGATTTATGTAGGTTAGGCCTTTTTAAAAGTTTACTGAAATACCTGCCTGCCAGCTTCTGCCTGGGGCCGGCTCAAAATATCGGCCTCCATAAGCGTTAACGGTTACTGATCCATTGTATCGCGTGTCAAAGAGGTTATTAACATCAATAAACGGCTGGACCTCAACACCTTTCGTGTTTATAAGCCTTTTTAAGCTAAACGAGGCATCAAACACATTATAGGCTTCATTTTCCGCCGTATTTTGATTATCAGCCATATAACTACTTACATGCTTATAGGTGAGCGAAAGTAGAAAGTTCCCGGGGGTCCAGCGTAAATTACTGTTGAGCCGGAAGGGAGCAATGCCCGGCACTTCGTTGCCTTCAAGTGAATCGGGTCGTACTTCTTTAAATGTTGCATTGGTTAGGGTTGTTGTAGTAGAAATTCTTAAATCTTGACGCATTTGCCATCTGAGCTGTACTTCCAGCCCGGTATGGCGGGTTTTGCCCTGGT
The DNA here is from genome assembly GCF_052060035.1 of Fodinibius sp. SL11. Classification (NCBI taxonomy): domain Bacteria; kingdom Pseudomonadati; phylum Balneolota; class Balneolia; order Balneolales; family Balneolaceae; genus Fodinibius; species Fodinibius sp. SL11. Next base: position 652,346 of record NZ_JBPOEA010000001.1, on the reverse strand, counting down.
TTTGATAATAGGTAGGCCCGTCTGTTTCAAGTTGATATGGAAAGAGTAAATCATCAATCCAAAGTCTATAGAATGTAAGATCGTAAGTAAGAGCGCTGGATTCAATGCGTCCTCTAATCCCTGTTTCCAAACCAGTAGTATGTTCAGGTTTTAAGTTGGGATTAAAGCCGTTGCCGCCGCCGGGTCTGTTAACCAGTTCGGTTGTTGTTGGAGCTTCGAATGAGGTGCTAAGATTCGCAAATATATTTTGGTTGCCCGGTCGGTAATTGATTCCAAGGCTTGGGCTCACAGATTGGAAGGTACGATTACCGGATTGTGATGCAGTATTGGCATCTGTACTAAAATTGATTCTGTCAAAGCGAAGTCCCCCAAGAATGTTGAACTTATCCATTGAGTAGGTCGCCGTTGAAAAGATTGCCTGGTTCCACACTTTTTCCACTTGATCAACAGTTGTTGCCCCTCGTTTAGCATCTCCGGTATTTTCAAACTCTTCACGATCGTCAATTTGGAACTTCGTTTCGACTCCTATTTTCATTTTAAGCTGTTCCCAGTCTTTATCGAAGGTAGTTCGAAATCCACCGGCAGAACGATTAACGGTAATAATTCCAAAGGGTAGAGGGTTATTTAAATCGCGATAAATACCATAGCCAGTAATATCTATCGTACCTGCTCCCGTATCAAGCATATAAGATAATCCCGCTTGCTGCTGCGTTAGTTGTTTGCCGGCTCCGGCATCTACAAAGGAAGATACCGCTTTAGTGGGGTTGTTTTCGGCATCTTGTTCGGTTAGAGCACTTGGGTGTTGGGCTTTAGGCATGTTTATGATGGATGTCTGATATTTTAGTCGACTTTTGGAAGTAAGATTTACAGCACCTGTAACTCCTGATCGGAATACCTGAGCGGCACTGTAATCCCGATATCCATCCGTATTTAAATAACTGGTATAGCCCGTCATTTGGTGTTTTGAATTTCGAACAGAAAACTCCCCTTCAATTTTTTGTGTTCCAAAGGAGCCCCCCATTGTTTTTAACCGAACATTATTTTGATCGTCGGAGCCGGGCTTAGTAGAAAGGTACAATACACCACCGCTGCTATTACCCCAATAGGTCGCGGCAGGACCTCTTAATAGCTCGGCTCGGCGAATGAAAGCAGGATCTACGATATTAAGCATGGTTTGTCCATCGGCCACAGTGATGGGAATGTCGTTTAGCACAACCTGAACGCCACGGACTCCAAAAGCGGCACGCCAGCCAACGCCTCGTATTGTAAGGCGTTCTCCCAATGCATGATTTTGCCGATCGTTGACCCAGATGCCTGGCATTTGGCGGGTTATATTTTCAAGTGAGAGGGTAGCACTGCTATTAATCTCATCTAAATCTCTGGAGATCGTACTCAGGGCTACGGGCGCATCCGATGAGCTGACGACCGAATGCATCGCTGTTACTTCAATTGGCTGGAGATTGACTGTTAAACTGTCATTAGTATCTTGGGCATGAATAGGAATTGTAAATAAAGTGAGTAAAATAATACATGAAAGCAGATAACGTGTAAAAGCATTCACAAGATGAAAACAAAAACAGTTCTTTTGGTTTTGATTGGACATGCTTTTTTGTAGAGATTTAAATCTTCGGATAATTAAGGCCTGTTAACAAAGCAGGATAGATAGTAATTCCTGATTTTCAGTTCCAATGAAATAAAAATTTCTTACACTTTTAACTTTTATTTACTTGTTTATTGTAACTTCAACTGGTAAGGGTCGTACTTCTAATGTGATGAAAGATATTGTAGTATACTTATACCGAAATTATTTTGAACTGGCTGCTTTTAGCGTAGGACTTCTGTTGCTGGCTTTAATGGATCCTGATACGGCGAGCGGACCAGGTTTATGCTTATTGGAAAATCTAAACTTCCCATATTGTCCAGGAGATGGGTTAGGTCATTCAGTATCTTATATTTTTCGAGGAGAATTTAATAATGCTTTGGAAGCAAATATATTAGGGCCTTTTGCCTTGATTGTTTTGTCGGGGAGAATTTTGTATTTGTTCTCTCAAAACCATTTCAATCATAACAAAATTAAATAATATCATGGCTAATGTAATAGATTATTTACCTGAACTTGAGGGAGACGAGGCGGCTTATATCTCAAAGGTGATGGAATCCATGGATGAAAAATCAGCTGATCGTTTTACTCGGGTTTACAGGGCACGAAGACAAGACCCGCAAACTGTATTACTAACGGCCCTCATTGGTTTTTTTGGAGTAGCGGGAGTCCATAGATTTCTCGTTGGACAATTGGGAATGGGATTATTATATCTGTTTACTGCGGGACTCTGTTTTATCGGGACAATAGTAGATGTTATTAACTATAAAAACTTGGCTTTTGAATATAACAGGGATGTTGCCCGGGAAGCTGTTTCATTGATTGAATAGTAATTATAAGCCGAATATTCGGTTTACATTAAATCCGAAGCGAAAATCACCGGCCCAAAATTCCTCACGATTCTGAGCCATGGCATACTGTTCCAGATGCCATCGGGTGGAGGCGAAAAACAACTGAAATACGTGTCCACCGGTTTGGATATTTAACCCCAAAGAAAACGTATTTTTGGTGTCTGGATTTCTCTCTCCAATAATGGGATAGTATTCTGCCATTAAGGCAAATCTATCCGATATATTAATTTGGGATCCCATACCAATTGAAAACAAATGAGTTTGATTACCCGCGCTTACGGAACTGAAGTATCCGTACATTGGAGATAGCTGTAATCTAATTTGTTCATTAACTTTTTTGGATATAATAGCCGATGTCAACGTACTTAAATCATTCTTAAATGGTTGCCTGTTTTGTTGTGTTACGATACCTAAATCGGCTTTTAGCGATATACTAATAGGTTTTGAACCACTGGTGTTTTGTTGCAAAATGGCATATTTAGTACGAAAATCAACGACATTAAACAGTGAAGAACGCCCAATTCCTGCTGTCCATTTATCCGTAATTCCGTAATCGAGTCCCAAGCGCACATTTTGGACATTGTCTAACCCAAAGAAATTCTGGATAGGATTAGTTGTTGCTATTCCAAAACTGTGCATGATAGTAACGTTTAGATTCCCAACTGACAAATGTTCTGTTGTGGCTTGAGAAATTAGGGTAGGAGTCCAGAATGTTTCTACCGGTTCCACAATATTTGCTTTTTCTCTTTCCATTTGAGCTATGCTCGGCATCGAAAAGAGGAGTAAAATTACAGGTATCAAATAATATTTTAGTTGATCTCTCATAGCTTTTCCAAAAAATTAATTGGGAGTTAAGGTGGCAGAAATGGAAATGTCAATTCTTTCACTCACGCGGTAAAATAAAATCCCGGGAGGTTTAATATTGTAGTCTGTCATATTGAGCGTCCATGACGCCTCAACGTGTATTCCTTCTTTTACTTTTTTAAGTGTCCCGGCTATTGTCCTCTGTTTTGAGACCCCATGAACGGAAAATTTACCTTCTACCGTAACTTTTTGAGGTTGAACGCCAATGGGCTTAAAATCCGATACTATCTTGCCATAAAATTCAGCAAACGGGTATTCTTGGGCTTTAAGTGTTTTCAGCATGTCGTTATCCCTCTTGTCAATACCGGTTTTTAAGGTATTGACGTCTACATAGAAATCTACAATGGAGTCAGTCACTGTTATTTTACCAACAAGGTGGTCAGATACTCCTGTAAAAGAGTGTAAGGGCACTGATGAGTCGAACTCTACATGACCTGATTTGGTCATATAGCTCTGTGATGAGCCCGATAGGGGGGCTGCAGAAATCACGAGAACAAAAAGGAAGCCGAATAGTATGTGCCTGCTTTTGTTCATTGATAGCTTAGTGTGTATTGCTAAATATGATTAATTATCCGGGGCACCGTCTGCTATCCAAGCTCGGATGGAATCAATATCTGCCTGAGGTAGTGGATCACGTTGGTAGGGCATACGTTGTCCGATCTGAGGATTTGGTTCAATTTTATCAACCAGTGGGCTTTCATTTGGATTCCCCTCATCTATAACATTCTCTCCATACTGGTTACCCACGCTGTTCAAAGCATCATCATAAGAACTCAAATTGACGCCACTTTCTTGTGTACCGGAATCATGACACCCACTTGTTGCACAAGATGACTGAAATATGGGTGATATATCCTGAGAGAAACTTACATTTCGATTTTGGTTCGGGTCAGGATCGGGATCCGGATCTGGGCCGGTACTGTTTCCATCCCCACCGCAGGAAACTAGTACAAGAGTGAGAAAGCCAACGCATGTTGTGATAAAAAAGCGGGACTTAGTTGACAACCGGCTTTTATCTTGGTCATCAGTGATGAAAAAAGATCTTAAATATTTCATTGGTTACCTCCGATTTGGCACTTTTATATTTAAGTGTTTATAGACTTAAAAGATGTTATAGTTAACCGATATGAATGAACCCATTGAATAGAGTTTAACATTCGCCCATCCTACTTCACGCACTGGCACTTTGATAAATGGTTCAACACGCAAACTTACATGCTTTCTGATGTCGATTTCATAACCCACAGAGAACACAGCGTTACTCATCCAATGGCGGGTTCCAGTTCGCTCTTGCCAACGTTGCTGTTGACCGGTTGTGTAACTGTTATAATTGAACCGATAATCTTCATTAAGCATGATGTACGAGGAGACTCCACCGGTAGCAAAAATTCTTGAATGGTCGAAATGTACCAGATTGTATTTTAAGCTTACTGGAATATCAATGAGAAGACATTTGCCGACTGTTTTGGATGGCAACTCTCCGTAAGACCAATATTCTTCGGGCGGATTATAATCGTTGCCACTGGCTGTATATTGCACCTTTGAGTGTATTGCACCAACAGAAAGGGCAAGGTTTTTGGATAGATTATATTCAACAGATAAGCCTATTTTATAACCGGGATCATAGAAATTGGAAATTCCACCAACGGTACTCAAGTCCGGTCCTCCGATTAGCCCAACCGTAAGTCGCGGAGTTTCCCGTCCTGAAAACTGATTCTGAGTGTTGAATCGAGTAGAATTTTTCGGATCCAGAGCATCACTGATAGATGTTGATCGGTCAGTGGTATTGGTTGGAATTAATTTATTAGTGTTGAATGCAAGTGTCTCATTATTATGACCTATATCGTTGGCAGAAAGTTGGATACTATCCGGCAATTTAGTCAGAGCTATATGTTTCTGGTTTGGGTCGGAAAGGACGGATTCCTGTTCCGAGTCTTCATTCGATGCCTGATTACTTTGTTCGTTGTCCCTTTTGGATGAATTATCAGCAAGATTGCCTGAACGTTGCTCCGGATTAAATTGGTCGTTGGATTGCACCTCTGATGGATCGTGAGGAAAAGAAAAGTCAAAGAGCCCATCCGGCAGTATCTCAATAGGACTACGTTGAGGATTTATGATCTTTTCACTTTTTACTAATTGTTCATTTAGTTGATCAATTCTTTGCTGTTGTTGATACGTGTAATACGCCAAAATAGAAAGCAGTAATATGACGGCAGCTGCAGCTGAATAACGTTTCCAATAACTTTGACGATAATTGTTCGCTTGCGCTGCGTCAAGCCTGCGTTCAAGTTGAAGCCAATCCTCTTCCTTATATTCTATATCGTATTCCCGAACCTTCTTTTTAAAGAATTCCTCAAGGGGATCGTTATGTTCTTGGTTAGTCATATTCTTAGATAAAATTTTTCTCTACAATCGACTGCAGATTTTTTTTGGCTTTAGACAAATTCGATTTAGAAGTGCCAACTGCAATATTAAGCATGTCTGCAATTTCCTTATGCTTAAACCCTTCAATCACATAAAGATTAAAAACCGTTCTGTAGGCGGGCGTAAGTTCTTGAACCATCTCTATAATTTCATCATAAGATATTCCACTCAGCACTTCCTGATCTCGGGCAGGCTTATGATTAATTGATTCTAAATCAGTCTTCTGGAGTTTCTTTTGATTTTTGTGATACTGGTTGATAGCTGTATTTACAATTATTTGCCGCAGCCAAGGTTTAAAGGGACGGTCAAGATCATATTTTTCAATATTTGTAAAAACCTTCATAAAAGCGTCGTTTAATACTTCTGCTGCTTGTTCCCTGGAATCGGCATACCTCAGGGTGATGCTCATGCCATAGGCATAAAACTTTTTATACAACTCTTTTTGGCTTTTCCGCTGCCTCTTTCTGCAGCCTTTAATGATCTTTTTGATCAAAACAGAACCTATCCCGTTAATAGATTTATGATACCTTCTATTTAATGATACAAGACTTTAATAGAAAGGGTTGCCTCGAAATATGAAATAATTTGAGAGAATAGTTGGGGGGGGCAAATAGAAGCTCCCAGCCGATCAAAGCTGGGAGCTCTTTCTTTAGGGCATTTAGAGCTAAGAAACTCCAAATTGTTGCTCTTCCACTTAGTATTACGAATAATTGATTAGGTTGTTACGCAAGTAATAGGTGCAAAATTTTTGACCTGAAATGTTGTTATTCCTAACAGCGAGATTGTATATTAGGTACGCAAAAATAAATCTAATAGAATCACTTGTATGAGATCCGGAAATCCTACGCTAAGCGAAAAGACATTCCAAAATATTGATAGATCCACCGTATCATCAGAAGGTAGCATGACGGTGAGCGGAACTATAAACAAAACCGGAATGCTCTTTCTTATTCTTTTGATTGGTGCCTCTATTAGCTGGTACCAACCAGCACAACTACTTATTTGGGGAGGAGCAATCGGTGGATTTATTGTCGCGTTAGCTACCATCTTCAAAAAAGAGTGGTCCCCATTTACAGCTCCTCTTTATGCCGGGTTAGAGGGGTTATTCCTGGGTGGAATCTCGGTTATGTATGAGGCGGCCTATTCGGGTATTGTCTATAATGCCATCCTTTTAACACTCGGTGTATTTGCTGCTATGCTACTGGCATATCGGTCCGGCTGGATTGAAGTTACTAAGCAGTTTCGAACGGGCGTTGTGGCCGCAACAGGTGGTATTTTCCTCGTCTATCTGGCCAGCTTTGTGTTAAGTTTTTTTGGAATAAATATTAGTCTGATCCACGGTTCTGGATTCATGGGTATCGGATTTAGTCTTATTATTGTAGGCGTAGCCGCTCTCAATCTTGCCTTGGATTTTGATATGATCGAAAAAGGGGCCGAGGCCAATGCTCCCAAATATTTTGAATGGTATACGTCGTTTGGTTTGATGGTTACTCTTATCTGGCTGTATATTGAGATTTTAAGACTGCTTGCCAAACTACAGCGAAGATAATTTGATAACACCCTGTCTGTTTTGATTAAGAAGCGTTTTTTACTTTTTTCTGATGATGAATTTATTTTAGGAATTCTGATACTGCTTACAACCGTATTTATTGTAGCAGAAGGGCGTTGGTCTCGTTTGCATAATTCAAAAGCTATTTCGGCAGATGATTCTGTACATATTTATTTAGACAAATCTACGGGACTGGATAACCTATCCCAATTGTTGGCAGATTCATCCCTGATTGAGAGTAAAGAAGAATTAAAATGGGCAGCCGGTATTTTGGGGTGGAAAAGATTCCAAAAAGGACATTATTTGGTGAGTAACCCTTTAAGTTATGATACTTTTTTGTCAAAACTGGCTCGGGGGATTCAGGATCCGGTTTCGGTGACTATTCTACCGGGTAGATCCAAAGCAGATATTGTCTCTACCGTAGCCAATCGACTTAAGTTTGATTCACTTGCTTTTCATCAAACCATTGATGACTCCGTTTTCCTCGCACGGCAAAATCTGGATCAAAAAGATGTAGTTGGACGATTATTTCCTAATACCTACTCCGTTTATTGGACGATATCCCCAGAAGCTTTTTTTGAGCGAATAATAAACGAGTTTAACAAAGCTGTGGTTCATTCTCATCAGCGTCAATTTGAGCAATTGAATCGATCGGTAGATGAGATTGTTACGTTGGCTTCAATTGTTGAATGGGAGGCTCGAAATAGTGATGAAAAGCGTAGGATAAGCGGTCTTTACTGGAATAGGTTAAACAGAGGGATGCGCCTGCAGGCAGATCCCACCGTGAATTTTGCTGTGGGAGAACGAAGACGACTTTTGTATGAGGATTATCAAGTTGATCATCCTTATAACACATATCTCTACCGAGGTTTACCGCCGGGTCCCATCACCAATCCTGACTTAAGATCCATCAAAGCAGCGCTTTACCCCGAAGAGCATGACTATTTATACATGGTTGCTACTCCTGATGGGGCACATGCTTTTTCAAAAACGTTTGAAGAACACAAACAAAAAAGTGCCCAATGGCGAAAATGGCTCCAAGAGCAGTACCGTATCAAGCGCATGAAGGAGCACAAAGAAAACTAATTCTGATTTAATACCGGGCGGATCCCATTTTTAGACATCTCAAATATTTTTACTTCTTGATTGATGTGTTGACCCTTAAAATTAATGTTGCTGATAATTCCTTGGTACATGGGCTGCGTTTTCAAAGCATTCTTTAAATAGGCGGGGTTTTCTACACGCTCCAGGGTTTTTAACACGTATGAGGCCACATCATAGCCTATCATCGCAAAACGGCTGGGCTCGGAATTAAAACGCTGTTTAAATGTTTTCTTAAACTGCCCAACGCGATCACTTTTTTGATCGATATAGTAACTTTCGGAAAAATAGATAGGCTGATTTTCCAACTGAATTTCCGGGATGTTAAAATTGCCCCATTCCTGGGAGCCCAGTACCGGGATATTACTGCCTTTGGCTTCTAAATCTACAAGCAGTAATTCAGCAAGAGTAGAGGCGGGTTGACCAGTAAATGGAGCATAAATTCCATCGATATAGTGATAGTTTGCCAAACTGTCTATTTTGGCACTGTCGGTAGTAAAAAACTTGGTATAATGAGTAAGGTCATATCCTTTTGATTCCAAGTCATCGACAAAGAAATGGGTTACCTTGGCTCCCAGCTTTTCAGCTCTATCCCTAAAAGCAAAGGCTGAAGCTTCACCCAGAGAATTTTTCTCCGCTAACACAGCCAATGTGTCCATTCCCATTTCTCTAACAGCATACTCAGCCATTTTACGCCCGTGAGAGGTAAAGGTAGGATTGGCCTGGTACACATAGGGATTGTCGACGTTTAGGGTGTCAGAGTTGGCTAAAGGGGCAATCAATGGAATCTGATACTGTTCGGCCAGATCAGCCATCGTACGAGCCGGATCAGAAAATAAAGGACCCAATACAACATCTGCATGATAATTCCACGCCAAATTAGTCATGGCATGTCCGGCAGAGTCCATATTTGCCGCAGTATTCTGATGTCTAACAAAGGCTTTTTTACCTGAGTGTTGCTTATTAAATTCTTCTGCTGCTAAAACATATCCGAAGTGCAATCCACGGGCAACCTGGAATTCAGAGCCAGAATCGGTGTGGGAGGGAAGAGCAGCACCAATATTATAAACAATGCCTTTGGGAGCACTAACGGGGTTACCATACCTGCGCTGTGTTGCATAATTGACAGAATCTGCGATGGTTTCGGATAATTTTCGCATGGCTGTACTTGCGGTATCAATTTTTGATTGGATCAGTTGTGAATACAAGGTGCGGGCATCCTCAAGTGGTACTGATCCTATCGCTGCTTTGACCAAGTCGAACTTAATTTCTGGCGTTTTGGCTTGTTGAAAGGCACTCTTTCGCTGGTTGAGTGTTAAATAACCTAATATCTCGTTATAAAGCTGTTGGCCGCTTGTTACTGTTCTCGTTTTTACGGGTTGCTTTTGGAGTTCGTAAAGTTGATTTAATGCATCTCCATATAATCCCAGCTGAAAATTGACCAAGGCCATCGTGTATTCTGCTTCAATATAAATTTCATTTCCAGCTTCTTTGGAAACCTGATTTAAGTATGTCTTGGCTGTCAGGTATTGACCAAGACTATAATACGATTTCCCTGAAAATAGTCTTGATCGGGGAGTTTCAATGTTATTAAACACTTGTATTGCCTTTTTAAAATCTCCCTGTTGATAATACTCAATCCCGGAGTCTATAGATTGAGCATGAGAAACGTTAGGCTGTAAAACCCAAAACACTATGGGGAGTAATAATAGAGGTGGAAAATTTTTAATGTTAGAAAGGTTCATAAAGATAAAATTATTAGAAGCGGTGTCAGTGTCGTTTATACTAACGAAATACTGGCTGTTTTGTTCTCTGAACTATTCCCACTCAATTGTGGAGGGTGGTTTTGAGCTGACATCATAAACCACCCGATTGATACCGCGCACTTCATTGATGATTCTGTTTGATACATGAGCCAAAAAAGGATGGGGCAGATGAGCCCAGTCGGCTGTCATACCATCAACGCTGGTGACCGCTCGTAAAGCGATGGTAAACTCATAGGTTCGTTCATCACCCATAACGCCAACACTTTGGACTGGTAAGAGTACAGCAAGGGCTTGCCAGACCTCATCATAAAGGTCCTGATTTCGAAGTTCACTGATAAATATGTCATCAGCTTCGCGCAAGACATCAAGTTTTTCGCGATCAACATCAGAGATAATACGGATTGCTAAGCCGGGGCCCGGGAAGGGATGGCGCTTAATGAAATGTTCAGGTATTCCGAGCTCGCGCCCCACATTGCGGACTTCATCTTTAAAAAGTTCACGAACCGGCTCAATCAGATCGAGATTCATCTCATCAGGCAGACCACCTACATTATGGTGTGATTTAATGGTGGCTGAAGGGCCCTTGAAAGAGATACTTTCAATCACATCAGGATATAGCGTACCCTGCGCCAAATATTTGTACGAATTGTCGTGAGCAATCGCATCGTCAAACACCTCAATAAATGTTTCGCCGATGATCGTTCGTTTTTTTTCGGGATCAATTATTCCTTTAAGTCGCTCCAGAAATTTGTCACTGGCATCAATGCCTTTGACCGGCAGGTGCAGTTGGTCTTCGTAAATATCTAACACATCCTGGAATTCATTTTTACGCAGCACACCGTTATCTACAAAGATACATTGCAGTTGATCGCCAATAGCTTCATGAACGAGTGTAGCTACTACCGTGGAGTCTACTCCGCCACTTAAACCACAAATAACCCGGCTATCTCCAACTTTTTCGCGTATTTCCTGTACCGTAGATTCAATGAATGACTGTGCTGTCCAATCACCTTTTAAATGGCAAATTGAATAAACAAAATTCGATAGAATCTGTTTACCATACACTGTATGAACGACCTCGGGATGGAATTGAACTCCATATATATGCTTTTCAGTATGACGTACTGCAGCTACACGAGCATTGTCGGTATGGGCAATGATGTTGTACTGAGGAGGCAGCTCTTGAATATGATCCCCATGGCTCATCCATACCACAGATTCCTGTGGGATTTCTTTTAAAAGATCAGAACCATCATCAACAATGAGCTCTGAGCGTCCAAATTCACGGCGATCTGCTTTTTCTACACTACCGGGTATTTCGTTATGAGCCAATATCTGAAGTCCGTAGCAGATACCTAAAATTGGGACGTCCCAATCAAATATCGCTTCATTTAATTCGGGAGCATTCTCGTCATTAACGCTGCTCGGCCCCCCGGAAAGGATAACTCCACTGGGGGTGTTATCAGAAAATGCGGTCAGATCTTTATTAAAAGGATGGATTTCGCAGTATACGTTCAGTTCGCGTACACGTCGGGCTATAAGCTGAGTGTATTGCGAACCAAAATCGAGGATGAGTATCCAGTTTTGTGGGCGGTGTTGCATAAAACAGAATTAAATAAAAAGGGCACCCGGAAGGGGTGCCAGTATAAATTAGGCTACAATTTCTTTATATTCGTCGGGCGACATCAACTCATCGAGTTGAGATTTATCTTCAACTGATATTTTAACCATCCAGCCATCACCGTAAGGGTCATCGTTTACCAGCTCCGGTTCCATCTCCAGTTGATCATTAATTTCAACAATTTCCCCAGCTACAGGAGCAAAAAGTTCAGAAACTGTTTTGACAGCTTCAACCGTTCCAAAAACTTCGTCTTGATCAAAAGTAAAACCTTCGGGTTCGATTTCAACAAATACGATATCTCCGAGTTCGCTCTGGGCAAATTCGGTAATTCCAACGGTAGCTGTTCCGTCACCGTTATCTCGAATCCATTCGTGTTCTTTGGTGTATTTTAAATCGGCGGGATAGCTCATATTAAATTATTTGAATCAGTTGTCAGGGTTAAATTGAAACTCTTCTAAGTACTTGGTGTTAAAGGTTCCCTTTTTGAAATTTTCGTCTTCCATCAATTGTATGTGATAGGGAATAGTAGTCTTAACACCTTCTATGATAAACTCTTCAAGCGAACGTTTCATGCGTTTTATAGCATCTTCGCGGGTGGGAGCACTTACAATCAGTTTGCCAATCATGGAATCGTAGTCCGGTGGAATACGATATCCTGCATAGGCATGTGTATCAACCCGAACGCTATGTCCGCCCGGGGTATGGAATACTTCTATTTTTCCGGCTGAAGGACGGAAGTTATGCTCTGGGTCCTCGGCATTAATTCGACATTCAATAGCATGACCACGCATTTTTAGCTCTTTCTGCTCCATCTTTATGCCGGCCGCTGCCTTGATCTGCTCAGCAACAAGATCATAATTAGTAATCTCTTCAGTCACCGGGTGTTCAACCTGGATTCGGGTATTCATCTCCATAAAGTAGAAGTTGTGGTCTTTATCGACCAAGAACTCTACCGTTCCGGCGCCTTCATAATCGACCGCTTTAGCGGCATCTACAGCAGCATCGCCCATTTTCTTTCGCAGTTCAGGCGTCATAAGGGGAGAAGGAGCTTCTTCCAATATCTTTTGGTGGCGCCGCTGGAGCGAACAGTCGCGTTCTCCGAGGTGGATCACATTACCATGTTGATCAGCCAAAATCTGAATTTCCACGTGATGAGGATCCTCTACTAATTTTTCGATATAAACATCCGGATCATCAAAAGCTGTTTCAGCCTCGTTTTTACACATGCTGTAAGCCTGCTTGAGGTTTGCTTCCTCATGAACGACCCGCATGCCACGTCCGCCGCCACCCGATGAAGCCTTAATAATGCATGGGTATCCAATCTCGTTGCAAATCTCTTTTGCCTCTTCTAAGCTTTCTACTACACCATCGCTACCGGGAACCGTTGGAACTCCACTGTGTTCCATGGTTTCTTTAGCCATCGATTTATTCCCCATGGCATCAATACTTTCAGGAGCCGGACCAATAAATTTTAGATCATGTTCGGCACATATGCGGGAAAACTCTGCTTTTTCGGATAAAAATCCATAGCCGGGATGAATGGCATCAGCGTTGGTTATTTCGGCAGCAGATAAGATATTAGGGATTTTAAGATAGCTTTCCTTGCTGGGCGGGGGGCCAATACACACCGCCTCATCAGCAAATTTTACAGGCAGACTGTCACGATCAGCAGTAGAAAAAACTGCAACCGTGGGAATCCCCATTTCTTTACATGTACGAATGATACGTAGTGCAATTTCGCCTCTGTTGGCGATAAGAATTTTGTCAAACATGAATTTTTATGCTTTTTACCCGATGATAAATAAGGGTTGATCGTATTCTACCGGTTCGCCATCTTCGACAAGAATCTTCTTGACCTCTCCGGAGTATTCAGATTCAATTTCATTCATAATTTTCATGGCTTCAACGATACATAAGGTCTGACCTTTTTCTACGGTATCGCCTACCTTTACGAAGGGATCATCGTCGGGAGATGGAGCCCGATAAAAGGTTCCAACAATAGGAGAGGTAACAACATCACCAGATGGCTGACTATCACCGCCGGAGTCTCCGGATGTTTCACCACCAGAAGTTTGTTGCGGCTGTTGTGGAGCCTGTTGCGGTTGTGGTGCTTGCTGTGGCTGGGCAGGAACCTGATATTGCATCGGCATTTGAGGAGCCGAAGATTCTTTGACATCAGGTTTCTTTTTAACCTTAATTTTGAAATCCCCTTCTTCTATAGATACTTCATTGACTTCACTTTTAGCAATGAGATCCAGAAGATTTTCAATTTCTTTTAAATCCATGATATAAAATTAGTTTGATGTTACGCGTTCAATATATTCTGATGTTCGTGTATCAACCTTGATTTCTTCCCCTTCATTAATAAAAAGCGGAACCTGCACCTTGGCACCGGACTCCAATGTTGCCGGCTTGCTACCCCCCGTTGCGGTATCGCCTTTAAGGCCGGGGCGCGTTTTTGCAACTTTGGCTGTAATGTGATCAGGTGGCTGTGCATATAAGACTTCTTCATTATCTACATCAATAACCAGCGTTCCAACTTGTCCTTCGGCAAAAAATTCAGCCTTATTTACATTTTCTTCTGAAACAGGCAGTTGTCGATAGGTTTCCTGATGCATAAAATAGTAGAGGTTCCCATCCTTATATAGGAACTGATAGGGCTGATGTTCCACACGAATTTCTTCTACATCTTCGCCAGAGCGAAATTTCTTCTCAATATTCTTTTCATTTACCACCCCTTTTAATTTTGTGCGCAAAAAGGCACCACCCTTACCGGGTTTTACGTGTTGGTAATCTATAATTTCATAAAGCTCATTATCAAGCTGTATGACCATTCCGGTTCTAAAATTGGATGTAGAAACTTTTGCCATAAATTATTTAATGATCTTCGAATTTAGTGCCCAAAAATACCATGAGGCATAAAGGATAACAAGCTTAAAATAGCTCTTGAATATACGTGATTAATCCGACTGCCTCTAACAGATTATATAAAATAGCCAACGGGGCGATAAATTTGATGAATATGGGCCAAACTACCCTAAATATTGACTTGTGGATTCCGGCATAACCATGTTCTAACTCTTCCAATGCATTTTCAACAGTCCAGACATAGCCCAAGAAGTAGCAGATTAGAAATCCACCAAGAGGTAACCCAACGGTACTAAAAATAAAGTCTATAGATCCAATGAGGGATGTATCGAATGAAATGATCAGGGAGATGACTAAAATTCCTCCTCCAATAATAGAGGCCGCCTTTTTGCGCTTAACATTGAATTCGTCAATAACATAAGAGGTAGGAACCTCAAGCAGGGAAATTGTTGATGTGAGTGCCGCCATTGACAAAAGCAAAAAGAAACCGGTACCAAAAATAATTCCGGCAGTTGAACTTAGACTATGAAACAGAGCGGGAAGCACTTGAAATATTAGGTCGGTGCTTGCCAGCAATTCTCCTGATTCCCCAAATATATCGACACCAAAAGAATCTGCCATATACATAGCTGGCATAATAAGTAGCCCGGCTAAAAAAGCAATACCCACATCCGCCAGCGTCACATAGGCTGCTGCTTCAGGGATATTCTCTTTTTTGCTCAGGTATGACCCGTAGGTGATTAAAGCGCCCATTCCCAGAGAAAGAGAGAAGAATGCCTGTCCCATAGCACTAAAAATTAAAGGCGCAGAGATCATTGAAAAATCAGGTTTCAGGTATTCCACAAATCCTACGCCAGCTCCAGGCTGAAAAGCTACATAACCAATCATTATAAGAAGAATTCCAATTAACACGGGCATCAAAAACTTGGTAGCCCGTTCAATACCGTCGCTCACTCCTCCCAGAATTATTGATACGGTAGCGCCCATGAAGATGACCGAAAATATGGCATTTTTAACACCGTGAGAAACATCAGCAAATAAGGCAGACCATTCGGTAAAGCCGGTAAAGAAAAGAATTTCCTCAAATACATAGCTAAAAGTCCATCCGGCAATGACGATATAGAAAGAGAGAATCATCACACCGCACATAATGCCCCAGAATCCAATAAGAGGGTATAGTTTATTGGAGCTTAACGCTTTAAAAGCGCCAACCGGGTTACGGTCTGTATTACGGCCGATACTTAATTCTGCCACCATCACCGGAAAACCAATAGCAAAACAGCATAACAAGTAGATAAGCAGAAAGGCTCCGCCACCGTTAGAGGCCACCTCGGTAGGGAAGCGCCAAATGTTACCTAAGCCAACCGCAGAACCGGCAGCTGCTAAAATAAAACCCAGTTTTGAATTCCAATTACCCCGAGTTGTTGAATTAGTTTCAGCCAAAAGTCAGATCCCCTTATGTCTTTAATTTTGGTTCACAAGCATTGATTAAAAAGTCGCCGTAAAATGTAATGCAAGAAGCTTACTTACAAATCAAATTTTTGAAAAATGTTAATCCGTAAAAACGCAGCGTAGTGTTTATTCTATTTTTTTAAGTAACAAAAGACCGCGTTTTCGAATAAATCTACTTAATAACACTGCCAGGTTCGGCGTCGGTTCCAACAAATTTAAGCGATCCGTCTTCCTCTTCAGCCATTAAAATCATCCCGTTGCTTTCGACACCCATCAATTTTTTGGGTGCTAAATTGGCTACTACGCAGACGTTTTGTCCTACAATCTCATCGGCAGAAAAGTCATTGGAGATACCCGAAACAATTATACGTTCTTCAAAGCCAAGATCTACCTTTATTTTAAGAAGTTTGTTAGCATTTTCTATTGCTGAGGCTTCTATAATTTTGCCCGCCCGCAGATCCATCTTCATGAAGTCATCGAATTCCATATTTTCTTTGAGAGGTTCATAGTCTGTGGTCTCTTGTTCCTTTTCATCAGTACGTTCTTTCAATTTATTTAATTGGTTTTCGATTTCTTCATCTTCAATTTTCTCAAACAAAATCGCCCCTTTCTTGATAGATGCCCCACTATCCAGAATAGTTTCAGTGATATGATCCCAATTAATCTCATCGCCAATATTGAGTTCATTACGCAATTCAGCCATCTTAACGGGCAGAATGGGATCAAAAAGAATGCTCAAAGCAGCTGTAATCTGAAGGCAAACATGCAAAGTGTTACCACACGTTTTAAGATCTTCCTTGCGCGTGTGCCAAGGCTCCATATCGGTAAAATACTTATTCCCGATACGTGCAAGATTCATCGTTTCGGCTATGGCCTCGCGCAACTTAAACTGTTCATAGGCCTGACTGATCTTCTGTTTTTGCTCCTCAATTTTAGCTAATGTTTCGCGATCTTTCTCAGTTGCGTTGTTTAACTGAGGAACATGCCCGTCAAAATAATTTTCAATGAAGGATGTAGTACGATATACAAAATTACCGAGCACATCAGCCAGTTCGCTGTTTACTTTATTCTGGAAATCCTCCCAGGAAAAATCGGAATCTTTAGTTTCGGGCAGGGTCGTCCCCAGAACATAGCGCAACAAGTCAGCATCGAATTCTTCCAAGTATTCATCCAGCCAAACAGCCCAACCGCGCGAAGTTGAAAGTTTCTTGCCTTCTAAATTCAGAAATTCATTGGCCGGTACATTTTTAGGCAGTACGTAGTTGCCGTGTGCCATCAACGTTGCGGGAAACATAATACAGTGAAAAACAATATTGTCTTTCCCAATAAAGTGGATGAGGTCGGTCTCCTCATCCTGCCAATATGTTTTCCATTTATCAGGATCGCCTTGCTCGGCTGCCCACTCTTTGGTTGCAGAAATATAGCCGATAGGAGCATCGAACCAGACATACAAAACCTTCCCTTTGGCATCATCAAGGGGAACTGGTACGCCCCAAGTCAGGTCGCGTGTTACAGCCCGATCGGCCAACCCGTCATTGAGCCAGCTTTTAACTTGACCCATTACGTTGGGTTTCCAGTTTTCGCGCGTGTCAAGCCATTTTTCAAGGCGCTCTTGAAAATCGCCCAGTGGCAGATACCAGTGCGTAGTCTCTCTGGTTTCGGGCGTATCACCGGTAATGGCACTTTTGGGATTCTTCAATTCGGTAGGAGAGAGCGACGTGCCACAACTCTCACATTGATCGCCATAGGCTTCTTCATATCCGCAATTGGGACACGTGCCTTTTACATAACGATCCGGCAAGAACATTGCTGCTTTGGGATCATAAAGCTGCTCTTCAGTTTTTTGAACAAAAACACCGTCATTATAGAGCTTGCTAAAAAACTCTTGTGATGTTTTGTGATGTACTTCTGAACTTGTACGTCCATAGTAATCAAAATGAATACCGAAATCCTTGAAAATCTGTTTGTTTTCTTTGTGGAATTTATCCACGATGTCCTGAGGGCTGACCCCTTCTTTTTCGGCCGCAATAGTAATGGGTACGCCGTGTTCGTCAGAACCGCAAATATGGATAACATCCTCATTTGTTAATCTCTTATAGCGTACATAAAGATCGGCGGGCAGATAAGCCCCGGCAAGATGTCCCAAGTGTATGGGGCCGTTGGCATAGGGAAGGGCAGAAGTTACAAGTGTTCGTTTGGACATGAACTGAATTTTGGCGATTAATTTTCAAAGCTCGAAAATAAGAGTATCGACTATAAAATTAAAAACGGTTTTGTGATAAATTGTAATCTGTCGCCTCAGTTTATTCTTTTGTTATAAACCGATTTTAAATATAATAATCTATCTTATCTCTTTATGAACTTTACCTCAATACTTTGTGATTCAGTAGCCCAAAGAATCCTTTTTAAATCGGTTTACGCATCTTTCGCAAATGGGGAGTCAATGGATACAATACCGTCTCGGATTTAAATTCATCGGTCATCATTCTGTATTCGCTTATGCGATTTGTTGATATCCATAAATAGTGGAACAGCAAATTAAAAAAAATAAACAGATCGTTTCTTTAGCGTATTTGGTAGCAATGGGGCATCAGGTATTTCTCATCGATATTTATGCAAATACGGCAAGTCTTCCTTTTCAGTTTCTTCTTCCGTAGAATCCTTTGCATCTATGATATTATCTATCTGGTCGAATATTTTTGTCAGTGCAGCTTCTTTAAACAACCCAGAAGCAAAAACTTCTTTCTCGCCATTGGTGAATGTCATCGTAGTTTTGCCTGACAACTTAAATACACGTTCTCTTATCTTATAAAATCCTCGATATTTATCAGTAGCATAATAATCTCTGAATTTTTTATTCGGTTGGCTCAAATTGACCTCAATAATAAATTGTGCTGGAGTGATATTATTGATGCAAGATTACGACAAGGAAATTGTAAATGCAATAGCATGAAGTACTTATTTTAAATTTTTTTACATGGCGTAAATCACCTACTGGAATATGTTTTTGGGGAATAAGTTGAGGTTGGGATTGGGCGTGGGCTATTGTTCATAACAATCAATATTTATAACTCAAACAAATAAAGAAGCGACAGGCACATCAATTGCCTTACCAATACTTAACCAAAAAAGCATACAACGCTACACCAACAGTAACTGATACATTAAGAGAATGTTTGTGGCCATACTGGGGAATTTCTATAAAATCATCAATAAAAGTGATAATATCTTCATCAATCCCCGTAACTTCGTTTCCAAAAACCAAGCAAATAGACTGTTGCTCAGGTATGGTATATTCAGGTAGTAAAATACTGTCTGTCATTTGCTCGAGTGCCACCAGGCGATAGTTATTTTCTTTAAGGTTTTCGATATGTTTTTGGGGATGTTCTTCGTGTCGCCAGTCTACATGCTCCTGTGCTCCTATAGCAGTTTTAGCGATTTCCGGACGGGGCGGAGTTGGAGTGTATCCGGAGATTAAAATCTCATCAATACCAAAGGCATCAGCACTGCGAAAAGCGGCCCCCACATTATGCATACTTCGGACATTATGAAGTAATATTTTGAGTTTGTTTATTTGGCCCGGAGTCGTACGTTTTAGATTTTGCTGCAGAATTTTTTTCGTACTCAGCTTTTCCAAAATAAATCAATTTTAGGTTCTAAATTTCGTAAAAAGGTACAAAATTTAGATTTGGAAACAGAGCGCAAATCATGGTATTTTAAGTCGCTTTCGAGAATAGTGTCAGCGTTAATGGCTGGCATTTATTATTTGAAAGCTTGCACAAACGAGGATTTAAACCAAAGAAAAAGTACCGTGGATAAGAATTATCTATCACGAGAAGGTTACGAAAAGCTTGAAGAAGAGTTGAAAGATTTGAAAACCCGTGGGCGACAAGAGATTGCCGAAGAAATTGCCGAAGCACGGGCAAAGGGAGATTTGAGTGAAAATGCGGAATATGATGCTGCCAAAGAAGCGCAGGGCATGCTCGAAAAAAGAATTGCCGAGCTTGAAAATGCCTTGGCGAATGCTCGTATACTTGATGAAGAGGATATTAAAACCGATAAAGCTTATTTGCTTTCAACGGTAACCATCTATAATCACAATGTAGATAAAGAGGTCAAGTATACACTTGTTTCGAAGGACGAGGCGAATTTTAAAAAGAACAAAATTTCTGTTGAATCTCCGATTGGAAAAGCTATTCTTGGTAGAGAAGTGGGAGAAACGTTCGAGGTGGATGTGCCTGCTGGAAAACTAAAATTAGAAGTTAAAAATATTGAGCGATAACTAAATGAATATAGCAGTCATAGGAACGGGATATGTGGGGCTGGTCAGCGGGACTTGCTTCGCCGATTCCGGCAACAACGTAACGTGTGTAGATATTGATGAGGACAAAGTAGGCCGGCTTCGCGACGGACAGATCCCCATTTATGAGCCGGGCCTGGAGACGATCTTTGCCCGCAGCCAGCGGGAGGGGCGCCTGACATTTACCACCGATATCGGGGATGCGGTCCCCCAAGCTGATATTGTCTTTTTGTGTCTGCCTACCCCGCCGGGCGGCGATGGACAGGCGGACCTTTCGGCCGTGATGGCCGTAGCCAAGCAGCTGGGACCTATTGTGGATAGCTACACCGTTATAGTCAACAAATCGACCGTACCTGTGGGCACCGGCGACCGCGTGGAAGCAATCATCGGCCAGCACATCGACCCCGAGCTGTTTGACGTGGTATCCAACCCGGAGTTTTTGCGGGAGGGAGCCGCCGTGGAAGATTTTAAGTATCCCGAGCGGGTGGTCATTGGTACTGGAAGCGACCAAGCGGCCGATATTATGACCACACTCTACGAACCATTTGTCCGCTCGGGCAACCCCATCATTGTGATGGACCGCCGCAGCGCCGAGCTCACCAAATATGCGGCCAACGCGATGCTGGCCACCAAGATCACCTTTATGAACGAAATCGCAAATATTTGCGAAAAGGTGGGGGCCAACGTGGATAACATCCGCCGCGGCATTGGCACCGACTCGCGCATCGGCAAGCGTTTTCTGTTTGCCGGCATTGGCTACGGGGGCAGCTGCTTTCCCAAAGACGTGCAGGCCATCCACCATACGGCCGGCCAACATGGCTACGACTTTAAAATTGTGGACTCGGTGATGCAGGTCAATAATGCCCAAAAAGTCTCTATTGTCCGTAAGATGGAAGAATACTTCGACACCGACGACTTTAGCGGGATGACCTTTGGCTTGTGGGGGCTGTCCTTTAAGCCCGAGACAGATGATATTCGAGAAGCACCCGCACTGTATATCGCTGAGGAGTTAGTAAAACGTGGAGCGAAACTGCTGGCCTACGACCCCGAGGCAATTGGCACCTTCAAGAAGGCGACCAGCCAGGCAGTGCTTGATAACACGAGCTTCGTGCATAACCAAAAAGCAGCCTTGGACGACATCGACGCCCTGGTGATCTGCACCGAATGGAACGAATTTCGTCGCCCGACGGTCGATAACTTTGCCGAAGAAATGAAGCATCCCGTCATATTTGACGGCCGTAATCTCTATGACCTCAAAAGAGCTGAAAAAGCAGGGATAACATACATCAGCGTAGGGAGGCCGGCCATAAATGTCAACTAAACGAGTCCTAATTACAGGGGGAGCCGGGTTTCTTGGATCGCATTTATGCGATCGTTATTTGGAAGAAGGCTATGAGGTTATCTGTATGGATAACCTCCTCACAGGCAGTGCCGAAAATATTTCTCATCTAATCGGGACTGAGGGCTTTACATTTGTCAAACATGATGTCACTAATTTTATTCATGTGAAAGGTGAATTAGATTTAATTCTTCATTTTGCTTCCCCTGCTTCTCCTGTTGATTATTTAGAGATGCCCATCCAGACGCTTAAGGTCGGATCACTGGGTACTCACAAGGCTCTTGGCTTAGCCAAAGAAAAAGATGCCCGATTTCTGTTAGCTTCTACCAGTGAAGTGTATGGTGATCCGCTTACACATCCCCAGAAAGAAGACTATTGGGGTAATGTAAATCCTATCGGACACCGAGGAGTTTATGACGAAGCTAAACGATTTGCTGAGGCGATGACGATGGCTTATCATCGCTATCATAACATTGAGACCCGCATTGTACGCATTTTTAATACCTATGGATCGCGAATGCGTCTACATGACGGACGCGCACTTCCGACTTTTATGCGGCAGGCACTGCGCGGTAATCCACTAACCGTTTATGGGGATGGCTCACAGACACGTTCTTTTATGTATGTTGATGACTTGATAGAAGGGGTATGGCGACTTTCGCAGTCGGATTATGTAGAGCCGGTAAATCTTGGCAATCCCGAAGAAATTACGATTCTTGATTTTGCCAAGGAAATTATTGAGCTCACCGGATCTGAAAGTGAAATTATTTTTGAAGAATTGCCTAAGGATGATCCTCAAATCCGTCAGCCTGATATTACTATTGCGAAAGAAATACTTAACTGGGAACCGACGTATGATCGCAGGGAAGGGTTAACAGTAGCGCTGGAGTATTTTAAGGCAAAAGTACTGGATTCCTAATATATCGCATTATGAAACGCCTTGTTGACGTTTATCCATATCGAAGGGAACAAGACGAGGTGAAATTTCTTCTCTTGAAGCGATCTGCTGAGGTAAAATATGCGCATCAATGGCGGATGATTGGGGGGAAAGTTGATCCTGAGGAAACATTTTATGAGGCGGGGATAAGAGAACTAAATGAAGAAACAAATTTGACCCCATGCCTTTTTTGGTCAATACCCTCCGTTAATCAATTTTACGATCATAAAAGTGACAACATATTCCAAATCCCGGCTTTTGGAGCCCAAGTAGATCAAGAGGCACCTATTATATTGAACCATGAGCATATTAGCTGGAAATGGATTTCCCAAGATGTAATAGATACCTATATTCAATGGCCGGAACAAGAACGACTGATGAAATTATTAGCTGAGATTATAACATCTAAAGAAATTTTGAACGAGTGGATAATAAAATTTTAAAGCCGTTTAATTGTTTCATTCCGCTATTTTTAGCACTCATTATAGCAGGTATTGCCATACCAAAGAACTCTATAGCCCAGAATAATTCTTCGTATGAGCTTCTTCCGGCACCGGATGCATGGTACAATAGTGTTGACGGTGTTCGAGTTGGAGTTCGACTTCGCGGACAAGTGCCGGGAACTTTTGGTGACGGTCCACATAGATTAAATGCCGGCCTTTGGCTCGGCACCAACTTTCCAGCCAATCCAGTCTCATATTATCTAAAATACACCGAACCGATTCCTGCGATCTCTGATTTTGGAAGTGAAGGAAGTATATCGGCCAAAACATCGTATCGTACCGGTTTTCAATCACATGGACTGACTTTTAACAAGCGTTGGCAAACTGGCTTTAATGAATTGAATTACAAAGAGTTATCGATTGGAGTTAAAGGAGATTATCGCTTTAACGAAGATTACTTGTTGTATCAACAGCTCTGGCAAACACAATGGTTATACTTGACAAATGCTACTTTTGAACTTACAAATGTCAATGGACTTGGACGATATGCCTTATCATTTTCTGCAGATGCAAACATAGCAGGAAAAGTAGACCCATTTCTACGCAGTGAAATAGTTCTTCGTCAAAAAGTGGAGTTTACTGAACAGTTCTCCCTTTCCGGGCGTTTATATTCTGGTTTTGCTACTGATAATACTGCTCCTGAGTATTTATTTACCCATAGTTTTAGTTCTGCTCGCAGTTGGATGCAAAGTGGACTTACGAGAGCACGAGGTACTATTCCGCCTTCATGGATGCAAATTGGCAATATTCAAGTAACCGGCGGACCTAATTTGAGAGGATATCTGAATAATGATATTCAGTCATTAAATAATGGAAACCAGCCTTTATATACATCACTCTCTGCTGTTAATTTTGAAATGAATTATCCCAATCCGTTAGATAATGGCTTAAAGAAGATTCCTGTTATAGGTGGGTTGATCGATCTCCGCTCATACCTTTTTTGGGATACGGGGACATCACTTGGATTTACGAGCATAGAGGAGCCTAACCTATTATCTGATGCTGGTCTGGGGTTTTTACTGTCAATCGATATTCCTGATTATCTTGGTAAATCACGGGGAATAACTTTGCGTTATGATATGCCATTTTGGCTTTCTCACCCCGGTGTAGAAAATGCTTTTAAATTTCGACAGGTGTTCGGCATAGGAGCAACAATTACATTGTAAATATTGTTGAAAAATTTATCCTACATATCATTAGTACTATTTTTGCTCTTCTTTTTGGGATCCTGCACCAGTGCCCGCTGGACCGTGAAAGAGAAGGAATCTATTGACCAATCGGATTATGAGGTTGTAGAAGAAAAGTACTTTTTACAGCAAAGTGGAGAAGTAACATCCGGAACCCCGCTTTTGTCGTTAGAGCTTTTATCTGAAACCCATTACGAGTACACGCAACGTGTATTGATGGAACGTAATATACAAGATTATAAGTTACGGCCGGGGACCACAGCACTTGGTATTGGAGGAGCAGCAATGGCTTTTTATTTAGCTAATCTTGCTGACTTTGGCAGTCATTCATCACCTACAAAAAAATGGACGCTAAATGGGATGGGTGCCTTAATGCTCGCATCCGGATTTTTGAATATGAAGCCTGTCGGTGATCCGCGTCCTACAGGAGAAGAACGCTACCTACGGAGTACCGGCACTGCCGTGGAAATCGATACTGTGAAAGCCGATGCCGAAATAGATACCTCCGCTTCTGTTTATATCCTTTATAATGATCTGATTATATTTGAGGAACATAATCAGGATATTACCGAGGGAGCTTTGAATATTCCAATTGGAAACATCCTGAATAATTTAAAACTGTCAGGGCAGGGGCCCGGCAGTGCCAGGGTCGAAGTACTTTTTGCCGATTCATTGTATTGGTATAATTATCCCATTGATACGGTTTTAGAACCGTATGCCGTCGTTAATAAACAACTGACAGCTTTGCGCAACAGTCCGCAGGAGAACGCCGATAATGTTCTTGCAGATCTTGTAGAGGGTAGTCAACTTAAGATCGACAGCATCGAGGACGAGTGGTACAAGGTTTTGTATGGGATATCTGAAACCTACATCAAAAAATCGGATGCCAGTATTATTTGGCGATCAGAAGATTATGAGATTGAAGACCAGCTTGTAACCGTACCCCGGGTACCCTTTGGCGAAATTGATGTAGAAAGCAATATCCCCATGTTGCGCGATGAAAACCCCAATGCAATAGCACTATTGCTGATTAATCAGAACTATAATGATACGCTTGGCGAACGTAATTATGCGCTGCGGGACGGGCGCCTGATGCGTACCTATCTTCAAAATGCCTTAGGGTATTCCGAAGACAATATTTATCAATTAGCTGATATCAGCAGCAGCGATAGCCTAAATACATTGCTTTCATCACTGCAGAAAACGGCGAATGATAGTACCGAACTTTTCGTGTACCTAAGCGGATACGGAAGTGTTGATAAACAAAAAGATCAATTTCGACTGCATTATTTAAATACATCTTCCGAAAATAAGTCAGACTCTACCATAGCATTATCCGATCTATATCGACGAATTGGAGAGATCCCCAGCCAAAAAACATTGGTATTGAGTGATATTGATTTTGTCCGTGGTAGCCGCGGTAAGTCCTTTTCTGAAAATGAGATGCGTCAAATTATAGAAAATAATGTTTCGCCTTTATTGTTGCGAAATCCCAACAGTTCTGTATTGATGGGTTCCCAGCTAAATAATGCTTCCCGTTTATTCATGTCCGCAAAAGGGGAAGATAAAAAGCATCATATCTTTCCATACTTCTTTGCAAAGGCACTGCAACAGCGTAGAACTGTGCTTTCGGACATCTATCAATACCTTGAGCGCAATGTTTCCTACACCTCGCGGCGACTCTTTGACCATCCCCAGGACCCACTCTTACTTGGCAATACCCAACTTAATTTAGCAGCAGAATAATGGCTTATGTATTCCTGGCATTAAGCTCGGCATGCTCGCTTACCATTGCCCATCTTTTAAAAGTTACCGAAAGTCAAAACCTGCGGACTCTAAATACCCTCACGGTCAATTATATTGTTGCAGCTATTTTTGCTTTTTTTGTAGGATTTGAGGGGGATTTCGTTTCTACCTTTGTCAATCATTCATCTATTCTACTGTTCTTTTGTGTCGTTGTTGGTGCCTTTTTTATTGGTAACTTTGTTACTTACAGTAAGTCAGTTCATACCAATGGGGTGGGGATCACTATTGCAGCTATGCGATTATCATTACTGATTCCAGTTTTGATCTCCATATACTGGTATGCGGAATATTTAAGTGGACTTAAAATAGTGGGAATTATTGGCGTGTTCGGGGCTATGCTGTTACTCATTCCCAAAAAGAATGATATTAAAATTGGTTCCATAAGTGCGTCCTGGCTGTTGATATTAACCTTTGTGTTATCCGGTTTTGCGGATGCTTCACTCAAAATCTACGAAGAGGAGTTTAGCACCAACCTTAATGAGCTCACCTTTATGGGGCTTGTATTTTCAGGAGCTTTTGCTATTGGATTGATTATCAACCTGTTTAGAAAGGCACCGCTTATCACAAAAAAAGAAGCAATTCTGGGTGCAATTATTGGCATTCCTAACTTATATTCCTCAATTTTTTTAATTTATGCGCTCGGTGATATCAGCGGATCCATTGCTTATCCCACCGTGAACGTTTTAAACGTGTTGGGCGGTACTTTTTTGGGGTTATTAATTTGGAATGACAAGGTTTCTACTAAACAGTGGATTGGAATTGCAACTGCGGTTATTGCCATTACACTTTTGATATAATTATTAGACGCTATGGAGATAGAAATTATTAATAAAATCCGTGAACGGGCATCAAAGAAGAATCAAACGACTGTCTTTCCCGAAGCCAAGGATCCCCGTGTATTGAAGGCCGCTTCGTATTTGGTTGAGAAACAGATATGTGAAGTCTTGTTGTTAGGAAACAAGAAAGAAATTCTTGCTCTTCATAAAAATGAAGTGAGTGAATTTTCAACAGATCTGTCTGGTTTCTTTGTTGATGAAGACTTTAATAAAAATTCTTTGGTGGATCACCTGCATGAAAGAAGGAAACATAAAGGGACCTCACGAAAAGAAGCTGCACAGATGCTTAAAGATCCGCTGTATCTGGCAGCAACATTGGTGGCGACGGGAGCCGCCGATGGAGCCGTGGCTGGGTCTATAGCTACTACCGGAGAAGTGATCAGAGCTGCTATTCACAGCATTGGTCTTCGGGAGGGTAACAATACCGTTTCCAGTACCTTTTTGATGGCCCTCGAAAATCAGCCCCCGCTGACCTACGCCGACTGTGGGGTCGTTCCATATCCTGATCTCGAACAACTTGCTGACATTGCTATTGAATCGGCCCGCACCCATCAACGGCTGACCCAGAAGGAGGCCAGAGTAGCTATGCTTTCATTTTCGACCAAAGGCAGTGCCAAACATGAACGCACTGAACTGGTTGTAGAAGCTACAAATCTCATTAAACATAAAGCGCCGGAAATTACAATAGATGGTGAGTTGCAGTTTGATGCCGCTTTTGTTCCTGAAGTATCAAAACGAAAAGCACCGGGCTCTCCACTAAAGGGTCGCGCGAATGTATTTGTATTTCCCAACTTAGATGCAGGGAACATTGCCTATAAAATTACCGAACGTCTTGCAGGGGCTTCCGCAACAGGACCGATTTTGCAGGGGCTTACCAAACCTATGATGGATCTTTCCCGAGGCTGCAATTGGCAGGATATTGTGAATGCTGCCTGCGCAGCTATATTGATGGGAGAATAATAGTTTTTATACCTCTGCTAAGAAGTTGTCATAAATGCTTCCTATCAAAGCAATAGCATCTTTCGATTGGTAAAAATGACAATTGAATATCATTTTTCATGCATTAGAAATGAACTTGGCAAGTATATAGAAGTGGCTGAATTAAGTTTAAGTTACATCCAATAATCCTTATATTTGAGGCTCTACTCGAGGAGCTGATTAATGGATTAAAGATCTTTACTTAGAATTAATCCAAATTTAGTTTCCGAACGTTAAAATTTGTTCTACTGTTTATTTAACCGAACTGCTGAAATCGTAAATTTACCGCAATAATTTCTTATGAGTGAAACTGAAGCACTTGAATCCATGGTTGGTGGTGAATATAAATATGGCTTTACCACCGATGTGGAATATGAAGATTTCCCAAAAGGCATAAATGAGGATATCATTCGGGAAATTTCTCGTCGCAAAGACGAACCCGAATGGGTATTGGAATTCCGTCTTGAAGCTTTTGAAAAATGGAAGCAGATGGAAGAACCTGACTGGCCCAATGTTGAGTATGAGAAACCTGATTTTGATAATATTCAATATTATTCTTCGACAAAGAAGAAAGACGGCAAGAAACCGGAAAGTCTGGAAGATGTTGATCCACAGATTCTGGAAACCTATGAAAAACTTGGAATCCCTCTCGAAGAACAGAAACAACTGCAGGGTATAGCGGTGGATGCGGTTTTTGACAGTGAATCCATCTTTACGACTTTCAAGGAAAAGCTTGCTGAAGCGGGAGTGATTTTTTGCTCTATTTCAGAAGCCATTCAAGAGCATCCCGAAATTGTTAAGGAATATTTGGGAACGGTGGTACCCAAAGGCGATAATTTTTACGCGGCTTTAAATTCCGCAGTATTTTCTGACGGATCGTTTGTGTACGTTCCCGAAGACACGGTTTGTCCGATGGAACTTTCTACGTATTTCCGTATAAATAATATGCAATCGGGACAATTTGAGCGTACGCTCATTATCTGTGAGGATAACAGCCATGTAAGTTATCTCGAAGGCTGTACGGCGCCAATGTACCAAGAAAATCAGCTTCATGCAGCTGTTGTTGAGCTGGTAGCTCTCGAAGATGCTGAAATTAAATATTCGACCATTCAAAACTGGTACTCCGGTGATAAAGAAGGGCAGGGCGGTATCTTTAACTTCGTTACCAAACGAGGCCACTGCCGAGGAGATAATTCAAAAATTTCCTGGACACAGGTTGAGACCGGTTCTGCTATTACCTGGAAGTACCCAAGTGTAATACTGAAAGGGGATAATTCAGTTGGTGAGTTTTACTCTGTTGCGGTAACAAATAACCGTCAACAGGCTGATACCGGTACAAAGATGATTCACTTGGGTAAAAACACCAAGAGCACCATTATTTCGAAAGGTATTTCTGCCGGTGAGTCGAACAATAGTTATCGTGGCTTGGTAAAAATTAGTCCCCGGGCCGATGGAGCACAAAATTATTCTGTTTGTGACTCGATGTTAATTGGTCAAACCTGTGGGGCACATACTTTCCCATATATTGAATCCGCCAATCCAACGGCAAAAGTTGAACACGAGGCATCTACCAGCCGTGTTGGTGAAGATCAAATCTTTTATTTACAGCAGCGCGGAATGGACGAGGACGATGCTATCTCGCTCATTGTTAATGGATTTGCCAAAGAGGTATTACAAGAGCTGCCGATGGAGTTCGCCGTTGAGGCTGACAAATTGCTCGGCATTAAGCTCGAAGGCAGTGTAGGTTAACAGATCAGATAACTTTTTAATTAAAATATTAGAGGAATAAGGTAAAGTGTTAGAAATTAAAGATTTACATGTTTGCGTAGAGGAAGAACCATCAGAAAAGATCCTTAAAGGAGTTAATTTGACAATCAAAGACGGTGAGATCCATGCTATTATGGGTCCCAACGGAAGCGGTAAAAGTACGCTTTCGAAGGTTGTCGCAGGCCATGAAGCTTATGAAGTAACTCAGGGCGACATCCTGTACAACGGCGAAAGTATTCTTGAACTTGAAGCGGATGAGCGTGCTCACTTGGGCATTTTCCTCGCTTTCCAATATCCCGTTGAAGTTCCCGGCGTAACTAATAAAAACTTGCTTCGACAGGCGTACAATACAATCGCCCAAGAACAAGGGCGCGAAGAGTTGGATCCTCTGCAGTTTGAGGATTACGCTCGAGAAAAGCTGGAACTCGTTGACATGAAAGAAGAGTTTCTTGATAGAAGTGTGAATGCCGGATTCAGTGGCGGTGAGAAAAAGCGAAATGAGATCTTCCAGATGGCGGTATTAAATCCCAAACTTTCGTTTTTGGATGAAACTGATTCTGGACTTGATATCGATGCGCTTAAAATTGTAGCTAACGGGATTAATCAGATTTCGAACGAAGATAATGCTGTTGTTCTTGTCACACACTATCAGCGTATCCTTGATTACGTGACTCCAGATTATGTTCACGTAATGATTGACGGTAAGATTGCCAAGTCGGGAGATAAAGATCTGGCCATCAAGCTTGAAGAGGAAGGTTACGACTGGTTAAGCGAAAAGGCATCAGTACTGTAAACGGAGAATTGTCATAATCAAATGGGAAAAGTGAAACAACAAAAAGAACGCACGTTTTTACAAGACTTACTTAACTTTCAAGGTTCACTGAACGGTAAATCTAAATTTTTAGACGAGGTACGCCTCAAAGGGGCCGAGGAGGTCAAAAATATTCCTTTCCCTACCAAGAAACTGGAAGACTGGAAGTTTATTAGTCTTCGAGATCTGTATAAAGATTCCTATGAGCTGGTTTCTGACCTGAATGTGGATGTCCCGGATATCAGTGAGCATTATTTGCCGGAAAGTAAGGGAGCCCGGATGGTGTTTATCAATGGATCTTTCTCTGCAGAACATTCTTCCACGGATGATCTGCCCGAAGAAGTTGTTATCGGAAATATTGCAGGGTTAGCCGAAGAAGACAATGATCTTCTCAAAGAACATCTCAATAAATACGTTGAGAATAATTTTGAGGAAGACATATTCAGCTCCTTTAACAAAGCATTTTTGAAGGATGGCGTTTTTGTTTACGTCCCAGAGGGAATGACTGTTGATACTCCGTTGCACTTTTTATTTGTGCAAACTGATGCTGATACCAACTATTTTACCACCTCGCGCAGCGTTGTGGTTGCGGATAAAGGATCTGAAGTAACCATAGTTGAAGATCATGTTGGATTAGGAGATAATAAATATTTTAATCTTCCGGTTGTTGAGGTGAATGCCGCAGAGGAATCCTACGTAAAGCATACCAAGATTCAGCGCGACAGCAAGGAAGCAATTCACATAGCGCGCACAGCGGCTTTTGTGCACCACCACGCCAACTATGAGTCGTATACCATCACACGAGGAGCAAAGCTCTCACGCAACGAGCCGCGTATTTCTCAACGTGATGAAGAAGTAGAATTTACGGTAGATGGTCTCGTACTTATTGATGGAGATCAGGTTTCTGACACGCACTCGGTAATGGATCACCGCTTTTCGCACTGTGAGAGTCACCAGTTGCATAAGTGTGTAATTAACGGCAATGCGCATTCGGTATTCAACGGAAAGATTTTTGTCCGCAAGGATGCCCAGAAAATTGATTCTTTCCAGGAGAATCGTAACCTCTTGCTCTCTCGAAAGGGTTTGGTAAACACCAAGCCACAGTTGGAGATTTTTGCTGATGATGTTGTTTGCACACACGGTGCTACCGTAGGACAACTGGAAGAAGATGAACTCTTTTACCTTAAGAGTCGTGGACTGAATGAGCAACAAGCTCGTGAAATGCTTATTTACGCTTTCGCACTCGAAACAATTGAAAACATAACCGTTGATTCGGTTCAGGATCTGCTTGTTGATGAAGTTCACAGATTCACTGAGAATCAGCTTGATTCTAAATTAACCGTATAAATGGCTTAATAATGGCTGAAGCTGTAATACAATCAAAGTCGAATGTGGATTTTCAGCGCATTCGAGAACAATTTCCTGTCCTTTCGCAACAGATAAAGGGGCAAACGTTGGTTTATCTTGATAATGCAGCTTCCAGCCAGATGCCTTCCCGCGTTGCAGATCGGATAGATGCTTACCAGCGTAATGAGCATGCTAACGTCCACCGGGGTATTCATACGCTCAGCCAAAAAGCTACTGATGCTTATGAGTTGACGCGAAAGAAAGTACAACGTTTTATTAATGCCGGTCATAAAGAAGAAATTATCTACACAACCGGTACTACCGATTCAATTAATCTTGTAGCGAACAGCTTTGGCGATCGTTTTATTGGGGAAGGAGATAAAATCCTGATCTCTGAGGTTGAGCATCATGCTAATATTGTTCCATGGCAGATGGTTGCCGAAAGGAAGGGGGCGAAAATAAATGTTATCCCTGTTGATGACCACGGTGATATTATTTGGGATAAATATGTAGAACTTCTCACCGATAACACTGCTATTGTTGCAGTGGGGCATGTTTCCAACGCTTTAGGGACTGTTCATCCTGTCAAAAAGATGATATCAGAGGCGCATAAACGGGATATCCCTGTCATGGTAGATGGGGCACAAGCCGTTCCACATACGCCGGTCGATGTTCAGGATTTAGATGCCGATTTTTATGCTTTTTCTGCTCATAAAATGTGCGGCCCTACCGGCTTTGGAATCCTGTATGGTAAGAAGAAATATCTTAATGAGATGCCCCCATATCGCGGTGGCGGTGATATGATTGATAAGGTTTCTTTTGAAGAAACAACGTATAATATCACTCCCTACAAGTTTGAAGCTGGTACACCGCCTATTGCAGCCGGAATTGGATTCGGTGAAACGATTTCTTTCTTAGAAGAAATTGGGATGCCAAATATTGCCGAACAAGAACGAGAGCTGCTCGAATATGGAACTCAAAAACTCAATGCTGTTGAGGGTATTCGTATCATTGGTACAGCTAAAGAAAAAGCTTCGGTTTTATCTTTTGTCCATGAAGATATTCATGCTACGGATATAGGCACGATATTGGATCAACAAGGAATAGCCATACGCACCGGCCACCATTGTGCACAACCGACGATGCGTAGGTTTAACGTGCCCGCTACGGCTCGAGCTTCACTTTCTTTCTATAACAATAAAGAGGACATTGATCGGCTTATAAAAGGAATTAAAAAAGCGATTTCTATCTTCCAATAGTTTCAATTTGGAGCTGTGAATTGAACTAATATATATTTATATTCATTCTAAATAGTGAAATATTAAAAGCTATTAGACTAAACTATTATGCCTAAGATTAAAGAAATTGAGCGTACACCAAATCCCGACGCCATGCGTTTTGTGTTGGGTGAAGCACTGACCAATGGTGTTACTAAATCGTATGAAAATGCATCTGATGCAGAAAATGATGAACTGGCATCGGCGCTTTTCTCTATTGATCACGTGATCAATGTCTATTATGTGGATAAGTACGTAACTGTAACTCAAGACGGTGATGCGGTATGGTCCGAACTTCTTCGTCAATTAGCTCCACCTATTCGTGAGGCAACTCCTCAAAATGATGCCGTGGAAGATGAAGAAGTGCATGCCACTAAAGAAGTGCAGGAGACCGATGATCCACGACTGCAGGAAATTAACAAAATGCTGGATGAACAGGTTCGTCCATATTTGTTAGCTGACGGTGGTGGACTTAAGATACTCGGTCTTGACGGCAATCGCCTTAAAGTACATTATCAGGGCGCCTGTGGAACCTGTCCCACCGCAACAAGCGGTACATTATACGCCATCGAAAGTATGGTTAAACGCATTGACCCTGAAATTCAGGTCGTCTCTGTATAATTAGTAAGCACTCTTTCCAATATGTCCATTTCCATCACAGATCGCGCAGCGCAACGTATTAAGCAGATTCGCGAAGAGCAGGAGATTGCTTATGATGCGATGCTACGGGTAGGCGTTGTAAGTGGTGGATGTTCTGGACTTACTTATGACCTGGAATTTGATACTAATCCTGATAATACTGATGATGAAGATCAGCAGTTTGAAGATAAGGGCATAAAGTTGGTTGTTGACATGCGTAGCTTTTTATACCTCTCGGGAACGGAACTTGATTATACAGATGGATTAGAAGGAGAAGGGTTTCATTTTCATAATCCGAATGCCAATCGCACATGCTCGTGTGGAGAATCATTTTCAATTTAAGTTATGGCTACCGACACAAAAGGCGAAATTGTAAATAAGGTTAAGCAGTCTGATAAGCTGGTTACCATCGATCTACAAAAATATTATGATGAGAACCCCAGAGCTGAACTTGACCTTAAGCAATTCCTTTTCAAGGGAATGATTCTGAAAGAGCAGGATTTTCGAGATCAACTGGAAGATTTTAACTGGAGTCAATTTGAAGGACAATATGTCGGGATATATTGTTCTACGGATGCCATCATATCCAAGTGGGCCTATATGCTTGTAGGACAACACCTTGCCGGAAAAGCTAAGGAAGTATTTAAGGGGCAAAAAGAAGACATGCTTTTTGAGCTGTATCGGCGAAGGCTGGATGATATCGACTGGAGTAGTTACAAAGATAAGTTTGTAATACTTAAAGGGTGTACGAGTAAAGAAAAACAAGTCCCTGAAAGTGTTTATCTTTATGCTACGCAAAAGCTTATACCATATGTAAAGAAGTTGATGTACGGGGAAGCCTGTTCCAACGTCCCGGTTTATCGCGTATAGTTTTTACCAAATCTTTGGAAGCCCTCATTCCGATTCTTACCTTCACAGAAAGCAATTTTTAACGAACGATGATTTACTGTGTACGCATTAGTTACCGGAGCCTCTCGTGGAATTGGAAAAAGTATCACCAAATCGCTTTTAAAAGAGGATTTCAAAGTTATTGGCACGGCCCGATCTTCTGAGTTTCCCAAAAATTTTACTCAAAATGACAATTTTGAGTCGTTGTACGTTGATTTAGCAGACCCCGTAGCCGTTAAAAAGACTATAAAACCAATATTTGATCGCGATGAGGTTCCCAATGTACTTATAAACAATGCCGGTATTTTTATGGAGTCCGGCTTTGAAAAGAATGATGAAACCTGGCTTCAGAAGTGGGATAAAACTATGCAGGTGAATCTTCGAGCTCCTGCTTTGATCTCAAAATGGGCTTTAAACCGCTGGGTAAAAGAGGAGGAAGGCTATCTTATCAATGTATCTTCCAGGGCGGCCTACCGAGGCGACACACAAGAATACTCCGCTTATGCAGCCTCCAAAGGTGGACTTGTAGCATTTACAAAAAGTGTAGCACGAGACTTTGGTAAAAAAGGAATATCAGCTTATTCGATTGCACCTGGTTTTATTAAAACTGATATGGCTATTGATTCAATAGAGGTTTATGGTGAAGAATATTTAACCCAGGGCATGGCGTTTGATGAAATTACTTCCCCTGATGAAGTGGGTGAACTGGTGGCTTTCCTTGCCAGCGGTAAAGTGCCCCACATGACAGGATCGACCTTTCATATTAATGGTGGAAGCTACATGATTTAATTATGAGTATTAAAGATCGCAAGAAAGATCATGTTGAGCTCACCGCAAAAGCGGATATGAGTTATCAAATCCCAACCGGATTTGAAAAATATTATTTTGCTCACAACGCACTTCCCGAGATAAATGTCGATGAAGTTTCAACAAAAGCCACATTGCTCAACAGAAAGTTTTCATTCCCCCTTTTTATTTCCTCGATGACAGGAGGATATACCGATGGAGAAGCAGTAAATGCTATTATTGCGGAGTTTTGCGAGAACAATAATTTACCTTTTGGAGTTGGTAGTCAGCGTGCGATGCTCGAAGAGCCTGATACGACTTCTTCATTTTCTATTGTACGAAAAAAAGCCCCCAACGCTTTTATTGCTGCAAATATCGGAGGTGCTCAATTGGTTGGGGGATTATCAAAAGAGAAAACAGACCTGCTCATAGATTCTATCGAAGCCGACGCGGTGATTGTCCATTTAAACCCTCTCCAGGAGATTATGCAGCCGGAAGGGGATCGTGATTTCAGAGGAATTGAGCAAGGTATTGCACAACTTTGTGAGGATACGGAGCTTCCCATAATAGTTAAAGAAACTGGGGCAGGGGTCTCTGCAGAAGTGGCTAAGCGATTACTTGATGCCGGTGTCAAAGTCATTGATGTTGCCGGAGCAGGCGGAACCAGCTGGGCGAAAGTTGAAAACGAGCGCGCATCAAATAACAATCCGGATAGCGATTTCAACAACTGGGGGATTCCAACCTTGGAATGTGTCAAACAATTGAAGAATCTTAAGCAGGAGTATGATTTTGAACTCATAGCTTCTGGAGGTATTCGATCAAGTCATGACATTGCCAAATCGTTATGCCTGGGTTCTGATTTTGCTGCTTCTGCACAACCTGTAATTAAAGCAGTAATAAATAAAGGGTACGAAGGATTAGAAAAATTATATCAAAACTGGAAAAAGCAGCTCGTAACCATTCTCACCTTACTGGGATGTGAATCACCATCAGAATTAACCGCCAAGCACCTAAAAGTGAAAAGATAACAGCAACAATATGTTCCTGTGAATTACTTATATTTGGTCTTTTGAAAAATCAGCATTAAAGAGTTTGAATATTACTGAACGACAACAAAAACTTTCTGACCTCATAGATAAAAAGCTGGCAGAACTAAACCTGCCACAAGAGCCGTCTTTACTCTATGATCCTGTACGATATACGCTTGAATTAGCCGGCAAACGCATACGTCCATATTTAACATTGGTAGGTTGTGGCATTTGCAACGGAGATGTTGAAGAAGCATTGCCCGCAGCGCTGTCCATCGAACTTCTTCATAACTTTACGTTGTTACACGACGATATCATGGACCGGGCAGATACCCGAAGGGGCGAACCCAGCGTTTTTAAAAAATGGGATTCTAATACGGCTATTTTATCCGGTGATGCAATGTATGCCAAGGCGTTTAAGCAACTGCAATATTATGGTCAATCAGACTTTTACAGTAAGAAGCAGTATAAAACAATACTCGATATCTTTCTAAAAAGTGCTGAAACGGTTTGTGAGGGACAGGCTTATGATCTTATGTTTGAAGATCAATCGGATGTAAGTATTCAGCAATATCTTCAAATGATTGAAGGTAAAACCGCGGCACTAATCAGTGGAGCTTTGGCAATAGGAGGAGCCGTTGCGGGAGAGGACGATTCTATTCTTGAGGAACTTCGCTTTGTTGGTAAAAAGGCTGGTATTGCTTTTCAAATCCAGGATGATTTGCTTGACGCTATTGCCGACCCCGAAAAATTTGGGAAAAAGAAGGGGGGCGATATTATTGAAGGCAAAAAAACATATCTAACACTGCTTGCCTTGGAGCGATGTAATAATCAGCAGCAAAAACAGTTAAAAAAGACACTGGTAGATCAAAAAAGTAGCCCCGAGGATGTCGATAATGTTATTGGAATTTATCGTGAATTAGATATTATTAGAGACACTAAAAATGCCGTTCAGTACCATTATCAAGAAGCGATGGAACATTTGGAACGGTTTGATGATTCGGAGTACAAAAAAGAAATTATCAATTTTTTTAATCACTTGATTTCTCGTGAATATTAAATCAGAAACAAAAATAATGCATAAGCTTTCTACTTTTACGTTTAAACTTTCTTGTCTATTAGTTGCTACATTAGTCTTTGCCTCCTGCAAAAACACTGACCGTATTCAAAGAGGGGATTCTCTGCAAGTTGCATTTAACAAAGCAATGGCGTTTTACGAGAAGGAAGACTATACCGAAGCTTCCGAGGCTTTTGAAACGGTTGTTCAGATTGCTCGAGGAACGGAATACGGGCAAGAAGCACAATTTTACTTGGCAGAATCTTATTATAACGATGAACGATATTTGTTAGCAGCTTCGGAATATGAGCGGTTTATTTCGCTTTTTCCCCGGGTGGAAAGGAGACAAGAAGCCCAGTTTAAGGAAGCATACTGTTATTATAAATTAAGTCCCCGGTATAAGCTCGACCAAAAATATACACGAAATGCGATAGAGAAATTTCAACTATACAACTCGCGTTTCCCAAATTCAGAAAAAGCTGATGAAGTTGGAAAGTACATTTCTGAAATGCGGACAAAGCTTGCCAAAAAGTTGTATCATTCTGCCGATTTATATCTGCGTACTGATCGGTATGAAGCAGCTATTATTTATTACGACTTAACGATTGATAAGTATCCGGAAACAGAGTGGGCTCAACGGGCTTTAGTGGATGAAATAGAAACCTATAATATTTATGCCGAACGCAGTGTTGCTTCTAAACAGCGGGAACGTTATCAGAAAGCGATTGAAGCATACGAAAAGTTCATTCAGCTTTTCCCAAATGGTAAATTCCGTCAACAGGCTGAAGAACTGGTTGATGAATCCCGATCAGCATTAGCCGAACTACCTGAGGAAGCACCCGTTGTTCAAGATAACGAGAATAATATTTCGAGTGAAGATATAAATACTGATACCCAGACAAATTCCAATCAATGACGGCTCTGAAAAGGAGCATAGGGATATTAGGGGGCAGTTTTGACCCTGTGCACAACGGGCATCTTTCTATTGCGGAATCATTTGAGAATTCTGGTTTAATAGATGAACTGTGGGTGCTTCTTACACCCGATCCACCTCATAAAAAAGGTAAGCCACAGGCTGCTTTTCAATCCCGTTTAAAAATGCTACGTGCAGCATTTTCGGGCTATGATAATATAAAAGTCAGCGATATTGAGCAGCAATTAACGAAACCTTCATATACCATTCAGACGCTTAGGTATATGAAGGATAAATACCCTGACTACTCCTTTTATTTGTGTATTGGCGGCGATTCACTTCAAAATTTCAAAAAATGGAAGGAGTGGCAAACAATTCTTAACTATTGTGACCTTCTGGTTGCTCAACGCCCTTCTGTAGATACAAAAAATATTGACCCATCTTTGAGAGATCATATTCATTTTGTTGATCATGAACCTGTACATATTTCATCTACCATGATCAGAAATGCAATTGCTAATGGAGATGATATATTAGATTTTGTTCCTTTATCCGTAAAACAAATAATAGCATCAAAACAACTTTACCGGGAGATAAATGATGAATAGAAAGGGATTTTTAAGACTTTTATCTACAGGAAGTATTGGAACGGCTCTTGCAAATACCAGCTTTAGTTCCTATGAAGATAACAGCTTTATCAAACCCAAGAAATTACAGGAAGGTGACACTATTGGGCTGATAAGTCCGGGGTTTATTTTACCAGATCCCAAGAAGTACGATGAAATTATTAAGCAAGTTAAAAAATTGGGATACAAGGTTAAGGAGGGGCCCAATGCACGTAACAAATATGGATATTTAGCCGGAACTGACAAAGAGCGGGCAGCTGATCTCAATGCCATGTTTGCCGACGATACTGTAGATGCTATTATGCCATTTAGAGGAGGATGGGGGTGCAATCGTATTTTACCATTCATCGATTTCGAAACTATTCGAAATAATCCAAAAATTTTGGTGGGTTATAGCGATATCACAACGCTTTTGGTATCTATTTTTGCTAAAACCGGTTTGATAACATTTCACGGGCCGGTGGGGAAATCTGAATGGACAGATTATACCACGCAAAGTTTCAAGCAAGTGCTTGGTGGGAAACTGAATCAATTTCATATTCCTGAAAAAGGCGTATGCGAAAGCTGTGATGAATTAGCTGTAATTACCCCGGGGCAGGCAACGGGAAAGCTTATAGGTGGTAATTTAAGCGTTTTGTCAGCGATGATGGGATCTGATTACCTGCCTGATTGGAATAACAGTATTCTCTTTTTGGAAGATGTGGGAGAAGATGTTTATCGACTTGATCGCATGCTGACGCAACTTAAATTAAATGGCGTGTTGGAGCGAATATCAGGATTTGTTTTTGGGCAGTGTATCTCATGTGAAATGTCAAGCGATCAAAGCCTGACCCTTAAACAGGTTTTTGATGATCATATTAAACCCCTTGATGTTCCTGCTTTCTCGGGAGCAATGATCGGCCATATTGATAACATGATTACTTTGCCGGTAGGATTATCTGTGCAAATGAATGCTAAAAAAGGAATAATTAAACTAAAAGAAAGTGCGGTAAGGTAATTGCGTATGTCAGGGCAGGGATAGATATTTCCGCAATATCCATTCGCTGCACAAAAAGATTATTACCAGGAAAAACCAACCCCAATGCTGATAGAGATAAAAGAAATTTGTTTCAACTTTTTCCTTGCGATCTAAGAGTCCTTTTTCTTCTAACTGATTCCAGAATCCTCCAACTGAATCAAACGGAAAGTATTGGCCCCCTGTATTTCGAGCAATTTGATTGAGGATCTGGTCGTTCCTGTTGACATCAATAAACTCTGCATTTGAAGCACTTACCGAAAACTCTCCACGCTTGGTAGCCAAGGTTCTGTCACCTTTCTGTGCCGTAGCTTCAAAAGAGTAAATACCTTCGGCTAAAGGTGGTATATTCAGGCGGTAATTTCCATTACCCATATTCTCCATGGAATACATGCGGTTATCTGCCGTATCGGTTCCAATAGAAATAGCTATATTTGCTTCCGATTCATTCTCACCTCGTTCATTCTTAAGATAAGCATCAATAATGATTGGGTCTGAACTTGAAAAAGAGTCTTGTTGAGGTTGTACATCAAGTAATTGGTCATCGGGATCGGTAACGGCCCAGCTTATCATGTTTTGCCAGAGCTGTTTTGCAAACTCCCGTGTTTGTGGATTTTGATTTTGCTGGAAACGATACCAGTTATAAGCTGTTACAAAAAGGTGACGTTTGTTTCCCATTTGATGGGTTGCAATTACAGGTTTTTGGATAGATTCCCCGCGATAACGGCTGCTAAATAACATGGTCGCGTAGCCGGCAGTGCGAATATTTTCTGTTGGGCCTGTTAGACTGGGAAGCTGATCAAACGTTACAGCTGGGAGCTCTGTAATAGGGTGTCCGGCGTTTTCAGATTCAAGACGAAGGGAGATTTGGCTGTAATTCAATGGGCCGGTAATGGAAACAGGTAGCTCCAAAATATTTTGTTCAAACTGTTGAACATTAAACCGCGGGGTAAAAGCAATAATTAAGGGAATCTCATCGCCCAACGTTTTAATTTCATCTTTTACACTTGCAGGTAAGCCTGTTTGGGGATAACCATGAATGACTACAAGGTCCAGTGAATCTGTTACCGAAGATAAATTTCCCTCTATAAAATTATTCCCTGTAAGCCATGTTCGGTTTATAAGTTCTACATTTTCATCTTTTAATAAGAGTGATCGAATAAACCGTACATCGGGATGTACTTCCAAAGCTATCGACAGTATGTGCTGTTTCGCATCCTTTACATCTACCGTAAAACGTTGGGTATTGTTGGCTTCCGTCCATTCATTGCTGAGCACAGGAACGTGAATCTGATATTGCTGAAGGCCTTCTTGGTCAAGTAAAAGATCAAAACTCACCTCTTGGCTGCTATTCCTTATTTTGGGAGTAATGATTTCTTTCGATAGTACTTGGTCTCCTTTTTTGAGCTCAACAGGAATGGTGTTTCCTTCAAAGCCTTGACTATTTATGGATGCCGTTACCGTTTGGGTGCTGTTTAAATACCCACTGGAATTAGTTGATACTGATGAAACCAACACATCTTGCTGAAAAGTTGTATCGCCCAAGCCAATTGAGAAAACAGGAATATTAATATCAGAAGTCTCATAGATGGGATTTTTCCCTTTCGTATAGATTCCATCGCTTATAAATATTGCTGCGGTCGCCTCATTCTGATTAAACCTGATTGCTTCAATCCCGGCCGTAAGGTTTGTCTGGTCTTCATCAAATGTAAGGCTGTCGATATTTGTGGGCTCAACGTTGTTGCCTACTTTATAAAACTGATAATTGATATCATTAGCCCCGTCAAACCCAAGTTTCTGTAAGAGTTCAGTGTAACTTTGGCTCCCTTTGTAATCTCTTTTCTCAATTTGGGTACTTGCAGAATTATCAAGAAGTACTACAATATTGGCAGGATCATGATAGGTATTTTCTTTTTTTATAAAGGGGTTTATCAGTAGAAGAAGTAGAATAAAAAAAACACCGCTGCGCAGTAAAATAAGCGGATAGTAATAACGAGCACCGACTTTTTTTAGCGGGGTATACGACCACCAAGAGATAAAAAGGGTGCAGGCAAATATCAGGATATATACCCAAATGGGAAGCGATGCCTGGAATCCTTGGAAGATAAAGTCCACGATAATGGGATTTACATTTCGTCCAGCAGCATTTCAATAAGCTTGTCAGCTGTTAACCCTTCTGCCTCTGCTGCATAATTGTTGACAATACGGTGACGTAATACCGGTTTTGCAAGAGCCCTGATGTCTTCCTCAGAAACATTATATCGTCCCCGTGAAAGAGCTCGCGCTTTGCCACCCAGTACCAAATATTGAGAAGCACGCGGGCCGGCCCCCCAGCTCATGTATTTTTGAATAAATTCTGGAGCTATTTCGGATTGCGGACGAGTTTTGGTCACAAGTTCAACTGCTGATTTTAGCACCCCATCTGGTACGGGCACCTTGCGGACTAAATCCTGTAATTCAACAATCTGTTCAGCATTTAATACAGAATTTATTTCAGCCTCTCTAATAGAAGTGGTTTGACTTACAATATCTTGTTCCTCATCCAGGGAAGGATAATCCAGCCACAAATTAAACATGAAACGATCAAGCTGTGCTTCCGGCAAGGGATAGGTGCCTTCTTGTTCGATCGGATTTTGGGTAGCTAATACAAAAAACGGTGGTTCCAGTGGATAGGTATGTCCCGCCGCAGTAATATGAAATTCCTGCATCCCTTCGAGAAGAGCCGCTTGTGTTTTGGGCGGGGTACGATTAATCTCATCAGCCAAAACAATATTGGCAAAAATGGGACCTTTAACGAATTTAAAGCTCTTTTTACCCGTTTCTCGATCATCTTCAATTACTTCTGTCCCGGTAATATCACCGGGCATAAGATCAGGGGTAAACTGAATACGACTAAACCTGAGATTTAACGTCTGAGATACTGTCCTGATAAGAAGCGTTTTCGCAAGACCGGGAACCCCAATAAGTACACAATGGCCACGTGAAAAAAGGCAAATAAGAAGTTGGTCAAGAATCTCTTTTTGACCAACAATAACTTTGCCCACTTCTTTTCGAATCTTTTCAAAAGATTCCTGGAAAAAATCTACCGCCTCAATTGATTCCTCAGGTATTGTGCTCATATGGTCTATAAATTAATATTTTTGTAGCGCTCAGGAATCGTAATTTTATATTCCACGTACATATCTTCCCGCAAATCAGACAACAAGTTATTCATATACTTAGCCTGCTTTTCTTGTAAAGCAGCCTGTTTAATACGTGAATAATCTTGCTTTAAGTTGGCTCTGTGTTCCGCTATCCGTCTGTCAAGTCGAACAATACGAAAGGCGCGTTGCGAATTATTCTCTTCACCCATCGTAAATGATTTCGGCTCTGAAATATCTCCAACTTCATCCAATAAGAGCACAATTCGATACAAGGCAGGATCAAGCTGTTCAAGCGCAATAAGACGTTGACCCGTTTGTGGATTCAGCACACGGCCACCTTGAGGAGCCGTGTTAGGATCATCGGAATGGCGTCTGGCCATCTGAGCAAATGTTATCTCATCATTAGTCATAACAGAATCCCGAATTTGCATCAACTCATCCTTCGCTGCCTGATCGTCATAACTTTGGTCATCAACTCTGATAAGGATATGGTTGGTATCAATCTGGTCACCTTGACGCTTGTTGAGGCGAATAACGTGAAAGCCAAAGCTTGTTTCTACGACCTGAGAAATCTCTCCAGGTTCAAGTGCTGAAGCTGCAGCAGAATATTCAGCCACAAAATCATCCATCGACATCATGGGTAATTTACCGCCTGATGAAGATGAAGGACCATCACTATATTTTTTGGCCAATTCTTCAATCGTTTTGCCATGATTAAGTACCGAATCGCGCAACTGTTTAGCTAATTTTTGGGCTTCTGATCTGGCATTTTGCAAGGGTGGGGGTACCGAAACTATTTGTGATACTGCTACCTGCTCCGGAATCATTGGCAGAGAATCCTGGGGGATTTTGTTAAAATATTTTTCGACCTCAGGCCGAGTTATAGATACTTTACTCCGCTTTTGCTGCTGAAATTGTTGAACGATCATTTGCTCGCGATAATTCTCGCGTAAATCGGCCCTAATTTGAACAATGCTTTTCCCCATTTCTTCTTCAAGGGCTTGCTCGCTGCCAACCTGATTAATATAAGAGTTGATTTGCTGGTTAATTTGCTGATCAACTCTTTCATCGGAGACCGTAATGGAATCTCGCTTGGACTGGTCAAGCATTACATTACGATCGATAATGTTCTCTAACACCGTGTACCAAATTTCTTTACTAAACGATATTTGTTGATTCCGTTGCTGTTGAAGCTGCATCATATATTGTTGTACTTCTTGATCTACATCCGATTTTAATACGATGTGATCATTTACGACAGCAACAATTTGATCCAGCTTCTTGTTTGAAGGCTGATTTTGTGCTTGAGAAAAGAGAGGAGTTAATATTAATGAAACTACAAAAACGAGCAGTAAATATGCTTTATTCATTCGTTGAGTTGTTTTCAAGGGTATCTTGAAGCGTTGAATTTTGATTAGGTTTAGAAGGTAAAACGTTAAAAGTCTCTATTTCATTATTCGATTCGGCCTTAAGATAAAGATTCTTAACAAAGGAACTGAAATTTCGTTGCCGATTATTCAAAGTCATCCAATCTTTTATCTGTTCAATAAGCCATTCCAGGTTGGGATGGTTGCCCTCGGGTCTTGTA
The DNA here is from genome assembly GCF_052060035.1 of Fodinibius sp. SL11. NCBI lineage: Bacteria > Pseudomonadati > Balneolota > Balneolia > Balneolales > Balneolaceae > Fodinibius > Fodinibius sp. SL11. Next base: position 607,479 of record NZ_JBPOEA010000001.1, on the reverse strand, counting down.
TCGAGCAATTGTACAAAATGATATACCCCATTAACACGCTGGATAGGAGAAATTTCATTTTGACCAATAACCTTCAGGTATCGATTCATAATATCAATTCCTTGTGCAGCCATTGATATAGGCCAGTACTGATCAGATTCACTAATAACAGTTGAAGGATCGATAGCATAGGTACGAGCAACTTCAGGCCAAGGCACACCGTCTAAAAGATCCTGACGAGCATTGCGAGCTTCTTTAATTGTTTTTGTACGCAGATGTCGAAATTTTACAAAATCCTCTTCCAGTACAAATTGCTCTTTGTTCGCCTGATAATATGTTCGAGCCTCCTCATCTGTTATCTGCATGTCGCTATCATTAGAAGCCAACACATAGTCTTTCAGGGCTTGCCTCAGGATTTCCTGTCTTGCCCGCTCAATTTTCTGTTGTATTTCAGGTTTTTGGTGTAAATCAAGTCGTGTTGCTTCTTGCAGTAACAGTTGTTCCCGGATCCAGTTGTCGCGGTACTGCGTTAAAGCTTTTACACTATCTTCGGCTAAAACAGATTCAGGAATATTATCAACTGCTTTATCAATCGTTAAATATTCACTGCCGACACGGGCAAGCGCACCTTCGTTATGTTGATTTGTGGTTTGCTGACAAGAGGCAAGGAAGAATGTTATGCCTGTAGCAAGCAACAAATAATAAAGTAGATAATCAGAGCTCATATTTTTTTAAAACAACATTCCGGCAATTGTAGCCGTCATTAAGTTAGCAAGTGTTCCGGCTAATACCGCTTTCAGACCAAACTCTGCAAGTTCAGATTTTCTACTTGGTGCCAAGCCGCCAATACCTCCAATTTGAATAGCAATAGATGAAAAGTTAGCAAATCCACACAGAGCAAATGTAGCCATTCTAATTGTCTTTTCACTAATTTCGGAGGCACTTACCATATCTGATAACTGCAAGTAGGCAACAAATTCATTTAATACCACTTTGGTCCCCAGCAATGAACCCATATTAATGGCATCCTCCCAGGGCACCCCTACAACAAATGCTACGGGAGCAATAATCCAGCCAAGCACTCTTTCAATCGTTAACTTTCCATCTGTGATTAAACTATTGATACCGGTTATACTTCCAAAGCTTTCCAGAAAATAATTACCCATCGCTAATAAAGCGATAAATGCCAATAACATAGCGGCAACATTTCCTGCTAATTTTAGTCCTGTAGCTGCGCCGCTGGCTGCAGCATCAATTCCGTTGGCATCTGTTTTTTCAATGCTCATATTTACTTCGCCTTTGGTCACCGGATCATCTTCTTCGGGGTACATGATCTTGGTAATAACAAGGGCAGCCGGGGCGGCCATCAAACTTGCACCCAATAGTTGTTCGGCAAACATCAGGCGGCCTACATCCAGTGCAACATCATGTGCTTGAGCATACGAATTGCCCAACATTTGTACGTAAGCAGCCATAACACCGCCCGCAATCGTCGCCATTCCACCGGTCATAACTGCCAAAAGCTCAGATTTAGTCAGTTTTTTAATATAAGGCTCAATAACCAGAGGCGATTCGGTTTGGCCTACAAAAATATTTGAGATCACCGATAGAGATTCAGCTCCTGAAGTGCCCATAACTTTCTGCATTCCTTTGGCCATATATTTCACAACGCGTTGCAGAATGCCATAGTGATATAATATTGCGGTAAGTGAAGCAAAAAAGATGATAGTCGGTAACACTTGGAAAGCGAAAAAGTTACCCATACTGCCTTCCATACCGGGACTCTTAGCTAAATCCCCAAAAATAAATTTTGCCCCTTCGGTGGTAAAGTCCAGTACAATCACAAAAAAAGAAGAGACCCAGCTAAAGAAATCCTTCGGCCATCCCAATGGTGCCCAATAATCTGCCATTTCTCGGCCTTTCAAAATGAACACAGCTAAAACGAACTGTATACCCAAACCAGTGCCCACTAAATGCCAATTAATATTTTTTCTGTTTTTGCTGAATAATATTGAAATGGCAATAATAACTGCCATTCCGATCATCCCACGAAGTATATCAATCATGATTCGTCTTGTCCTTTCAAATTTTCTTGTTTCCGAATAGGTTGAATGGGCTTTCCTCTTCGCTTGTCAACAGGAGGGCGATAACAATGTCTTGCGCGAGGTTCATAGGCATCCGTCTCCCCAACGAGAACTCGATCCGTGCTTTCCACCACCCGCTGCGAATAATGGGCCATGGTTCCGCTTTCCGCACAAACGGCATGTAACTTGGTGACATATTCGGCAATGGCCAGCATCTGGGGCATAGGTTCAAATGGTTGACCTTCAAAATCCATGTCAAGACCGGCTACAATAACTCTTTTCCCGTCATTTGCCAAGGTATTAGCAACATTCATCAGTTGTTTATCAAAAAATTGGGCTTCATCAATACAAACAACTTCGGCCTCACCGGTGAGTAATACAATTTGATCAGCTGTATCAACTACCAAACCCGGCAATACATTTTGATTGTGGGAGACCACATCGTCGTTATCATAACGGTTATCAACCTTTGGTTTTACAACAACAACGTTCTGCCCGGCAATATGAGCTCTTTTAGCGCGCCTGATAAGCTCTTCGGTTTTACCGCTAAACATTCCACCACAGACAACTTCAATCCAACCAACTTTTTGTGGTACAAATGACGGTTCGTTAAGCATAAATATTGTTTATAACTGATTCTATATGCGTCTGTTAAAGCATAGAATATATCTTTGTGAGGGTAAAAATAAAAAGACTAATTCGGATAGAATATTAGTCAGTTTGCAAACGATTAGCATGGATCTCATCTACTGATCGACATCCCGATAAGGCCATCGTTAATTCAAAATCTGCCCGGTAGTTTTGGATAACTTCCCGAACTCCTTGTTCGCCAGCAGTAGCAAGGGCATAGGTATAGGGTCTGCCCAATAAGACTGCATCAGCACCTAACGCAATGGCTTTAAAGATATCACTGCCGGTTCGTATTCCGCTGTCCATCAAAACCGGCATTTCTCCGTTAACCTCTTGTGTGATATCAGGCAGCATTTCAATTGCGCTCACGGCGCCATCAACCTGACGTCCTCCATGATTAGACACAATAATTCCATCCATATTGGTTTTAATGGCTTTGCGAGCATCTTCGGGACTCAAAATCCCTTTTAAAAGGATCGGTAAATCGGTAATTGATCGTAAAAAAGACAGGTCATCCCATTTTAATGAAGGACGAGAATAACATTCTATGAATGTTTTAACGGCCCGACGAGGTTCTTCAGAAAGTAAATTCCCCCAAAAACTGCCGGGATAATTCTTTGCCATTTTAACAAGAGCTTTAATCGAATTCCAGGTCAGCTTCGGCGGTTTGTCAGCGTCACCGGCAGAAGTTTTCATCAGTTTGCGAAAGACAGGATCGCTGGTATATTGTGCGATTCCCCTTCCACGTAAAAAAGGAAGATAATCAAGATCCAGATCGCGGGGGCGCCAACCCAGCATTGTTGTATCAAGCGTAAGGACGATACCTTCGCAACCACATGATTCTGCACGCCGTACAAAACTTTCAACAAGGTCATTAGACGTGCTCCAATACAACTGAAACCAACGCGGCGATTCCCCCATTACAGAACTGCATGTTTCCATATCTACTGATGCTTGATTGGAAAAGATAAAGGGTACGCCTTCCGCAGCTGAGGCCTTGGCTACTGCTAAATCGGCTTTAGGATGAGCCATATCCAACACCCCAATTGGAGCTAACAAAAATGGAGTAGGATAGTCTTGCCCAAATAATGAGACGCTCGTATTACAGTCAGAAACATCATTAAGCATACTCGGCACGATTTTCCACTGCTTAAAATCAGTGCGATTGGACCTTTTGGTCGTTTCACATCCTGCAGATCCGGCAATATAAGCATAGGCTTCTTTTGACATATTATTTTTAGCAGCAGCACGCAGTTTATCAAAAGAGATGGGAATTGTTCGATTATTTCCCCGAAGACTTCCTAAAAAAATATCGGTTTGCCGTTGGCGCGAAAAGGATTTTTTAAAATCTTCTGCAGTCATTATCAGCTAATCTCTTCTTCCTTCATAAGCTGACTTTGACGATACATATCAACGAAAACCCAAATGATAGGGTAGGGCGGAAAAACTACCGAACAGGCAAGTTTCATGTTTTTTTTACGTGATTCGGGGAGTTGAGAAAGACCAGCGATCCCGGCCATCCAAAAAATGAAAGCAAGGAAAATAAAGAATGCAAGCGTGATAGAACCGATAAATCCGAAGCTTTTATAAAAGGTTTCAAGCATTGAGTTTAAACTCTACTTTAATAGTTAAATTCGTTATTTTTGTGGCTTGTCACTGAAAATAAAATATAAATAAAAAATACCACATGCTCCCTGTAGTTTCTATCGTAGGGCGGCCTAATGTAGGCAAATCTACTATCTTTAATCGACTTATCGGCAGCCGCAAAGCTATTGTTGATGATCAATATGGTGTTACCCGTGACCGTCATTACGGAGAATCTTTCTGGAACGGCCGTGAATTTAATGTTATTGATACCGGAGGATACCTTCCGAACGAAACGGATGTGATGATTCAGGGTATACGGGAGCAGGTTCATATCGCTATTGAAGAGTCTGATGTTATTCTGTTTGTCGTTGATACTGAGGCCGGGATTACGAGTCTCGATCAATCGGTAGCACAAATGCTGAGACAAGAAGAAAAACCTGTTTTACTGGTTGCTAACAAGGCTGACAATAAAGAGCGCGAGCTAAATGCAACTGAATTTTATTCTCTTGGTTTTGAAGAATTATACCCCATATCGGCTGTAAGTGGACGAGGTACGGGCGATTTGATGGATGAGTTGGTCAAACTGCTGCCGGAAGAGAAGAATGAGCCGGAAATATCTATCCCAAAATTAACAGTCGTTGGAAGACCCAATGTTGGTAAAAGCAGTTTTATTAATGCGCTATTGGATGATGAACGCTGTATTGTGACTGACATTCCCGGGACAACTCGAGATTCTATAAACAGTAAACTTATATATAATGAAAAAGAATATATTCTTATAGATACGGCGGGGTTGCGCAAGAAAGCTAAAGTCAAAGAGAATGTAGAATTCTACAGTACGGTAAGAACCGATCGGGCACTTAAAGAGTGCGACGTTGCTTTAATTATGCTTGATGCCATGCGTGGTTTTGAGGAGCAGGACAAACGTATTCTCCGAGAAGCGGCCAAATACAACAAGGGGATTGTTATTGTACTCAATAAATGGGACTTGGTGCCTGATAAGGATACTAACATTCACAAGGAATTCGAGGAATATGTTTATAGTCGCGTGCCGATGATGAAATACATTCCAATTGTATCCATTTCGGCCTTACACCGGAAGCGTATCCACAAGGTAATAGATGTGGCCGACAAAGTTTTAAAGGAACGAAAAAAGACTATAAAGACTTCTGATTTAAATGATTTTATCGAACGTATTTTAAAGGAAAAACCATTACCGGTTCGCCGCGGGGTGCCTTTGAAAATAAAATATGGCACTCAGGTGAAGTCGAATCCACCAGTATTCAAATTTTTTATGAATAAGCCTGAAGAACTACCGGCCAGTTATCGGCGCTTTATTGAAAATAAAATAAGAGACGAATATAAATTTACCGGTGTCCCGATCACAATGAGATTTGTTGAGAAATAATTAATATTCCTTTTGAAGTGAATGATTGAATCAGTTATTTTTCCATCGACATTTCGTTGAGAAACAACCAATTTTTTAATTGCATACTCATGTCAGCACCCAAAAATTTAGAGCAACCCAGAGCCAACGCACTCAATGAACAATTTGATCGAGAGCGTTCATTTTCTTTTCTGGAAAACTTATATCTGCCAGAAATTTTCAAAGCGTTGTGGTATACGCTTAAGCAGATGTTTCAACCCACTATAACAATGGAATATCCTGAGGAAAAATGGGATCCACCATCCATATTCAGGGGACGACCGGTGTTAGTTGAAGATAACGGCAAAGAACGTTGTGTGGCCTGTGGCTTATGTGCTCGAGCGTGCCCACCGTTGGCTATTAGTATGCAGGCTAATGAAGATTCTGATGATCCCAAGGAACGTTATCCTGATTTCTTTGAAATCAATATGCTGCGGTGTATTTACTGTGGATATTGTGAGGAAGTCTGCCCGGAAGAGGCTATTGTCATGAGTAAGGACTACGATATTGTTTTTGAGTCCAGGGAAGAGGCTATTTATGACAAACAACGTCTGCTTGTTCCCAAAGAAGATCTTGAAGATCGATTAGAATTTCTTCGTGAATACAAAAACCGGCAATTTGGACAGTTTTGGGATTTCCAGGAAGAAAACAACATTCACTCCGTCCGTGATAGAGATAAAGAATTTCATTCCGGGCTTTCTCTTGTAGAGATGCTTGAACAGCAACGCCATAATGATGATGTGGAGCCCGAATCTGAATGGGTGAGATAATCACATTATGACTGATCGGGAAATCTCACAAGAAGAACTCAACCGACTTGTCGATGATGCTTCATATCTGCAAGATGAAGCTGAAGCTATGCAGTATGTGATTGACGGTGTTCCTTACTCTAAAACCCCGCCTGAGGGTCGTTCTATATCCGAAATGCTATTACTTATTGATCACGCTCAGCTTTCCTATTATCGACCAATAATGGAGAAGGCGATCGATGATCCACGACCTACCCACCTTGAGAACTTCACACATTATAAAGAGGATTTTGAAAAGGATGAGGAAAAGCTTGAAGATGTCCACAAAATCCTCAAAAAAATTGCTAAACATAGGGCAGGACTTGTAAATGCTATTAAAAACATATCCCTAATCGATTGGGAGACAGTAGTTTACAGAAAAAAAGAACCACTACTATTATTTGATTTCATGCAGGAGATGATTCGTTTTGAAAGGGGAATATTAAAAGATATAACCGATCAAGTGCGTATCTATAATCAAGACAAAAAACAAAAACGCGATATTGAACAGCGTCGCTCACAACGGCCAAATCAACATCCCACCGAAAACTAAGAACCATTAATCAGCGTTTATGATCTGGGCAACATTGTTACTCGTTTTGGTTAGTGGTTATGTTGCTGCAAATTTTTTTAGTCTCACCAACAAAAAAGGTCGCCTAAAATATCTTGGATTTACCATTGCATCGGTTGTTTTTACAATCATGCAGCTTTCAGTTTTTTTAGAATATCTAATGACGGACCCTAATATAACTGCAGCTACTGAGTTTCTTGTTGAATGGGGGCACATAACAATTCTTGCGTTTGTCCTTAGTTCATTAGCTATTTTTATTCGGGAATCGAAACCTGTTTTTGCACAATTTCCGATGATTTATACAGCTTTGCCGCTTTTAATAATCATTTCTTATTTCTTGGTCCAAGATACGTATGCACTTAAAACATGGTTGTTAGTGATCTACCAGGGAGGAGCAATCGTTGTAGCACTCTTAATGTACTCCGTTTATACCTATCGAAGGAGGGAATATGTTTTTATTCTGGTAAGTATATTCCTTTTCCTAATATCATACATTCTTTTTTGGAGTGTTACCGCTATACAGGATTCCCATCAATGGATCTGGAAATTATTGATAGGAGGTGCTATGCTTTTAAGCATTTTTGGATACAAACAAACAGAATACAAAATAGAAGCTAAAACTGCCTAAAGATTATGGCTTTAACACTTGATTCTAAAGCTCCAGATTTCACCCTGCAAAATACTGAAGGTGAAAAGATAACCCGTTCTGATTATGAAGGGAATTCGAATGTAGTTTTGCTATTTTTCCCGGTTGCTTTTTCTGGTACCTGTACTAAGGAACTTTGTACAACAAGAGATAACATGAAATTATATAATTCTCTGAATGCAACGGTAATCGGTATAAGTGTAGATAGCTTCTTTTGTCTACGGGAATTAAAAAAAAGTGAAAATTTAAATTTCACTCTGCTAAGTGATTTTAACAAGGAAGTATCATCAAAGTATGAAGTTCTATATGATGATTTTTATGGAATGAAGGGCGTGTCGAAAAGAGCATCGTTTGTAATAGACAAGCAGGGAACCTTGAGGTTTCAAGAAGTTTTAGATAATGCCAGCGAGTTGCCAAACTTCAAGGCTATTCAAAAAACACTTACTAAGCTGAACTAAATCCTTCATCCCCAAACGGGGAAGAGAGCGCATCATTTCCAATTGCTATAACAGCAATCAAGATTATGAATTGGATATTTATAGTATTCTTACTTTACATAATATAAATTATACGACAATTAGTTTTTATAGAATAAAGAAGGATTTATATAACGGTTGATTCGATTACTAAACTTACGTAAGAATACTGATAACAATATGAGCAGGCATACTTATTTTTTTGGATCAATTAATTTTTTTTCAAGAAAGCTACTACCATTCTGAATCTAAAAGTTATTCTTCCAAACTCTGCTATACCTAAAATGCAATCATTTTTGTCAACCCAAACTGATCACACTCAATTTTTCTTTTTGTATCCTTATTTCCTTTTGAAAATCCAGCAATAAGTACTTTCCGTTCATAAGAGTCAGTTTTAACATCATTCCTTGAAATACCACCTGCAAACATTTCTAAATCATGAATTATACCCGTTATTAGCTTAATAAGGCGGATTATTTTCAAATTTCGATTTTAAGAGGCGTTAATTAATTTGTGATGGTTTACTATGTCTATTCAATATAATTTTGATCATTTATCGATAAATTTACCTCTGCCGACTAATTTGGGAACGGAAAATTAATAGTCGGGTACCAAGATAAGTTTGATTAATATTAATAATGGTTGAAATATTTGTATCTCATAAAAAACACATTATAATAAAGAGGATTATCAAGAAAACTTACGACCACATTCATCAAGAATATTTTTAACCATTTAAGCACAATATATATGAGGTTTACTGATAAATTTTTAAAAACAGCATTAATCCTTTCTTTTTTTGTTGTTTTTACTGATGTACAGGCCCAATCAGTGTTAGAAAAGTTAAAATCTAATAGTCAGACTTCTCAGTTCGCTAAAGCTTTAGAAAATGCTGGTTTAGCAGATCGTTTAAGACAAGCGGGGCCATTCACGGTATTTGCTCCAACAAATTCGACCTTTAACGACCTTAGCGTCGGACAGCAATCTAATAATAATCTTTTGTTAAATCATATACTTACCGGTATGGCAACTGAACGGAGCTTGCGGGCAATGTCTGATATCACTTGTTTAAGTGGCCAAACCATCTCGATTCAAAATCAAAATGGTAACAATCTGGCGATTGAATCAAACAAAATTATCCAATCGAATATTAGAGCAAGTAACGGTATTATTCATATTATTGACGGAGTTATTAAATAATAACTCCTAAAGCCCACAAATTACTTTTAGTGCTTTGGGGTGCATTGAAATATGGAAATCATTTGATGTAGATTTTATAATTTCTCCATCAGCATGGATATCAACTTTTTCGGAAAAATGCAGTGAAATCTTTTCTACTTTCGCTGATTTTACTTGTGGAATAGGTCTTGGTTTTTTAATTAAGAATAAGGGTAACAAAATAGGAATGAGCCATTTGTTTATAGGCTTTACCCAAACAGTATTTAGTTTTCCATCTGTGATAGATGCCTGAGGGGCGATCCAAAAAGAACCTCCTTCTACCCTTCCATTTGCGACAGCAAACATTATAGCAGGTCCTGAAACCACCTTGCCATTCTCATTAATTGTTAGCTCAAAGGGTGAGTGATTGATAACTGCTTTTAACGCTGATACAGCATATGTCAAAAATGGATTCCAATGCTTCAGCTCTGATGCATAACGATTTGTAAGGCCGTCAAAACCAAATCCTAATGAGTTTAAAAAGATAAAATCGTTACAGCGACCGACATCAATATCTACTGTATGTTCTTTTTTTATTAAAGAGATAGATTCTTCCAGTTCAAGTGGAATATTAAGGGTTTTACAGAGATCGTTACCGGTTCCCATCGGAATAATCCCCATCTTTTTTTCGGTATTTAAAAGAGGAGCTGCAACTTCTCGAGCTGTCCCATCGCCACCACATGCTATAAAAACATCAAAATCATCCAAACTTTGGTTAATGAAATCAGTTATATCTCCGATATTCAGAGATTGGAAAAGATGAGCATAGGTAAAATCAGAAATGTATTCTCGAAGACGCCCAAGGTTCATGCCCGATTTGCCACCTTGAGCCCCGGGATTATATAAAAAGGCATAGCGTTTCACGAGATGGAATCACTTAGAAACGATTCTAAAATGGTTAAAGAGCGTTGTAAATCATCAATAAACACTCGTTCACCTATTTGGTGGTAAGGATAAATAGATGGTTCTAAGGCTATTGAAACCATATTGCTGCCATTTTCATTAAATACTTCACCGTAATGGAGATAATCATTGGTATTGTTATCTACCTTAATATCAGAATCGATAGCTAAAAATCGATTAACGGCTTTCTCTGTTTTTAGGATGAGTTCTTCAGTTGGGTCAATATTATTTAATTCCCAGTGATTGGCGTACAGTGCAATGCCGTTATCTCCTTTAAATAAAGGCGTTGTGTCCAATGTAATAACCTGGTCAGGAACCAATTGCTCTTCTATACATCGTTGAGCAATACGTTTTGCCCCCATCCCATTTGAATACCCTTTCCCTTTATTCTTTAGAAGCTCGGGATGTTCTTTAAGGCCCTTCTTCTCTTCCATTTCGGAAAAGAAAAACAGAAGATTCGGCCATTCCCGTTTTTCGGCTATTTCCGCCATTGTTACCACTATTCCCAGCCCGGCACTGTCATCCATGGCTCCCTCAACCTGATCATCAACGATATCAACGGGCAATGGATCCGGATAATCAGTGCCGTAATGATTTATTTTATCGAGATGTGCCGTTAAGGCAATCATCGGTAATTTCGGATCACTGCCAATTTGATAAATGAGGTTATTACCGGGGACTCTGATCTCTTTTGCTGAAGGTATATTGTCAAATAAACTGCGAATATATGGATGCAGTCGCTCTTCATAGGAACTGAATGAAGGGATTTGAGCAATTTCAGTAATATGTGTTATGGCCTTATCTATCATTCTTTAAGAGGTTGAAAATGCAATATCAAACGTGCCGTTATTTTCGGACTCAATAGCAATTTTATCAATAATTGCATTAGTATTTAACGGACTGTAAAGATGTGGGAACTTTTCTCCGGTATTTTCATCCTCTTCATATTTAACATCGTCATGTAAGGTTGTAGCATCAATGACAAGCAAAAGAATCTCTTCTTTATCTCCAAAAAGACTATTGGCCGTACGCTCTACTTGCTCACCTGTTGAGCAATGAATAAATCCTTGGGTTTCAAGGGATTCCGGCTCATAGCTTCCGCTTTTGTTAAACTGTTTCCAAAGTTCTTTTGTCGTGATATGAAATAAAAGATCGTCGCGCATAATATGAGTAAAGTGATTTTAATTTATTCGTATGCTAAATGTAATAAGGCATCTCCTTTATGAACGACCGGAGCATAGTTCAAGCCTATTACCCGCCCCTCATGTGGGCAAGTAAACTTAAACTGTTCGTTTCCATAAGGGTCCGTAACATGTCCCAATACCTGTCGTTTTTTGACTTCGTCACCGAGTGAAATTTTAGGACGGAAAAGTCCAGCGTATTTAGCTCTTACCCAAGTTGTTTTCCGATAGATCTCGGTATTTTTTTGTGATTCGGGAGCTTCATCTTTCATCCCCAGGTATTTCATTAATCGCATAGTGCCATTTATCCCCTCCTGAATACCAAACTCATAAAATCGAGTAGATTCTCCCGATTCATAAACCAAAATATGTTTCCCCTTTTTATGTGCCGCTTTACGAAACGATTTTTCTATAAGTGAGGAGTGTACTATAAATGGTGCTTCAAAGGCTTCAGCAAGCTCTTTGTTCTTTTCCACATCCAACGTACAGCGTATTTGCGGATAGTTAGACCTTGCTGCCCCTCCGGTATGGAAGTCAATTCCATAATCAATCTTGGGTACGATCTCATTCATTAACGTATGAGCAAGTAACCGAGCTAAAGAACCTCCCTTTACTCCCGGAAAACTGCGGTTAATATCTTTTCCGTCTGGCAACCCGCGCACATTTTGAATGAATCCGTATACATTAACCAACGGGAGTGCTATGACACTGCCCTTTTGTGGCATCAATAGATCTTTGGCAATCATACGTCGCACTATTTCGATGCCGTTTAGCTCGTCACCGTGCAAGCCGCCGGTAAGTAACAATGTTGGCCCGTCTTCTTTGGATCTGAAGACATGCACCGGGAGGTCAATGTTGGTATAGGTAGGCAGTCGAGCAATATTCAGCTGTATCTCTTTCTGCTCACCGGGCTCAATCTTGTGATTGTTGATCGTAATTGGATCAGGCATTTCTTGTCAAGTTATGACTCTTCCGGGGATTATTCTTTGTTTCGATAGCCTTACGTTCAACAAACGAGATGATGCGCCCAGCAATATTTTTACCAGTGGCAGATTCAATACCTTCCAACCCAGGTGATGAGTTTACTTCAAGAACCAGTGGTCCGCGTTCGGATTGCAGCATATCTACTCCTGCAACCGACAATCCCATTGCACGAGCAGCAATAAGTGCCGCGCGACGCTCTTCCTTGCTTAACTTAATCAATTCTCCACTGCCACCGCGATGAATGTTCGATCGGAATTCACCTTCAACGCCTTTACGCTTCATAGCGCCAACAACTTTACCATCTACCACAAAGGCCCTAATATCTTCCCCTTTGGCCTCTTCAATGAATTCCTGCACAATTACTCGGGCCTTCATGCTGTGGAATGCCTGAATAATCGACTCAGCCGCTTTAAACGTTGGGGCAAGTACAACACCAACACCCTGCGTACCCTCAAGCAACTTGACAATCAACGGTGGCCCACCAACCGATTCGATAATTTTTCGTACTTCAGTAGAATAATTTGTAAATACTGTTTTTGGCATCCCCACTCCGGCACGAGCCATTATTTGCAAGCTTCGCAATTTATCACGTGATCTAACCAGTGCCTGTGATTCAACGGCCGTGAATACTTTCATCATCTCAAACTGCCGTACAACAGCCGATCCGTAAAAGGTAACCGAGGCCCCAATACGAGGAATCACTGCATCCACACCGGCCACTTTGGTACCGCGATAATAGATACAGGGATTATCCTTTTCGCTTACGATATCACACTTAAGGTGATCCAAAACAGTGGCTTCGTGACCGGCATTTTCTATAGCTTCGGTAAGACGTGATGTGGAATACAATTTAGAATTTCGGGATAAGACAACTATGTGCATGTATAAATTTTAATTCTGTTCTTTAGTTTCTTTTTTCGATAAATATTTTTGGGATACATCAACCAAAAACCGACCATTTATGAGCTTTCGTCCAACCAATACGGGATAACGCATCTCCGAACGATCGGTAAGTGACAGCTCAGCCGTTAAAAGTTTATTAAAAAGTTGAACTTTAGTTTTTACGACAAAACGCTGTTCTCTTGATCCGTTAGAACTTTTAACCACTTTTTTACGATGTATGGGCAGCTCAAAAAGCTTATCATTGTAGGTTTCATGGGATGGATCCAATAAATTAAACCGCACAAATTCTCCATCTTCCTTTTCTACCGGGTTTATATGATGACAATGCAAGCTTGAGGTATACGCTCCGGTATCAATTTTGGCATCGATATCATATAAATCCCATTCGGGAAAATTGATTGGTTCTAACCTGCCGATAATGTTAAGTTCCTTCTTTTTAGCAGCCATTTCACCATCACATTAATCGTTAAATGAATCCACCCAAGTATACAAGTTATTCAGCATTGTATCATCTGTGAACTTGAAATTCATTACTTCTAAATTTCTTACTTTTTAATACCTTATAGTTGAATTTTTTTTAATGTAACTAACCTATATAATGCTTCATTCATTACGGAAATTATCATTTTTAGGGGTTCTTGTAGTTGGATTTCTTTTCTGTTCATGCAGCAGTACCTCTACCCTACAACATCCCACCACATCGGCCACGCTGTGGACACAAAATGCCGCTGAATATCAGGCATTAACGACAATGGTTTATCGGGCTGCAACTTCCAATCTTGCGATGGCTATTGAAGATTCGTACTGGACGGCTTATCCAGCCCAAGAGAATAAGCAAATTCGCAAACTCCCTCCGGCGATTATTGTAGATGTGGATGAGGCTGTGCTTGACAATTCTCCTTTTCAGGCTCGAATGATCCAGCAAAATAGCAGTTATGATCCCCAACAATGGAATGATTGGGTGATGGAAGCCAAGGCGAATCCTGTGCCGGGGGCTGTTGATTTTACGCAACGAGCAGCAAAACGAAGAGTTGCTGTTTTCTATTTGACGAATCGTGAAGCCAAGGTCGAAGACGGAACCCGTGAAAACTTAAACGAATTTGGCTTTCCACTTTCTGAGGATGAAGATCGAATCCTAAGTAAGAATGAACGAGATAACTGGACGTCTGCTAAAACGCAACGACGTGCATATATAGCACAAAATTACCGAATAATCATGCTTTTTGGGGACGATCTTAATGATTTTATTTCTGCTAAAAATATCTCCCAAAAAGAACGGGCTCATATAGTTGAAGAAAATAGAGAAAAATGGGGCAAGTTATGGTGTGTATTACCTAATCCTGTCTATGGCTCATGGGAGAATGCCCTCTATAATTTTGACAACTCCCTCTCTCCTGCTCAAATTGACAGTGCTAAGAAGGCACGTCTCAACCCAAAAAATAATTAGCCATGGGCAGTCGAGAAACTATTGAAGAGTTCTTTAAAGAAGGGCTCCAAACTACGGGCGGTTTTACTATTTATACCGATCTGTTCCTTTATAAGGACAAGCAATTGCTCAAACAAAATCGCCTGAAAGAATTTGCTGAGCGTCAAATTGATAAAGCAAAAAATATCTTTTGGGCAGTCTTATTTAGTATTATCATTGTTTCATTTTATTCGTTCTGGCATCTCATTCAGTTTGGTCAAGATTGGGAATGGATTGACCTAACAATTGGAATTGTATTTTGGACCGTCCTTATTTTTGTATTGATCAAGGCCTGCAAGGAGTATTATACTATAACCAGCTCAATGACGCTATTCCTGAAATTATTGGATGACGAAGAATCAAATAAGGTGAAATAATTTTAATGCAATAAAAAAGCGGATCCGTCGTGGCGGATCCGCTTTTAAAATCGACTGTAAAGCTTTCCAATCCTATGCTGATCCGCTGTTTTTCTTTTCACGAATCAACATAACGCCTAATGCTACCGCCAGTAATACACTACCTCCCAGCAGATAGACTAAGATATTATTCGATCGCGGCTGGGCAATCTTGGTCCATTCATCAACTTTTTGGTTGAGTTCAGTTGTTTGTTCCCTGCTTAACACATCTGCATAAGCCAAATTACTGGTCCACTGTACTTCTACCCGATCCCAAAACTCCTTAAATTTTTGGAGATCACTGTAATTTTCATCGGAACGATTATCTTTACTTTCCTTGATCTTTTGATCAAGATACGAATCTAAAGCAGTATAAAACTCATTAGCAGATTTAAAAGAAGCAGTTTCAATATCTTGCTGTGCAAAATACTCCTTCACAGCATCGAGGGTATTTGATTGCAACAAACTGTTCCATTTTGTTAGGTTCCCGTTGATGTTGTCTGCCAACATATCGGCATTTTCACCCTCATATACCTCATGAATCTTATCACCCAGTTTATTCCACATGGATTGAAATTGATAGTTTACCTCGGCCATGCGCATATAATCATCCAGCTGTAAGCTTGAGGCATTGCGTTGTAATATTTGAATGTTCTCTTCTGAAATATCGTGGATCAACTTTAATGCATCATTTGTTTTGATCCGTGATTTTTGATCATAATTCTCGATCTCCTCCAATGCTTCCAAGTCCATATCCTGATACGTCACAACCATCGAGTCAATAAACGTTAATATTAGCTCATCACGCTTCTCCAAGTTTTGACGATATTTGCGCACCATATTGGAGAGCTCCTTTTCGCTTTCGGTCGATTTCCGGATGGCATTTTTAAGGGAATCAGTCTGTTGATCAAGTTGATTTAGATCCTGCTCGTATGATGCCAGCTGATTCTCAAGTTCTTGGAGTTGACTTTTTTGTTCCGTAATCGTTTCGATCTTATTGAGAGTACGAACCGATGACTTTTTTAGTTCTTCCATTTTTTGCTCATAGGTATCCGGATATAAGGCTTTATCTAACAACTCCTGGTGTTTGTTATATCTTTGTTCAAACTGTTTGATAGAATCAATCACTTTTTCAGCACTATCGGGAGAGGTAACATCCTCTATCTGCTGTTGGTAATCAGCATATTGTTCCTTAAATGTTTGCTGTATCTTATAATCAGACTGCGCTTGTTGAGCATGAAGCTCGGAAGAGAAGAGTCCAATTATGAGCGTCAATAAAATTGTTATTCGAAGTTTCATAATTAGTTCACCTCGCGTTGAGCCATTTGTGAGTCTTCTTTTTTAATACTTTCTGGATTTATTCGCCACACATCGTCCGTTGATTGGTTAAGCAACTGGATATATGACATACGTTGATTAAAAGCAGGGTTGGTAATACCTTCCTCCAGTACCTTCAATGTCTCTTTCAATACCAAGCTTCCTTTTTCTGGGGCCATCACATACACATTTTGGTAATTAGGCGCCGTTATATAGTAATATCCTTCTTGTCCGCGGATGTAACGCACCTGTTCCGTGGTTACAGAAGAAGTATCTTGAGTTTCTGCATATTGGATAGGTTTGATATTGAAGGTTAGTCCATGCTTGACATCTTCAACTGTTCCGTTCTCATCTGGTTGTAATACAGACTCAATTGATTGCGAATAGTCTACCTTGCTGATAACCATTGATTGCTTACAGCCTGTTATAAACAGAGCTGCAACCATACATACCATCGTAACCGTTTTTATGAATGATTTCATGATACCGTTTATTCGATTTATTCGTAATTGTACTATTATTATGCTGTCCAATTACTTATAGAGGGTATCACAAATAAATGTTCCTTACACCTACCTATGACAGTACTAAGGTTGGCAATAATCGAATAAAATAGGATAAAAAATCTCTTAAAAAATAGGTATAACGCCCACTATAAAGAAATGAGGATATCTTTTTGTACATCTTCAGGTAGTTGGTCACATCCCTGCAAGGCTTCCAACTCAATAATAAACGAATACCCCACAACGTGTCCTCCCAGTTTTTCGACTAATTGTGTTGCTGCTTTTGCCGATCCTCCAGTTGCTATTAAGTCATCATGGATAAGGATTCGATCTCCTTCGTCAAAAGCATCGCTATGCATTTCGATTGTATCTTCACCATATTCAAGCGCGTAGGTCGCCGAAACAGTATCCGCTGGGAGCTTCCCCGGCTTGCGGATGGGAATAAAACCAGCGTGCAGGTCTTGCGCAAGATTGGTACCAAATAAAAATCCGCGAGACTCTAACCCAATCACGTAATCAATATTCATGCGGCGAAATGGACGTGCCAACACCTGAGAAGTAAGTTCCAGCGTATCTGGATTTCGCAAGAGCGTCGTGATATCCTTGAATTGAATACCCGGTTTAGGGAAGTCTGGAATATTACGGATATTCTCTTTCAGCAGTGCAATTATTTGTTGTTTAACTCCATCCATTTGCCGTATTTTCTGATTCATATTGTCAAGCTGATAATAGTTAATTGATACCCAAGGAAGCAAATAGAATGAATTCTGATATTTCCGGTACCCAAAAACATCTTCGGTTTATGCAACAGGCTTTTTTTCTGGCTGAACAAGCCTATGAAGAAAAAGAAGTTCCCGTGGGTGCCATAGTTGTTAAAAATGGTAGCATTATTGGGAAGGGATATAATCAAACGGAACGACTGAACGATCCTACAGCTCATGCCGAAATGTTGGCCATCTCTGCAGCATGTTCCACGCTTAAACAAAAATATCTACAAGATTGTACCTTGTATGTAACACTTGAACCCTGCCCGATGTGTTCTGGCGCTATGGTTTGGTCAAAAGTTGATCGGGTAGTTATTGGTGCGCTGGATGCTAAGGCAGGAAGCTGTGGAAGTGTCTTCAATATTACATCAAGTGATAAGTTAAATCACCAAGTTGATGTAATGCATGGATTTATGGAAGAAGACTGCGAGTGGATTCTTAAGCAATTTTTTCAAGAACGCCGCTCCAAAGGAAATGGCCAGCCCTAACCTATCCTGCCGAGACCTGTTGCTTTCTATTACTATTCCGCGAACGGCAAATATATGGAGTCTCCCCCTGCACTAAGCCCTTTAACGATGGCAAAGGCTTACCAATAATATGACGATATAAAAAATGTATAGCCTGCCGGGCCTGATTTTGAATGGAATCCGGGACCTCCCGATTGGTAACAAGGTGGTTTAAAAATTCGACCACTTCTTGCTCCCCCATATTCTTGGGATGTTCTAAATTGTGATAGTAAATAAAACGAGTGATCCACCCAATATAGGTTTGCTCGGTGCGATAACTCATTCTCCTTCTTCTAACCTCTGTACGAATCTCGCTAAGCAATACCGATTTTGCCATAAGACTCTCCTTTGTTGTTTTATTAGTAAGACCGTACCCGGAGGGAATCCTTACAATTTTTAATTAACTATCTACCTTTTTATATCCTTTTAGGAACCCAATTTATTTACCTATAATTGAACTGACCTATATTAAAATAATATCACGTCTTTGTAGTACATAATTCCGTTTATCATGGCCGCATCTTCAAAAAAAGTTATCTACGCTGCATTAATTGGAAATGCACTCATCGCCATTACGAAATTTATAGCTTCGGTAATAACAGGAAGTTCAGCGATGATGTCGGAAGGTATTCACTCCACTGTTGATACCGGCAACCAGCTTTTATTATTGTTAGGATTGAAAAAGGCCAAAAAGCCAGCCGATAAAGAGTTCCCCTTTGGGCACGGCAAAGAAATTTATTTTTGGAGCTTTATTGTTGCTATTATGATTTTTGCGGTCGGTGCAGGTATTTCTATTTATGAAGGTATTCACAGCCTGATGGATCCTCACCCGGTGCAAAATCCGATCATAAATTATGTTGTCTTGGGACTGGCTATGATATTTGAAGGCTTTGCCTGGTATTTTGCCTGGAAGGAGTTTGATCAAGCACGCGGTGACAGAGGCTACTACGAAGCCATACGTAAAGAGAAAAACCCAACGTTGTTTGTTGTTTTATTTGAAGATTCAGCTGCGATGCTGGGTTTAATTGTAGCATTTCTTGGAATAGCGTTAGGTCAATTTACAGGGCTTCATATTTTTGATGGTATCGCTTCCATTATCATTGGGATAATATTGGGAATCACGGCTGCATGGCTTGCTTATGAGACCAAAGGGTTGTTGATTGGTGAAAGTGCTGATCCGAAAATCGTCACAGGAATTACCAATTTAGCAAACAATTATAACTTTATATCCGGGGTTAATGAAGTACTGACGATGCACATGGGCCCAAATTACATCCTGCTGAATCTTAGTGTCAATTTTGAGAATACCATGGATGTAAATAATATTGAGGAGAATATATCAACTATATCCTCCCAGATAAAAAAGGAATACCCACTTGTAAAACGGGTCTTTATAGAAGCAGAAGAAAATGACCGATAATAATTTTAGACTTACACTATAACTAATTGTATTACAATATACTACGCTAATGATTAAGAATGCATTAATTACATTAATACTTTTTTTATCAGTATGTAAAATTGGGTTTGGGCAAGCCCCAAATTATGATAGTACTCAAAAATCAGATCCAAAATTTACTGATCGATTTACATGGGTTAATAAAAAGAAAGTGAATATCCATGAGATGAATTTTGTTGCCGGTCATTCCTTTACTTCTACTAAGGGATTTTGGGGGAAGATCCCAAAGGCAAAGCTCAATATTTATACTCTCCGATACAATCGAAAGCTTCTGACTTACAACAATAAACATCTCCTCGAATATACTGCAGAAGCCAATTTAGCAGCTAATTACTCACTTTCCGATACCGAGAGATATCAATCCGGTTCTTATAGTGGATTTGGGATAGCACCTTTAGGATTTCAGTTTAATTTTAATAGAACGAATACCCTACAGCCTTTTCTTAAGACCTCAACAGGCTTTATGTATTTTAAAAAACCTTTTCCCGATGATCGTGGTGTTCAATTTAATTTTACACTTGAATTAGGAGCAGGATTAGAAATAATGGTACTAAACAACCTCTCTTTTTCTCTTGGATATAAATATCACCACATGTCTAACGGACAGTTTGGACAAATTAATCCGGGAGTAGATTCAAATATCTTTTATACCGGGATTACTATTTTCTGATTTAAGGAGGGAAAACTGCAAGTACTGCTTTTCCTATAACAAATTTTGTTTGGTTTCGTAAATGTATCCTGTCTAAAATCCCAAACAATAATCACAGTATTTGAAGATTCCAATGAGTAAGATTCATCTTTTATTTGCCACCCTATTCATAACCTTATCATTCACTTCTCAACCGGCACAAGCACAAGACCATACCGATCAAGACTGGCAAAATTATGGTTTAAACTACCGCACTTATCGGGTAACGCTCGTACCTGGGTTAAGCTCCAACGGTATTGATGCATTAGGTTATGCCTCAAAATACTCTTTTAACTTATTAGGGGGATACCACGGTGCGCTACATCAGGGATTTGAGCTGGGTACCTTGATCAATGCCAATAAGTATTATGCTTCAGGTGTTCAGATAGCCGGTATTGGGAATTACTCTGGACATCACACCTTAGGAGTTCAAATAGCTGGATTGGGAAATTATAGCGGTAAAGCAATGCGGGGAATACAAATATCAGGCATTGGTAATTGGGGCTCAACTGACATACAGGGCTTACAATTCGCAGGTATTTTCAACGCATCCGGGGGCAGTATCCAAGGGCTGCAAAGCTCGGGGGGATTTAACATAGCTAAAAATGATATTCAGGGGCTATTAGTATCGGGCTTGGGTAATATTTCGGGCGGAAATATACAAGGATTGTTATTCGGAGGATTGACCAATATTTCTCGCCACGACATGCAGGGAATTATTACCTCAGGGGGATTAAATTATTCAAAATCTTTTCAGGGAATCAGCCTCAGCTCGGTAAATATAAGTCATGATTTTCAAGGCATTCAACTTGGGATGGTAAATGTTGTGGATAAAGGCCAGGGTATTCAAGCCGGATTAATAAATTATGGGGACAAATTTGAAGGGGTACCAATCGGCCTTATAAGTTATTATAGAGACGGTAGGAAAAATATTGATTTGTGGACCAATGAGACCGGTTTTACAAACGTTGGCATTAAGCTGGGAACCCAAGAAGTCTACAACATGCTTTCTGTTGGATATAATCCGTTTCTCAATCGTAATGTTTGGCAGGTCGGATGGAGTATTGGTCGACTACATGAATATGAGGGGTACGATCTCCATACTGATTTTTCGTACTTTAAAATCAATGAGGGTAACTGGACCAAAGATTTAAATTCATTATTTAAATATCGTCTTCTATTCGGAAAGAAATTCAATCAACAGCTTAAAGTTTATGGTGGGCCCACTTTTAATATGCTGATCTCTCGATTACAGGAAAGCGATGACTATGCGCCCTATCGAATATTTGATATTGAAGCCAAGGGTCGCCAGTATGTTTTCTGGATAGGGGCGACAGTTGGTATTGAATTATTTTGATGGGATTCCATAATACACTATTTAACTGGATACTTCTCCACCAATTTTCAAAAGATATTTATGGCTACAAAAACAAAAATATTACAACAAGCTGAGTTCAATCCACGAATAAAGAGGTATCTATTGGTCTATGGGATGCTTTTCTCAATCGTAACTATTGTAGGCATTGTGTTACTCCCCATTTATTTTATTATAGCCCCTATTCTGATTAACAAATACTTTGATCGTCTGAGCGCTGAGCTAACCTCACGAGCCCTTCGTTTTGAGAAAGGGGTGCTATTCCATGTAGAGCGCACTATTCCTTTGGATAAAATTCAAGATCTTACTTTTAAAGAAGGTCCCCTGCTTAAATATTTTGGGTTAAGTATCCTGAAGGTAGAAACCGCAGGTGGCAGTGGCCAGGGACAAGCTGATCTTACACTCGTCGGTATCAGGAATGCATCGGACTTTCGAAGCCAGGTTTTAGAGCAGCGTGATAAAGTAACCGATAATAAGTTTTCCTCCGCATCAACAGAAACCGAAGAATCTACTCTGGCGGTACTCAAAGAAATCAGAGATTCACTACAATCAATAGATCAAAAAATGAATTCCAAACAGGTTAGGTAGATTCCCCGGTCGTCTGTTCTGCAATGTCATCGTTATAGAGGTAAAACAGTCCCATTGCAATGCCCCACTGTACGGCAATAGTCGCCACAGAAAAAGCGCTAAGCGGATTGTACCAGCTGTTAGGGGCGTAAGATGTAATACTGAGATATATCCACCAGATAAGTAACGAAATCACTTCTACCGGCACAACATACTTTATAATTACCGACCACCATTTGCCCAGTTCATACTTGTGCTCACCGGTATTTACGATAGTCGAACGGAACTTCTCAGGATCAAATTTAATAATAGCAAACGACATAAAGGCACCGGAAACCATTAATCCTACCGCCCACACAAAGTCTTGATTGGCAAGTATATCGGTAGAAATCGCTGATGGCATCCCCAGAAGAAATCCAGTTATGCAAATCGCAATGGTAGCATTTTTCCGGGGAAATCCCATATCCACAAAAACGCGGCTGGCCAGCTCAATCATAGAAATAAGTGAACTGAACGCAGCAAACGTCAATCCTAAAAAGAACAGGATGGCAAATATTTTACCCCCGGCCATCTCGTTGAAAAGTTGAGGCATCCACATGAACGTAAGTCCTGTTGAAGCGGGACCAGAAGTTTTCATAATATCGAGGATCTCTCCATTGGTCATACTACTTCCAAGCGTGCCAAAAACGGTCGCAAAAATGGTCATGGCTGCCAGTAATGATACAATGTTATTCCCAATACCGGTTTGAAAGGCGCTGATAGTAATATCATCCTTGGAACGCATATAAGCGCCGTATGTTAGGATAAGTCCCCAGGCGGCGCCGGTATCCCATGCGTTTTGTGTAAGTGCTTCGAGCCAAAGACTGGGCTGCGTCAATGTAGACCAGTCGGGGGTAAACAGGTACTCAATACCCTGAAAGCTGCCGGGAAGCATAACCGCCCGAATGAGCGAAATAACGACCACGAGTAACAATGATGGAATTAACACCTTATTAATGCGCTCTATGGATGAGATCCCCTTGACGACGACTAATCCGCCGAGGCCAATCATTACTGCATGGAAAACCGAGGGCCACATAGATCCCTGGAAACCATACCACACCGTTTCGGCTTGAGCCATGCTTGCCGGTAAGCCTGCAGATATGGATTCAATCAGATAGTATAAACACCAGCCGGCTACTACACTGTAGTAAAACATAATTGCTGTAGATACAAAACCGATAAAGCTACCCATCCAGGCATATTTTTTACCCACCAGGTTGATAAACGAGCCAATGATGCCTTTTCGGCCGTGTCTTCCAATACCGTACTCAGCAATAATTAGTGGAATGGAAAAGAGGAATAAGCAACTGATCCAGGCAATGAGAAAAGCCCCCGCTCCCTCCTGCCCGCCATTTTGTGCGGCAATGCGAGGAAATCGCCAAATATTTCCCGTACCCACGGCGATCCCCAATACACTCAGAATAAGCCCCAATTTTGTTGAAAATAGATCCCCTGATCCGTTTTTGCTGCTCATAGAAAGCTGACTTTATCAGTTAAACAGTTCAAAATTATCTGCGTCTATTTTTAATGATTTTTTGGCGAAGTGGCAACCGACACAGCAAATTGTTACTACTTTTATAAAAAAATATTCATAATTAATAATCGTTTAACAATCTTGTCAGCGGGCGGTAAGGCTTTATTAACATTTTGATTCTATCATGCCTATGGCTATTATTGCCTGCTAAAGAAATCCATTTTTAAACAGCATTTAAAGTATCAGGTACGAATGTTTTCGAATCACAAGACAACCAACCGTACGTTAGCTTTAATTACCTTCTTTGCCTCTCTTATCTTGTACACGTTAACGATGGCCCCCACCGCCAGCTTTTGGGATGCCGGAGAATTTATAGCTGTTGGTCACGGCCTGCAGGTTAATCACCCTCCCGGGGCTCCCTTTTATTCCTTACTGGGTCGTCTGTTTTCTATGTTTATGCCTACTGCTTACGTAGCGGCCAGCATCAACTTTATTAGTGCCTTGAGCTCTGCACTTACCGTAATGCTGTTATATTTGATTATTATGCGGTTAATGCGAGAATGGAAAGGCGCACCCGAAAATATGCTTGAGATCGATAAAGTTGCGATGTATGGGGGTGCTCTACTTGGTGCTGCTACCTTTGCCGTAACCGATACGTTCTGGTTTAGTGCTGTTGAGGCCGAAGTTTATGCTCTGTCAATGTTGTTTACAGCCTTGGTTGTCTGGTTGGCTCTTGTTTGGGCCGAAAATCACGATAAGCCTTACAATGAGCGTTGGGTTATTCTCATTGCTTACCTTTTTGGGATTGCGTTGGGCATCCACCTGCTTAACCTCCTCGCCCTATTTTTTGTAGCACTGATTATTTATTTCAAAAAGTATGAATTCAGCTATCAATCATTTGGTGTCCTAATGGCGGTTTCTGCGGGTGCCTTTTTACTGGTTTATCCCGGTACTATTCAGGGGATTCCCAGTCTTATGGAATGGATTACCAACGCCAGCTATGGACTCATTGGTCCATTGGGCTTCATCATCCTTGTATTGATTGCTATGAGTTTCGGCCTGTATTACACCCACAAGAATGGGCACCGAGTAGCAAATATCGTAATACTTTGTTACACAATGATTCTAATCGGCTACTCCTCGTATTCCCTTATTTTTATCCGCTCTATTGCCGATCCTCCCATTGATGAAAATGATCCCGAGACGGTTGAAGCTTTTATCGATTATCTGGAACGCAAACAATACGGACAGACCCCATTATTAACCGGTAATACCTATGATAGCAGCCAGGGAACTGTTAATCGTGATAAAGAGACCTTCTTTCCTCGTCGCTATTCTACCAACCCTCAGCATATGCAACAGTACGCCCAATATTCAAGCGACTGGGATTTCTTTTTGAGATATCAGGTTAACCATATGTACTGGCGGTATTTTGCCTGGAATTTTATAGGTCGTGATTCCGACATTCAGGATGCGGGATGGCAAGCCGGATTTACAGATACTGCACATGAAGAAAATCCCGCCCACAACAGCTACTTCTATATCCCGTTTCTGCTGGGAATTTTCGGAATGCTATTCCACTTTCAAAATGATTGGAAACGTGCCTTATCAGTCTTAGCATTGTTTATCTTTACAGGACTGGCCATCATCTTTTATCTAAACCAGACCCCCATGCAGCCGCGCGAACGCGACTACGCCTACGTAGGTTCTTTCTTTGTGTTTGCTATATGGATTGGTATGGGTGGCATTGGTTTAGTAGAATTAGTTAAAGATTATCTTAAATCAAGTAAGATTGCTTCTTATACTATTCTCGGTATACTATTTTTAGCTGCCCCGGTGTGGATGGGCATGGAAAACTTTCATGATCATGACCGAAGTGAACGTTATGTAGCCCCGGACTATGCCTACAACCTGCTCAATTCAACAGCTCCTAACGCTATACTCTTTACTAATGGCGACAACGATACCTTTCCGCTTTGGTACCTTCAGGAAGTGGAAGGCGTGCGAACCGATGTTCGTATTGTCTGCCTTAGCTTGCTTAATACGGATTGGTATATTAAACAGCTAAGAGATCAATGGTCTCATGAATCTGCTCCCCTTCCCATTTCTTTTGATGACGATAAAGTTGAGCAATTGACCAGTGGTCTTTCGATGCATAATCCTGACACACTGAGAATTCCTGTAAACAAAAACATGTTGAAAAATGCATTTAGCAGCATGGAAAATTACAAAGAAGCAACAGGTGTTGATCTCAGTAAGGATCTCGGCTTTAATTTATCTGAAATCGGTTATCAAATCCCTATTGATTCACTGGATAACGAAATGGCCTGGTACTATGAGGGGCGTTCAGCCGGGCAAGATCGTCAGGGTAACCGACGATACTATACTCAGGTTCAGGATGAGGTTATTTTAGATATCCTGCGGAATAATAATTGGTTGCGACCGGTTTATTTTGCAAATACCGTATCCAATCAGAGTCAAATGAGCCTACAGCCTTACTTCCGTTTCGAAGGCAAGGCCTTCCGCGTAGTTCCTCAGCGTCGACAATCACAGGGCTATGGCTGGATGGATCCAAGTATTCATGCTAAACGACTTTCAAATTTCCGGTTTAGAGAATGGAATAATCCCAATAATTACTTTGATGAAAACATTCGTCGCATGTTGGGTAATTATCGGTTTAGCATCACCGAGCTGGCTAATAAATACAGCCAGATAGGCATGCCCGACAGTGCGAGCTACTGGTTGGAGTGGGGTGAAGAGAAACTGCCGTTTAATATTAATGATAATAACATTAACTCAACGATACTCTATGCTTACAGTTATGCAGATGTGGGCGATACCCAAAATGCCTATGAGTTGGCGAAACAGCTCGAAGAGAACGTATTGAAAAACCTTGAAAATACCATTGCGGAATACGATGACATCCAAAACGAAATATCAGAACTAAACCAAAAGGCTGAACAGGCACGCAATAATGCTAATATGGAGGCTCAGCGTCGTTTGAAGCAACGTATGCAGGGTATTGGGTCACAACGTCAACAAATAGCCCGCGATATTTCAAGATCCATCAGCCACCTTACCATCATACAGCGCATTTACTTTATGAATGGTAATGATGAAGAAGCCACAGCCCTGCATGATCGAGTTAACGCCATAACGGGTGAACGAATTTCCGTTCCGGCTACCAAAGAAGAAAACAAAAAAGAGTTTGATCGATTCCAACTGTAAAAAGTTCAAGTTTACTTTATGAACTACGCAGCCAAAATTTCTAATTTAAAGCTGTGAATGGTATATTTCACAGAATCAAAATAATGATTGCATAAGATTGCGAACCAATGGTTCATCAGTTTACTAAAGAAAATATCGATGCTATCGCCAATGTGCTTGAAACCAAAGCCAAGCCCCTTGGCAATGATGTTTTTCGTCTTGAGGTAGTAAATGAAGAAGAAAACCGACGTTTGGCCCTCGAGATACATCTTGGCCTCGAGGTTAAAGGCGAAAACTCAAACATGGTTTCGGTATATGCCCAAAATACATTTTTACAGCTTCACAACTGCACGGCTTTTATTGCCAGTGATATGCTACAACAGGTAACATTCTTTGGACGCCAGAACGAACGCACATCAGGTCTTATTGTTGAAACCGGCGCCGGTTGCAGTTTGTATGCGAACGTAAGCGAAACGATCTTAAATAGCGATTTTACACAGTTGCCCGAAGACTTGATGATGAGTGCCATTGCCCTGTCACTTACCGAATCTGTAGATCTTGATGACTTTTCTTTTGATGAAGATTGATATTAATGGCAAAGGAACTTCCTGATATTCAAATCTTTAACCAAACGAATTTATCCCCTCCTCTTGAGCAAGCATTGTGTCAAGCTATTGCCAACCAATTATCAGAAAACGAAGAATGTAGTTTTAACTTTGTGGAGGTTGTCTTCGTTGATGAGGAAAAGATTGTGCAGATCAATAAGGAGCATCTCAACAGAGATTACGTGACCGATATTATTACCTTTCGATATGATGATGCCGATACGAATCAGGATATCGAAGGCACGATGTTCTGTTGTGCACCGCGAATCATCGAACAAGCCCAAGAATTTAACGAATCCACGGAACGAGAGTTTTTGCGGATCTATATCCATGGTCTGCTACATTTGGCAGGATACGATGATAAATCCACGGGAGAAAAGGAGAAGATGACCAAAAAAGAGGATTTTTATCTCAGCAGGACTAAAAAACTGCAATAACAAATCTCCAATTGCAGATCCTAAACTACTTACCCATATTTACGTATAGCTATCCGTAACCATTTTAATAAACAGTTAACGGTAATGAGCGTAGACCACCTGCCTAAAAATAAGTCTGATCGTGCGTTGGATACCGCCAAAGACAAAACACGTGAACATGCCCGGAATCTTTGGCAGATTATTAGTCGTTATACTCGGATTGAAGAAATTGCAAAGCCAACTGCGGAATCCAAGCGCCAACCGGAACACAAGCAGCTATATAGCAGCACGTTTATATCGACTCTGTCACTTATTCCATATTTGCTGATACTGCTTTTCGGGGTTTCTTTTTATTGGGATTTTAATGGACTGTCAACTGCTATTTGGGGACAACATCTTCAATTTGAGGGACTCTTAAAAATACTCAGTGTCAGTGGTTTAATAGGTTTTTTTACCAACTGGATAGCTATTACCATGCTTTTTAAGCCCGCCGAAAAACGTCCTATTTTCGGACATGGCCTGATACCGGCACAGAAAAATCGTATTGCACATCGCTTGGCTCAAGCGGTTTCTGAAGACCTCATCAATCCCGAGATCATCAAAAAGAAAATTACAGATTCTAATATCATTGGCCGCTACCGGAGGCTTTCAACGCGATATATCAAAAGTATTATTGATGATCCCCAATTCAGAAGTGATATTAAACAGTGGGTGTTAAAATATCTTGATGAAATGATCGCTGATCCTGAAATCAGAGCAGCACTTGCCAAACGTATTCTCACCCAAATTGAGGAGGCCTTGCACAATAAATCTTTCGAAAAAATTGCGCTAAAAACCTATACTTTTGTAAAAGGTCAAGAGATGCAATCAATAATCGAAGAAGCGTTGGTGCAAATTCCCACTTCGGTAGAAAGTGGCCTGGATAAGCTGGATGACTTGTTAGATCAACTGCCACGGAAAATTGATAAGAATAGTGAAAACATCGAAAATATCGTCACCAACCTACTTTATAAACTTATCAATCAGCTAAATGTGCATGCTCTGGTAGAGGAAAATTTACGGAGTTATGATGAACAGCATATCTCAAACATCATACGCTCGGCGACCAATGAACAGCTGCGTTATATCCAATACCTGGGGGCCATTTTGGGGGTAATTGGTGGGTTTGTAATCTGGGAACCGTTGCTGAGTGTAATTCTTCTCGGTAGTCTTTCCGCCATCCTCCTTATGCTGGATCAACTAATATATCAATATACCAAGGCTTCCTGATCCGAAAACTCAGATTCTGCGATGTTTAAGGGAAGGAATCTGATTACGTACCTGCTGAATATTATTAGGATCTATCTCTACAACTGCAATACCAGGTTCTTGCCCCGCATCTGCGATAACACGCCCCCAAGGATCGATGATAATTGCATGACCCCACGTCTTTCGATTTTTTCCATGTAATCCGGTTTGTGCGGGTGCAAACACATAGCTCGTATTCTCAATAGCACGAGCTCTTAACAGCGGACGCCAGTGATCTTGTCCAGTCGTATACGTAAATGCAGAAGGAATCGATAATATCTCGGCTCCCTTATCAACAAGCTCCCTGTAGAGCTCTGGAAAACGCAGATCATAACAGATTGAAAGTCCCCAGTTGCCAATTTCACTATTTTTGTAAACTGCTGGTTCAGGATCCCCGGCTTGCACATAATCAGACTCCCGATAAGACTCATCGTTATCCAGGTCAACATCAAAAAGATGGATTTTGTTATAGTCCTGCACTTCTGTTCCATCGGGAGTATAAAATGGAGAATGGTTATATACTTTCCCATTTTCTACCGGGACAGGATAACTCCCACCCATAAGATAGATTCCAAACTCTTTGGCAGTGTCAGAAAGAAATTTAGGAACCTGTTTAGCAATAGTATCTGCCCTTTCCATTCGCATAGAAAGCCCTCCGAGGAATGCAAAATTTTCGGGCAATCCCACGACCCTGGCTCCCTTATCTACAGACTTTTTGATGTACCGGTAGGCCGAATCCAAATTGACCTGCAGCTCCGTTTGGCTGTTCATCTGAACTACAGCAGCACGGTATGACTCAGAAATCATGATATAATGTATTTTAGATGGTTAAATATATTTCCAATTAAATAACTCGAAACTTTAAAATAAAAAAGGTGCGACATTATTCATGCCGCACCTCTATAATTATAGCAGGAAGTAAATTTAATTCGTTTTTGCCCCTCTATCTAAATACTGCTCGTAAAGCTGTATGTGGCGACTTACCATTGGTATTTTATTACCCCGGATAAAGACATCCGTAATATGGTTCATCGGCTCAAAAGGATCGCCATCTGCAATAAAAAGATTCGCCTGCTTTCCGGCTTCAATACTACCAAGTTTATCTTCAACACCAAATATTTCGGCGGCATTAATAGTAATTGCTTTTAAAGCCTCCTGTTGGCCAAGACCATAATTTGCAGCAAATCCAGCATGATATGGAGCATTTCGTACGTTTTCGACCCCACCGGTTGCAATAGCAACTTTTACGCCAGCAGCATGCAACTTACCGGGATTCTGATAAGGACGCTGGTAATTATCATAATCGCGTTCGGGGGTATATAACGTAGAAACCAAGCATGGAAGTCCAGCTTCGGCTATTTCGTCAGCCACCCGCCAGCCGTCTCTTACGCCGGCCAGAATAAATTGCATTTCAGGATAGTTTTTGGTCCACTCAATAACATCCAAAATATCACTTTTGGCATCGACCGAGATAATAACCGGAACTTCTCCTTGTACAACCTCTCGCATAGCCTGCATCTTTTTATCCTTATCAGGCTGTTCTTTGTTATCTGGATTATTTTGAAAATCCGTCATCATTTTTTCATAGAACTGGGCTCGAGAAATAAAATCATCGAGCTTCTTCAGATCTTCTTTATATTCCTTTTCGACCTCCTTGTCTGATCGGTCATCCCACCAGCCGCCTTTCTTAGAAGTTGGCCAATTTAAGTGTATCGCTGCATTAGGTTTAACAGCCATAGAATCAGGAGAATAACCATAGAGATCGATGAGTGTGCCCTTACCTGCCAATCGTCCGGAGACAGGCATCGAAATTACGTTCGTAACACCATTGACCCGTGTTACAGGAATATTGACACTGCTTGGATTAATAGCGGTAAATGCTCGTACGTGGGGATTAAAATCACCAAGCTCTGCCTGGTCATTTGTCACAGCCACCGCTCCAATTTCTTGCAGTCCGAGCTGTGTCCCTGCATCAATAAAACCTGGGTATACATGTTTGCCTGATCCATCAATTTGTTTATACCCGGAAGGAATATTGATGTTCGTACCAACTTCGGTAATCTTTTCTCCGTTTATCAGAACGGTTCCATTTTCAACAACACCATTAGTAACCGTATGAATGGTGGCATTGGTAATAGCAAATTTCCCGAATTCAGCCTTTTCAGTTATCTGGGCTTCTGCGCTCATCCCCAATAACAGTACCAAGAGACAAGCTGATAAAATGCTTTTCAAATACGTCATAATAATTTCTGTGTCTTTGGTCATTGTAATTAATTGCCTTGAAGTTTCATGCCCTGCTTGCTAAAACGAATTTCAGCACCCTGCAGGCATGTTTCTGAATGACGACCATTTTCGTTGTACCAACGTCCTGAGGCTTCATCGAAATCCTGTTCCGCGTCAATCTTTAACCGCATATCGTCGGCATCTTCAGCACGATCAAAGTATTTTTTTCCATCTACAAATGTCTTGAGTGTTTTACTGTAGATGCTCAGCGGATGGCCGTCCCAGATGGCAACATCGCCATGTTTTCCTACCTCCAAACTACCTACTTTATCATCGATTCCCAGTTGGACAGCTGGATTTAGGGTAATCATTTTGAGGGCATCTTGCTTGGAAGTATTACCATAGTGTACTGCTTTGGCTGCCTCATGATTTAAATGGCGTATCAACTCTCCGCTGTCGGAGTTAATGCTATTTTTTACGCCATTCGCATTTAGGATAGAAGCGTTGTAAGCCGTCGAATAGTACACTTCAAATTTGTAGGCCCACCAGTCGGCAAATACCGAGGTATAAGCACCATTCTTCTTGAGCTCCGGTGCAACCTTGAAAGCCTCATTTGCGTGCTGAAACGTATAGTCTTCAATTCCATAGTCATTAAAAACACGCATAAGCATGCTTATTTCATCAGCTCTATATGAGTGTGTATGAACGAGCACTTCGCCCTCTAAAATATCAACCAGCACTTCGAGCCGCTCATTTTTAGCTACCGGTACGGGTGGCGTGGACCGATCACCATTTTCGTACGCTTCTTTTGCGTCATGGTATTCCTTTCGATTGCGCCGGTAATCAATGGCTGCATCAAAATGGTCGCGGATGACCTGTTCAACGCCCATACGAGTTCGTGGTTGTACGTCAAACCCTTGCCCATGTACACGTGTCGGGTTTTCGCCCAATGCAAACTTGATGGTTCGAGGAGCATCCTCAAAACGCATCTCATCCATATTAGCCCCATAACGGAGCTTTAAGGTCTCATTCTGCCCGCCAATTACATTCGCAGATCCATGCATCAAGTGAATTGACGTAACACCACCGGCCAGCGCCCAATAGATATTAATATCATTCGGGTTGATGGATTCCTCCATTGAAACTTCAGCTGTAACAGGATTTGTCCATTCGTTGATATCGACCCCGGCAATATGCGAGTGAGCATCAATGATACCCGGCATAACATATTTTCCGGAGGCATCAACCGTTTTGACACCGCGCGGAGCAGAAATATCTTTACCAATTTCGCTGATTATGCCGTCTTTAATTAATAGATCCGTGTTGGGCATATTGCCATTGGCTATTGTAATAAGGGTTCCATTCTTAATAAGAACTGAACCCTTCTCTTGGGCATAGCCCGTTAGGCTAAAACAAAAAATTAATATTGCTAAAAATAACTTCTTCATAATACTTACTCCTCAGAAGATTCTTGTTCAAATTCTTTAAGCTTTCCATCTATAATGGAATAAATCGACGTTGCTTTTTCTTCCATAAACGGCTTGTCAAAGACCGTAAAGTTGGCAATTCGACCTTCTGTAATATTACCGAGTCGGTTGCCGTATCCCAAAATATCGGCCGTAGATTGTGTCAACAATTGTAATATTTCTTCTGGATCAAGGTCACCCTCCTCTTGTAAAACAGAAAGGTGTTTACCCAAATCTGATAGCTTTAAGCCATTTGAAGCAAATCCGACTTGTACCCCGCTGTTAATAAGCTTGGCAATATTTTGGATATCAGCTTTGTAAGCTGCTTCCTGTTTATCTCTGAAGATGCGCATTTCTTCTGTAATCTCAGGCTCATCTTCGTCCTCTTCCTTTGAACGCCATTCGGGTTCCTCTGGAAAATCAATGCTGGCTAATACCGGTATATCACGCTGTTTCAACTCATCAGCCTTTTCATAGGCTTCTTTTCCGGATACAATAACAACCTCAAAACCAAGATCATCCTGCAGCTGAAATACACGCTCAATATTTTCTTTGCTATCAACTACAAAATAGAACGGCTGCTGCTGATTCATCACCGGATAGAGTGCTTCGAGCACTTCATTCTTTTTTGGTGCGGGATAATTCGATGAAACCGAAGCAAAATACTGCTCCTGTTGCTGTAAAGCTTTTGCATCGTTGAAGAGCTGTCGAAATTGCGTCATAACTCCCATAGTTGTGGAGGGATAAGCTTGCCCCTGAGCCTCCTCAAATTGGGCCATCAGTCCTATCCCTGACTCTAAAAGAAGATCTTTTGTCTCTTCCCCATTTATAAAAAACAACTCAACCTGTCCGGGCAGCATTTGTCCCTTTAGGCCTAATGCGGCAGTTGTAAATCCATGCTTAGGTGCTTCGGATAGGGCTTTACTATCTGTTTGCAATATCTTAGAAGGTTGACGTTCGGGCTGTATTCCGGCCCGTCCATAACCGGGATTACCAGGCACATTGGGAGTTCCCACATTTTCATCCACATCAGGACTTCCCCAAAGAGCCAATCCATCAATAAATCCCGGATATACATGCAGACTATCTCCTCCATCATGGACATAGGCGTCAAATGGAATCGATGCATTTTTTCCGACGTCAGTAATGACACCGTTTCTCCAAACAATAGTTCCACTTTTGATAAGCTTTCCATCAGCAGTATGGATGATTACATTTTTAAACGCCTCAGCCGGTGATGACTGCGACCACCCCTGTGATGCGAACATCAACAATAAAGCAAAACAAAGAACAGTAAAATGAGCTGTTTTCTTCATAAAAATTATTTTAGTGCAAATTTAAACCAATTTGAATATATCATTATGAATATTATTTCAAAGTTTATAAAGGAAAAAAGATGTAAAGCAAAATACAATGATACTTTTAACTACTACTGCACAACACTTTAAATTGAGAACAATATTTGACCCCACATTTAAAAAATCATCTGCTTTACAGATGCAGCAGAGAAAATCAGGGAATAGAATTTGTTGCACAGTTATAAGGATTGTAACTTTGCTGCTTGTAATTTTTGAGTTTAGAATTTATTTAAAACGGAAAAGCATATCCCAATGAGTGAAGTACAACCCAGTGTCAGCTACAGTTTTACCATGCGTTTATACATTAAAAACAAACCCGGTATGCTGGCCAAAATATTAAGCGAAATTGCAGATCAAAAAGGTGATCCCGGCGCCGTTGATGTGGTTAAAGTGGAGGGAAAATATAAAGTTCGGGATTTGACCGTAAGTGCTCGTGATGAAGAGCATTCCAAAGCTATTGTTAAGGCTGTTAAAGCAATTGACGGTGTAAAGGTTCGCAATGTTTCTGACCGTGTATTTCTACTCCATTTGGGCGGCAAGATTCGCATTAAAAACAAGGTACCTGTTGATACACGCGACTCCCTTTCAATGGCCTATACCCCGGGCGTGGGTCGTGTCTGTGAAGCTATCGCCGATAATAAAGAGAAGGTTCACTCACTCACGATCAAAGAAAATTCTGTAGCTGTGGTTAGTGATGGTTCTGCTGTATTAGGATTGGGGGATATTGGCCCTGAGGCCGCGATGCCCGTCATGGAAGGGAAAGCCATGTTGTTTAAAGAGTTTGCTAATGTGGATGCCTATCCTATCTGTCTGCAGACCCAGGAAGTAGATGAAATTGTCAATGCTGTTAAATGGATGTCGCCCGGTTTTGGTGGAATTAATCTGGAAGATATCGGGGCACCACGCTGCTTTGAAATTGAAGAAAAGCTGAAAAAAGAGCTTGATATCCCGGTTTTTCATGATGATCAGCATGGAACGGCCGTAGTCGCACTTGCCGCTACTATTAATGCTTTAAAAGTTGTTGAGAAGGATCTGTCTGATCTTCGAACCGTGATTGTTGGAGTTGGCGCTGCCGGTGTAGCGATTACCAAGATTTTGTTAGAGGCAGGTGCAGAAGAAATTCTTTGTTGCGACCGGAGCGGTATTATCAATCGCGATAAAATGGATGAGCTTAATTCAAGCAAACAGTGGGTCGCAAAGAACACCAACCCTGATAATCTTTCCGGCTCCCTACTGGATGCAACTGAAGACGCTGATCTATTAATTGGGGTTAGCGGACCTGGAACGGTCCCCATTGAAGCAATAGAAAAAATGGCTGATGATCCCATCGTATTTGCACTTGCCAATCCGGTACCGGAAATAATGCCCGAAGAGATTCAAGATATTGCGCGAATCATTGCAACCGGGCGAAGCGATTACCCGAACCAGATCAACAACGTATTAGCATTCCCGGGATTATTCCGCGGTGCTTTGGATGCACGAGCTACCGACATTAACGAGGAAATGAAGTTGGCAGCTGCGCATGCTATTGCCGAATGTATTAATCAAGAAGGACTTAGTGAGGAATATATTGTACCGAGCGTCTTTAGTAAAGATGTCGTTCGCAAGGTTTCCAAAGCGGTAGAAGAGGCTGCTTATGAAAGTGGCGTGGCTCGAAGAACCAAGCCTTAACTCTCATCTCCATAACGAAATCTCGATTTCCTGATGGTCTCGCATAGCGTCAGGCCATAGGTTATCTCATTACATCGGTGGCACGCGACCATGTTGCGGTTTGACCAATATTTCTTCAACCACCGTTCTCGGCGATAATTGAGTCAAATTCAGTATAATTTCTGCTACATCATCAGGATCGATCAACAGATCGCGATCTATGAGTGATCCCTCCCACGATGTAGACTGCGTCTGCCCCAGATTAACAGCTGTGACGCCAATTTCAGTTTCCAGTAATTCCTTGCGGAGAGAGCGTGTATATCCCAATAACGCATGCTTTGAGGCGGAATAAGCACCGCTGTCTTCCAGTCCTTCTATAGCCCCCACTGAACAAATATTGATGATCAAGGCGTGAGGTTTTGTTTTTAGATCACCCAAAAACCGCTGTGTTATGTTGACGGCTGAATATAGATTTGTCTGAATTTGTTCGGCAAATTCTTCGTGTGATGTCTTCTGCAACTTCTTGAGTAGATAGGAACCGGCATTATTAATGATAATTTTTGGAGTCGGAAATCCTTTGGGCAACGCAAGTTTCTGAACAGCCTTTGGATTTACAGCATCACAAGCCGAAATGGATACTTCATTATCCCCAATTTTCCTGCACAGTGTTTGGGTATCTTTTAGATCTGATTTTGTGCGTGCAATAAGTAGAAGGGCAAAATCTGTGTGTCGAGCAAAAGCCTGAGCGATCCGACGACCAATACCGCGACTGGCGCCGGTGATAACTACAGAATGATTTTCCTGCTTGGTCACTATCGAACCCCCATAAATTTATGGGTCTGCAGACTGATACCCCACCTGGGATTTTCTTTCACATAATCGACGATAAGCTCTACTGCCCCCTCTTTTTCCCATTCGGGTTGAAGCAACAGTTGTGTGCTATCGGGACATTTGGCCGCGTTCTTCTCTGCCCACTCTAAATCTTTATTGGTTAGTACCACTACTTTCAGCTCATCCACATAGGGAAAAATATCATCCAGTGGTTCTTTAAATCGTTTGGGCGATAATGTGATCCAGTCTAAAAATCCTGAAATAGGTGACGATCCACTGGTTTCAATATGGACTTGTAATCCAGCCTGTTTAAGCTGAAATGTTAGCGGATCAAGATCGTGCAACAGCGGTTCTCCACCGGTGATGACAGCAAATTCAGCGCCGCTTTCCTTTGCCCCACTTACAATCTGCTCAACTGTTTTCGGTGGATGTTGCTCTTCATCCCAGCTTTCCTTGACATCACACCACCAGCAATTGACGTCACATCCCGCAGTACGGATAAAATAGGCGGGTCGTCCGTTGTGAGCACCTTCGCCCTGAATGGTGTAGAAATCCTCCACCAGCGGATATTCAACCGACCGCATCTCATCCTGGTCGATAAGCTCTTCTAACTTTTCCTGATCAATCTCGTTAAACATGGTCTTTGGTATATTCAACCCAGCTATTTTCCGTTTCCCAAACTGTCACATTTAACCTGATACCGTCGGGAATGCGCTGCTGTGTTTCCTTATAGATAAATTCTGCAATGCGTTCAGCAGTGGGATTTACCGGCAGCTCCTCATTCAAGACAGAATGGTCTAACCCTCCCTTTTCTGAGCCTTTTGCCGCCCACTTCAATTCTTTGAAATCACATACCATATCATCAGCCTCAAGGTATTTTGAGGGATTCAACTTATCCGATTCCGCTGAAATATGCACTTTATAGCTGTGTCCGTGCATACGTCCGCATTTACCGTCATAGCCCTCAATCAAATGGGCAGCATCAAATTTAAATTCTGTATGTAATGTCCAAGTGGGCATTTGTTGTTCATTATTTCGGTTCTAAAAGAAAAGGCTCGCCGTAATTGGCAAGCCTCCAAAAATAAGGAAATATTGAGACAATTAGGAATTACTTAGGCCACTTAATTGTGCAACCAAGAGCTTTCGTCGTCTTGGGATTGATTTCCTTGCCTGCTACCAAATTTTGAATCGCATTTTTCAAGTAAGGCTGCTCGACGTTTTTGGCTGATTTGGCATTGTCATCAATAGCTCCGGTATATACGAGCTCCATGTCACTATTGAACAAGAAGATATCCGGCGTTCTGGTTGCACCAAAAGCTTCGGCCAGTTTCGCCTGTTCATCAAGAGCATAATAAAAATTATAATTGCTTGACTTTGCTCGTGCTTGCATATCTTCCATTGATTCTCCCTTATCCCGAATAGCTGCATTGGGGTTCAACATAATGACACCTATTCCATTTTCTTCGGCCATATTCACAATGGGATTATACCGGTCTTCCCAAGCCTCTACCCATGGACAGGTATTGCACGAAAAATTCACCAACAAACCATTTTTACCAGCAACTTCAGCAAGTGTTAATTTTTCTCCTGATATGTCTGTCACTTCCACATCCGCAAGCGGGGCTTTGGCACCAATCTCTAACCGATCAGTATTATGATTCTCAACTGGCAAAAACGCCAACAATCCTACAGCTGAAAGTATTATAAACACATAAAGTAAATTTTGTAAATTCATGGCAGTCAGACATTTATTGCTTTTTTAATGAAACGTTCAAACTTTTCGTATTCAGCGCCTTGTTCCCAACTGGCAACAAGCTTTCCTTCCTTATTTATGATTTTTGTAAACGGCAAAGCTCCACTCCATTCATCAGAAATTGCTTCAATAAAAGGTTGATCTTTGCCTGTCTTAAAATAGGTCACCCAATCAACATTTTGCTCTTTCAAAAACTCTAACGCCTTACCGCGCTGGTTGGGAAAATCAGCCGAGATAAAAATAACATGCAGCATATCCTCATACTTTTGCTGCAAATCTACAATATAAGGAAATTCTTCGATACAAGGGGCGCACCAAGTAGCCCATACGTTTACCAATACCACTTTCTCCCCCTCGTATGAGCTGATAACTTGTTGCAACTCTTGACCGGAGGCATTCTTCAATAAAGAGTCATCTGATATCTTTTGTGCCTGTAACTTACCCACCAAACCAACGGCGATGACCAGAAAACATAGAAAAGATGTTATCCGCTTATGTTTAATCATATTCATTATTCGTTAGTCCATTTCCTCTAAAGGGTTCCAAAAATGTCGGTCGATATCTACCTTATATTCATCTAAAAAAGTGATGTTTTCCTGTTTTAGACGTTCTCGCATCGTATCATCAGGGAAATAAGCACGCCCCGTAAGCTCACCATTTCTGTTAACAACACGATGTGCAGGAATGTTCGTTTCTGCTACGTTATTTAGCGCATACCCCACCATTCGGGCCCCAGATTTAATACCCAAATAGCGAGCAATAGCGCCATAGGTGCTAACCCTGCCGTGGGGAATCTGCCTGACAACCTCATACACACGCTGATAATAATCTTTGGCTCTGCTCATTCCAACAAACGATATAATTTCTTAGCCGTGTCGCTATCTATTTTTTGGGATTTTCTTGCCAGCTTGATGGTCCTCTTTCCCATGATTTGATAAATCGCCAGCAACTCGGGTTGATCATCCAATAAATGCAAGTGATGTTCTACCGTTTCCCAATCGCCTCGCTTGATGGGTCCGGTAAGGGCCTCCTCAAACGATTGAGACTCAATATTTTTCAAACTTGTCTTTATTAAGGGAAACAGTGCTTGCTTAGCTTTTTCTTTAGAAAGACCACTGACCGTTGCCGTAGCCACAGCTGCATCCAGTAGGGTATTTAAGTAATTGGATGCGATAACCGCAGCAGCATGTAGATGAGATTTTTGTTCTTTGCTAACTTCCAACGTATAGGCACCCATTTGGGACGCAATCTCTTTAAGCTGAGGAAAAGCGGACTTATCTCCCTGTAAGCTAAAGTAGATGTCCTTGAAATCTGAAGGGCCCGACTGTGCTGTAAAGGTTTGTAACGGATGAAAAGAGGCGATAAGCCCCCCCTTTTCCTTTATCGGCTGTAAAAGTGTTGCCGACTCGTTACCCGAGCAATGAACAATTGTTTTATGACTAAAATCTGCTGAAACATCGGCTAATTGCCGAACAACTTTTTCAATAGCAGAATCTGAGACGGTAATAAAGATGAGATCACCCAATTCATAATCAGCAGATGGAAAAGATCCCGATATGCGTATATCAAGGTCATCAGCAAGTTTTTTAGCATCATCTGTTGTGCGATTAAAAATACTTTTGACAGGGATATCCGCTGCTGATAAAGCCTTTGCCAAAGAATGGCCCAATCCACCTACACCAATGATTGTGATATCTGGTGCCGGCATAGTATTCTATGAAAAAATTATTTTTTGGCGATCAGCATAACCGGTTAACAAACTGCCACTGTAATCTTCATATTCGCCTCGTAAAAAATGGAGATCAAGCCCCCATTTATTTGCCACGATAACCCCTGCAATAAAAGAAGTGGTGCCTTTTATATAAGACTCTCCGCTGTTCAAATAATTCATGAGTCCGGATTCATTCTTATTCTCCACCATCTCAACGACTTTCTTGAACTCCTTTTTACGGTCATTGTCAAGCTCACAACTAAATATCAGCAAAGCTCTACGTGATGCCAATACTTCTTCAAGCACATAACCTATTTCCTTCACAATAGCAGGATCAGGGTCAGCAATTTGTACGCTCAGTGCCTTAAAATCATCCGAAAGAGTCTGCAAAAACATCAGCTGCTGGAACAAACTGATATTTTTGTTGAAAGCTTCATCATGGATAAAGAAATCATCATCCTCATCACAAAATTCGTTGCGCATATAGTCATCGACCGGCACCTTTCCGAGAGGGGTCTCGAAAAATGTATTCGACGCCATCGGAAGCTTTTTATCCAACTTTTTATCATACGATTCCACCACTACAACCGTATCATAATTCGACATATCCAACCGGCTGTATATATCACAAGCTCGATCAAAGTTATCATCGTTAATTACTTCTGGTGCAAAAAGTAAACGAATGTGCTCGTTGACTTCTCCATGGCGCTCCCGCGCGTTTTCAAGGCCTTCTTTGATTTGACTGCGGGAATACGAAGTGATATTCATAGAAACGGTTCTGCTATATTTTTATTAATGATAATATGCGACTGCTAACCAATTTTCTTTCGATCGGAAACTACAAATTTTAGCCCTTTTGTCATTATTTATTTTGGTAAATATCTGCTCTGTTTCTTGCTCAATATGCACCTCATTCATATTCATGCGTAAACCCCGGCCGCGGAGTTTGATATAAGCCTCCTTAATCGTCCACAGACGGATAGCTGGTATGGTTTCCGTGAGATCCTGTTCGTTGGGATGAGCGATGCGCTGCTCAAGATTGGAAGGTACTGATCGACCTTCAGGCTCAAGGTCAATTCCAATAGGTTGATCTGCTGAAATCCCGCAAAATACAAGCTCATCTGTATGAGCGATGCTTACAAAAAACCGTTGGTTTCCTGTTTTACCAACGGGTTGACCAAGTTCATCTTTCTGAATTTCAAAATCCTGCCCAGCCCCCATTTTTCGGGACATTTCCTTTAAGATGATCCGTGAGCT
The DNA here is from genome assembly GCF_052060035.1 of Fodinibius sp. SL11. Taxonomy (NCBI): domain Bacteria; kingdom Pseudomonadati; phylum Balneolota; class Balneolia; order Balneolales; family Balneolaceae; genus Fodinibius; species Fodinibius sp. SL11. Next base: position 565,784 of record NZ_JBPOEA010000001.1, on the reverse strand, counting down.
CACAAACTCGCGTTGACGCTTGCGACTTTTACACTGCTCAAACTCTCTTCTCTCCGCATCGCTAAGCCGCTCAATCGCTTCTGAAGAAACAAATGCAATCTTTGACAGAGAAAACTCTGCCTTGAACGGTAATAGCTCTTTAATTTCTGAAAACTGATTACTCATTACATTCTTTCATTCAATCAAAAACAATTGAAAATCTATAATTTAATACTCTTCTGAAACTATTAATTACGGTTGAGAAAAAAGTCACACTTTTGTGATGAATTCTTTATTTTTAGCGACTTAATAAACCTTAGTAAAAACGAAACAAACAACACCTTCTCATGAGCAATACTGAGTCTTCAGTAAGCGAGCAACACGAAATACGTCTGGAAAAATTACAGGAACTCCGGCAGATGGGCTATGATCCCTATCCATATGATTTTGAGGTGACCCACAAGAGTAAACAGATCCTGGAAAATCCAGAGCTTATTAAACAAGACGACCAAGATGAAGATGACGTTGAAAAAGTATCTGTTGCCGGACGTGTTATGACGCGTCGTATTATGGGTGGATCTACATTCTTCAACCTGCAGGACTCAGAAGGCCAGATTCAGGTTTATATCCGAAAAAATGATGTCGGAAAGGAAGAATATAATGAGGTATTCAAGCGTCTGACCGATATTGGTGATATTGTTGGAATTAAAGGCCATGTGTTTAAAACAGGTACCGGCGAAACCACGGTTTATGCCAAGGAATTTGTATTGCTTAGTAAAACACTTCGCCCTATTCCCCTTCCAAAAGAAGTTGAGGAAGACGGAGAAACAAAAGTGTATGATGCTTTTACAGATAAAGAACAGCGTTATCGTCAGCGTTACCTCGATCTAATCGTGAATCCTGAAGTACGGGATGTCTTTAAGCAGCGTACTGATATGGTACAGGCGATGCGCGACTATATGAATGACAAAGGTTATATGGAGGTTGAGACGCCTATCCTGCAACCTATTTACGGCGGAGCCTCAGCTGAGCCTTTTGTAACGCATCACAACGCGCTGGATATGAAACTGTACCTGCGTATCGCCAATGAGCTCTATCTGAAGCGACTTATCGTGGGTGGATATGATGGGGTGTATGAATTTTCTAAAGATTTTCGTAACGAGGGACTTTCCCGCTTTCACAATCCCGAGTTTACCCAAGTTGAGCTGTATGTAGCTTACAAGGATTACAACTGGATGATGGAATTTGTGGAACATATGGTTGAAGCGGTTGCAAAATCACTTCACGGATCTACTACCGTTTCCGTAGACGATAATGAGATCGATTTTTCGGCTCCCTGGCCGCGCATTCCGATGTTTGAAGCTATTGAAAATGAAACGGGTAAAAACCTTTATGGCAAAGACTTAGACGAAATTAAAAGCATTGCCAAAGAACTTGACATAGAGCTGGAAGAAAGTTTCGGTAAGGGAAAAATTATCGATGAAATCTTTGGAGAATACGTTGAACCTAACCTCATTCAGCCCACCTTTATTACAGACTATCCCATCGAAATGAGTCCGCTTGCTAAGAAACATCGAAAAAAAGAGGGGTTGGTCGAACGATTTGAATGCATCTGTAACGGTAAGGAAATCGCAAATGCCTTTTCCGAGCTTAATGACCCGGTAGATCAGCGTGAGCGTTTCGAAGAGCAGGCGCGGCTGCGAGCCGAAGGAGACGAAGAAGCAATGACTATCGACGAGGACTTTTTGCAAGCCCTTGAATACGGTATGCCCCCTACTGCAGGTCTCGGGATCGGTATTGACAGACTGGCGATGATTATGACGGATTCAGATTCTATTCGTGATGTCCTTTTCTTCCCGCAAATGAAGCCAGAGAAATAGTTTTTTGTTGATTATTAATGGTCATTAATTTTTCTCTTGATGATCATTAAACAGTTAACAATCATCTAATATAAATAACATGAACTTTGAGTGGTATTTAGCCAAACGATACTTTAAGGGAAAGCGGAAAGGATCCCGTTTTCTATCCTTTATAAAAGTGATGGCTATTACCGGAGTAGCTGTCGGGTCGGCTGGGCTACTTATCGCCTTGTCGGTTGTTCACGGCTTTAAATCCGTCATAGATAACAAAGTACTTGGTTTTGCACCTCATGTAACGGTTACATCTTTTAGCGGCAGAGCTATTAATCGAGCTGATACCCTGTTAAACAAGATTGAAGCCTATCCCGAGATCGACAAGGCACAGGCTGTAATTAACGGTCAAACAATGATTCAGGGTGGCGATGATGTTACGGGAACATTGTTAAAGGGCGTAGATGAAAGCGGAGATGTCACTGACATCAAACATTATATCACAAGGGGTTCCTACGATTTAAGTACCGACAGCTCAGGACGGCCCGGCATTGTTGTAGGTTCAAAGTTGGCCCAAACCCTTAATGTTGGTATCAATTCAACCCTCACTGCATACACCGTAGATGGATTGCCCTCGCCTTTAAGTTCTCCCGAAATTCAGCAGTTCCGTCTGTCAGGAATCTATCAGACAGGTATCGGTCAATTTGACGATGTTTTGGCACTCGCGGCACGCCCTTATATTCAAAAATTCTTCCTAAAGTCGCCCAGGGAAGCCTCTGCCATAGAGATTCGGCTTAATAATTCTTCTCAAATAGAATCATTTGGTGAAAAACTAAATAGTGAATTAAGCTATCCCTATTTCACAGAAACTATTTACGAACGTTATAGCAACATTTTTGCCTGGGTAGACCTGCAAGAGCAAACCATCCCCTTTGTGATAGCTGTAATGATTATTGTAGCTGCTTTTAACTTGATTGGCACCGTATTGATGATGGTGCTTGAAAGAACCCGCGATATTGGCATCCTAAAAACCATTGGTGCCGGTAATAAAAGTATCCGTGGTATCTTTTTATTAGAAGGATTATTTGTAGCCGTTACAGGATTATTGATCGGCATCACCCTTTCATTGGTTTTTGCCTGGCTTCAATCAACCTATCAGATTATTCCTCTTTCGGAACAAAATTATTACATGGCTTATGCTCCTGTTGAGCCACACATGCTCGATTTCGCATTGGTTGCCGGGGTAACGCTTCTCCTCTGTGCCCTGGCTTCGTGGTTGCCGGCTCGTATTGCAGCAAATACCGACCCGCTTAAAGTGATTGCTTACGGCCGGTAATGGACTCCTAAAAAAATTACGATTATACCTGCATTACACCAGTTTTAAATTCTTCGATGTCAGGATTATGATCCGCACAATTAATAGCGTGTGAAATTCGGTCACGGGTCTCAATCGGATTAATAATCCCATCAACCCAGAGACGAGCAGCAGCATAACGCACATCGGTCTGATGCTCGTAACGTTCGCTGATCTCTTTCATAATCTCCTGTTCCTCTTCTTCGGTAATCTCCTTTCCTTTTTTCTCCAGCGCCGAAACCCGAATCTGTGTCAATACTTTTGCTGCCTGAGTTCCGCCCATGACTGCGATCTGTGCTGACGGCCAGGCATACATAAAGCGTGGGTCGTAGGCTCGTCCACACATGGCATAATTGCCGGCGCCATAGCTGTTGCCAACCACGATAGTAATTTTAGGGACCGTACTGTTGGAGACGGCATTTACCATCTTGGCACCATCTTTAATAATACCACCGTGCTCAGCACGTTTACCAATCATAAATCCGGAGACATCCTGCAAAAAGACAATGGGTATTTTCTTTTGGTTGCAGTTCATTATAAATCGGGCTGCTTTATCGGCGGAATCCGAATAGATGACGCCGCCTACCTGCATTTCGCCCTGTTTAGTACGCGTTACTTTGCGTTGGTTCGCCACGATGCCCACGCTCCAACCATCCACACGCGCAAAACCAGTAATTAACGTTTGTCCATACCCCTTCTTGAACTCAGTAAAGGAATCCTCATCCACGATACATTCTAAAACCTTGTTCATATCGTAGGGCTTGGTGCGATCATCCGGAAAAACATCAAATATTTCGGTTACATCACGAGCCGGTTCAACAGATTCTTTTCGGTTAAACCCAGCTTTATCAAACGGACCCAGCTTATCAACGAGGTCACGGACGGTTGAAAGGCATTCTTCATCATCTTCCATCTTATAATCGGTAACGCCGCTTATTTCGGTATGTGTGGTAGCACCGCCAAGGGTCTCATTATCAACATCTTCGCCAATAGCCGCCTTCACAAGATAACTGCCCGCTAAAAATACACTGCCCGTACCATCCACAATGAGCGCTTCATCACTCATTATCGGCAAGTATGCACCACCGGCAACACAACTACCCATAATAGCAGCAATCTGTGGAATACCTTCGGCACTGAGGCGGGCATTATTTCTAAAAATACGTCCAAAGTGTTCCTTATCGGGAAATATTTCATCCTGCATGGGCAGATAAACCCCGGCTGAGTCGACCAGATACAAAATCGGCAACTTATTTTCGAGTGCTATCTCCTGGGCACGCAAATTCTTTTTGGCTGTAATAGGAAACCAAGCGCCTGCTTTTACGGTGGCATCATTGGCAACAATCACGCAATCTCTTCCGGACACTGTACCAATACCCGTTACAACACCACCGGATGGACATCCTCCTTCGTCTTCATACATTTCATAACCGGCCCACAATCCCAGTTCATAGAGACGGGTGTCATCATCAATCAGCATATCGATGCGTTCACGGGCAGTAAGTTTTCCCTTGTCATGCTGTTTTTTAATCCTTTTTTCTCCGCCACCCTTCTTAATTTCCTCCTCTGTTTTATTAATCTCTTGAATAAGTGATTTTAAATCCTGTGGAGAGGTACTTGTGGAATCTTGGGAACTCATAAGTGCGATTTATTATTTTGGATAATAGTTGGATTGATTAAATCGTTTCAAAAATAACGAAATTTAGCAATCTCAAAAGTATTGTTTCTATCTATTCCACTAAAAGTTCTTTAGTTTCCTTTTTGAGATAAAAAACCTTTAAAAAACGCATCTGCTTGTGAAAAATTCGAAAACTTTTCTGGCATTTCTGGTCGTTATAGTATTTTCATTGATTTCGGTTGCTGAGCTTTTCGGTCAACGTAATGTAAGTTATCGAGATCTGGCTATGCGCCAGCAACAATCACAGGCTTCTTTTGATTACCTGACCCTGCCGGGCAATGATAACGAGCTTGTACAATTTGTCGTTATCTTCCACCTTCCATACAGTTCGCTACCCTTTAAAAAAAACAAAGACCGCTCGTCAGACAATAAATACTTTAGCAGTATGGATTTGATGATGGAAGTTTTTAAAGCAGAAGAGGCATCCATTAAAAACAAGAAAAAAGAAAATATTTCATTAGAAGGTCTTGAGCCTGCCGGGCGGGCTTTTTGGTCTGATACGGTTTATGCCAAAGATTACGACAGTAGCCAATCCAACGATCTGTTTTTAAGCGGTTATATGAAGGTAAATCTTAAACCCGGATCCTATAATTATGTATTGCAAATGAAACGGGGTGATCAGACCGAAAACCGGATTTCAAGAACGCAAAAGATTAACATAACCCCCTATAGTGAAAAAAAGAACGGAAACATACTCGTAAGTCCCACATATTCGGAAGGCTCTGAATCTTCCCGCTTTATTCTTAATACTACGGGAAATACGGTTGAGTATGCTAAAGATTTTTATGCGATTGCTTATCTGCCCCGGTATCAAGAAAAAGAATCTTATACAATGGAAATTACCAAACTAAGTACCTTGCGGGAAGATACGACTAAACAAGAAAGGGTCTTTTCAAAGAAGCTTGCAAAAGAAAATATCAAAACTGATGTCCGCCCCCAGTTACTTTATATGGATGGTAAGCCCTATCTGAATCTCAACATCACTGACAATGGCTATACTTACGCAGTTATAAATGTACCAAACCGTGAATTCGAAAATTCCTTATATCAAATCACGATAAAAGACGGTAAAGGTAATATAGTTGCACGAGATAACTTTCGCTCAAAGTGGAAAGACATGCCGAACAGCTTGTTGAACCTTGATACTGCTATAGAGATGCTTCGATTTATTGCAGACAAACAAACCATTCGAAAAATCGATAATGGGACACCGGAAGAACGAGAGCAAAAGTTTCGGTCGTTCTGGAAAGAACGTGACCCTACCCCGGATACCGAGTTTAATGAACTGATGGCTGAATATTACCGTCGCATCGATTACGCTTATAAAAATTTCTCTACCGAAAACACTGTAGGTTTTAATAGCGACCGTGGAGAGGCCTACATCAAATTTGGACCTCCCAAAGATATAAACCGCAAATTTCCTAATAACGGTGCCACGACCGAAATATGGACCTACCCAAACAGGCAACTAATTTTCAGAGCTACTACCGGTTTTGGGGATTTCAAACTCATTTCCAATCAATCAAAATAAATATCCAAAAGCTACTTTATGGGGAAACGCGTTGCAATAAGCATTGGAGATGTAAATGGAATCGGACCCGAAGTTGTCATAAAAGCATTGAGTAAACAACCACTGAAAGATCTTACCCCAATTATTCTCAGCTCAAAAAAGGTTTTAAACTGGTGGCTTAATAATCTTTCCCAAACACTGGATTATCATCATGCATCATCCATTGATGATATTGTCGAACAACAATTTAACCTTCTGGAAACTTATGGGGATGAAGATATTTCAGTTTCACCCGGAACATTTTCTAAGCAGTCGGGCAAGTGTGCCATGCTGGCTGTCAAAAAAGGAATTGCGTTGTGCAAATCACAGCAAGCCAATGCGCTGGTTACGGCTCCAATATCTAAAGAAGCCGTAAATTTAGCAGGGTATCATATCCCGGGCCATACCGAATTTCTGGCCGAAAAAACTAATACCTCTGACTTCATGATGATGTTGGTTCACGAAGATTTAAGAGTGGGACTTGTAACCGGACACATTCCCGTATCGAATGTTTCTTCCACCCTGTCCACCAATTTGGTCACAAAATATATTGGGGTGATGCATAATGCTCTGCAAAATGATTTCGATATCGCATCCCCAAACATTGCTGTGCTTGGCCTTAATCCCCATGCCGGTGATGGTGGTGTTATTGGTACCGAAGAACAGGAAATTATAAGTCCCGCTATTGAATTAGCCCGTTCCAAAGGATTGGACGTGACCGGCCCCCACCCCGCCGATGGATTTTTTGGCAATCGAAAACATGAACAGTATGATGGTATTTTGGCCATGTATCATGACCAGGGATTAATCCCGTTTAAAACTCTCTCGTTCGGCGGCGGTGTAAATTACACTGCCGGTATTCCTATTATTCGAACCTCACCAGACCACGGTACTGCTTTTGATATCGCCGGAGAAAATAAAGCTAACCCATCCTCATTTACTGAAGCCTTGAAGCTCGCTGCAGAACTTATAGAGCATCGAAATAAACGAGTAGTAAAGTAATGAGTACTGATAAAACAGGTCAACAACCGGAGTACTCAAAACTGGCTGATATTTATGATGCCGTCATGGAAGATGTGGATTACGAATTCTGGGCTGATTTTATTGATGCTATCATGCTTCGGCATCACCCAAACCCCGTAGAAATTCTGGAGCTGGCCTGCGGTACGGGTTCTATTTCTCTTTTCTTGGATGAGTTGGAATGTTATAACGTTGTAGGAACGGACAAATCTCCAGAGATGATCCAAAAAGCACGTGAGAAAAATAAAGCCATGCATTGCAATGTTGATTTCAAGGTTATGGATTTTCTGGATATTCAGCTCGATCGCACCTTTGATGCTGCATTTTGTGTTTTCGACAGTATCAATTACCTGCAAAATGGCGATGAAGTATTAACATTCCTCAATCAGACAGAAGCAGTCCTTAACCCCGGTGGACTGCTCATTTTTGATTTTACTACACCAAAAAACTCGGTGCAAGCTATTGAATATCTAAACAATGAAGAGGGATATACCGATGATAACTATAGGTATTTTCGAAAAAGCAGTTACGATCCAGAAAACCAGCTACACGAAAATGCTTTTCGCATAGAAAAACTTGCCAAGGATCAAGAAACGGTAATTGAGGAATTCAGCGAAGTTCATCACCAGCGTATTTACACCTTGCAAGAAATGCTTGATATTATCGATCAAACAGCGTATAACATACGAGCAAAATACAGCGGTTTCGAATTTGAGGAAGCCGATACCCATAGTTTACGAATCACAATGGTATTACAATGTCCCAGCAATCAGTAATAGAGTTTTCAAACGTAACAGTATCCTACGATCACCAGCCGGTACTCGACAATATTAACTTTTCGCTTGAAAACGGGGAGTTTGCCTATCTTATAGGTCAAACCGGGGCCGGCAAAAGTTCATTTTTAAGACTCATTTACCGCGACCTGCTTCCTGATTCCGGTGGAGTTCGCGTAGCAGATCTGGATGTCACTTCTCTTCCCGATAAAAAAGTTCCGTACCTTCGACGTAGGCTCGGTATTGTATTTCAGGACTTTCAGCTTCTTCCCGACCGATCCGTGTATGATAATGTAGCCTTTTCGCTGCAAGTAATCGGCGAAAAAAAGAGCTATATCAAACAGCGGGTGCTCGAAGTGTTGGGAATGGTTGGATTAAGTCACAAGCGAAAAAACATGCCCAATGACCTTTCAGGTGGTGAAAAACAGCGGGTAGTCATTGCCCGAGCCTTGGCCAATGAGCCTCGCATCATGTTGGCTGATGAACCTACGGGCAACCTCGACCCGGAGGCTTCAGCCTCCATTATGGAACTCCTTAAACAGATCAACAACCGTGGTATGGCTGTACTTATGGTAACCCACGACTATGATACCGTCAAACAATATCCCTATCGTACCCTCAAACTTGACGATGGAAAGATTAAAGATATAGCAATCAATAAACTATAGAATTGGGTCATCAATTTTGATAACCGTTTAGACCATTATTAATGGACCCAACTGGTTTTTTAGTAGGTGGAATTACTGGTGTCGGTGTTGAAAAGTCATTCACTATTAACAGTTCCAATGGCAAAACTTAACCAAACAATACGCCTAAATTTTGAGGATTCGAAAGTCCGAAATGGCTATTTCACTCGATAAAACTGCTAAATATTTCATTGTAAATACCTTACCTTTTAGAAAATAAAACGCACTAAATTTCTATGTGATAATGAACATCCGTGAGCGTACCCAAAAAGTGCGAGAATATGCCCTCCGATTAGGATTTAACGCCTGTGGGTTTGCCAAAGCAGGCCGGTTAGAAAAGGAAGAACGCCGATTACGAGAATGGCTAAACCAAGACCGGCACGGTACTATGGGTTGGATGGAAAACCACTTCGAAAAGCGAGTAGATCCTACCAAGCTTGTCCCGGGATCAAAATCCGTAGTTTCGGTAATAGGCAGTTACTTTCATCCCGAACATGAACGGCAAATGCAACAGAATGATGGGCCAAAAATTGCCAAATATGCCCAGGGACGTGATTATCACAAGGTATATAAGGAAAAACTCAAAAAACTTTTTGCACAAACCAGAGAGCTTTTAGGCGGATTGGAAGGCCGTGTTTTCGTTGATTCAGCTCCTGTTTTAGAGAAGGCTTGGGCAGTAAAATCAGGTCTCGGATGGATGGGCAAAAACTCCAACATCCTCAACAAAAATTTGGGATCTTTCTTTTTTATCGGTGAAATGATCGTCGATGCTGAATTCAGCTACAATACTCCGGTAACTGACCATTGTGGTAGCTGTACACGTTGTATCGATTCGTGCCCCACTAACGCTATTTATGAGCCCTACCGGGTAGATGCAACGAAATGCATCTCCTATCTGACCATCGAGCTGAAAGAAGAAATCCCTGAAGAACATCGGGATGATTTAGGCGGATGGATGTTCGGTTGTGATATTTGTCAGGATGTTTGTCCGTGGAATCGTGATGCAAAGTACGGGCAAATGGAAGACCTATTTCCCCGTAAAAAAATTTTGGATCATGATATCAACTATTGGCAAGAACTGGATATTCCCCAATATGATGCCCTATTTGAGGGAAGCGCGATTAGACGAGCTAAGTTTGAGAAATACAAAGATAATGTAGCAGCAACCGCCGAAAGTCTCAATAAAAAGGATTAATGCGGTATTAAAAGCGATGCTTTTTATCTTTAAGTTCTTTGTACAGCAATTCACGAGCTCTAAAAATATGTGCTTTTACTGTTCCCAACGGCTTATCTAAAATATCAGAAATCTCTTTGTAGCTTTTCTCCTCCATGTGCCTTAATTCAATAACCTTCCGGTATTTATCAGGAAGATCAGCAATGGCATTTTGTACAATCTTTTTGCGCTGCTTCTTTATGATATCCCGATCGGTACTGGCCGACTCATCAGGCAGCTGCATCTCCATTTCTCCGTCCTTGGTTTTCATCGGCTTATCAATGGAGAGTGTTTTCAACTTCTTTTTCCGTAAATAGTCGATCGTATTGTTGGTCGCAATACGGTATAACCACGTTGAAAAAGCGTAATTGGTACTGTAAGTATTTAAATTATCAAACGCCTTCACAAATGCTTCTTGCACAAGATCTTCTACCTGTTCGCGATCTTTAACCATCTTGAGGATATGGAAATAAAGAGCTCGCTCATACTTGTCTACCAGCTTTTTATAGGCCTTTTCATCTCCCCCCTTTGCTCTTTTAACCAAGACATCATCCTCGAGGCTGCTTTCAGAAGCATTTTCGCGCGGGGAATCAGAAGTTTGTGAATTTGTAGCGTTAGAATCAGACATTCCCAGTTAAGACAGGAAAATAATTGCTATTATTAATTTCGGCCCAAACTTAGCAAAAGTGTCACTTTATTCCCACTCAAAACATCTTCCCATTTGATGTTAATATTTGAAGATCAATTTCCTCAATAGAGGAAAACAAATAATTTTGTAAGGAATTAGCCATAAAGCGGTCATACAAACAAGACGGCCGGTAAATGGCTAATATTCATTATATAGAGTAAACATTAAATTTAAATAAAGACATCAAGTTACTATGAAAAAGTTGCTAAATATATCAGGATTGGCTTTAGGCTTAATACTCGTTGGCTTAACATTTATGAATGTTAATACCGCTGATGCACAACCAAATATTGGTGTAAAAGGTGGCTTAGACTTTGCAAAACTTTCATATTCCAGTAGTGGTGCCAGTATCTCAAGCAGTTCAACAACTGGGTTTGTAGCTGGAGTTTATACCAACTTCGAAATGAGTTCAGGTTTTATGCTCCAGCCAGAACTTCTATATGTGCAAAAAGGGGCAGAAAGTACGTTTAGTAATACTACAACTACTACTACCTTAGATTATATAGAAATTCCAGTATTGGCAAAATATGGTTTTAGTGCCGGGGGGAGCTCGTTTAAACCTTATGCTGCTGCTGGTCCTTATTTGGGATTTAATGTAAATGCTGAAAGTGAGAGTAGCGGACAAACAACAGACATAAGTGATAACGTTAAAGGTACTGACTTTGGTGTAGCTGGTGAGGTTGGAGCTAATATAAGCGGTTTCAATATTGGCGTTCGTTACGACCTTGGAATTACAAATATTGATGATAGTGCATCAGGATCTGGAATGGGTGATACAACTAATCGAGCCCTATTCATAACTGCCGGCTACTCTTTTTAAAGCTAAATTAGTAAGAAGTAAGGGGAGCAGTTAATCCTGCTCCCCTTTTCTTATTTTATTGAATAACTTAGCAATAACTGAAAATTGGTAAAATAAATTAGTTTCGGTTAATTTGATACAAATTTCAGGGAGCTTACGTATAGAATAAGTCACCCATAAAGGGGATATTAACCTTAATCAAATAATAAACAACACTATGAAGAGAACAATAAAATTAGCATTACTCCTTTTCGGATTAATTTTCGCTTATCATGCAAGTGCTCAAGCCCAAGATTTTAAACTGGGAGGAGGGTTAGCCTATGGGAGTGAAGTAGAAGCTATTGGAATACAAGCCGGAGGGGTTTATAATTTTACTGAAAAAATTAATGGTGCTGCAGATTTCATCATATTCTTTCCAGATAATTACGATTGGTGGGAGCTAAACGTAAATGGGCATTATGGCTTTTATGCCAAAGATAACGTACGTGTATATGGTTTAGCGGGCTTGAATTATGCTACGTTGAAAGTAGACTTAGGACAATTTGGCTCTAATTCTGAATCCGAACTCGGTCTTAACCTTGGTGGCGGTGCTGAATTCGGAATTGACTTCGCTAATCTTTATACAGAACTGAAATATGTGATTGGCAACGCCGATCAATTAGCCATTTCCGCCGGGCTACGATTCCCTTTCTAAGGGATTAAAATCAGCAAAGCATTGATTTAGGGGTACTCTTTAAAGAGTACCCTTTTTATTTTTTTGTCTCAGCAATTAATGTTCCGTATCGAATCCCACCTGTTGATGTGATCAACTCTTCTATATTATTCGACTTCATAAATTCATCCAATATAAGTAGTCCTGCCAAGAAAATATCGGCCCTCCCCTTCATCACTTCGGGATACTTTTTTCCAAGCATATCAGAAGTATAGCTGCAAAAGCGGTTAATGTAACTTTGGAGTTTCTTTTTTGTAATTATATGCCCCGATAACGTTTCTGCATTATATGAGCTCATTTTCAAATCGATAAAGGCTAATGATGTTACCGTACCGGCAACACCAATAAATGTTGTCTGTGTTGGGAAGTTAAATCGATATTCTTCCAATACCCTTTTAATAGCATCTCGACATTCTTGGATTTGTAAATCTGTGGGTGGATTGTTTTTCAAGAATCGTTCAGTAAAGCGTACGCAACCCATATCGTATGAATAGCGATCTTCAAGTTGCTCCTGGCCATATGCTAATTCAGTACTCCCTCCGCCGATATCAATAACAAGCTTAGAGCCTTCAACATCATTGAGTACACTTTGAGCTCCCAAGAATGTATATTCAGCCTCCTTTAATCCACTTAAAACTTGGACTTTTAACCCAGTTTTTTGTTCAACCAAATCCAAAAATTCAGCTTTGTTTTCGGCATCACGAACTGCGCTTGTAGCTGTAACATAAATATTCTCAACTTCAGGATATTTTTTTCTCACTATTTTTCGGTATTCATTTAGGGAGTCAATAACCCGTTGCATAGCACCTTTCGACAACTTCTTACTTTCATCAACACCAGACCCCAGACGTGGGATACGTTGTTGCTCATCAATAACTGTTAAAGAGTTACCATCAAGTTCTGCAACTAAAAGAAGTACCGTATTTGTACCAATATCTATCGAAGCCTTCACGATTCAGCCTTTTTAGCTTGGATGGCAATCCATTCGTTTTCTTGTGGAATAGCAATAATTTGATATTTCTCCTTAAGAACAGATTTGATGGATGCCTTATCTTTTTCCAATAATCCTGAAAGGACCAACGTTCCTCCCTCTTTAAGAGCGGCATCCAGATCAGAAAAAATATCAAGAATGGTATTTCGTTCAATATTCGCTAACACAACATCCGCCGTATTTTTTTCTGATATAACCTCAGAAGACCCTTTTTCTACTTTGATGTGATGATTCACATTATTGAGTAAAATGTTTTCCTCGGTATTTGAAATACTCCATTCATCAATATCAAAAGCAAAAGCATGGCGGGCCCCGAGTTTTATAGCTGCAATCGACAATATGCCCGTCCCGGTACCTGCATCAATAACAAAATCATCATCCGAAATAACATTTGGCAAGAGCTCTAATATCAATCGCGTGGTTTCATGATAACCCGTGCCAAATGACATTTTGGGATCGATCTCGAGCAGGATTTTATCTTGGGGCACCACCTCCTGTGACCAGGTCGGTTTTATAAAAAACCTTCCAATTGTTTGTGCTTTTATTGTTTCCTCCCACTGTTGGTTCCAATTCTGATCGGCCACTACTTCTTCAGACTCAATGAAACCGTCACCGGGATAAGCAGCAAGTAACATATCGATATGTTCTCTGTCACTAATCCCGAAATGTTCTTTTTGGATGTAGGTGATAATTTGGTCATCACGCTGCTCAAAACCATCAAAATCCATATCAAAAAGCTCAGCAATCAGGCTTTCCTGGTACTCATCAGCTATTTGAATGACCAGCTTTAAATACTTCATTTATAAACTTATAAATTAATTGGAAACATTTACCCTATTATAAATCAATTCAAGCACTGTTTTCCCAACCCCATCCAACGTCTTTTTGCTTATGTTAGAAATGTCATCGTTATGGGTGTGCCAGTAAGGAGCAAATTGAGATCCTTCTGAGTTCGTGTTATGGCGAATAATATCGATCGTGGGGATACCTAAAATTCGATTTATGACCACATGATCATCAGAAATTTTGTTACCCACTTCGGATGTAAACAAATAATTGAGACCTTTCTCATCGGCAATTGACCATATTTCGTTAACCAATGCTGGGGCAAACTGCATCGAATATCCTTCTTTGGGAAAATGGGCATCTTTACCTCCCACCATATCCAATAAAATGCCAAATCTTGGAGAATAACCTTGGACGGGAGGATTATTAGCCCAATATCGTGAACCCAAGAAATATTTCGACATATCTCCCTCTTTCCCGTAATCCTCTCCATCAAACAACACGATATCTACGCCAATCGGCGGCGGATTTTCTTTAAACAAACGTGCCAATTCCAATAATACAGCGACACCACTGGCACCGTCATCCGCCCCAAGTATGGGCTTTTCTTTATCAGTTGGGGCTTTATCAGCACGGGGACGGGTATCCCAATGGGCAGAAAGCATAATTCGATCTTTGCTCTGTGGATTGAATGAAGCAATAATATTAGAAAGCGCCAGCGAGTCATCATCATAACCTTTAGCGGTAAAGTTCTGAGCATATACGGAACGTGAGCCGGCGTATCTTTGCAAAGTTTTTAAAAAATATTCCTTTGCCTGTTGATGTCCTTTTGAGTTAGGGTTCCTCGGACCAAAATCTAACTGCCGTTCAATAAAATGATAGGCACTATCAGCATTAAATACAGGAACATTACGTCCCTGCTCTTCAAAATTTAACCGCTCGGAGCTCCCTCCACTGCATGAGTTGAAGGTTAGTGCAGCTGCCAGAACTACAACCCCAAAAAGGAATTTATTCATTATCTCGATGAACCATCGTTGAAGATGATTGCGCGACAGGGAAAACAACGGTATCCATGATATTGACATGAGGAGGCCTATTTGCCATAAAATGGACAATTTCTGCAATATCTTCGCCAATAAGCGGATTCATATCCTCATATACTTCATTCGCACGATCTGTATCACCCTTAAAACGAACTTCGCTAAACTCGGTTTCAACCAGTCCCGGTGATACCATGCTAACCCGAACCTTGGTGCCGTGTAAATCTTTCTTTGTAGCTTCAGTAAATGCTTTTACCGCATGTTTGGTCGCACAATATACCGATCCGCCCGGATAACTTTCGTGACCGGCAATAGAACCTATGTTAATAATATGACCGCTGTTGCGCTTTTTCATTTCTGGGGATATGAGTCGAGTCATATTTAATACCCCTTTGATATTAGTATCAACCATAGTATCCCAATCATCAAGATGGGCATTAAAAACAGCTTCTACCCCTTTGGCCAGTCCCGCATTATTGACCAGGATATCAATAGGGGGAGAAAAATTATCTAAAAACTGTTGAGCAGCTTCTCGATCTCTAACATCAAATGGAGCCAACACTACTTCAATACTGTAATGTTGTACTAACTGTTTTTTTAGCTCTTCAAGACGATTTTTACGACGTCCATTTAATACAAGATTACTGCCAGACTTTGCAAATATTTCGGCCGTAGCTTTTCCAATTCCTGCGGTAGCTCCCGTTATAAATGTCCATTTTTCCTTAATTCGATTTTGCATAAAAACTGTATTTAAAAATTAATCTAACTGTTCAACAAGTTTAGCTGCATTAAACAATGTACCCTCTTTAAATGCACCGGCCATCAATTGCATGCCATACGGCAAACCATTGGAGTGGGTACCTGTGGGCACATTAATGCCGCAAATACCGGCTAAATTGGCTGAAGTGGTATAAACATCATTGAGATACATCTGCACAGGATTATCCTGATTGGAATCGAGATCAAAGGCAGTGGTTGGCGCCGTAGGAGATACAATGACATCGACTTTTTCAAAAGCTTCGGTAAAATCCTGCTTGATCAAACGACGAACCTTCTGCGCTTTCGCGTAATAGGCATCATAATAACCGGCACTAAGCACATACGTACCCAACATAATTCTGCGCTTAACTTCGGGACCAAATCCCTCGGTTCGACTTTTCTTATACAACCTGATTAGCGAAGAATCCATATCATTAAGTTGGTCAACCAACTCTTGCTTAGCATCTCCCTTTGCCTGCTTAATCT
This sequence comes from Fodinibius sp. SL11, assembly GCF_052060035.1. Taxonomy (NCBI): domain Bacteria; kingdom Pseudomonadati; phylum Balneolota; class Balneolia; order Balneolales; family Balneolaceae; genus Fodinibius; species Fodinibius sp. SL11. The sequence goes on along the minus strand of NZ_JBPOEA010000001.1, from coordinate 549,421 downwards.
GCTCTTCTAATGCTTCTTGTTCTTCTTTAAGATCTTGTTCCACATCTTCAATATCGGCTCGATGGCCATAGCGGATGCCATCATACCGAGCCAGGTTACTGGAAGCCTCGGCAGTAGCTAAAATATAGTATGTGGCAATGCTATATTTCATGTGAGGCAGATGAATAGGAACCAGTTCAGCGCCCGACTGTTCCAGTTCATTCAGCTTATTTTGGATACCCTCTCGGATTTCATCATCCAGTCCCTCACCAAAATATTCCTCGGGCACACCAATTTTGATATTGGAATCCGGGTCTTCAGTATATTTGGTGTAATTGGGTACCGTACGGCTTGATGAGGTATTATCATTGGGATCTGGACCTGCAATCGTTTCTAAGATACGAGCAGCATCATCAACGGAATTTGTCAATGGCCCAATACAATCAAATGAAGAAGCAAAAGCCACCAAACCATGCCGCGAAACTCGTCCATAGGTAGGTTTTAAGCCCACAACACCACAATAAGAAGCCGGTTGACGAATAGACCCACCAGTATCAGAACCGAGGGAGGCTGTACAATAATTGGCTGCTACCGCAGCAGCACTGCCTCCCGAAGAACCACCCGGTACTTTAGAGGTATCATGGGGATTTTTTGCAGGACCATAAATAGAATTTTCATTGGATGATCCCATGGCAAATTCATCCATATTTAAGCGTCCCAAAAGAATAGCATCTTCACTTCGCAAGCGTTTAATAACCGTTGCATCGTATACGCTTTCAAAATCAGAAAGGATATTTGATGCACATGTTGTTTGTTTTCCCTTTTCACAGATGAGGTCTTTCACTCCGATTACCATCCCTGCCAATTTACCGGCTGAACCATCATCAATGCGCTGCTGGATCTCATCAGCTCGTTCAAGAGCATTTTCTTTGTCGATACTAACTACCGCATTAATTTCATCATTATTCTGTTCAATATTATCGATGTAGGACTGTACAATATCAGAAAGTGAAATATCACCAGATTCAAGTGATTGTTGAATCTGGGTAAAATTTGTAAAACTCAATGGATTAGCAATGGATTTGGTTAACCTTACTGCTTCTGCTGTTCTTTTTCTTCAGATTTAGTGCCGGAGTCAAAACCTTCTTTTTGTCCTTCTTCCAGCTCTTTTTTTATTTCGTTTGATGCTTTCTTGAATTCCTTCATCCCCTGTCCAAGACCACGGGCCAATTCAGGAATTCGTTTGGCACCAAAGAAAAGGAGTATAGCCAGGCCAATAATCAAAATCTCCATTCCGCCGAAACTTCCCATAATAAATGCCTTTATTTAAAGTTTATAATTGTGACTCAGGAAGATAACAATTTTTTATTAGACCTTTGAGTCATAAAAAGGAAAAAATAATTGCATTTTCCTTAAAAATTGACTTGAATTTAATGTGTCAAACCTTTTTATAGGTGAATAAAATTTACTTGAAATTTAAAAATCAAAACTGAACTATATTTTATGATTTGGACTGTTGAATTAGCAGCCGTTTTAGATGAAGCACCCTTCCCAGCAACGCGAGATGAACTTATTGAGTGGGCCGAACGCAATGGAAGTCCTCAGCAGGTGCTCGATAACTTATATGAACTTGAAGAGATTGAACAAGGCGAAGATGTCGTCTATGAAGGGATAGAGGATATTTGGCCCGATTACATTGGGAAAGAGGATTTCTTTCATAATGAAGATGATGAAGGCTTTGATTATGATGATGTTTAAAAATTGATCTGAAAAGAACGTATATTTTTACGGTTGCATGATTTCTTTCATGCAACCGTTTTTTTTGAATATCATAAGCTCTCAAATTTCTTGAAAGGTGTTTTCTTGCGCTCTCTAATAATTTCTCTACTCATCAGTGGGTTTTTACTGCTCTGTAGTGAGGAAGGTATATCTCAAAACTTAGCTCTTGAAAGTGATACCACTAACAAGGTTGTGCGCATTGTTCGCTTTGTAGGCAACGACAATGTTAAGGACAATACCCTCAAAACATTAATACGAACCCAAACAAACCGTGAGTTTTTAGGAATACCGCGATTTACTCCATGGTATTTTATTTGGCAACTCACAAAAAGTTTAGGGGAACCGCCCTCCTATCTAAATCGTGCTACGGTAGCCAACGATATAGAGCGCATCAAACAATATTACAAGACGGTCGGCTTTTTAGAAGCTTCCGTCGATACAAATATCGTTGAATTTAAGAAAGATCGAGTTGAAGTTTCTTTTTTGATTGATGAAGGGCCCGCCTTTTCCATTAACACATTAGCTTATACCGGACTTCCAGAATTTGATAATCCGAAAAAAATAACTCGGTTTTTACATGATAGTCCTCTTACCAAGGATCAGTTAAACGACTCTACCTTTATTGTCAACCAGCGATATTCCGAAAACCAACTTAATGTAGAACGCAATAGAATTATCAATTTTTTAAAAAATAATGGGTTCGCCTCTGCCCAGCGCGACTCGGTAAATTTGCTGGTAAAAAGAGATACCGCCAATTCCAAGCAACTGGACGCCCTCTTTACTATCAATGCAGGAAAGAAATATCGGTTTGGAGATCTCTATATTAGCCTTAGCGGACCGGGTGATAGCTTAAATTATAATCAGCGCGATACTTTGCGGAGCGCCCCCTTTACCATCAACAACAAATCTATTTTTCTCGAAAAGGGAGCCGCAGCCCAGACAAAATTTCAGTTATTAACCAATCAAATTTTATTTAAGCCGGGCGATGTGTTTGATCAATCACTTTATTTACGCACGGTTAATGAATTTCAGAATCTTGGGATGCTCAACATACGCCAATTCGGATTAAGTGAAGACGGTTCATTGCCCGATTATTCCAAAGACGAAATTCCCGTCATGTTTTCTTTACAAACCCTGCCCAGGCATTCGGTAAACCTTAACCTCTTTGGCATGAAGCGCTACGGATTTGGCTCTGGGGCAGGTATCACATATACCAATAATAACCTTTTCGGAAAAGCTGAAAACTTTCAAATTGGAGTTAACGGGAGCTTTGAATATGTGCGTTCACAAACTGTGCGCGACATTGCCTCTGATGCAGATACAAGCTCTAAATCATACGACGGCCGATTCTTCCAAAGCTTCGAAACCCGGGCCGAATATTCTCTACCTCGCTTAATTTTCCCTTTTGCTTCACTTGATAAAAATATTTTCTTCTCAAACGGCCGTACACGGTACTCTCTTTCCTTTACCCGATCCAATCAACTTCTTTTCGATATCAACTCCGATATTCGATTTAACCTTCGCTACGAAGTACAACATAATCAACGGTATTCCAGCTTTTTAGATCTTATTGAGCTTGATCTGCTTGATACCGATCCTTCGCCTGAATTTCAAAATGCCTTAGAAAATCGCTTCGGAGAAAACTCCTTCCAGCTTCAACAGGTGCTTGAAGATTTCCGGCCGCAGGTATCATCTATAATCAGATATACATTTCGCAGTCAGAGAACAGATTTAATCAAAAGAGATCGCGGTTATTTTAGCGAATATTCTATTGCTACCGGGGGAAACATTCCCTATTTGACAGATCGTTTTATCATAACTCCCGACACGCTTGAAGGTAATTTGCCGGCTATTATCCCGGGTAGCCAGAATAGTTTGGCCTACAGCAGATTTGCCAAAGGGACTGCTGATTACCGGCGATATATTCCTCTATCAGATGATGCTGTTTTTGGTTATCGTGGATTTTTAGGCTTAGCCCTACCCTACGGAGAAAGCACTACGATCCCATTAAATCAACGATTTTATGCTGGTGGTGCTAATGATATTAGAGGTTGGGATATTTATAGCTTGGGGCCGGGCGGCATACCACTGGATGATGTCACCATTAACGGCGGGCAAATAAAATTAATGTCACAGGTTGAGTTACGGCAACAAGTTATTGGTAATTTCTTATCGGCGAATTGGATTGCAGCTTTCTTCGCCGATGCTGGCAACGTTTGGTATGGTCCTCGTACAGAATTATCTACTTCAAATTTACAGGATCCTCAACAAATTTCAGAAACCCAACGACAGCAATTGCTTGAGTTAGGCAGGTTCCGTTTTGACGAATTTTACAAACAAATAGCAGTGGGATCGGGCTTGGGACTGCGATTGGATTGGGAGTATGTAATTATTAGATTTGATTTTGCATTCCGAATCCACAATTTACAAAGAGGATGGTTTAATGATAGTAAGCCTTATTTTAGCTTCGGTATCGGTCATTCTTTTTAGCAATACCACCAATTGGTACCATCCCCTTTGGTTAGTAGATTACAGGCAATCAAATTTGTAACTAACTTCTTTGCAATATGTTCGGCTCCAATACATTCAGCAACATGAAAAAAAAGAGTGATCTTATATTCGAATCTCGTTTTTTAAAAAACTTGTCCATGCTGGAACGCTCAGAATTTTTACAGTATTGCCATCGCCGCCAATACAAAGAGGACGAACATATCTATTATCAAGGCGACCCCGGTACAGGAATGTACTTTATAGAGGATGGTAAAGTAGAGCTTATTGTAGAACCTGAGCCCGGAGTCGAAGATCAGAAAACCCACAGCTATGTCATTGAATCACCCGAAAGCTTTGGCGCTCTCTCAATTGGATATGAACTACGTCGAATTTCAAGTGCGAAGTGTATCACTGACTGTACCCTGCTTGGTTTTTTTAAGCCGGATTTTGAAACGCTCAAAAAACGACACCCTACCATTGCGGTAAAGTTTATGGAAACGCTGGCCATGATTGCGATGAAACAACTTGAAATAACTACCAAAGAACTCAAGAAGGCAAGTACGGCCGAACGCGCATTTTCACTACAATTCCAGACTTATATGGAAGCAGAAAAAGAATAGAACTAACTAATAAGATTACATGGCTATTAAGAAAGGTGACGACGTCGAGCTTACCATTGATTCAGCAGCCTATAAAGGTAAAGGGATCGGTAAAATTGATGGATTAGCGATTTTTGTCCCCAATACAGCTCCCGGCGATCGGGTAAAGGCTCGAATCATCAAAAAGAAAAAGAGTTATCGCGAAGCCAAACTTCTCGAAGTTATTGAACCTGGTCCCAATCGTATTGAACCTAAATGCCAGCACGCTAAAAATTGTGGAGGTTGTAATTGGCAGCACGTTTCTTACAATCATCAGCTAAAATTTAAGCGTGATCAGGTTGAAGACCACATGCATCGCATTGGTGATTTGAAAGATATTGAAGTAAATCCTACCATTGGTTGCGATAATAAATTCTATTATCGCAACAAGATGGAGTATTCGATGGGCAACAAGCGTTGGCTAAGCCAAGAAGAAGTCGACCGCGATGAGTTTGTAAGTGACCGCTGTTTTGCGGCAGGATTACACGCACCCGGACGTTTTGACAAGATCCTCAACCTTAATGAATGTCATCTACAAGACCCGATATCTTTCAAAATACTTGATTTTGTACGCTCATGGTGCAATGAATATGATATTGCGCCCTATAACCGTATTGATCACGAAGGATTTATGCGGAATTTAGTGATCCGCAAGGCGCATTATACCGATGATCTGATGGTGAATGTAGTAACCTATAAAGATGATCAGGATGTAGTCGAGGCTCTTTCACATGCTCTTCGGGAACAATTTCCTGCAATTACTACGATTGTGAACAATGTTAATGATACCCGTTCTCCCACGGCCGAAGGGCGTTACGAAAAAGTTCTTTACGGGCCGGGCTATATCACTGACCACATTGGACCCTATCATTTTACAATTGATGCCAATGCTTTTTTTCAAACCAATACCGCACAGGCCGAACAGCTCTATGAAGTTGCTAAATCATTTGCTGATCTTAGTGAAGATGACATACTGTATGACCTGTACTGCGGAGTAGGAACCCTTAGTCTTTTTCTAAGTAGGCACTGTAAACATGTGACAGGTATTGAATTAGAAGAAGTAACCATTAATAATGCCAAGAAGAATGCAAAAGAAAATAACGTTTCGAATGTCTCTTTTATTCAAGGGGATATGAAAGACGTCTTTACCAATGAGGTCACCGATAAATATGGTAACCCTGATTGCCTGATCACCGATCCTCCACGGGCCGGAATGCATCCCGATGTAGTTGAGCGCCTTACGAAATTAAAAGTTCCTAAACTGGTTTATGTAAGCTGTAATAGCTCAACAATGGCCCGCGATTTAAAAGAATTAAGCAAGGTTTACGATATTCAAGAAGTACAACCGGTCGATATGTTTCCCCAGACCTATCACATCGAAACAGTAGCCAAACTTCGGTTAAGGGATTAAAACAATATTGCCTGAGGATGAACCCTCAGGCTAATTTCCTAATATTTTGCAGGAGTTCCCTCCTCTGGTATGGATTGGCGAATAAATTGCCGGATATCTTCATTAGAAGTACGCAGATCTTCTTTTCGTAAATACATCATGTGTCCACTCCGGTATCCTTTAAAGGAGATACGATCCTGTAATTTGCCACTTGGATCCATATTCCAGATTGTGTACTTGGCATCAAAATAAGGAGTACCGCCATCGTAATAACCCGACTGGACCAATACATTTAGATACGGATTTTCAGCCATGGCCGATTGGAGGTTGTTTCCAGTATTATTTCTGTCGCGGTCCCATGGATGTACCGGACCAAACATCCAGTACTGTAAATCAGTGGTATATCCTAAATCACTGCGCAAATAATCATTTATGGCGGGCGTAAACGCATGGTTCCAAGCTGTTAAGGCCGGATCATAATCATACCGATTCCCAGCATTTTCTCTATCCTGGCCCCTATAGCGCGAATCCAAACGTCCCACCGTAAGCTCTTTCTCATCCCGCAGTAACTCTTTCCAGAAAAATGAAGTAGACATACGTAAATTGCGATCCAAGATCTTTTCCTGATCAATTCCGGAATAATAAGATACTTTTTCAGCTATGCGCTGTTTGAGAGAATCGCTTATCGCTCCACCACGGGTAAGCGCCGGAATATATGTATCAACGGTATAGGTTTCGACCTCTCCCAAAATATCACTCAAATCTTGCTGCTGTAGTTCATCAGGCAAGGCCTCATGATACCAAGCTGTTGCGGTAAAATATGGCAGTGTTAAGGCATCCTCTACCGGACCATCACGATCTATACCAAGTCCGGTTGGGGAAACCAGTATAACTCCATTTAAAAACATCCATTGTGAAGATTGCAGTTCATTGGCCAGCCCGGAAACACGGGTTGTGCCATAACTTTCGCCGATTAAAAATTTTGGCGAACTCCACCGATTATGTCGCGACACAAAAGTATCAATCCAGTCAGCTAAATATTCGATATCAGCATTAACACCAAAAAACTTTTCCCGGTCGACTTCTTCGTCCAAAATGCGTGAAAAGCCAGTATTAACAGGATTTACATAGATAATGTCAGCTACGTCAAGTATGGAATGAGGATTATTTTCAACCCCATAAGGCTGTATGGGAAATCCTTCATCGCTAATTTTTACCCTCTTGGGCCCTGTATAACCAATATGCATCCAAACTGAAGCCGACCCGGGTCCACCATTAAATGAAATTACGAGAGGTCTTCGCTCATTATCATCTACATCAGTACGTTCATAGTACGTATAAAATAATGTGGCAATCGGTTCGCCATCATCATTTCGCACCGGTTGATTACCTACTTTTGCTGTATATCTGACCTCTTGGCCATTTATAGTTTGTTCATGCTGCGTTGTAATAGAAGTATCAACAGGGGCCTTCACCGACTGTCCTGCCGTAGAATTAGTCACTCCCATTATGAATCCTACAAACACAAGCGTAGCAGAAAAGTAATGTAGTTTCTTAAAATATTGCATATCGAAGTGGTTTAATACAGTTTTAACATATTACAATTCATAAAATAATTTTCAATTATACAGATACAAATATTCATCATGATAAAAACGTGAAAAAATGTTAAACCCAATGCCCCACCATTATCAATTAATTGTTACTATCATTAGAATTCTTATTATAATTGATTGATATGGATATTAAAATCATAGGTGCGGGCCTCGGTGGACTTGTAGCCTCTTGCCTCTTAGCACAAAATGGTCATGAGGTTACAATCTTAGAAAAGAACAGTTCGCCAGGCGGGAAAATTAACCAGATATCAGCTGGCGGCTACCGATTTGACACCGGCCCTTCCCTGCTTACCATGCCGTTTATCTTGGAAAAACTGTTTGAATATTGTGATGTAAAAATAGATGATTACCTGAATATTCAACCGGTAGATCCCATTTGCCGATACTTTTATCCCAATGGAATTCAGTTTGATTGTTATCAGGATTCAAGTTTAAATACTGCTCAAATTCAACAATTTGCCCCGGATGATGTTCAGTCATATAAAGAGTTTATAGCGTATGCTGAGCAGCTTTTTGAACGCACCAAGGACGCCTTTCTATTTAATCCTTTGTACGGCCTTTCTGATTTGAGCGAACTTCACTTAATGGACTTCTTCAAAATTGATGCTTTTCGAACCGTATCCGAGCGGGTGGATAAACAATTTAAATCAGAAGAGTTGCAGCAATTTTTTAAGCGATTTACGACTTATAACGGCTCTTCGCCTTATCAGGCTCCGGCCACCCTCAACGTCATTCCCCATGTTGAACTATCGATGGGCGGATATTATCTCGATGGTGGCATGTACTCGCTTATTGAGGCTCTCACTTCACTTGCAAAACGTAAGAATGTAACCATACAATATGATACCGAAATAAAGCAGATAAACACTGCAAAAAGCAATATCAAAGGAGTTACTGATGCTGAAGGCAATATCCATACTGCTGACATTATAGTAGCTAATTCAGATGCCTCTGAGACCTATCTCAACCTAGTCGATAAAGAAGATATCTCCATCCTTAAACGAAAAAAAGTTGCCAATGTAGAACCCTCATGTTCCGGCTTTGTGCTTCTGCTGGGAATTGATAAAACATACAATGCGCTGACCCATCACAACATTTTCTTTTCGCAGAATTATAAGCAGGAGTTCAAGCAGATTTTTGAAGACAAGGTGATGCCAGAAGATCCCACCATTTATATAGCCAATACCTCTCATACCAATCCGGAGGATGCTCCGGAAGATAGTTCTAATTTATTTATTCTGGTCAATGCTCCCTACTTAAGTGATAACATTGATTGGGCAAACAAGAAAGAACAGTATAAAGAAAAGGTCATACAGAAACTCCAAGAGCAGGGATTAACCGATTTGAGTGATCATATCGAATATTCTAATGTCATTACGCCTAAAGACTTCTATCAAAAATATCGGAGTAATAAAGGCAGTATTTACGGCACTTCATCAAACAGCAAACTTGCCGCTTTTATGCGTCCGAAAAATAAAAGTCGGGCGGTTAAAGGGTTATATCTGGTAGGTGGGAGCACACATCCCGGAGGCGGAATACCACTGGTTACGCTTTCTGCATTTCATGCGGTAGAACTGATTAACCGATTTGAAGAGTAGGATTATTTTTCTCCTTTTTGCCCAAGATTTATTACCTCCACATCTTGGACCTTTCCATTATCAATAGTAAATCGGACGCAGGTTCGATACACTTGAAAACCATACCGCCCGGCAGCACCCGGATTAATAAAAAGCATTTTATCTTTTTCCTGATCACGACCAATTTTAAGGATATGCGAATGTCCGCAAATAAAAACATCCGGCGGATTTTTTTCCATCTCGTCTCTGATTGGAATGCAATAGCGACCCAATGTTCCGCCGATATGGGTCATCCAAAAATCAATCCCATCACGCGAAAACCGTTGATGCAACGGGTACTCCTGCCGAATATCCTGACCGTCGATATTGCCATAAACACCGGTTAATGGGGCTATATCTTGCAGGGTATCAGCGATTTCAATGGTCCCAAAATCACCCGCATGCCATATTTCATCACGGTCTTCAAAATAGTCCAGTACCTGCGGGTCGAGATAGGAATGGGTATCCGAAATTAATCCAACTTTGATCATAGTAGATTCTTTATCATCTTCAGCTCTATAATAACGTTTTTACTGCCGTCTTATGATTCCAAGAAAATATTAAGAAAAACAATTTATTGGTCATTAAAAATCAAATATGCCCTTTTTTAGCATCATTATTGTATCATGGAATGCATTGCATCATCTTAAAACTTATTTTCCGAGCGTGGCTGCTACCGACTATCCCAACTACGAAATTATTCTGGCCGATAACGCCTCAACTGATGGGTCGAAACAATGGATAAGAGATCACTTTCCAGGTACAAAAATTGCCGAATTTGATAAAAATTATGGCTATTGTGGTGGAAATAACAGAGCTGTTCCTTATGCTAATGGTAATATCCTTGTTTTCTTAAATAACGACGTGCGGGTAGAACCTGATTGGCTCGAAAACATCGCGCTATGCTTTCAGAAAAATGAAAACATAGCCGCAGTGCAACCTAAAATGCTTTGGGATAAAAATCCCGAATATTTCGAATACGCTGGAGCAGCGGGTGGTTTTCTTGATCTATTTGGATACCCATTTTGTCGCGGACGCGTGTTTGATACTTTGGAAAAAGATCAGGGACAATACAATCATGAATCGGATATCTTATGGGCCAGCGGCGCTGCTTTAGCCATACGAAAAGAACTGTTTGAGAAAATTGGGCCATTTGATGAGGATTTTGAATTTCACATGGAAGAAATTGACCTCTGCTGGCGCCTCTGGAATATGGGGTATCGCGTCCGCTATTGTCCCCAAAGTACAGTCTACCACTTGGGAGGCGGTTCATTGCCGATGGATTCTCCCCGAAAACTTTATTACAACTACCGTAATAACCTCAGAATGATCTGGAAAAACAGTAGTAGTCATACTATTGCCTGGCAATTTATCGGGCGATATCTGCTCGATATTGCAGCGGCCTTTAAGACCCTTGCCGAAGGAGATTTTGAATCATTCAAGGCAATCTACCGAGCCCATCGCGATTTCTGGAAAGGATTTTACAATACCTATCAAAAACGCCACTTTTTGCAACGGCAACGCAAGGTTGAGAACAACCCCTCCCCATTGCTTTCCAAAGCCATTGTGTGGGAATATTTTATGAAGGGCAAAAGAAAATTCAGTGAAATATTTACTTAGCAATGCATTCCGGGAAAATTAAAGAACAAGCCATTTCTTTTTTACAAAAGTGGTGGGCTTCTCTGCTGATGGTACCGTTAATGATCTATTCTCTGCACCAGGTTTATTGGGCTATCAATTATAACATCTACTTTGCAGTAAATTACAGCTATCCCTTCCCCCTCAATATTATCTATCTATTTATCGATACCTTTCTGCTGATCACTCACGAAGCCGGTCACTCCTTCTTTTGGCTGCTTGGCTTTCGATTTCTCACAGTTCTTGGGGGATCGCTTTTTCAAATTCTGCTTCCGCTGGCCATTCTCGGTTACTGTTGGATTAATCGAAAATATATTGGGCTGCAATTTTCTTTCCTGCTCCTCGGCATCAGCTGGCTGGATGTTGCAACCTATGCTGCTGATGGCGGTGCGCGGCAATTGCCCCTTATTGGCGGCTTGGGAAAAGAATCCCACGATTGGTATAATTTATTGGTTCAGATTAATGCGCTGGAATATGATCTTCGCATCGGAATCTCTTTCATTGTGATGGGCATTCTATGTTATGTGATGGCACTCTTCATTCCCCTGCTCTATCAAAAAAACAAACAGGTGGATATTGAATTAATACTGGATTGAAGTGCATCCTTGTTGGGTATCCGTAAAACGCTGAGGGTACTTTTTCTGTTTAAAAAAATCGAACTTAATTTATTTACTATTTCCAATAATGATCAACAGCCAATACTTTCTGAAAAATACCTTCATCATCTTCATTCTATTTGTTGGGGCTATTGGCTGTAGCTCTAATGAAAAACAAACAGAGGCTGAACACCTCAAAGAAGTAAACGCTTGGCATCAAGTACGCATCGACAACCTACTGGGACCTGAGGACTGGCTAAAACTGGCAGGTTTATATGAACTGGAAGAAGGTCAACAAAGTTTTGGGGCCGACTCAACAAATGACTTAGTATTTCCTCCCAAAGCTGCTCCAACAGTTGGGACTATCACCAAAAAAGATACGACCATTACCCTTCAAGTACACGACGATGTGGTAGTCACTCACAATCAAGATACGGTCTCGGAAATTACAAAAATACCCGGCAACGCCCGATCGGGGACCGTACTTAAGCATCAATCCCTGATATGGTATCTCATTGATCGACGCGGAACCTACTATATTCGTCTTGTGGATGAAGAACATCCCAACCTTACTGCTTTTGACGGTATTCAACGCTTCCCCATCGACTCCAAATGGCGGATAAAAGCGGAGTTTAATCCCTTTGATGACCCCAAGCCCATTACCGTTCCTGACGTCTTAAACGAAGGCTTTTCGGATACCCTGTACGGTACGCTTAAATTTTCTGTTGATGGCAAAGAGTATACCCTGGCACCGCTTAATCATCCAATAAAAGGCGATAAGTTTTTCATTATTTTTGGCGATAAAACCAACGGGGAATCGACTTATGGAGGCGGACGATATATCTATATTCCAACCCCTGATGAGAATGGTAATACCTATATCGATTTCAATAAATCATACAATCCACCCTGCGTGTTTACCGATTATGCTACCTGTCCCCTGCCTCCGTCCCAAAACCGATTACCGATAGCCATTCCGGCCGGTGAGAAAATGTTTAAAGACGCCCAATCGTATTAATATGTCAACATCCGAGAAACGATTTTCTGAGCAAGCTGATCTTTATGCAAAGTATCGCCCCAACTATCCCCATGGACTGTATGATTTCATTTTTGAGCATCTCCATCAAAAGAAAACAGCTTGGGACTGCGCTACGGGATCTGGTCAAGTGGCAAACTACCTTTCAGATCATTTTGATCGGGTTTTTGCCAATGACATTAGTGAGGAGCAACTTAGCTATGCTCCAGAGAAGGAGAATATCACCTATCTAAATACCCCCGCAGAACATTCCGGCCTCCCCCATGACACCTTCGATCTGATTACCACAGCGCAAGCTATTCACTGGCTTAAGTTCGATGAATTTTATGACGAAGTACGCAGGACTGCCCGAAAAAACGCCCTGCTCGCGGTAATCGGTTACGGTATGATTCGCATACCAGAGGTAAATCCCATTATTGATGAACTGTATCAAGAAGCGTTCGAACAGTATTTTAATGAAAACAGAACATACTTGGACAAGCAATATCAAACTATTCCATTTCCCTTTGATGAGATTGAGAGTCCTGATTTTGAAATGACTTATCAATGGTCATTTGATCATTTGAAAGGCTATTTTAATAGCTGGTCGGCCGTACAAAAAATAAAATCTGAACAAGGGTATAATCCTGTTGATAAAACTATCACAAAATTGAAATCCACATTTACTAATAGCAAAAACATACCCGTTACCTTTCCCTTCTTTTTACGCTTGGGAAAGGTTCATTCATCAACCAACTCATAAAGCATTTCAATCTCCTGTGGCCAGCGTTCGGTATTCGGGGTTTCCAAAATCATTGGAATATCATCAAAACGGTTATCCTGCATTAGTAGCTTAAATCCCTTCAACCCAATGTTACCTTCTCCAATATTATCATGACGATCAACACGACTGCCCAATGCCTTTTGGGAATCATTCAGGTGCATCCCCTTGAGGTATTCAAAGCCGATTTTTTCCTCAAATTTCTTCCACATGGCTTCGTACCCCTTCTCGGTTGACAAATCATATCCTGCAGCAAAAGCATGGCAGGTATCAATACATATACCTATCCTGCCTTTATCATCAACCTGATCAATAATTCGCGCCAAATATTCAAACTTATACCCTACGCTCGTCCCCTGTCCGGCTGTATTTTCAATGACAGCTGTTACACCTTCAGTTTGTTTCAGCGCCCAGTTCAGTGATTCGGCATTACGATCTAAACATTTTTCCACGCTCATTTTATCGAGGTGATTTCCCGGGTGAAAATTGAGCAGATTGATGCCCAACTGCTCGCAGCGCTGCATTTCATCCAAAAAAGCATTCCTGGATTTCTGTAACTGTTGCTCTTCGGGATGTCCCAAATTAATTAGGTAACTATCATGGGGAATGACCTGATCCATGGAGTACCCAAACTCTTCGCAACCGGCCTTAAAGCCTTCAATGTTTTCTTTGGTGAGTGGCGGACCTTCCCACCTGCGTTGATTCTTTGTAAATAAAGCAAATGCCTTTGCTCCTATTTTATGTGCCCGCTTCGGGACATTCTCGACGCCGCCTGCGGCACTTACATGTGCTCCGATATATTTCATTGAATTTGAAATCAGTTAAATACTTGTTAGAAAGTGAAATGGAAATAATTTAAAAGCAGGAGCAAATTCAAACAAAAAGTATAATAACATCCGAAAGGATTAAACTTCATAAAATGTAATTGAGTGCGCAGTTACTTCCAGGCCCCTAAAATTAATCCCATGATAGTAAAAGTTACGGTCCAATATCCCCCGTTGATAAAAATGTACTTCCAGGATTTTTGTTCATATAAACCGTTTACCGCCAAAGCAAAAAACACCCAACCAAATCCAGCTAAAAAGCCATAAAAAGCTCCCATTGTAGCATTCATCATCTCGGCGGCCTCCGGCGACCCTGTTAAGAACACCGCCAAATTAAAGGCCATGATGAGCTCAAAAAGAAAAGCGAAGCCAAATATTTTTGCCATATTCCCCTGTTGAACTTGCTCTTCTGATAATCCCACAACATTCATCCACGACTTACCAAAAAGCGGTCCATACCAAAGCCATCCCACTAAAAAAGTAGAAAGCGTAGCTGCCAATATTGCGAACATGTTGATATTTGAAAAGTCCATAATCTTCTACCCTTTTTTTTATATGATTGTTCTTAACAAGGTAAATAAAAATCCGAAATTAATTTATATAATATCCATAAACTAATTAGCAACAATGGATTAAAACAATCTATTTATAATTTTGTAGGGCTATACACTACAATGTTTTTCATCAATAGGTTACATCTGCAAGGGGTAATACGCTACGGCAGTTACCCAGTAAAAAGTAGTATTTACTTAAAAAGAGGCTTTTCATTAATCCCGGTTATTATGTATCAAAAATTCATCTTTTGGACGACGTTTCTACTTCTTTTACCGATAATATTACTTGCCCAGCCATCGACCTATAAACTTGGTTCCACCATTCGGATAAACTCCGGTGATACCCTGTCTAACAATGTACTCTCAGCAGCTGAAGTTGTGGAGATCTATGGCTATTTGGAAGACGATCTTTTTGCGGCTGCAAACAATATTGTAATTGGAGGCACTATTACTGACGATGCCATTATGGGAGCGGAAAGCATCAACTTAAATGGATCTGTAGGGGATATGGTCGTTGCGGCAGGAGAATCTATCACGATCAACGGAGAGGTAGGAGGCGATCTTTTTATTGCGGGTAATGAAATAAGACTCACGCCTGATGCTATCATTCGCGGGAACGTCATTATTGCCGGAAACGAAGTTCAGCTCGAAAATAGTACAATTGAGGGTTGGCTTCGCATATATGGAAATGAGGTAAGGCTTGGAGGTACAGTAAATCGCTATGTAGACCTCTATGTCAATGACCTTACTTTTGCAGATAATTATAACCCCCTCGAGGCTACTACATTCACTACTTCCAGTGCAATAAAAGCTGAAGACATACCTAACGCACCTGAAAACCTCACTATCATTGTAGAAAAACAAGATGGATGGGCAGTAAAACTATTATTCAGTTTATGGATTTCTATTTCCATTTTGATCATCGGGATGTTACTGCTGACCATTTTCCCCCAGACCACCGTTGACCTTTATCGATTTTCGCAAGAGCATTATATGAAAAATACATTCATCGGATTACTCCTCTTTTTGGGAATTCCTATCATTAGTATTTTGCTGCTACTGCTTATCTTTACCATTCCCTTATCTTTTATAATATGGACCTTGTACACCATCACGTTACTAATAAGTTACCTTTTGGTTGCCCTCTTATTTGGCTCATTGGCGATTCGATATTTCAAAACAGAAGCGTTCACAGATTATTATTGGGGCCTTATACTGGGAATGGTAATTATCTTTCTACTAACAATGATTCCTTATGCAGGCCCGATTATAAACGTAATACTAATTTTCTATGGGCTTGGTTCTGTTTTACGGTATTTCTGGACAATGAGAGGAAATGCCATTTAACACTTTTAGCAGGTTAACCCTATGGAAACGATTTTTAACAGGTTACAACGGATCTTAAAATCCATTATTCGTTTTCCAATTTCAGCTCTTGTAGTTAGCCTCGTTTTAAGCATCATAGGATTGGTACTGGCCACCAACCTTCGGGTTGATACCGACCTTTCTGAGCTTATTCCAGACGATTATCCCAGCGTACAAGCCCTGCAAAAGCTTCAAGAACAAGTTGGTGCCGAACATGAAGTGGCTGTAATTATAGAGAGCCCTTCACTGGAAGCAAATAAAGCATTTGCCGAAGCACTCATTCCTCAAGCATTACAAATGCAGCAGGCAAACGGCAATCCATATTTTGTCCGTGCAGAATATCGCAAAGAGATAACCTTCATAAAAGAAAATGCCCTTTATTTCGCTACCGATAAAGAGTTGGATCAACTGCAAGATTACCTGGTTCAAAAAATTGATAAGGCAAAAGAAGAAGCAAACCCGTTTTATTTTGAACTGGATGATGAAGAATCTTCTGAGTTGGATTCTCTGGGCAACGAGCTAAGCAACCTGTACAATGAGCTTATTGGAGCCGAATATGCTATCTCACCGGATTCCACTGCACTAGCGGTCAAACTATTTCCGAGCGGATCCCAAACCGACCTCACCTTTGTTCGTAATACCTATAGCGAGCTGCAAAACCTTGTCAATCGGATAAGACCGGCCGACTTTCATCCCAATATGAATATTGTTTTGGCAGGACGGCTGATCCGGACACTCATCGAAGTACAAGCTATTACCAAAGATATCATAAACTCTTTTGGGGCCGGAGCATTACTACTGCTTGTATTTGTAGTGCTCTACTTTCAATACAAAAGCTATCGATCTCAAGCCGGTGACTATTTTTCCTTTAGTCTGATGCTTAAACAGTTTCGCCATATTCCGGCTCATGCGCTCATTGTTGCTCTACCCATGGCATTCAGCTTAACCCTTACTTTTGGAATTGCATGGCTGGCCTATCAAAAACTAACCATCATGACCGCTACCTTGGGGTTGCTTCTTTTTGGAATGGGTATAGATTTTGGGATCCATTTTTTTGCTCGATACACCGAGGAACGAGAAACGAATTCCATACCTGATGCCCTTATAAAAACATTTATGACTACAGGACAGGCTATTGCCATTGTGGGGATAACAACAGCCGCAGCATTTTTTATTCTTATGCTGGCAGACTTTAAAGGATTCAGTGAATTCGGATTTATTGCGGGCGTAGGCCTTCTTCTCTCTATTATTGCCTATATCTTTGTACTGCCGGCCTTGTTAGTAATTCTTGAACAAATCAAGTGGCTTAATTTATCCGATCATCCTCTTAAAAAAGTGCAAGAAGATACTTCGACGCCTGCAAAACAACAATCCCGTAGAAACCTGACAATATCATATATAATTATAGCCATTGCGCTCATTATAACAGCAGTAACCGTTGTCGAACTTCCTAATTTAAAATTTGAATATGATTTCGCAAAGTTAGAACCGGAATATAAGGAATATACCGTATTGCGTGATGAAATGAATAAGGTGTATAGTGACCGGAAAACCCGCAATGCAGCTTACATAATTGTTGATACCCCCAGCCAAGCTATTGCTGTAGCCAATCAACTTCGTAGCCATATAGCTACCGATACCTTAACACCCACCATACGATCAGTAGAAATCTTCCAGGATCGTTACCGGGAAGACAGTGTTGCTGCTCAAAAGCAGTTAAATCGCATTAATGATATCCGTGAGCTACTTCAAGACCCATTCCTTAAAGATTCAAATGATCCACAGATAGCACAATTACGTCAGGCAGCATCCACAAAGAGTTTCATTCCATTGGAGGATGTTCCTGCCTTCATAAAAGATCCCTTTACCTCTAAAACGGGAGAAATTGGCACTTTAGTGATTATACATCCATCTGTTGGGCTTGCTGACGGACGTAATTCAATACTTTTTGCTGATGATGTTGGTGAAATCACCATTCCCAATGGGCAAACATTTTATGCGGGATCAACCTCAATTGTCGCCTCTGATATGCTCCGGCTGATGATAGAAGAAACACCCATTATGGTCACCCTCACTATCCTATTCATCATCATCTTTAAACTTATAGTTTTGCGCAAGATAAAATGGATGATTTTAGCTTTACTTCCGCTTACAGCCAGTTTTCTTTGGATGTTCGGATTACTTGAAATTGTGGGATGGAAGCTCAATTTCTACAACCTTGTAGTGCTGCCTACGGTCTTGGGTATTGGTGACGACAGTGGCATCCATCTGGTCCATCGATATCTGGAAGAAGGCAAGGGTTCGATCCGCAAGGTTCTTACCTCAACCGGTGAACATATTACCGTAAGTGCAATTACTACGATGCTCGGCTTTGCCGGTCTTCTTTTTTCCATACATCCGGGAATGAGATCAATAGGAGAAATGGCCGTTTTAGGTATTGGATTGACCCTATTTGCGGCATTATTCTTATTACCTGCTCTCTTAACCGTATTTGAACAAAAATCAAATATTAGGCATCCGTGAGCTATTTTGTGTAATGAAAATTTCTACACGTTGTATCGGATTCTGCCTACAGATGTATTCCTACTCCGGTATTATATTGATTGTAGATAAAAACAGGAGAGTTTGACATTTTGAAATTGCACGGCCCTATGAATGCTACGGTATAATATGAGGGTAAGTCCAAATTAATGACCGGAGACTTCTTCTTGGAAACTGGCCTACATCAGGCTTTTCAAAGTTGTGTGCAACGGTCTAAAATTCATCGGTATAACAATACCGATAATAAAGCCAACAGTTGAGGGTGCTTTGATAATTCAAGGCTGAGATTATACCTCCAATACTTAATTCAGATAATGCTGAAATAAGGAAACTGTTGGCTTTTTTTATTATTGGCAAATCTGAAAATCAGTTTCAAAGGTTTTCCACAGTTGTCCCACCAAAAGCGGAACGCCACTCATGCCAAAGACTACTATCCAACCGGTTGCTGTCGGGGGAGTAACTTTTAGCACATCACTGAATACCGGCACATAAACCGCCATAAAAAGCAAGCCCGTGCACAACAATAGTGCGCCCCAAACGTAGCTATTTTTTGTAATCGTATTATTCCAAAACTTGGAACCGCTGCTGCGCATGTTAAATACATGCCATAACTGGGCAAAAGCAAGCGTTAAAAAAGACAAGGTGACTGCTTTATCTGCCGATAGCATCAAGTATTCCATTCCAATAAAAAGTGATCCCAGAACTGATACTGTGATAATTAAGGCATATCCGGCTATTCCCATCCACTCGCTACCACCTAAAATAGATTGATCCGGATTATTCGGCGGTTTTTGCATAATCCCCTCCTCGGCCTCACCAACACCCAATGCCAAGGCCGGAAAAACATCAGTTACCAAATTCAAAAACAGGATCTGCAATGGCAAAATGGGCAAGGTCGTTCCCACTATGGTTGCCATAGCTACCACCATCACTTCACTCACATTGCACGACATCAGGTAATAAATAAAACGACGTATGTTATTAAAAATCACGCGCCCCTGTTCTATTGCACTTACAATGGTGGAGAAAGCATCATCCGTAAGAACCATATCGGAGGCCTCTTGCGCTACCTGTGTGCCCCTTTGCCCCATGGCAATACCAATATCGGCCTTCTTAAGAGCGGGCGCATCATTTACACCATCCCCCGTCATCGCTACAATTTGCCCTTTCTTTTGAAACAGCTCAATAAGATCCAGTTTTTGGTTGGGACTCACACGAGAAAAGACCGATGTGTGATAGATACGATTAGCCTCTTCGCTGTCTAAATCCAAGCCGGCTATATCAGGTAACTCTCTGCCGTGAATAGCTTCACGGTTTTTCGGATCAATTCCAACGGCCTCAGCAATTGATTCCGCTGTTGCCTTTTGGTCGCCAGTTATCATCACCACCCGAATCCCTGCCTGCTGACACCGCAAAATAGCAGGTTTCACATCACTGCGGGGCGGATCGTTCAGTGCTATAAGCCCCACCAACGTTAACTCTTCGTAGGGATTTCCTTCGGTCGTATTCACCGTTTTAACAGCTAATGCCAACATGCGCAACCCTTCTTGTCCCAGCTTCAGATTAAGTTCCTCCCACTGTTGGCGATCCTGCTTTTGTAACGGTTTTACATTCCCATCCATCATAACCGAACTGCAAACATCCAGAACCGCACCCGGCGCCCCCTTCACACTAACCCGGTATTCTCCGTCATTCAACTGATTCCAGGTTGCCATCATTTTCACATCCGCATCAAAAGATTCCTCCCGTACTTCTCTATATTGTGACGAGAGTTCATCAAGCGCTATTCCTCCTTTTTTAGCGGCCTCAAGCAATGCCACCTCCAGTGGATCACCCGTCCCGCCTTTCTTTTGGTGATGCAGCGATGCGTTGTTGCAGAGAACCCCCACTTCTAGAGCCAATCTTAGATCACTGTTATCTGTAGCAGTTTGCTCAGACAAATTAACATCCCGATCTCCTGAAAGATAGATACCGGTAGCCGTCATTTTGTTTTCTGTCAGCGTTCCGGTTTTATCCGTGCAGATAATTCCGGTAGCCCCTAACGTTTCTACCGATGACAGTCGGTTCACTAAAGCATTCTTCTTAGCCATAAGCCGAATACCTTTAGCCAGAGCGATAGTGGCCACAATAGGTAATCCTTCCGGGATCGCAGCTACAGCTAATGCAATGCCCGTTTCAATCATCAAATACAATTCTTTGCCGGCCCAGATGCCTGATCCCACCACAAACAGCACTATCAGTAGTGTTACCGCAATTAAGCGATAGCCAAGC
The DNA here is from genome assembly GCF_052060035.1 of Fodinibius sp. SL11. NCBI lineage: Bacteria > Pseudomonadati > Balneolota > Balneolia > Balneolales > Balneolaceae > Fodinibius > Fodinibius sp. SL11. The sequence continues at coordinate 528,328 of NZ_JBPOEA010000001.1, read as the reverse complement.
TTATCGAGCCGCTCTTCAAGTGGGGTTTGCTCTTGATCAGCTTCCTCAACCAGCGATGAAATTGCTCCCAGTTCGGTGTCTAATCCGGTTGATATTACGACCGCCTCACCTGCCCCACGTGTTACTGCCGTCCCTTTGTAAAGCATGCTACTCCGCTCAGCCAATACGGTATCTTTTGCAATCGCATCAGCCTGTTTTGATACCGGCAAACTTTCTCCTGTAAGCGCTGATTCATCCGCCTGTAACTTGGATTGTTCCATAATGCGCAGATCAGCAGTGATAATATCGCCTCCTTCGATGATGACCACATCCCCCGGCACCAAATCTTCGGCATCAACTTCTAAAATCTTACCTGCTCGGCGGACTCTCGTGGCCACTTTTCCCAACTTGAAAAGAGCTTCCATGGAGCGAACGGCGCGTAGTTCGGTAAAAAATCCGATACCGGTATTAATAATGATCACAATCATAATGGCCCAACCGTCCACATATTCACCCAGCCAAAATGCGAAAAGCGCAGCAGCAGCCAATAGAAGAATAATTATACTCTTTAGCTGAGCGATCAGAATCTCAGCTAAACTACGCTTTTTATGCTGGCGAAGCTGATTAGCTCCATACTTTTTTTGTCGCTGTTCAACTTGTTTAGTGGAGAGTCCATCTTCCGAATTAACCTCTAATTCTTGAAGAATTGTGGATATATCCAGTGCCCACGGTTGTTTGTCATAGAATGGATTGGTATCAGCTGATCTGTCCATAGATGAATATTATCATATTCTGCATGATGTATCTATGGATAATCTAAAACAAATAATTGGTATTTATTGGATCTTTTTCCTGCGAATAATAATCACTGCTAACAAGCATAGAGCGCTTAGTAATTTGCTGCGCAATATTTTGTGGAGTACAATACATTTTAGTCAACCCCTGCGAAATAGCCGACAATGGAAGCTCTGAAGCAATGGCAGATCGGGGATCCTGAATGATAAGTTTCCCGGAGTGTTTTGTTATCTCTTCCGCACCACTCAATCCATCACATCCACAGCCACTAAGTAATACTCCAAGTGTCTTATTACCAAAAATATTGGCGGCAGACCGGAAAAGCACATCAATGGATGGGCGCATGTTATTTTCACGGGGTCCTCGATGTACGGATGCCACTATTTTTGAAGCTGAATGAGAAATTTCACATTGATATCCACCAGGTGCAACATAAACAGTGCCAGCCTCCAGGCTTTCCCCATTTTGAACTTCTCGAACTGGTATCTTGCAAAAAGAATCTAAAGAATGAGCTAAATATTCGGTATAGATCCGTGGCAGATGCTGCACTATTACTACTGGGACTGTCAAATCCTCGGGTAAGTTACTTAGAATTTCAAAAAGTGCTTGTACGCCTCCTGTACATCCACCAATCACTACAACTTCAATCGGCTGCTGGTCTTCAACTCCCGGAGTAAAATCCTCAAAACTTTTTTGCGGCTGCGTCAACGACTCGAGCATAACATTATCAACAAGTTGTTGCTCATTCATTTTATAAATAGCCTTAATTAAAGGCTGCAAACGTTTTTTAAGATGGCGTTCTGCAAAAAGAATGAGATTCTTTGACTCTGGCTTGGTAATGAAATCAATGGCTCCCAAACGAAGTGCCGTTATAGCCGCTCTTGCCCCATCTTTACTGCGGGGACTTATCACAACCACCGGTAAATTGCTAAATGTTGTCCGTATCTTTTGCAAAATATCTAAGCCTTCGCCCTCAATATTTTCGATACTTAACAAAACAATATCAGGCTCAACGTCACGAACAACTGTTTCTACCGTATCAAACTCATCATTCAACCAAAACACCCGGAATTGTTCATGTTGTTGCAGAATGGTAGTTATCGCCCTTCTTACGAGAATGTTTTTATCAATAATCAGAACATTTATGATATCCATAGCAAAAATTTTTCTGGGGCAGTCAAATTGTGATTCCGTGAAAATGAATGTATGAAATTATTCTCCGGTCCCATGTACGTACTACGATATGGTAGATGTAAGAAATTCTACCACGCTAAAAATACACAACGACCTACTCCTCTATGGTGATTTTTAATTGATAAATGCCCGGGCTATCAGGAATTTTACAGGTCACCACATTATGTTTTATGGAAACCGGTAACCCATTGAATGACGCAGAGACTTTCCCTTCTGATAATTTATTAGGATTCAGGACTTTGATATTCACTTCCACATCCAGTGCTCTATTTTTTATCGAGCACTCATACCACTTCCACGACGGAATAATACTGGGAGCAATCTGAATCTTCGTTCCATCAACAAAGGATATGCCCAGAATAGATTCCAGGATTACGCGGTACATCCATCCCGCAGAACCCGTATACCACGTCCATCCTCCCATTCCGACCAACGGATGTTCACCATAAATATCTGCTGCAACCGCATAAGGCTCAACCATATAGCGGTTTGCATCTACACTATTTAAAGCATGGTTGATAGGCAAAAGCATCTTCATGTACGAAATGGCCTTTTCCGTTTTTCCGGCTTCTGCAAACGCTTTCACCAACCAAAGCGCGGCATGAGTATACTGGCCGCCATTTTCTCGCACCCCGGGAATATAACCCTTGATATAACCGGGATTTTTCTCAGTTTTGTCAAATGCAGGCGTGAGTAATTTTATAATACCATCTTCCTTTGATACCAAATATTGTTCAGCAGCAAGTAATGCTTTTTCCGTTTTGGCCGGTGCACCGGCTCCAGAAATGACTGACCAAGCCTGTGCAATAGCATCTATGCGGCACTCATCGTTTTGGGATGATCCCAATGGAGTCCCATCATCGTAAAAAGCACGACGATACCATTCGCCATCCCATCCCTCATTATTAAGATGCCTTTTTAACTCTTTTTTATACGCCCGATATTGTTCAAGTCTATTATTGTCATCATATTTTTTCACAATTGGGATAAAATCATCCAAAATGGTGTAGAGAAAAAATCCCAACCATATACTTTCACCTTTGCCCTCAACCCCTACCTTGTTCATCCCGTCATTCCAGTCCCCTCCTCCAATTAATGGTAATCCATGTTCGCCTTTGGTTAGTGATCGATCGATTGTCCGACAACAATGCTCATATAGGGATTCCTTTTCAAGCGAAGCCTCTGGCTGCAAATAGGCCTCATGCTCTCCTTCGTACAGTTGACGTGCTTTCAAAAATGACACCTGTTCATCCAGAATTTCTTTATCCCCGGTATTCTTGATGTAAAAAGCTGTTGCATAGGCCAGCCAAAGCAGATCATCAGTGATGATTGAACGAATACCTCGATCAGTCGGCGGATGCCACCAATGTAGCACATCGCCTTCCTCAAACTGATGGGCGGCATGCAATAAAATTTGATTACGCGTAAGCTCGGGATCTATATAGCAAGCTGCCGTAGCATCTTGCAGCTGATCACGGAATCCGAATGCCCCACCCGCCTGGTAGAAACCGGTTCGCCCCCACATTCTGCATGCTATATTCTGATATTGCAACCAGCCATTCATTAGAATATTCAATTCTGGCTCTGGTGTTTTAATTCTAATGCCACCCAGTTTCTTACGCCAGAACGCTTTGACATCCCTGAGTGACTGTAAAATTGCATCAGCAGACTGGTATTTACTGATTAGCGTACGAGCCTCTTCTTGGTGTTGTGCTTCGCCCAGGTAGAAATAAATTTCAACTGATTCACCTGACTTCAATTCCAATGGAAACTGAAATGCAGCACACGATTCAAATCTCATCCCAAAACGTCCGTTAAGGGCTGTTTTTGCTATTACTGCCAGTGGATTTTTTAAATCTCGGTTGCGCCCGATAAATGATTGTCGATCGGAGGAATAAGAAATCGACGGGGTCTTCTGATCTGTTGATAGCCCTGTGAACGCTACCCTTCCGGCAAATTCATTATTGTAATGGTTCCTGGCAAATATGACTTGTAGTTTTTCATCAACCGAGGTAATAATCTGTCGTGTTGCCTCCTCCCTAAAAACACCTAATACCCAGTCGGTATACCGAAACAATGTTAGCTTTTTATCCATCAGTCCTTCGTTAGAAAGCCTAAGCTTTACAAACTTAATAGGATCATCTTTGGCTACCCATGTGGTAACTTCCTGCTCTATATTCATGGTCGCACTTTTATAAGTGGAATACCCATGCCCGTGCCTGATTTCATAGTTGGCACTACCGGGCACCGGCTGTGGCATGGGCGACCAAAATAATTTTTCGTCTTCGTCACGTATATAAATCACCTCACCTGATGGATCCAACACCGTATCATTTGACCATGGAGTAAGCTTATTTTCTCTACTATTTTTACTCCAAGTATAAGAGGATCCTTTTTCGGTCGTCAAAAAACCAAATTCGGGGTTTGCCAATACATTGATCCAAGGAGCCGGCGGGAAAAGCAGTTCTTTGGAATCAGGATCGGTCCGGAGCGTAATAACATATTCATGTCCTTTTGCGGTAAATCCACCATAACCATTATAAAACAGTAACTCATCCCCAACACTGATTGATTGGTTTTCGGCAAAAGCGTGTTCTATCGGCCTGAATGTTGATACATGGTTTTCTTCAGGGATCACTGCCTGATTATCTTCTTTTAGCTGTTTAAGGTTGGGCAATTTCCCCTCAAGAACCACATGGGCTACCGTATCGATAAGAACATTATCCTCTCTACCCAACTCGTCACTGCGGAGGATAAACACCCCTCCTTTGTCTCGCTGCGTATGAAGTTCGGTGGTTTGCTGTATCTGCTGGTGAATTAATTCTTGAAGCTCATTTACATATGACGGCGGATGATCATTCATAAAAACTAAATCAATATTTAACCCGCGTTGGCGCCAAAAATGATGTGCTTTCAGTAATACCGTTACTTCACGCATATATTTTTTATCATCAATATGATAAACCAAAATAGGTACATCCCCGGAAATGCCGTGCGCCCAGAGGCTCGATTGCGTTTTCTTATTTTGGGTTAATGTACCTTCATCGGCACGCAGTACCTCGCAATTATAAATAAGGTAACCCGTGAGGTGTTGAATATACTGGGCTTGCTCTCCACTTAAGCCCACATGCTCTAACTCTACATTGCCGTAAATAGAAGCAAGTTCAAAAACACGATCTGTTGCATAGGGGTTATCATACTCATCCCCCATAGCCACCGCTTCTTCTCGATTAGCTACTCTCCCCAACCCAAAAGTAATATTCCTCTTCTCTCCGGGATTGAGTGTTATCACTCTTCGAATACTCACGATGGGATCCTTCACATTTCCCACGGTACCGCTTAGTCTTGCTCCCTGGTCTAATGCCTGCGGATTTTGCATGGACCTGTTTCGACCAATAAATTGGCCGCGATCTGTTTCAATCTGCAGATCTTCGTTATGCTGATCGGTGCCTTCACTGGCTATGGTGTGTACCAACCAAATGGGATCTTCATCTTCTGCACGAGGACGTCGTTTGGCCAATATAGAATGATGCTGATGGAGATATTCTGTTTGCACAAATAAGTTTGAAAAGGCTGGATGGGCTCGGTCGGCCTGCTGCGTGTTTAAGACTACTTCGGCGTAACTGGTAATCTCAATCTGCCGTTTACGGTCAGAATAGTTTGTCAAAGTTATTTTACGCAACTCAATATTGTCTTCCGGTGAAACACAGATTTCCATGAATGTTTCAATCCAGTCATCCACCCGGGCAACCTGTACTTTCCCGGAATGATACCATGAGTCGTAACGGTCGGCCTTGCGCTTAACCGGCTGATGGCCTGCCGACCAGTAATTGCCACTTTCCAAATCACGTATATAGAAAAACATGCCATAATGGTCGGCCACCACATCTGCTCGCCACCGGGTAAGCATGATATCATCCGCATAAGAGTAGCCAGTTCCGGAATGGGTAATCAAAGTCGAATAATGTCCATTGGAAAGAATATGTGTCCGAGGCGGTGTATCGTCCAGATCCTCAATGCTGGCATGTTCAACGACATTTACTGCCCGTTCCTCTTCTGCGGGCTCAAGCTCAACATCAATAGGGCGCGGTTCTTTGATAGGAATACCTCGCGGAATTCGCTCTTGAAGAAGCAGTTCACAGGAACGAACCAAAGGATGATCATGAAACAATCGCTGTATGCGGTTGTTATCCAATACATTAAACAGCGCTAACAAACTCATACCTTGATGATGCGCCATATACATTTTTACTACGGCATTGTCGGTGCTCCCATTCATGTCAAGATTCCGGGGGGTATAGTCGACTGCTTCATAGAAACCATTGGCCCCATAAGCCCCCACATCCCGCAATTTTTGCAAGTTGCTTAAAGCATGCCTTGGATCCACCATCAGCGCGAGCATGCCAGCGTATGGCGCCACAACATAATCCTCTGCAAGCCCACGTCGCAACCCTAACCCCGGTACACCAAATGCCCGGTATTGGTAATGTAATTCCAAGTTTCGCACGTTATACCCACTTTCAGAAAATCCCCATGGTTTATTCCGCAGGGAGCCATAATTTCGTTGCCACAAAACCACATTGTCATAAGTATTGCTGAGTAGGGTATTTTCAAATTGCGACATAAACAGCAGCGGCATCAGATATTCAAACATCGTACCACCCCATGAAAGTAAAATTTCGTTGCGCTCAATACTTGTTAAACGCCGGCTCAACCTAAACCAGTGTTCTGGCGGGGCTTCTCCCTTTGCTATGGCTATAAACGACGCCAACCGCGCCTCACTGGCCAACAGATCATAGTAACTGTTATCCTGATGAGCCCGATCTACATTATACCCGATACTAAAAAGCTCACGCTCTGAATCATATACCAATGAAAAATCCATCTCTGAACCATCTGCCGACAAACACGGCTCAATTTTGAAGCCCTGGCAAGAAGATCAGCGTATACGGTAGGGTTAAATGTTTCTTTATCTGTTGATTTGCTGTCAACTGCTCCCAACTCCTCAATTTCATCCAGCTGATGTTCGATCTGAATCAGCGGACGTTGTATCCAATCGCTCCACTCGTGACTTTGCTGATCCTCTAATGAATACTCGAAGACACCGCCTGCAAGTTCATCCAGTTTAAGGGCATCTTTACGAAGCAAAACCAGGTCATCTTTCCAGTTTTCAATGGACTTAGATGGGTTTTTGGGAATGTTATCTTCCATCTGCTTTGTAATAGCAATCACTTCATCAACCAAATTTTGGTGATTGTCACTCTCTTTGAGCTCGGTAAAAAGATCATTTAAAACTTGGAGAGTATCTTCTAACCCTTCCCAAAACGCTGGATTGGGCCAGGGCTGTTTATCCAATTGATGCAATGCCTGCTCAACAACCAGCAGTGCGGCCGCCAAATTCCCTGAATCAACAGTGGATACATAATTGGGATTCAAAACTGCTCCCAACTTCGTACTGTACCAATTATAGAAATGCCCCCGGTACCGATCGAGTTTATTCATTGAGGTTAGCATCTTATCAAGCTGTGATACCATTTCGGTTAGGGTGAGATATCCCATCTCAAAAGCGGAATACACCGCTGTTAAAGCCAAACCCATATTGGTTGGGGATGTACGTCCCACCGCCCCGATATATGGTTCTTCCTGTACATTATCGGGGGGCAACCAAGAGTGTTCTTCATTCACATATTGCTCAAAGAAATGCCACGTTCTTCGAGCATATTGGCGTAACTCTTTGTGCTGCTGCGATGACAGTACTCGTTTTTCAGTTTTAAGAGGTCGCCCTAAAAAGTAAGTTACATAAGGTGCAATGAACCATCCCAAACAAAGAGGTATTGCAATAAATAATACCGTGGTACTAAAAACACTTACCAGTGCTAAACAAAGTCCGCTCCAAATAATATTGGGTGCCATCTTTTTCCAATACTCCCACTGCGATCCATTGGCATGTTCTTTTTCGACCTGGGTAGCAGTAGTCCATTCCAGTAAGTGTTTTTTCGATACAAACAGACGATAAAGAGTTCTGAAAATAGCATCCAGTGAGATAAAAGCCTGGTGCGGAAGATCCAAAAAACTCGTTACCGCTTGAATAGTATTCATCTTGATATCAACACGGATTTTATCCAGATATAGACGCCATCCCACACGCTGTGGACGTCGAAAAATATCTGTTGAGAAACTGGAGTAGATGGGAAAAGCCATAATGCCAAATACGGCGGCCGTCCATATCAACGCCGATCCCGGCAGAAAAATCCATCCGGCTAATAGAAAAATCAATAATGCAGCCGGATTGAGTGATCGACGAAGATTGTCAAATATTTTCCATTTCGAAATACTGTTAATGGGATTGTTTTCCTTGTCCTTATCGCCTTTATACACCCTATTAAACAGCCAATACAAAATCTGCCAATCACCCCGAATCCACCGATGAAGCCGTTTGGAATAACTCAAATAGGTAGTCGGATAGTCATCAAAAAGTTCAATATCGGTCAGTAAAGCCGCCCGCAGATAGGTACTCTCCAACAAATCGTGCGATAATATACGATTATCAGGAAAACGATCAGCAAGTACTTTTTCAAAAACATCTAAGTCATATAATCCTTTACCGGTAAAAACCCCTTCTCCAAAAATATCTTGATAGATATCCGAGACGGCTGTGGTATAGGGATCAAGTCCGACGTTGCCGGAATAAATTTTAGCAAACATCGTTTTATTAGCCGATTTGGGCGGGATGGATATACGCGGTTGAAATATGCCGTATCCTTTTGTTACGATGTTACGCTCAGGATCGATCTCTGCTTGGTTAAGCGGATGCGCAGCAGCCCCAATAAGCATGCGAGCACTACCCGGCGGGAGTTTGGTATCGGCATCGAGCGTAATTACAAATTTGACCGGAAACTTTTGGACGGATGCAAAAAAATCTTCTGGGATTTCTGTAAAACTCGTTCTTGCATCTTTATCTTTTAACAGCTTGTTGAACTCCTCAATTTTACCGCGTTTTCGCTCCCACCCCATCCATTTCTGCTCCGAATCATTCCACAATCGCTTACGGTGAAAAAACAGAAATTTATCACCAAATTTACTATGATATTGCACATTCAGTCGATTGATCTGTTGGCGGGCTGCCTCCAAAATAGCTTCATCGTCCTCTCTCGTTTCAGTCTCGGCATCAAGAAAATCCGAAACAATAGCAAACTGCAACGACTCGTTGGCATTGGCCAGTGCTCGAATTTCAAGGAGTTCAAACTGTGCTTCCACATCAGCAGGTGATGACAACATCGTTGGTACAATGACAACCGTACGGTACGCATTCGGAATTTCTCCCTCAAATTCCAGTTTGGGCAAAATACGGGGTGGAATTAAAAAAGAAAGAATCCGATTGGTAGAAACAATAGATAAATCAAGAGCCGGCAACCATGAAATAATCAGTGTGAGAATAACCATCCAAACTTCCCGGGCCAATAAATTGGTAACGAGCCCTACAATGGTAATAAGAAATACAAAATGGATTCCAATAAGGGAAAAATAGATTACAGGATAATCTTCAGCCAGCTCCCGCAAACGCTCATCAAATGGCTTTTTGTACGATAGTTTTTGGCAGAGATCAACATAACCGTCGTCAATAAGATAGTAGCCGATATGCATTTTTTTACTGCGCTGTTTAGTGCCGTTTTGGGCAGCGCTTTCGGCCATCATCAGTGCCTTTTCGGCCACATCCTGCTCGCTGTAGGTGGAATGAGCACTAAGCTTTTCCACTATTTTGCGATAACGATCGCGCGTACTAAAATCCATACGCGGATACATATCGGCGGGATCGAGTCGCAAGATACGCTCGACGACCGAACAGCTCTCCACAAAAAGTGACCAGTCGGTTTCTGAAACTTCTCGCAGCGAAGATATGGCATTCTGAATACTTAAGTGCAGCCGCGAAGTCTGCTGTATCCGGTCTCGAAGTTGCTCTTCGAGGTTCGTTTCCCAGCTCGAAAGTTTATAATCAAACCAACGGCGTTCATTTTCAGTAAAAATGCCCCGTGATTGAAGACGCTGGGCCAAAATCACCAAATAGCGGATCGAGTTGTGCTGCTGATCAACAATTTCGGACAGTTTCCGAAGTAGAAAACCGGGTTCATCAATATTACCCGAAATCTTATCATTTAATAATGCATCAATATCATCTTGGATCTTTCGATCTCTGAGTAGCTTTTTACTTCGTTCGGCCAATCGAACAATAAGTGCTAACCGATTCATTAGCGGCACCGACCACATCTCAGCCAAATTTAAAGTATCTACCTCCTGGTAGGCTCGAATGGCAATGGTAGTATTCTCCCGATCAATAATGTTGTCACTGATTGATGCCAGCAGCTGTATAATCTCGTAGGTTCTTGGATACCCTTTAAATTCGCTTTGAGTTAACCGGGGTAGCTTCTCGTAATACGATTTCGGCAAATCTGCTTTCAGCTGTACAATCTGCTCTTGGATAATATAAAAGTTGTCAATAAGCCATTCGCCCGCCGAACTCAATTCCCGGTTAAGCTTCGCCGCCCTTGCCAACACCGTGTAGGTTTCGGTGAGAGTTTTTTTGGCCGATACCAAAATTTCATCGACCGATTGCATCGGCTTAGCTTCAAGGGTAACTTGCTGCAATTCAGCGAGTTGGCGTATCTCCTCTTCCAAATATTGTTTATTAAAATGGACTTGTGTTTCTGTAGCCATAGCCAAGCACTGTTAAAGCGGACAGTCGAAAAAAATTTGTGTTACCTACCCGCACTTTTGATGATTTCTGTCCCTTTTATATTGATATTTATCTGATGTCGATGATACTTTTCTCACCGTCACGCCGCACCACCATCATCGCAGTTAACCAACCGTTATCTTCTTCGTTTACATATATCTCTTGGGGATGTGAAATGAGATGATCCAATTTATCGATCTGTATTTCCAGGATATCACTTTTGGGATCATAGGTAATGCCTTTCAAGGGGGTCCATTTAATTTCATTCTGTGCTCCCATATCCTCCGAAAGCACTTGAATCTCAATATATTCCGGCCGTTTATCCTTTAGATATTTTATAGAGAATGCATCAAAATACCTTTGCCACTCCTGCTTGCTAATTTTCTTGGAATCCATAACGACCCTCTACACTTAATCAGTTCAAAGTATTATAGATATGTATAAAAAAACGGCGATGAATAACTACAGGTGATACCCCACTTCACTGTCCGATTTTTCATTACAGAGATAGTGATACCGTTTTCGAATTACTCATCACAACTCTTCAGCTGTAAGAACCTAACGTTGATTAGATTCTATAATTTTTTTAATAGAAAGTTATAAATTATTGCTATGAAAAAGTTTACAATAAAATTATGATGTAGCGATAAAAGTCCTGATAATTTTTTTATATAAAAAGGGCCACGCTTTTGCGCAGCCCTTTTAACCAATCTAATATATAATCGGACTATTCAATAGGTACGGATTTCCGTTTGCTCTTTTCAGCTTTTGGAACAGTCACTCTCAAAATCCCCTCTTTAAACGTAGCTTTAACTTTATCTTCTAAAATTGGAGCCGGTAAAATTATTGAACGTTTAAAAGCTCCGAATGAACGCTCACTCCGTAAATATCCAGGACGCTCTTCTTTATGTTCCTGTTTTCGCTCTCCTTCGATGGATAACACATTGTCGTGGCAGTTAATCTGAATATCTTTCTTGCTAAGTCCCGGCAACTCAACTTCAACAATATATTCTGCTTCTGTTTCTAACATATCAGTGGTTGGGGTCCACTTCATCATTCCAGTTTCATTGTCATCCAACCGCCAGCTAAAGGGAATAAGCTCATTAAATATGCGATCCATTTCTCTACGCAAATTGCTCACCGGGGCAGTCGTGGGCTGATATCTTGTCAATTGCTTCATAATAACTCCTTCCTTTTTGATTTATGGTTTCTTGGGGTAAATACCCATTGGATTGAACATAAAGCATAGAAGGCAGCGGAAGTGCAATAGCTTCTATAGAAGCATTGTAAGTGTAAAGGCGATTCGGTGATAGGTAAATTCCCTACATAGGAAAATCACGAAATTAGTTATCCAAAAAACGCTAACAAAGGCGGATAACCAGTATTTCAGCTTACCGTTTACATAATCATTTTATCAATACATATCTGAATGTTCGGTTTCTACCCACTTAACAGCATGAACCATTAATTCAGTAGCATTGTCCAGATTTAATTTTGTTTTTATCCGAGCACGATATGACTCAACCGTCTTTACAGAAAGGTGTAGTTGTTCAGCAATTTTACGTGTACTATTCCCTTTACCGGTCAATTCAAAAACCTCCAATTCACGATCACTAAGTTTCTCAATGGGTGATTCCATAACCTCTTTTTGTCCACGTGCCATTCCCAACAATAAGCGTTCACTCACCTCTTCACTGACGTAGATGCCCCCATTTAAAACCTTTCTAACGGCCTTTAACAACACCTCACTGGCTTCAAGCTTCATCACATATCCCTTTGCTCCTGCTCGGATAACCCGTTCGGCATAAAGTGATTCATCATGGCGTGAGACTACGAGTATTTTCTGGTCTTCTTTATGGGATATCACATGCTTCACCAATTCAAGGCCGCTCATTCCCGGTAGAGATACATCTACAATTATTAAATCCGGGTTGAGCTCATCCAATCGCTGTATAAGTTCTTCGCCGCGATCAAGCTGTTCAATAACCTCAAAGCCCGGATCAGTATCCAGCGTAAGTGCCAATCCTTTACGCATTAATGGGTGATCATCAACCAAAACAACGCTCTTCTTAAAACTATTAGACATGGGCCTTCACCGTTTTTCTTAATTGTTAAATGGAATAGTACATACTACTTTTGTTTCTTGATTCTCAGTTTCGAAAATTTCAATACGTCCCGATAACATATTCGCGCGGTACCGCATAATATTAATTCCCATACCCGTTTTCTTTTTTTTGTTTCGAGACTCGGTAAAACCAATACCATCATCTTTTACAGAAAGTTTTAAAGAACCATTTTCAGTTTTTAAATCAATGCGAATATTACTGGCCCTACCGTGCTTTACAGCATTGCTAATTGATTCCTGAGCTATTCTGTATAAGTTCATGCCTTGCATATTATTATGCAGGTTTATTTTTTCTTTATTACTTACCACACAGCTAACATCAAACAGCTTTTCGACCTGTTGAGCCAACTGTTCTAAGGCAGTATTAAGCCCCTCTTCTTTAAAATCAATGTGAACTAAGCCATGTGCTAACGCTTTGGCATATTCATCGGCTTCTTTTATCAGATCAGATATCTCTTGTAATTCATCTGAGCCGGGAATACCGTTGGATTCTAATTTGCGAGCCAAATTTTTACTGATCAGATGAATCCCAGTTAGCATTTGTCCAAGACCATCATGAAGATCCTGCCCTAAATTTCTGCGCTCCTCTTCTGAAATACGCAAAATCTCCTGTTCAAGGCGACGACGTTCACTGATATCATTTACTACCCCCGTCAAAATTCGACTTCCCTCCCAATCGACTTCACTGACCGATAACTCCAACGGGAATACAGACCCATCTTTACGCCGCCCCATCAGCTCTCGGCGATATCCTATGATATTTTTCTCAACTGTTTCGTCATGCCATTTCATTAAATAGCCATCTTTATTATCTGCTCGAGGAGTAACAAAATTAGGATCGGGAATTAACACTTTGATATTTTTACCCGTAATCTCTTCTTCGTGGTATCCAAAAATACGAGCGGCAGAATGATTAAAGTTCAAGATATAGCCTTCATTATCAGTCGTAAAAATACCATCAAGAGTGGTCTCCAAAATAGCCTGGGCGCGAGCTTTATTTTCTTCCAATTCTTTTTCAATTCGCTTTAGTTCCCCAATATCATGCACTGATGCAATGATTGCCTGTGGTTTTCCCTGATCATCCATCAACGGTTTGGCGTTCACATCAATCCAGATAATCTCATTTTCTTTCGTTATGCTTTTCCACTGGCCCTGAACCTCCTCACCTGATAGTAATTTTTTAAAATGCTCGTGATATTGTTGTTCCGCTACAAAGGGATATATCTTGCTCAAAGGCTCATTAATCATCTCTTCTCTTGAATAACCGAATATCTCTTCGCAAGTATGATTCCAATAGGCTACGATCCCGTTCAAATCTGTAGTGATAACACCGTGATCCATGTGCTCCAGAATCTGGCGGGCGCTGGCGATATGATTTAATAGTTCCTGCATCTCTTTCACTCTATTTTAAAAGATAATACTCCTTAATACGTTAAAAATCACCAAATAATAAAAAATAGCTAATTTCTATCGGCAATTCCTTTAGCTAATCAAAATTTGAACAATTACAATACCAATCATTTCCAAAAAGAAATACCATTCAACACCCCTTACATAGTGTGGGGATATTCCCTACATGACAAGCATCAATTAAAAGCAGGATAAAGGTCTCAAACCCCTACAGGACATTACTTACAGTTTTTTGGAGTAAAATATTACAGAAGCTTAGCTTCAATGTGATATTTCCCACATCTGCCATGAGAAAATTTTAATCGGGAGTAACGACTCAAGATCAAAATTCGGTAATACTTGAAGAGTTGTCGATTTTTTAGAAGAGCGTTTGGTCGTAAGAATTGGATATAAAAACAGCTTTCCAGAATTTTGAAAAAGGTATCAGTGACAACGGAAAGATAAGCTGACATCCACAGAATCTGACTAAGAATATCTGTTCATGAGACCATAAAAAAGGGAGATGGGTATTATCCCATCTCCCTCGGCGCACTACTTCAAAGCATCTCCCTAAAACTCTGAAGTAAAAACTCTCTCTAAGCCTCTAACATTATGGTTAATAACTTGTCAGACACTATTTGCAGTATAGACCACAAATTGGCGATAAACAATCCCGATTTGTAGTTGTTTAATAAGGTGTTAATGTGGGGATTTTCACCCCCGTAAAATTACTGAAGTTTGGTCAGCCACTCATTTGCCCACCGAGGATCCAAAGTTTGCAATGAATCATTAAGCAAGCTTTTTTTCATAACTGTATTAACCATAAAATGGTGCTCTTTCATCCATCGCTCCATTAACCGTTTCCCTCTTTGAGGATTGGTAGAAACCGCAATAGACCAACATCGAGCAACCTCCTCTTGCAAAACTTTATAATCCTGATTCCACTCCAAGTCTTCGACAAACGTGGCGGTAATCCACTCCAGTAACTCCATGGCTTCGAGGTACCCCTCTTGGTCCTTTAACACCTTGTCAGAACATACCGCGGCCAAACAGGCACGCTGCTCTAAAGGGGTTCCGATTTTCCACTCGTCAACATAATTAAGAAGCCGTTTTAATTTTTTCCGGCCGATATATTGCAATGCTTTTATAACCGCTTTTCGTATGATGAGCCTGGGATCATTTGCTCGTTCCCGAAGCTGATTAAGTAATCCGTGATCATAATATTTTGATAGATAAACCCCATATCCCAACACGCCACAATATGTTAAAAAAGCCTCTGCCGAACCTTCAATGGCTTCGACATGGTCTATGCGGACAAACTGCTTAAAATCCATCAATGTCCCTACCCGGGCGAAGGTCTCGGCCAATTCAACATTAATTTTATCTCTTGATATAAATGCATTCTCCATAAGAAATGTACGCCATTGTTTGGGCGACATATTAATCAACACCTTCTCATAACTCTCTATCTCATTCATTTAACCTCCCCTTTTTGGATTTATGGCATTCAGAATACTAAATTCTTACATGCATTGGTATAAGGGAAAATCCTACAAACTGTGTGCTGTCAGTAATTCATTACTTGGATAATTAGGCGTTATATTTTGGGGGAATTACAATCTATTCTTACCTTCAAAAGGATATGAACGCAATGTTTTATGTTGCGTTTGACGCTTTACAGAATTAATAATGAACAATTCGATTTTGAAGATTTCTGAAATCACAAAAACAGTACCTATTGACGAAGTAGGAGTTGAGGAACGGGTATCACGGCTTAACTCCAGAAGCATAAAAAAAGAATCCAAGATACAGGCTCTTGAATTGGCTCTCAGCATGATCGACCTTACCACACTGGAGGGCATGGATACGTCTGGAAAAGTTATCCAGCTCTGTCAGAAGGCCAAGGAGCCCTATGTGGCACTTCCTGACCTCCCTACTGTAGCTGCTGTCTGCGTGTATCCTAATATGGTACCTACAGCCAAAAAAGCCCTGCGCGGCACTGATATCAATATTGCCAGTGTAGCTACGGCTTTCCCCAGCGGGATGAGCACGCTGGAAGCAAAGCTCCAAGAAACGCAACAGGTTGTCGAAGACGGTGCTGATGAAGTTGATATGGTAATTTCACGCGGCGAATTTCTGAAAGGGAATTACAGCTATGTGTATGATGAGATTGCTGCCGTTAAAGAGGCCTGCGGAGAGGCTCATCTCAAGGTCATCTTAGAAACCGGCGAACTGCAAACGTATGAAAACGTACGCAAAGCAAGCGATCTGGCTATGCATGCCGGTGCGGATTTCATCAAAACATCTACCGGTAAGGTTAAACCTGCAGCCACACAGCCGGTAACATTAGTAATGTTGGAAGCAATACGCGACTATTTTTATGATACCGGCCGTATGGTCGGTATGAAGCCGGCGGGCGGTATTCGAAAAGCTAAGCAGGCTATTCAATATTTAGTGCTTGTAAAAGAAACTCTTGGTACCGATTGGCTAACGCCCGAATATTTTCGTTTTGGTGCCAGTTCGCTGACTAACGATCTGTTAATGCAGATTGTAAAGCAGCAAACCGGTGTTTATCAAGGACCCGATTATTTTTCTACAGATTAAATACCACTGTCATATCGATCTACTAATTTGCTACTGATATTCGAAATGACTAATTAACTTATTATAGATTTTTATCGTTATGTCTGAAGATTCAAAACAAGCTGAAACCGTTGAAGAAAAACCGTTTAAGCCTACCTCTCCAAATTCAAAGCTGAACTTTGACGGTTTTTGGGAATATGATGATGCGCCCCAAGATGCCGATCATGCAGAATACAAAGATCAGTATGATCTGTTTATCGACGGTAAATTTATTGCTCCCGAAAAAGGCCGTTATTTTGATTCACTGAACCCGGCCACGGAAGAAAAGCTAACTTCTTTTGCCGAAGCCACTCAACAAGATATTGATAAAGCGGTAAAAGCAGCACGTAGAGCATTTGAGAAAAGCTGGTCCACGCTTGAGGCCAAAGAACGAGGCAAATATATCTATCGCTTAGCCCGACTGATTCAGGAACGGGCTCGAGAGTTTGCCATTCTCGAAAGTATGGATGGAGGTAAGCCGATCCGTGAATCACGCGATGTCGACGCTCCGCTTGCTGCTGCTCATTTCTTCTATTACGCAGGATGGGCTGACAAGCTCGAATATGCATTCCCCGGCCGAAATGCAGAACCACTGGGAGTAGCCGGACAAATTATTCCCTGGAACTTTCCTCTCCTGATGCTGGCCTGGAAAATTGCTCCCGCCCTGGCAACTGGTAATACCGTGGTGCTTAAACCGGCCGAAACAACATCACTTACCGCTTTGAAGTTTGCTGAATTATGTCAGGATGCCGGCCTGCCTGACGGCGTAGTTAATATTGTCACCGGTGCAGGCCAAACGGGTTCTGCCATTGTCAATCACGATGACATCGACAAAATTGCTTTTACCGGTTCCACCGATGTTGGAAAGATTATCAAAAAGTCGCTGGCGGGAACCGATAAACGTTATACACTGGAGCTGGGCGGCAAAGGCCCAAATATCATTTTTGAGGATGCTCCCCTGAATCAAGCCGTTGAAGGCGTTATTAATGCAATATTCTTTAATCAGGGGCATGTCTGCTGTGCCGGGTCGCGCCTGTTTGTTCAAGAAGGTGTGGCCGATACGGTGATTCAAAAACTGCGCGACCGAATGGAAACACTAATCGTTGGTGACCCGTTGGATAAAAATACCGATATCGGTGCCATTAACTCCGAACAGCAGTACAATAAAATTAATGAGTACCTCGAGATTGGGGTCAACGAAGGTGCAGAGATGTATCAAAGCTCCTGTCAAATCCCCGAAAAAGGTTATTTTTGCCGGCCTACCCTCTTCACTAATGTTGCACAATCCAATCGCATTGTTCAGGAAGAAATTTTTGGCCCGGTATTAACGATCCAAACATTTCGCACGGCTCAAGAAGGAATCGAAAAAGCAAACAACACGCCTTATGGCTTAGCCGGTGGTGTTTGGACCGATAAAGGATCTAAAATATTCAATGTGGGAAGTAACATCCGCAATGGTGTAGTATGGTCGAACACCTACAACAAGTTTGATCCCACTTCACCGTTTGGCGGCTATAAAGAAAGCGGCGAAGGTCGCGAAGGCGGACTGCAGGGGCTTTATCCCTATGTGAAATTACAATAGATAATTGGATCACTTGCTTGCGCTCGAAATGACAACGATCTTAAAATAACATATTATGCCTGACAGAATTGAAGTACAAAAAACCTATAAAACGTATGTGGACGGCAATTTTCCACGTACAGAATCCGGACGGTATTACAAAGTCTATGACGGAGACGATAACATCCTGGCAAATGCCTGTCAATGTTCACGCAAGGATGTCCGTGATGCCGTTGTAGCAGCACGCAAAGCACAATCCGGATGGAATGATCGTACTGCCTATAACCGCGGACAAATACTGTATCGCATTGCTGAAATGCTGGAAACCCGTAAGGTTCAATTTGTAGAAGAGCTGGAGACCATTGGCTATAAAACGAAAAAAGCTACAGAAGAAGTTAATGCCTCCATCGATCGCCTAATTTACTACGCTGGCTGGTCAGACAAATATCAGCAGGTGTTTGGCACTATTAATCCGGTGGCAAGCTCGCATTTTAACTTTTCCATGCCCGAGCCCACAGGTGTTGTCAACATCTGGGCACCCGAAGATCGCCCCCTACTGGGATTGGTATCTGTGATGGCTCCCGTTATTATTGGCGGCAATACTTGTATCATTTTAGCACCAGAAAAATATCCGCTGAGTGCTATAAGTTTTGCCGAAGTGCTTAATTCATCAGACGTTCCGGGGGGAGTTGTGAATATTCTTACCGGTTACCGCGATGAGCTCCTGGAACACATGACGACCCATAAAGATGTGAACGCCTTTTTTTATACTGATCCTGATATCGATCCAGAAAAAAGGAAACAAATAGATGAAAATGCCACTTTAAATCTTAAGCGGGTTCGGTATAAACCGGTAGAAGATTGGCTTTCTGATGAATCACAATCCCCCTATTACATCACTGACTTCCAAGAAACAAAAACAACCTGGCATCCGGTTGGACTCTAACTTTATGACTCATTTTTTCCGCAACATTTCATTCTCCTTTCTTGCGCTATTAGTAGTAGGAATTATCGGTTGTAAAACAGCTGAGCAAACAACTACCGAACAGGATGATCCAACTATTACTAACCGGGAGGAATCTTTATCCGAATTTTTAGTAATGCTTGATAAAAGCCGAAGCAACTTAGGTGATGTGTACCTATCACAGAAACAGGATATCCCTGAGATATATCTTAATGCTGATTCAGCAGTCGGACAAATCAATCGTAATCCATATGACGGGTATCGTATTCAAATTATTTCGACACGCAATGTAGAACATGCTGATTCTGTAGCAAACTCCTTCCGCATGTGGGCTGATTCAACCATTGCTGGTTATACTCCCGATGCTTATGTATCCTTTCGACAACCTTACTATAAGGTACATGTGGGTGACTTTCAGCAGCGTAACCAAGCCAACAAGTTTTCCCGCCTGATAAAATCTAAATATCCTGAGGCGTGGGTGGTGCACGATAGAATAGAACCCTCGGATATTCCGGCAGATACCGCTAAATTTGAGATCAAAAAACCTGAACCACTGTCTGCAGATTCCTTAACGACCCAAAAGAACTCAAATTGATTCTTTGAAATCAGGTCCCAATTGTACGGCCAGCTGATCAACTTCATTCATCAGTTCTGATTGCTCCTCTTTATCAACTATCGATATCAGTTGAACCCTTGCCTTCAGATGGTATGGATTTTTTGACAGGGCTTCCCTCAATTCCTTTTTAGCATTTTCGAGGTCCCCATTTCTGACCGAAAATACTCCTTTGGTAAAGTGAAGAGAAGCCTGTTCAGCAGGTAACCTTACTTCAACAGAGCTTATAATTTGTTCCGCAGCTTCAACCTGGTCTAACTTCAGCATAAGCCTTGCTTTAAGCAGTTGATCTTCAACATTTAACCTATTGGTTTCCGCCTGATCAATGGCTCGATTTGCCTCTTTTTTATCTTCTTTTTGCAAGTAAACATACCCTTGTCGTAACCTATAATCAGCTCGCTCGTTATCTGCGGATTCCATAATTCGCTGTCCCTCTTTTAGCACTGAGGCCGCTTTATCCAGCTGTTTGGCCGCAATTAATGCATCACTATACCTCAGGAGATATTCGAAATTTTGTGGATTTTGATCCACAAGTGACTCAAAAAAATCAACAGCCTCAGAAGAATATCCCATACGACTTCGCATCATATAATAATCCGCTTCAGCTTCTTCTTTACGATCACGCAAATACGTTGAAATGATAGGCCCATTCTCCGCATAGTGCTTTGCGGCTTCCAACGCCTTATCCATTTTTCCATATTGGTTATAACGATCCCGCTGAATACGATTTAGTTGTGCCCGTTCAGCCAAATCATTTTCCAGCTTTTCTGCTTTTTTGAATAAAGTAACCTGACGCTCTATTGATTCATCAAAAGAAATATTTTTGCTTAATGCTTTTTGATGCCAGACTTCAGCCTCTGTTACAAAAACCGGAGCATAGTTGGAATCAAGCTTCCTGGCCTTAGCCACTCTTCGATCAGCTTCCTCAAAATCTCCTTCACGAGCCTCAACTTCAGCGTATTCCAGAATTGCAGGCAGATAATCGGAACTATAAGAGAGCGCTGTATCAAGATGTGCCTTTGCTGTGGAAGCTTCTGAGGAACGACTTGCCAGTGCCAAGTGGGTCTGTGCCCAGTTATCATCAAAAACATTTTTATTCCCCGATAGATACATTTGCTGTTTATTCAGTAACGAGTCTAAAAATGCATAAAAGTTAGGATCTTTATCCCGAATATATTCTCGGGTATTCATCGATTTATGATTCAATGGATGAACCTTCTGCTCTGATAGAAATCCAGCATATCCCTGAGCAAAATACTCACTTTCATTGTTTGCCGCATAATAATCAAGCGTATGGTTATTTTTCATGGCATCATGATACAGGGAACGTATGCGTCGATCTTCTCTATCCGTCAGAATTCGTCCGTGATACAAATGGGCATATTCATGGGCCAGTACATTCCGTTCCAGATGGGCACCTCGCTCAAGATACTCAATACCCGTGGCGCCACTACCTACGCCGCGAATATCCATCCACTGACGATTATCAAAAGTGGTACCGTACCGGAAATAGTTATTCTCCATTGCCTCCGCCAAATCGATATGTAGTGGAGGAATCGCAAAATTGGATCCAAACTTATCAATCATTGGCAAGTATGCTTTACTGGGACCAATTTGCTGGGCAATCATTTTTGTTACGCGATCACCGGGAAAGTATTGTGCATCCGGAAATACCTCATATAAGACCGAACCTCCATCAGGTACCGGAGTTTTTGCGATGGAATCCTCCAATGCTTTAAATTCGTCTAACTGCTCAAATTGCCGCTGCTTGATAACAGCCGCCAAGCCATTGTGGGCGGGACCATAATTTTCTTTCTTATCTAAAATATTTTTTAAAATTGCCTGGGCGGAATCCAATCGGGTATTGCGATCCATTTCATAAGCCATATAAAAAATAGATCCCCGTGTCATAGCCGGCAAAATAGATGCTGGGTATTCTTTCTCCACTGTACGGGTAACCTGAATAGCTTCTTTAAGCTGATTCCCAGCAATTAAGTTCTCGCTTTTATCCAACAAGCTACGGACGGTACTGTCGCTGGGATTTACATAATCCGCATAGGTTAGATTGGTATGGCCATTGCCAAAGTGCCAATGCGTGAGATAGTGCAACGGGTTCACCTCTAAAGCTAAATTCCACTGGGCAGCCATATCATCGAGTTGAGTAGCATCTACCCTTCGCCAAATAGCGTATCCATAACTAAAACGGGCATCAGCATTAAACGGATCAATTGATAACGCTTTCTGCAGTGAAACTTCCGCTTTTTGAGGATTTTGCGACCAGAAATGAGCCTCCGATTCAAGCCAGTATCCACCGGCAAATTGGGAATCCCACTGCTGTATTTTCCGTGCCCACCCCAATGCTTTGTCGTGATTGCGATTTAGTAACGCAATCTTTCCCCGGATCAAACCGGCTTGGGGATCTTCAGCATTGGCACCCAATAACTTTACAGCTTTTTGATCTGCTTGGTCCAGCCGCCAGGCCTGTATATCGAGCTCTAACTGTAATAATATTGCCTCTCGGTTAGCGTGCTTTTCTTGAAGAACAGACGATACAATCTGCTCGGCTTTTGTATATTGGTGCTTTTTAATCAACAGGCGGGCCTCTGTAAGCTTTAACAGAGCACTCGGCTTTTTTATATCCGATAGGTATGATTCAGCTTCATCCCAAAGACCAAGCGTAATCAGTCTTTCAATGTTTTCGGCAGTCGCCTCTTGTTCTACCTGTTTTAGCGCTTGGTTCCGCTGCTTGGATAACAGTTCACGGGCCTCATCAATACTATTAACATAGGCCTTAGGTCCCTGAGTACATCCAACAAAAATAATACATATCGCTACATAAAGTGGCAGCTTCCGGTAGTATTGCGTAACCATTATTGATGTCCTTGATTGAAATGACGATAGAACAATATTAAACCAAAGACATGGTCAGAAAGCAAACCCTGTGCTGTAAAAGTGCGTAAATGATTGTACTAAGACTTACACATTAAAACGGAAAAGCATCACATCTCCATCCTGGACGATGTAATCTTTTCCTTCCTGACGCATTTCTCCAGCGTCTTTAACAGCCTTTTCGGAGCCGAGCTCTTTGTACGTTTCGTAGCTGACCGTTTCAGCTCGAATGAATCCCCGTTCAAAATCACTATGAATAACACCCGCTGCCTCCGGAGCTTTCGCTCCCTTTCGTACAGTCCACGCTCTCGTTTCTTTAGGTCCTGTCGTGAAATACGTAATCAGTCCAAGCTCTTTGTATGCCGCACGAATTAGTCGTTCCAGACCAGCCCCTTCAACACCAAGCTCCTCCAAAAACATAGCTCGTTCTTCCGAATCCAGCTCTGCAATCTCCTCTTCAATTTTAGCGCAAAAAGTAACCACCTCATCATCAAAACGAGCGGCAATTTCCTTAACTTCTTCTACCCATTTGTTCCCTGAGTCCAGATCATCTTCAGAAACATTACAAGCATAAAGCACCGGTTTCTCGGACAAGAGAAAAAGTTCTTGGAAAGCCCTGCGCTCTTCTTTGTCAGCCTCAAAGGTTCGTGCTGCATTACCATTTTCGAGATGTTCTTTTAGGCGTTGGACAATCTCCATGCGCCTAATGTCTTCCTTCTCACCACTTTTAGCATCACGTTTAAGATTTTCGAGCCGTTTTTCTACCGATTCGAGATCTTTTAGAATCAGTTCATCTTCAATGATATGAATATCACGGGTAGGATTAACATCTCCTTCTACGTGAATTACATTCTCGTCATCAAAACAGCGAACAACATGCACGATTAGATCAACTTCACGAATGTGAGACAGAAAAGCATTCCCCTTGCCTTTTCCCTCTGATGCTCCCTTAACAAGTCCTGCGATATCAACAAACTCGACACTGGTCGGGATTTTTTCATCCGACCCAACAATATCATACAACGTATCCAACCGTTCGTCAGGAACGGGCACAACGCCAATATTGGGATCAATAGTACAAAAAGGAAAGTTAGCGGCATCAGCGCCGGCATCACTTAAAGCATTAAACAAGGTAGACTTTCCAACGTTAGGAAGCCCTACAATTCCACATCGTAAGCTCATGTATTACAGTAAGTTAAAAATATTAATCAATTAGTTAATAACCACTCAGTCAAGAGCAGTTTGTTGTATAAACTCTTCTTCGGGTAGCTTAACCGCAGTAAGTTTTCCGTATCCTACCCGATCAAAGACACAGCCGGTATCAATACCGATCATCTTATCCTTTTGGATGGGTTTAGAGCGCGGCGTGTGACCAAAAACCACTGTTTTTTCCCAAGGCGTTTCAAAAGCATTTAAATGTGATCGCTCCCAGAGAAATTCCTGTATCTCATCCTCATCTTTGATACTCTCAGCAATCGTTTTAGCCGGTGATAATCCCGCGTGTACAAAAAAGTAGTCATCAGTCTCATAATACAGACGTGTCTTTTCATAAAAGACTTTGTGGTTCTCCGGCAGTGAGAGTGTATCGCCATCTGGGTTATAGGATTTGATTGTCTCGCGCCCCCCATTCATCATCCACATACTTCTATTACCCCTTTGAAAGGCATCCAGGAGCATTTGTTCATGATTACCGCGCAAAAAAATACAATCGACTTCTTCTCTAAAATTGAGCAAGTAATCAATAACCTGTTTTGATCCCGGCCCGCGATCAATATAATCACCAACAAAAACGAACTTCCGGTCGTAATAAGGTTCAAGCTTTTTGAGAAGTGCTTTCATGGAATGAAAGCAACCGTGGATATCACCAATCGCTATATATTTCTGGTTACTCAAAATAGAATAGCCCTACGATTTAAAGGACGATTCAATAAGTCCGCGTCCTTTTTTATTAATACGTCCATCTTTCTGCAGCTGATCCAGTGAAGAATCTAAAATACCGTTGATAAAGTTACCTGACTTTTTGGTCGAATATTTCTTGGCAATCTCGATCGCTTCGTTTATTGATACCTTCGTTGGAATCTGCTCGTAATGTATAAATTCGGCAATAGCAATTCGCAGCAATTGTCGATCAATAGTGTTAAGACGATCTATACGCCAGTTGTTTAAATGGGTTTGGATAATTTCATCAATTTCATCTTGCTTATTTACAATTTTAAGGAATAAGCGCTCAGCAAATTTAAAAATGTCACTATCATCAGATAGTTTCGGCTTAATCACCGATTTAATAATATCCTCCCATTGCCCTTTACCAATTTCATTGGCATAAAGAGCCTGCAAAACTGCTTCTCGTGCTTCTCTGCGTTGAGCCATTTGTTTCTATCACCGTTTTAATCAATCCAAATATAAAACCAATCGTTCGTCATATCATTTACTGGCTGGAGATATGACTACATTCGTTCTATATTCTATTTAAAATGAAAAAGCCTGTCATACCCTTTTGGGCAACAGGCTTTCGCTGTATGTGGGTGCTACTGGATTCGAACCAGTGACCTCTACCGTGTCGGGGTAGCGCTCTAAACCAACTGAGCTAAGCACCCAAAATTCCATGGGCAGTACATCAATTCAAGAGCGCTTAATATACACATCTTTTCCCTTTGATGACAACATTTATTACTTGAAAAATAAGTACCCATTTATAAGATTAAGGAGAATTTTTAATCAAAATATTTGATATGAAATCATCAAGAATAAAGTATTCAAATTATCGAAAACAGGTCTGCAATTTATTAAAAGCAAGCTTATTAAATACTATTTACACTTGGAGTAATAATTCCATCATCAGCTCAAAAACTGGTTCAGCCTGAAAAGTTTGAGCATTTATTGCCTGAAACCATTGATAACTCCTGGAATAAATCATCATTCAATAGTTTTACCTCCCAAGATGAACATTGGGGCGGGGTCTCATACATGGGGCCTGATAATGCTATAATCCAAATTGGTATTCGACATTATTCTGCTAACAAATGGAATCAAGAAAAACGGAAAACAAAGCAAAACAGTAAAACTGAAGAAGTTGGTGAACACAACCTTTATCTGGGTGAAATAATGGGCCAACGAGAAGCACTACTATTTTTAGACAATAATTTTTCAGTCCGAATTACCGGACCTAAAGAAATGGTCGACAAACAAATATCCACCATATTAGAAGCTATTTCTACAGAAAAAATTACAAAAACGGATTCCCCTTCAAGTAGCCAATCTTCCTCTGCAAAAAACAAGAGCCAGTCAGAATTACTAAAAAAATTATTGCCCGATAATTTAGCAGGCATGCAACATGGTAAAATATCTCAGCATGCATCTGAACCGGTCGTTTCTACCACCTATGGTAACAGCAATCTTCCCTATTCAGTCAATATTCAATTAGCGGAAGGTAAACTGGCCCAAGAATTCAACAAACAATTACAGGAAGAACTCAGCGAACCTAATACTGATCTCCAACAAATTGTACACAAGAATGCTCGCCTTTTTTACCGCAAAGAGGAGTCTGCTATTTCATATATGTCATTCAATAATAATCGCCTTATCATTGTTGGAGCAGATGCTCCTGCGCAAACCTCATTTAATAAAGAAAAAGCTGAAAAGCATCTCTTGAAAACTTTTGACGAGTTAGCATCGAACTTTAAATAGACAGCTCCTGAATTTTCCTGTATGAAGAACTTATATATCACAATCATCCTACTTTTCTCATTCCTAATGTTCTCTGCTTGTCAGATGGGGGACTCTTCACAAATGAGCAAATCCCAACAACGAAAGATGCATTCATCCTTTAGCTCCATACAGCAATCTTATAAAGCTCTGCTTCAAGAATACGAGCAGGATTCTGCCTCTATACCCGCCGAAATGAAAACACTTTATTCGCAGATGCAAAATATGCATCAAAAAATGGCTCAAAATCATGACCACATGATGTCAGGGCAGAAAAAAAATGGTATGGGAATGCATCAGGATGATGGACCAATGAAAAAGCAACGGCAAATGCGCAAACGCATGCAAAACGGCATGACTCGGGAGTGGTATGGTCAAATGGAAAGTATGCACCAACAAATGGCGCAAAGGCATGAACAGATGAATGACCCTGAGAAAGCAAAACGGCACCGCCAAATGGGCCAGGGATACGGCAAAATGAAAATGATGGTTCCCCAAGACGGTCAGCCGTCGGATAAGCCGGTTAATGAAAATGTAGATCCTGCCCTATTAGACGGAGCCGATCTTTATGCCCAAAACTGTGCCTCTTGCCATGGTAATAATGGTCAAGGCTTCAGTAATACTTTTCCGCCACTTGTAAATTCAAAATGGATAACCGGCAATAAATCAGTTCCTGTCCGTATAGTGAGAGACGGGTTACAGGGAGAGATTGAAGTCAACGGCGAAACATACCGTGGAAACATGCCTTCATTTAAAGCCCGACTCAGCACCGCAGAAATAGCAGCTATCATAAATCATCTGCGGGATAAGAGTGAAGGGGATTACAGTAAAATTACCCAAGATGATGTAATCGAAATATCTAAAACTTTTCAAAACCGCAATAAGTCATGGCAACCCAAAGAATTGTTAGGTGAGTCGTAGAATATTTCTTTCCTTGGAAGCATATAAACAGAGAAAGCCGCACCTTTCACAGTGCGACTCTCGTTAGGGATACACAGTAGATGGTTAGGCTACTGTGGATTAGGTTATGAGACAAAAAGTTCTTTGAGTCTAATTTTCTTCACTTTGTTGGCGTTGGATGGTGGATTTATTCCATCCGCCCCCCAGGGCGCGATAAAGATCTACACCAGCGGTCAACTGCTGTAGCTTATTGTTTATATCAGAAAGTTGAGCCGATAAATAATTTTGCTGAGCTGTTAGCACTTCTGTGTAATTGGCTTCTCCATATTGGAGCAGCTCTCGTGAGTATTCAATGGCATTTTGTAAGGCTTCCAGTTGTTTGCGAGTCAAATCTCTTTTCTCTTCCGCATTATTGAATGAGCTCAACGCATTTGAAACTTCACTACTGGCATTAATGATTGTACTGCGAAGTGCTAATTTTGCCTGCTCTTGTTGTGCCTTACTTCGTTTTAGCTGTGCCTTATTTTGTCCCCTGTTAAAAATGGGTTGCGTAATACCGGCAATTAGATTGTAGAATACCGAACCCGGCTGAAAAAGATCATCCGTTTGCAGACTTTGGTATCCCCCTTCGGCGGTAAGCCGAAACGAAGGATAAAATTGAGCACGGGCACTGTTCGTCAGCTCAAAAGCACTCCGGAAAGAATGTTCAGCGGCAATAATATCAGGACGATTTCTTAGTAATTGGGCCGGAACCCCGGTAGCAAGTGAATCTATGGGCGATTGCTCTTCCAGACTGTTACGGTCAATACCACCTGGCGCACGACCAAGCAATACACTGAGTGCATGCTCTTGCTCGGTAATCTGTTGACGTAATTCCGGGATGGTTACTTCTGCTGCATACCGGTTGGCAATACTCTGTTGCAGCGATACCCCTGTGACCAAACCACTTTCCTTTAAACTTCGAATTGTTTCAACATCTTCCCGTCGATTTTGGACGGTTTCTTTGGTGATTTCAAGCTGTTTATCGAGGGCCAACAATCGGTAGTAAGAATTTGCTACTTGTGCAATAAGTCGGGTCTGTACCGCACGACGTGTGGCTTCGGCCTGCAACAAAGCCGCGAAGCTTGCTTGCTTTGCACTTGTCAGCTTTCCCCAAACGTCAAGCTCCCAACTTGAACTCATGGAAACCGCATAACGCTCACTGGCAGGGATCGACCCTATCCCAGCCCCGCCAAAATTAGTGCTGTTGTCAGATTGTTCATTATATGAAGCGTTAGCTCCTAACGACAACGTTGGCAGCATACTCATTCGACCCTGATAGAAATCGGCCTCAGCAACACGAATTTGCTCGATAGCATTTCGAAGTTGCAGGTTATTTTCCAGCGCTTCATCAATAAGGTCGCGCAGTTGCGGATCTTTGAATACTTCTTGCCACGGCATGTCAGCCAGCGTGGTGCTATCCATCTCAACCTGTTCAAAGGGATACAGATCATCGGTCTGCATATCAGGTTGATCGTACGACTTAGTTGCGATACATGACGACAGCGAAACGCCGATCACCAATGTGGCTATTATTTTTAAATAATGATTATGAAACATAGAATCAGTTGAACAATATTTAGTTACTAATGTAATCAAGGCTTCAGAATTTGATCTCTTCGCTTTTGTACCACTTCAGGTGGTCCTGATATTTTCTCCTGAAGTGTTTGAAAGATGATGAAGAGCACCGGTATCACCAGTAATCCAATAAAGGTTCCAATAAACATTCCACCCGCTGTGCCAATACCAATAGATTGATTGGCATTGGCATTAATTCCTGTTGCAAGTGCCAGTGGTAACAGACCGGCGATAAAGGCAAAAGAAGTCATCAAGATAGGACGCAGTCGTGCCTCGGCCCCATCAATGGCTGCTTTCACAATACTCATGCCTTCTTCACGACGTCGTTGTAGACCAAATTCAACCACCAGGATGGCGTTCTTAGCCAGAAGCCCCATCAACATAATAGCCGATATCTGCAGATAAATATTATTAGCAATGCCAAAGATATTGGCAAAGATAAAGGACCCCATTAATCCGATGGGCAATGGTAAAATAACCGCCCATGGAACTAAATAGCTCTCGTATTGAGCACTCAAAAAGAAATAGACAAACAGCAAGCAGAGCGCAAAAATAACGATTTCCTGTCCGCTCGACTGACTTTCTTCTCTTGTCAACCCAGAATATGCGTAGGTGTAATCACCAGATATCTCTTCCTCAAAAATTTCTTCAATTGCCTGAATGGCATCCCCCGAACTGTATCCGGGATTCGTGGCTCCGGTTAACTCAACAGAATTAAAGAGATTAAATCGCGATACATTTTGCGGACCATATACCCGTTCGAGATTAACAAAAGAACTCAATGGCGCCATCTGTCCATTTTGATTTCGGACTGAAATTTGCTGTAAACTTTCTTCGGATCCTCGTGCCTCAGCATCCGCCTGAACATAAACACGATACAGTTTACCAAATCGCGTAAAATTGGATACATACAGTCCACCATAATAAGACTGCATAACATTCATTATGGACTGTACCGAGAATCCAGCCCGTTGCGCTTTGGCAACATCAACATTTACCATGTACTGCGGATAATCAGTCTGAAAGTATGTGGTCGCATATTGTATTTCAGGACGTTGAAAGAGTTGTTGTTGTACCTTTTTACTAACTTGGTCCAACTGCTCAAGCGAGCCACTCGATCGATCCTGGACGTTAACTGTAAAACCGCTGGTATTGCCAAAACCCGAAATGACCGGTGGGGCAAAAAAGGCAATATCAGCTTCCTTGATACCTGCTGTTTTTTGTCGCAACAAGTTAATAGCATCATTCACTTCCATATCCCGATCGTCCCAATGCTTTAGCTTACCGACAATGAAGCCGTATTGACTTCCGGAACCACTAATGAGTCCAAATCCAGAAATAGCAAGCCGTGAATCGATAACTTCGGTATCCGCCATAATTTGATCGATCTCAGCCATTACCTCTTTGGTCCGGTCCAGCGATGCCGATGGCGGGAGGCTTACGTTTGCAAAGAACGTCCCCTGGTCTTCATCCGGAACAAAACCGGTAGGTGTTGTTTGAAACAAAATGCCAAAAATACCAATAGCGGCAACAACTACCGCTACAGCTGCCCAGGCATTACGCGTAAAAAAGCCCAATACCTTACGATAACGATACTTTCCTACTTCAAAAACAGCATTAAAAGCAATGGCAAAACGATCAACATAAGACTTACTTTCTCCAATTTGTTTTTGCTCGGGTTTAAGGACTAAAGCACACAGTGCCGGACTTAATGTCAGGGCATTTACGGCTGATATGATAATAGCCGTTGCCAGGGTAATACCAAACTGTTGGAAGAAAACGCCCGTAGATCCCGTTATAAACGTTACCGGAACAAAGATCGCTGCCATTACCAACGTAATGGAAACAATGGCGCCGGCAATCTCATCCATTCCCTCAATGGCGGCCTGCATTCCAGACTCCGCTCCCTCCTCGAGTTTAGCGTGAATAATTTCAACTACAATGATGGCGTCATCCACTACAATCCCAATCGCCAATACCAATGCAAATAGCGTTAATAAATTGACGCTGTATCCAAATATATTTAGGAAAAAGAAGGTACCGATAATAGAAACAGGGACGGCAATGGCCGGTATCAAGGTTGATCGCCAATCCTGCAGAAATACAAACACTACAATAAATACAAGAATGAAGGCCTCTAAAAAGGTTACAAACAGTTTATCGATCGATGCCGTGAGAAAACTGTTTGCATCAAAAACGGTAGTGTATTCAATATCATCAGGAAAATTTTCTGATGCAGCTTCAATTTCAGCCTTAACATTCTCAACGACCTCCTGCGCATTAGCACCCGCTGTTTTAGATACAAACATCCCCACACTGGGTCCACCATTGGCGGTACTGTGAACGCTGTAGGTCTGCGCCCCCAGCTCCACATCGGCGACATCCTTAAGGCGCAACATTTCTCCATTTTTAGATCCTTCTCGAATGATAATATTCTCGTACTCCGGTGCCGTTGAAAGACGTCCCTTGTACTTCATCGTATACTGAAAGGCCTGTCCACTATTTTCTCCAATAGTCCCGGGAGCCGCCACAAAACTCTGATCATTTAGAGCAGTAATAACATCAGAAGGCACTAAATTGTACGAAGCCATTTTATCCGGCTTCATCCATATTCGCATCGAATAGGTATTGGCCCCAAACGCATCGGCCGTACCAACACCATTAACCCGTTGCAGGCGTGGAATGAGATTAATGCGAGCATAATTTTCCAAAAAGGTGCCGTCATGGGTGCCATTGGGGCTATACATTGTAAATATCAGCAAACGACTGGTCTGCTGTTTCTGAGTAGTAACACCAGTCTGCGTTACCTCCTGTGGAAGCAAATTTGAAGCCTGTGAAACCCGATTCTGTACATTTACTGCAGCAATATCAGGATCCGTGCCAAGGTCAAAATAAACCTGAATTTGAGCCCGTCCGTTATTACTGGCCGTAGAGGTTATGTAGGTCATTCCCTCGACCCCGTTAATTTGTTCCTCGAGCGGAGCAACAACACTATTCAAGACTGTTTCGGCATTGGCACCCGGATAAGTTGCCGATACCTGAATAGTTGGCGGAGCAATCTCGGGGTAAAGTGACACGGGCAAGGCGTTATAACCGAGGTATCCCAGGATAACAAGAATAATTGAAATGACCGTCGATAATACCGGTCGCTGTATAAATCGTTTAATCATTATATCTAAATTCTAAACTAATAATGCTTTTATGTCGTAGCCAATTACTCAAAATCTGTGAGGGATTGATACAAGCTATCTGCATCAACAGAATTTGGCTGAATTGTTGTGCCGTCCTCTAACTGACCGATCCCTGAACTAATAATATGCTCCCCTTCAGAAAGCCCCTCGTTAACCACAGACAACTGTTTAGTATCAACGGGCAATAACGAAACCTCTCGACTTTCTACCGTATTGCTGTCCGTCACAACATAGACAAATCGTTTATTTTGGATTTCATAGGTGGCCCTTTTTGGGATAACGATAGCTGCATCCTGATTGAAAGGAATTTGGACATTACCCGATCCGCCACTTCGCAGTATTTCTTGAGGATTTGGGAACGCAGCACGAAAAGAAGCCGATCCGGTTTGTCTATCAATCAGTCCACTGGCCAGCTTAAGCTTGCCCTGATGTTCATATTTACTATTATCCGCAAGCAGCAAATTAACCTCAGGCATCTCTGCCACCTGCTGCTGTATGGTTTGGTCTTCTCCATCACTTGAAACGGTTCGCGCCATCTCCAGCAGCTCACGCTCACTCATAGAAAAATAAGCGTAAACTTCAGAGATATCAGAAACTACCGTCATAGGTTGCGCAATCGTACTATTTACTAAGCTTCCGATGCGATACGGAATAGTCCCAATAATGCCGGTAACCGGACTTTTAACTTCCGTATACCCCAGGTTAACCTGAGCATTTGTCAGTCGGGATTCAGCCTGTGCCAAAGCGGCTTGGTTCGACTCTAATTCATTTTTTGCTGATTGCAGCTGGTATTGGCTCACAATCTCTTTATCAACAAGACTTTGCAAACGTTCTACTTCATCTTCGGCGGTACTAACCCGTGCTTTTGCCGCTTGAATATCAGCTTTAGCCGACCGTACCTCTTGTTGATACTCTTCATTATTCAGCGTAAACAATACCTCATCTTTTGATACCCAATCTCCTTCATCAACATGCATCTCTATAATATAACCCGGTACCCGGGGACGGATCTCTACCGTTTGTTTCCCTTCGAGGGTTGCGGGATAAGTGCTCGTTAACTCTATACTTCGAGGTTGAAGCTCAAGAACAGGATATTGCTGCACCTGCTGTTGCCCTCGCTGCTGACTCGCATCCCCGCAAGAAAAAATCAGCAGTGGTATTACTGAAATGATAAATAAATAAGTTATTCCCGAATTGTACGACTTCTTCATTCTACTTTTACTAATTACTGATTTGTTTTTCACAATATTTTAGTTGATAACATCAACTATTAATCACTCAAAAAATTATACATGTTAGCCAACGCATCCTCAAACTCTTTCGTTTCGATATTCTGTATTTCGGCGTTGATTTCTCTATCCAGCTGTTGATCGACAGCTCGTGCCTTTTCCAAAACTTTTAAACCGGGCTTCGTAATAAGCAATATTTTTCTCCGCTTGTCGGATTCGTCCTGAACGCGAGTCACAAAGTGATGTTGTTCCAATCCATCGATATGTCGAAGTACAGCTGATTTATCCCTGTCAACAATTTCAGCCAGTTCTTGCAGAATAAGACCATCCTCATTATCCAAAATATTGAGGATAAAAAACTGTTCAATGGTCAAATCAATATCCTCTTCCTGAAAACGGCTCTTCAGACTTCGGACCATTTCCTTTACTACGTATGCCATCCGGCATCCGGTCGTTTCGCAATACAACTTTTGATGTAAACTCATGAACAAATACCTTTTAAAAATAAGATGAGCAAAGATAAGGGTTATTAGTTGATATAGTCAACTAATAACCCTTATGAAAAACTCCTTTAATGATATTTTGCAAAAGGAATTTCTGTTTTACGGTTTTTAACACCAAAAACGCGAGAGATTCCAACCTCGTATTTATGCTATACAGTGGTGGAAATGCTATTGCTCTTTATAATGAACATCAGATAACTCCTTCATAAGATTGGCACTGGCCTCCGGGGTAATATCACGCTGAGGCGTCCCCAGCATTTCGTACCCTACGCGGAATTTTTTTACCGTAGCAGAACGCAATAAAGGCGGATAAAAATGCATGTGGAAATGCCATTCCGGATGTTCTTTTCCATCCGTGGGTGCGGGATGAAACCCAGCCGAATAGGGAAAAGAAACCTCGAAAATATTATCATATTTAACAGTAATTTGTTTCACAATATCCGCCAATGCATCTTTTTCGTCTTCGGTCATATCTGTAAACCGTCCAAACGGACGTCGACTAATAAGCAGCGTCTCAAACGGCCAAAACGCCCAATAAGGAACTACTACTACAAAATGTTCATTGGAAACTACCACCCGTTCATCGAGCTCAAGCTCCAAGTCCAAATATTCTGAAAGCAGCGTATGTCCATGATCTTCGAAATAGGTAACCTGCTGTTTTAACTCTTTTGACGGTTCATCGGGAATGGTTTGCTGAGCCCAGATCTGTCCATGTGGATGCGGATTACTGCATCCCATAATCTCTCCTTTGTTCTCAAAAATCTGCACATAATTGATGTAATCCCTGTTCCCAAGCTGCGTGTATTCATCAACCCATAGGTCTACGACATCTCGAATCTGCGAAAGCTCCATCTCCGGAAGCGTTAAATCATGCCGAGGTGAAAAACAGATTACCCGGCAGGTCCCTTTTTCTCCCTTTGCCACTAACAAATCATCGGTATTCATCTCATCTGAAGGAACATCAGGTTTTAGAGCACTAAAATCATTGGTAAATACAAAGGTTGATTCATACTCCGGATTGCTGGCATCACCCGCCCGATCATTACCGGGGCACAAATAACATTCGGGATCATATTCCGGCTTTTTATTGCCCGGTGTCTCTTCTTCCTTTCCCTGCCACGGACGTTTGGCTCGGTGCGGCGATACTTGCACCCATTCGCCGGTTAACGGATTCCATCTGCGATGTGGGTGGTTATTTAAATCTAATGACATAATACTATTGGTTTAATTTCTTGAAAACTATTCAGAAGTCACTTCCGCCCGGTTTATCTCGTGCGTTCCCGAAGAGACTTTAGTTTTGTACACCTTAATCTCCTCACCGGTCTGGTCGTTATATTGCTCTTTAATCTGATCGGTAAAAGCATTTACATGCTCTTCTTTTACCAGGTTTATGGTACAGCCTCCAAAACCGCCCCCCATCATTCGGGCGCCAAATACGCCATTAAGGCTACGAGCGATATCAACTAATATGTCAAGCTCCTTACAGCTTACCTCATACTCTAATTGTAGCCCTACGTGGGATTGATACATGCGTTGACCAAAAGAATGAAAGTCTCCCTGATGCAGATCATCACAAGCCTGAATCACGCGTTTATTTTCTTCCACCACATATTTGCACCGCTTAAAAATGGTCGAATCTATTTCCTTTTCATGCTGTAACAGCAAAGAAAGTTCTACATCGCGAAGGCTCTTAATTTCAGGATCCCATTGCTGCAGAGTCTCAACGCCCTGCTCACATTGTTGCCGTCTCACATTATATTCTGATGAAGCCAGCTCGCGGCGAATCTGGGTATCACATAACACAATTTTAATATCATCTCTATTAAAAGGAAAGTATTCATAATCGAGGCTACGGCAATCCAACTTTAACGCATATCCCTCCTTTCCATTCAAGCTGGCAAACTGATCCATAATCCCACATTGTACGCCCACAAATTCATTTTCGGCTTTCTGGGCGATCGTTGCCATCTCCACCGGTGGAATATCCCAACCATTGAGTTCAGCCAATCCAAATAACACGCCGCCCTCCAATGCAGCAGACGACGACATACCCGCTCCGATGGGGACATTTCCGCCGAATACGCAATCAAAACCACCTACATCGTAGCCATGTTTCTTCAGCTGATCGACGACGCCAAGCAGGTAATTGGGCCATCCCAAATCCGACCTTTCAATATCATCAGAAATATCGGTTTCAAATGCTTCTTTTTTATCAACAGCATAAAACCGGCACTTATTGGTACCGTTAACATTAATAGCCAAATAAATGCCTTTATCCACGGCCGCCGGCAACACAAATCCATCGTTATAATCCGTGTGTTCCCCAATTAAGTTAACCCGACCCGGAGACTCGATCAGCTTATAATTCTGTCCAAAACGATTTTCAAATTCCTCTTCAATTTGTTGAATAAACTGTTCCATGAATCAATACTAAATATTCTCATTTATTACCAAAATACGGCATACAATACCGCAACAATCACCAAAATAATATAGGATCCGATATTAAATGCAGGGCTGGTCTTAAACATCTCAGCAGTGGTATGTATCGCTTTGGGATCTTCATCATGCGGATTGGTCGTCAAACTGACCCCCATGATAATAACAATCGTCAGAATGAGCGTATACAACATCTGATCCAGAAATGGAAGTTGCACAGCCGGTGTTTTTAAAAAGACCGCAATGACAATAGATGACAGTACTCCGTATATGGCCCCTTTGGAAGTCGTTTTTTTCCAGAATAGTCCCATCAAAAATACAGCCAGTATTCCGGGGCTCACCATCCCTGTGTATTCTTGGATATACTGAAAAACCTGGGGCACATTATCGAGCTGCGGTGCTACAATAATAGCAGTTATCAAAGCCACAGAAGCCGAAATTCGTCCCATATTTACCGTTTGCTTATCTGAAGCATCTGGATTGATATATGGAATATAGATATCCATCGTAAAGATGGTGGCCACCGAGTTTAACATCGAAGCCATCGACGAGACAATAGCCGCAGCAAGTGCCGCCACTACCAATCCCAAGAAGCCGGGCGATAAAAACACCTTCATCAGCCATGGATAGGCATTATCATATTGAATACTCCCATCAGGTTTCGTAAATGCATCTACAACACCCGTAATCTGCATAGTTCCTTCGGGTTGATTAAATAATACATAAACGATGATACCGGGGATTACTACAATCAGTGGAATCAACAATTTTAAAAATCCTGCAAAAATAATTCCTTTTTGAGACTCTTTTAACGACTTGGCCGCCAACGTACGTTGAATGATATACTGATTAAATCCCCAGTAATAGAGATTGGCAACCCACATCCCGCCAATTAAAACTGCAATACCAGGCAGATTGCTAAATTCAGGATTGGAATGTTCCAGAATCATATCAAACTTATCGCCGGCCACTTCATAAAGATGAGCAATACCGTTGAAAATACCACCATCGGGCGTAAGGTTGTAAAGGCCGGCAAAAGTCACCACAAAGCCCCCAAGAACCAACAGTCCAACTTGAATGACATCGGTCCACGCTACGGCCGAGAGTCCACCATATAATGAATACGCGGCTGCAATAGCTGAAAGCCCAATGAGTGCATACATCATTAAGCTACCATCACCGGTTCCCATAATCGTATCAAGCGCCAATGCTCCGAGGTAGAGCACCGTAGTTAGATTTACAAAGACGAATAGCGCGATCCAAAAGACTGCTAAAATCGTCTTCAGCGTGGTGTTAAATCGTTGTTCAACAAATTCAGGAATAGTGAAAATTTCTTTTTCAATAAAGATGGGCAGCAAATACTTACCAACAATAATGAGTGTAACCGCTGCCATCCACTCGTAAGAAGCAATGGCTAATCCCACGGCAAAACCGGAACCGGACATCCCAATAATTTGCTCGGCCGAAATATTAGCCGCTATTAATGAGGCCCCAATAGCCCACCACGGCAGAGATTTGCCAGCAAGGAAGTAATCCTCGGCTGTTTTCTGATGTCCTTTTTCATCCCGCGACACCCAAAGTCCAATGCCCACAATCATCAATGCATAAGAGCAAAAAACAATAGTATCTAATAATGAAAATTCCATAAAATTATTTTTATAAATTTAAGCGTCTATAGATCCTGTTTACCATCAAAAATAGATATATCTACTTCCCAGCACTTGATGCTCAATGGAGAAATTTGTTGCTGATCATCCCATCTACACGCTTCCGCGAGAGAATCAGGACGAGCATTACAGGGTTCTAAAGCCAACGTATATTCTTTTTGTTTGCTGCCTGTAGGCCATCCTCCATAACAAAGCCAGAGCCCTAAAAAAGGAACCTGGTCGGTATCAAATGAAAACATCAAAGTTTCGTCGGCTTGCTGTTTATAAAGTCCGGCTTTTCCGTTGGTCAAACGATCAGAGAACAACTTAGCCGCGAAACTTAAAGATTTATTCTGTACGTAATGAAAATCAATATTTGAGTTATTCCCAAGTATTTTTGGCCATGGCAAGGTATCACCCAAACTACCTAAGTTGGGTTTCGAAGCCCAATTTAAGACAACTTCAGATATTTCATTGGGTAGTATGAGCTCGTCCCCCTCCGAAATATTCAACAAAGGATGTGCCGACCAAATATATTCAAACGGAACTTCTTCCAGACTTTCTACTTCATATGTAATCTGAACTGTTGATCCATCAAGTTCTATATGTTTTGCAAACTGATAATTTAACTGCTCGCCATGTGTCCACATTGAAACACCATTTCTGTGTTCCTTGTAGTTCCAGGCTTTTGTCCACAGTTCACCATGGTCAGGAAGATCAATTTCTTGTCCCTTAAACTCATATTTAGATGGAGAAACAGTTGGAAAGCATTCATCAAACCCGGCAGCAAAAGGAGGTGAGAATTCTTCACCATAAGCAGGCTGAGAAACAACATTATAATCTGTGGCCGATTCCTGTAGAAACTGAGTACCCGATTGCTTGCTTCTCAGTTCTATAATTTTACCCCCCATATCCGGGAGGATCGCAATGTTAAGCTCTTTATTTTCAAGCTCTACAACCGGTAAGGTATGCTGTTCATGTTGTTCGATATTTATTGTATCTGTATTCATAAGAATTTCAACCTTCGATTAATTGAAAATTTTATATACCGATATCTATTGCTGCCAGTAATTAAACGGGTCCTCGCTTTGCCGGGTATTAATTTCTATGGTTTGCCCTTCCATCCCATCAACTTTTACCGATACTCTTATTACCCCTGCTGTTCGTGTTGATTGGACAATAACCAGAGCCATTCCATTGAAAGCTTTACGGTAATTTGCTTGATGCGAAGTATGATCCTGGGGATCGCCGTTACCAACTCCAATAATGTTGCCCTCTCCTTCAATCTCAAAATTAAGCTTGTTGTTGGCTCGGGGAACAACATTTCCATCTTTGTCAACCACTTCGACTTTGATATGAGCCACATCTCGTCCATTAGCCGATAACTCGTTTTTATCACTACTAATACGTATTGATGCAGGGGGTCCGGTAGTTTGAATTTCCTTGGTAACAACCACTTTACCATCTTTTTTTCCTATCGCTTTTATAGTGCCGGGTTCATAAACAACATCCCACGCAGCATGCAAATCGGCTGTAGTCGCATCGACCGGTTCTTCATCGTAGCAGTTCCATCCGCAGGTCGTTCCTTTTCTCGGGAATGAGATGCGCTTTTCACCATAGTATTTACCATTCAAATAGAGCTCTACCACATCTACATTGGTATAAGCCAACACAGGAATCACATCCCCTTCATGCCCTTCCCAATTCCAGTGTGGAAACAGGTGCAGCATGGGTTCCTCGGTCCATTGGCTCTGGTAAAAGTAGTACGAATCCTTAGGAAATCCCACCAAATCGAGTGAGCCGAATGAAGCGTGCTTGTTGGGCCACCATGCTTCTCCCAGGTAATCAATACCCGTCCACATGAAGTCTCCAATAACGTAATCGTGATTGTGGACAAACTTCCAGAGCTCGGCAACACGAATCATATTGGAATTATAGTTGGGCTGTACAATCGTAGAATCACCCAGTGTGTAATCTCCTCGTTGGGCAACAATATTAGGGCTCTCGGTCCCTACATATTTCCAATCGGGATGGTCGAGCTTATCAACGGTGTATACCAGCTCCCGCCGATTTGTCCACCGATCAGCATAATTGTAGCCTACAATATCCAACGCATCTAAAAACCGCTTTGTAGTAGGAGCAGTAGTATCTCCGATATGATCGTTCCCAGTAGTTACCGGACGAGTGGGATCCATGTAATGAAAAGTCCCAATTAATTTTTCCAGCGTACCTACGCCTGCTTTGGGCACCTGTTCCCCAATTTCATTGCCCGCACTCCACATTACTACTGACGGATGATTACGATCACGTTTTATAAAATCCTTTACATCTTTCTGCCCCCATTCTTCGAAATATTGGTGATACGTAAATTCTCGTTTTCCATGATTCCATTCATCAAACACCTCATCCATCACCAGAAATCCCATACGGTCGCAAAGTGCCATAAATTCGGGCGACATTGGG
This sequence comes from Fodinibius sp. SL11, assembly GCF_052060035.1. Classification (NCBI taxonomy): domain Bacteria; kingdom Pseudomonadati; phylum Balneolota; class Balneolia; order Balneolales; family Balneolaceae; genus Fodinibius; species Fodinibius sp. SL11. The sequence goes on along the minus strand of NZ_JBPOEA010000001.1, from coordinate 487,773 downwards.
TTGTGAGCCGTTCTGATAGCATTAACGCCCATAGCCTTAAGCTTTTGAAGTCGTCGTTCCCACACCCCTATGGGAACCGCTGCGCCCACCGGTCCGCCATCGTGATGCAAGTTTACACCGTGCATCTTCACGTGTTCCCCATTCAGAAAGAACCCTTCATCTGTTTTATATTCTATATTGCGAATTCCAATTGTAGTTTCTTTACGATCTATCTCCTCGTCTCCTTGTTTAATTACAGCCTGCAAAGTGTACAGCGATGGAGAATCAATAGACCAAAGCTGCGGTTTTTTTATGCTCAGTTTTTGCTCTACCATTTGTTGGCTGGTAGAATGAACTGAAAAATTACTATCGGCCCGAGCTACTTCTATCCCGTTTTCATTAAGCAACACAGCTGACAATGTGCCCTCCTGTTGCGATTTCATCTCATTCGTCACATCCGTTTGTACTTCAACAACAGCATGATCCTCATTCGCTACAGGAGTCGTCGCATAAACGCCCCAGTGATCAACATGCAATGGATTGGTTACAGTCATCCATACATGCCGGTAAATGCCTGTTCCCGAATACCATCGTGAGCTGGGTTGTTTGGAGTCATCCACCCGAACGGCAATAACATTTTCGCCCGCTTGTAAATACGGTTCGATATAATATTTAAAGCTTATATAGCCATACGGACGATGCCCCAAGTGGTGTCCATTAATCCATACATCGCTATTCATGTAGATGCCATCAAACTGTAGCCATACTTTTTTATCGAGCAGATCCCGAGGTACCGTGAAGGTTTTTCGATACCATCCTATCCCGGTGGGTAAATAACCACCGCTCCCACCAGTGGGGTAGTCTTCCTTAAATGCCCCTTCAATACTCCAGTCGTGTGGTACATCGAGCTGACGCCAATCACTATCATCAAAATCAGGATTTTCGGCATTTTCTATATCTCCCCGAGTAAAACGCCAATCCAAATCCATGGAGTAACGCTGACGACTCTGTGCCTCTGAAAAGTTGGGTACTAATAAAATACCAATCAGAGCAAGGCAAAATATCTGGATTGATTTATTTAAGAAGTTAAAACTCATAAGATTTAAGTCTGGCGTTAACATTTGGCTTGATCATCTTTCAAGAAATATCTAATCCGGAATTCCCTCTTCCTCTTTTTGCCCCAGTCGATACTTATCAAACACATTCATCACCGGCAAAGCGTTGCCCTCTTCGTCAAAATAGCTACGTGCCCCCAATCCACCTTCTACTGCCGGCTCCCACCAGAAAATGCCTTTAATTTTTGGGGATGAAATGTTGAGCAGGGTTTCATTGACGGACTCTAAAAACTCCCGTTGCCCGGCTGGCGTTTCGGGATATGGTGGAATCGTATTTTCATACTCCGAGGGTTTCCAGTGATAAGCGGTCTCCACCAGAATAATATCTTTGGTGAAATTTTCAACGAGCGACAACAGGTTTTCGCGAAATTCCAAGAGGTTTCCATGCCACCATGGATAGTAGGAAAGCCCAATAATGTCGTAGGGTATATTGTAGGAATTAAATTTATCGTAATATTTCTTGGTGCCCTCAGCATCGCCCCCCTGATCGTAGTGAATCATAATCAATGGACGTGCGGCCTGCCCTCGTCCCGCATCTACACCATCAACGCCGGCCTTCACCAACTTGGCAAAATTGTCCCAGCTATCGGGCAGCTTTCCAGTAGGCCATAACATGCCATTGCGTATTTCGTTGCCTACCTGTACCATTTCCGGCATTACCCCTGCTTCCCGAAAGGCTTCAATGGTATTTTTTGTGTACTGGTAGACTGAATCTGCCAATACATCTACCGATAATCCCTTCCACGCTTCAGGAATAGGCTGCTTACCGGGATCGGCCCAGCTGTCAGCATAATGATAGTCGAGCAGGAATTTATACCCGCGCTCTTTAGCCTCTTTTGCTAACTCAATAGTATATTCCAGATCGTTAGGCAACTCATCCGGCGAATGAAACAGCCGCAGACGTATCCAATTGTAACCGTGAGCTTTAAAAATATCGAGTCCGGGTTTTACTTTGCCATTGTCTTTAAATGCTCTGCCGTTATCTTCAGCACTTTTCAGGAACGACATATCGGCACCTACAGCATAGGTGATGTCGACCGTGCCTTCGGGTTTCGTGGAGTCTTGGGCAAAACTATGAGTAACAAAAATTACCGATACAAAAATGAGCCCTATAAGTTTAATTAAAAATGTCTTCATCATATTTAGGTTTAACTAATCTTTTTGATTGATGTCCCATTTTTACCGTAACAAAATGGGTTGTTAAAGCCGCTAGGAAATTCTAATTACAGTTAAGACTAACCATCTTTTATTAGAAGCTTTTTGTGAGCCCCCTACCATGTCATGCTGAACTTGTTTTAGCATCCATTACATTAGACCCTGAAATAAATTCAGGGTGACATGGGTTAGTAGAGGGCTATGTTAAATAATCATTGAATTTCTATCTGACTAGTTGACTGTTCTAATTCTTCATTTGTGGCGGTAATTAAAAGCATTCCTGGCTTATCCCCTGCACGGAGCAATATTGTGGCAATACCGGCTTCGGCACTTATAGGATTCTGCCCAACGAGTTCTGCATTGCCCTTAACTTCAAAATAAATCTCATGATCAGCATTAGGAACCACGGTTCCGTTTTCATCTACCACAGAAGCATACACAAATACCACATCTTTTTGTCCGGCTTGCAGCGGTTTATTGCTAAAGTCTACCTCCAACTCAATACTTTGGGCTTCACCGGGTGTCGCTTGGATATGCTCGGCAACCTCTTCCCCGTCGATATATCCGACAGCACGCAGCTTACCCGGTTCAAATTCATCAATTTCAAAAGTAAACGGCGGATGGTTCAGATTTGAAGATACGCGATTACTGTCCGGTAATTGGCGCCCCAAGGATTCTCCGTTCAAAAACAGTTCGACTTCGTCGGTATTGCTATATACTTTGGCAGTGCTAACTTCATCATCCGACCAGAAGTTAGCTGTGTAAATCATCGGCTTGCCAAACTCAGCATCGTCTGCCATGTTGGGTCCGGCCTGGCTCCGATAAAAGTAATAAGCAAACTTGGGAATACGGAAAATATCTCGAATGCCAGAGGCTTCGATATTGTCAGCATAACCCCGATTGTAATCAAACATTACCCAGTTGGCATCACCAAAAGCTCCACCTTGCAAATTACTATTATGGGCCTCCTGAAAATTAAGCGCTTGCTGGGCCAGCCGTTTTTGCCCGTCCCCGCGAAGCTGACGAGAGTTACGTGCTTCTTCAGTCAAATCCTCAAACTCATCCTGATTAAATCCGGCGTTTTGAGCATAATATTCCCAATCGCCATATTCGGCGATAAAAAATGGCTTATCCTTGGAGTATTCGTTCCAATATTCAGGTGGCTGTGCATGTTGACGAGCGGGGATAAAGACATCGTAAGCGTAATCCATCCAACCGCTTGAGTATGTGTTTTTGTAGGGTAGTTCTTCGTGCACAATTTTATGCGCTTTATCCATAAACGACTCTGGCATATCCGACTCATTCAGCGAGGCTTCCCAAAGCACAATACTGGGATGATTACGGTCACGGCGAATCATCTGACGGATATCCCTATAGGCCAGCTGCTGGAACTCCTCATCCCCGAAAAATTGCCAGCCGGGTATCGCATTCATAAACAGCAGACCAAGCTCATCAGCGGCATCCAAAAAGTCCGGCGACGGCGGATAATGGGCTGTGCGAATAAAGTTGAATCCAGCTTTTTTAATTTTGTAAGCGTCGCGGTATTGGGCATTATCCGACAAGGCGTAGCCGATATACGGATACGACTGATGACGATTGGTACCACGAAGATGAATGACTTCGCCATTGAGTACTAACTGATTATCCGAATTAAAATGAAAGCTGCGAATGCCCACCTTTTCCTGTTTTGTATCAACAGTTTCACCACCCTTTTCGAGCTCTACGGTTACAGTGTAGAGATAAGGGGTATTCGGTGACCATAAATTGGGATTGTTAACGGTAAACTGCTGACTTACTTTTTTGAACTTACCAGCATTAATGTCTTCGGTTGATGTCTGCTCTTCTGCAATGAGATTTCCATTTTCATTGTGAAGAGTCACTTTAACTAACCCTTTTTGAGAACGTTCACCTGAATTCCATATATCAGTCTGTACACTAACGATCGCCGACTCATCGGATACTTCAGAGGTTTGCACCAACAGTCCACCGCCAGTTACACGACCTGCGGCAATGGGGTCGGAGATATGTAGCTTCTCATCAATTAATAGATAAGCGTTACGATATAGACCGCTGAAATAATTAAAATCAAGATTGGCAATAGGTTTTCCCGGTGGAATAGTCGGATTGTCTTCGTTATTCAATTTGACCAGCAGCACGTTTTCCTGATTAAAACGCACTTCAACGGTGATATCCACTACAAATGGCAAATAACCTCCCTTGTGTTTAGTCAGTTTTTCGCCATTCAGATAGACATCAGCCTCATGCATAGCGGCACCAAACTTAACGGCAATGCGTTTGTCGTTGTGTTCAGATGCAACCTCAAAAAACTTGCGATAAAAGGCCGTGCCCTGCCACTGTTGATCTTCAATGACCAGCGGTTCGATATGTGCTGTATGTGGTAGAGAAATATCCTCCCATTCTACTTGGCTCTGTTTCTCAAAATAATCATCAACAACGGTGGTATCGATACCTTTCGCAAACTGCCAGTCGCTGTTAAAATTGAGCGTGGTTTCATCTTTATATGACTCGTTTGTGCTATCGGATGGACTACAACCCCATCCCAGCAATGTGGAAATAATGAGTACCGTTAAAAGTTTTCTCATAAACATGATTAATTTTTTGCTTGTTCTATCCATACTGATTCCACTGAAAAACTGGTGTTTTCTTTTACGACAGAGCCTCCATCAGCCGGAACAAATAGGAATTGGATTTCTTCTATTTTTGAAGGATCAAGAGCCCTCTCTACATCTGCCTCGAACCAAAGCGGTAAAAAGATGGGGTACGGACGGGGAAGCAGCATCATAGCATCTTGTTGGAAAGCTGAAAATGGTATTTTAGAGGTATTGAATTCATTTGACGACTCTATCATTGTACTGTAGGAAGTACCATCCTGCAGGACGAGGATAGCTTTTATAGTCCCTGATTCGCTTCCCCCTTTGGCTTCTACCGCAAAATGGTCAGACTGATCAAATGACTGTCCCACTAACTCCAATTTATCTCCCAATATCAGATTCCAACCAAGGGTTTCATTTTCTTTGGTTAGATTTTCTCCGGCATACACCTGCAGTGCTCGCTGGCCGGCTTGGCCAGAAGCAATCACCTCTACCCCCTTATCACTGTTCCAGGTTTGAAAAGCATAATTTATCGCTGATGTTCCATTCGAGGCATCAAAAAGCGAAATTTGAGTTTCTGGGTCAAAGGCCTCAAACTGATACTGATTATTGTGATAATAATCCCAATCGCCGGGGTGACCCTGGTTTCCACCGGGGAAGGTGAGGAATTTCTTACCGGAATCAACCGTAATCCAATATGTTATCGTACCACTATATAAATCATCAGCGGGAATTGTTGCCTCGTAGGCATAAGCAGACGTTTGCTTCATTAAAATATTTTTCGTCTGCCAACCGCTCTGTACAACAAGATTCACTGTATCACCCTTCTTCAATGCAGCGGCTTTAGCAGTGATGGTAACAGGCTTGTCTGCACGAACATTACTTGGAGAATCATGTCGAACAATCGGCTCACTCTCGGTTTCAGGAGGAGCCACAAATTCATTGATGCCTATGTTACCCATTTTATAGTCTAAAGCTGGAAGGTTTTGGGACTGATCATCCCGATATACCAAATAAACTCCGGGCGATACCGAAAATGATCCGCCCGTAGCACCTATCTGTTCATCATTGCCATTATTAATCCCTGTAACATGAAAAGAATTACCCAAATCCGGTAAATCGACACTCATGGGATGGATATTCCAGTCAATCCACGTCAGCCGTTTATCCAATGAAACCACATCAAAGGGATCTCGAATCTGAATGGCATCAGGCATCACTTCCAAGCGCCAAATACCGTCGCTTATTTTATCCAAGAAATAGGCGCCTGTTCCCTCGTACGATACCACCGGAGAACTGCCTACGCCGGCAACATGCTTCAACGCCTGAGCGTCTTTCGGGGCTGTTTCCGAATCATTGGAATAATAAAAATCCGTATCTGTATTTAGCTGACTTAGTCTACTTTCATGGCTCACCTCAAAATCCCCAAACGTATTGTTATATGGATATCGCCCATAGCTTTGATTTCGTTTAAGCTGGTGGAATGCCGCCGAAGCAATTTTCATACTTATTGCTTTTGAAGGCGTATACGCCATACTCAAATAATGTGTCCTGTAATCCGTGTTGACATGTCCCATTACCATAGGATCATAGGCAAACTGTGTAGCCCACTGGAACCCCGCTTCCCGAAAACTGCGGGCCATAGCGGGATACGTATAGGGTTCCAAAAAATCGGCCGAATCAAACTCATAGACCATCTGCGCCTTGTTTTGGAAGTTTGCTTCATCAGCAAATGGTATCACATATTCATCGATATACGGCAGGTAATTTTTGGTGATTTCCTGACCGCCCACTAATCCCCCGGGATACCACTGAAAAGTTGTACCCTCGATATCGGCATTCATCACGCCCTCGGTCATCGATGGATTCTGGGCAATATTGTAAAAGATGGGCTTTTCCAGTCCGTTCGCCCGCAGATAATCAGCCAGCAAATTTATATAACTGGTTACCGAATCCTGACTGCCACTATGCGTAGGCTCATTATCAATCTCAATAGCAATAATATTGGGATCTTCCTTGTAGGTAAGCCCCGTATACGGATTCTTGTGATTTATAAACTCCGTAAGATACCGCTTGATGACCGGCCAAAACTCGGGATTTTGGGGGGCCTCTTCTTTAGAGATATAATTGGCGAAACCATCGGTTTTAGTCGGAGGTTCAGGATAACCATTGTTATAATAGGTGATGGGCGTCAGTACTACTCTAATGTCCCGCTGTTTCAATTTTGCCAACTTATAATCCAGTATATCTAAGTGCTCATTTTCTACCAAATGTCCGAGGCTGTCACTAATTTCAGTATCCCAAACATGCAGGCGAAATCCGTCAAATCCCAAGCGAGTAAAATGGTAAGTGTCCTGATCTATAACTTTTTTATGACTCTTTCCTAAACGATTGATAGCGCGATAACTGTGAGCAAACGGCGGCGAATAGTTTATCCCAAAGAAAGACGTTTCTTTTCCCGAATCAAGCATTCTCATAACGCCCTTGTCATCGATTTTTACCAACGATTGCTGTTGAGCATTTGCCGATTGCATTACTCCCGCAAATATTATCAGAATAACACCAATACAAAGAGCTTTTAAGATGGAATCATTACCTTTTTTCATAAAAATTGGTTTAGGATCCGTTAACATTTGTACCCTAATCGTTTAATAGTCGTGATTGATATACTCGATGCCCTTATGAATATTACCGTCAAAATCAAAGAGCGTATTGTTTTCCCAAGCGGAACCAGTTCCCCATTGGGTTTTCATGTCAGATGAGATCCAGGCCGGCTCCCAATACATCAATCCGGTTCCACCGCCGTCCATAATTTCCTTGGTCACATCAATCATAAATTTGTACTGACCTTCTTTTGTTGTCGGATATCCATTTACCAAAGCATTTTGATCAAAAATATTATTGTAGTTGTCGGCATTTTCCATAGTCCAGGGATAAGCCACTTCCACAATCATCACTTCTTTGTCAAAACTCTCACGAAATTCCGAAATGCGATTACTAATCTGATTAAAAGGTACATCCGACCACGCTGTGTAATACGAAAATCCAATAATATCGAAATCAGTAACATTACCGGTTGTAGTCATATTATCGAACCACCAGGATACATTTTCGGGCTGCGCAATATGAAGGATAACTTTAGTTTGCACATCAGAATTCGAAGCAACATCCCGGACGGCCTGAATACCGCTATTAAAAATTTCTCCGGCATTCGCCCAATTATTATCACACACATTAAGCGCCGGAAAATCCTGCGGTGCATTGCTGTACATCAGTCCACAGTTGGTTTCATTGCCTATTTGCACGTATTCCGGCATTAATCCCTGATCTTCTAAGTGCTGCAATGTTTCTTTGGTATAGTTGTACACCGCATTTTTCAGCTCATCCAAGTCTGTAATATCGCGCCACGCCTGGGGGATATTTTGCTGTTTGGGATCGGCCCAGGTATCTGAATAATGGAAATCCAGATTCACCGCCATGCCGTGCTCCTTAGCCTGATGAACAGCTTCAGTTACATCAGCCAGACCGTTATACATGGGATTATTTTCTCCCTCATATATATTAGCCGTCCACTTGGGATCATGCCACAATCGTAACCGTACTACATCAGTGCCATAATCGCTAAATATTTTATAAGGATTTTCAACAGCTCCAGAGTCTCTATAAATGCCACCATGATCTAAAACCTGATTCACGTAAGAGAGGTCGGCTCCCATTACAAATTCGCCCCCTGTTTCCTCTATCAGTGTTGTAGATTCATTCCCATCATCCCCGTTTTCATTATCAGTTGGGATATCTCCTTGACAACCAATAAAAGCCAAACAAAACAAAGAGATAAACAAATACTTCTTAATCATACCAGCAACTATTTAGTTGAAACCGGTTACAACAAAACAATTATCAATAATGTTAACGATAACATAGTTGATTAAAAATATAAGACAATCAAAGACTTTATCAAACAGAATTAAAGGTAGGATATATTTTTTAGAAAATGATAATTTCTAATTTAGCAACCACACGAAGATCGAATTTTTAGCGTGGTAGGAACTTCAATTTTTTCCACGGTGGTATCATCTTCTTCAATAAAATTAATAAGTTTTTTTGCCGCCCGTTCTCCCATTTCGTAGGCAGGCTGATGCACGGTTGTCAACGGTACATTAAGCAAAGGAGAACGGATATCGTCGGTAAAACCAACAATGGCAATGTCATCAGGAATGGATAATCCATATTCATTTATTGCTTCAATAGCACCAATCGCTGTTGGATCATTAACCGCCACAACAGCTTCGGGAAGATTTTCCCTCCCCTTTTCAAGAAGTCTAATCATAGCTTCATAGCCGGTATTTTCCTTAAATCCCGCCTGTATGATCCATTCATCGCTTATGGTCAAGTCATGAGCTTCCAGCGCATCTATATATCCCTGTAAGCGCTCTTTTCCAATCGACACTTTCTGGGGACCGCTGAGATGAGCTAATTGCGTATGATTATGCTCAGTAATCAAATGTTCAGTTATTTTTCGACTGCTCTCCTGGTCATTTACACTAACACAACTCGCACCAATATCCTCAATACAACGGTCAAAGAAGACCACTTTAGCTCCACCCGCAATAATATCCTGATAAAAGGAGTAATCCTCGTGAGTGAGTGATGATGAAATTAACAATCCATCAACTCGCTGACTGCGTAAGGTTTCAATGGCTTCTTTCTCGCGGCTAAACAACTCATTAGCATTGGTTAGAAAGAGCTGATAATCTAATTTGTAGGCTATTTCTTCAATGCCTCGAACTACTTCTGGAAAAAAAGCATGGGTGATTTCAGGTATAACAACACCGATGGTATGCGTTTTTCGGGATACCAAACTTTTGGCCACCCTGTTCGGAGTATACCCCATGCTCTGTGCTTTTTCGCGGACCCGCTCCTTGGTTTTTTCATCCACATTATCACGGTCATTCAGCGCACGAGAAACCGTCATTGCTGACACGCCCAGTGCCTGGGCAATATGTTTTAGGGTAACTTCAGAACTCAAAATACCTTTTCTTTAACATAATTTTCTTGCTCAAATGCTGGCACAAAGGTAATCAGGATTAACCATTAATGTTAACTATTACTGAAATTACTGGCGGATCAGCCTATAAAATGGAGTAGATCAAAATTCATAAAATAGGGTCAACCGGGGAATGATATCGGTGTCAGGTGAAAAATTCTGATCGTTTTCGCCATAAATAATGGTTTCGATATTTGGCATTAAGTGTACCTGATCGGCTAACAATAAATCGGCTCCTGCAACCATAAATGTCGATTCAACGCCTTCTGCAAAAGGAATATAGGAGTTGCCACTGCCGCCCACATATCCATCAAAAAGATGGTCTGCACGCAAATATCCTTTGGCTTTATCACTAATTTTGAAATTCGTAAATACTGATACAAGGTCCAGGTTTCGCGCTGACAGGCCAAGTTGGCTCTCATGGTACTGATACGAATACAGCGCACCTATATTGACATTTTCGGTTTGGTATCCCCCGAAAAGTTGCCCGGTATAGCTATCGGGATCATTGGTCTTACTGTTAAAATCTCCATACGCCTCAATGATAAAACTGTCAGTAACGTCGTACCCCAAGGCAAAGCTCACTTTTTTACCCTTGTCAATTTCGGGTTTGTTACTATTGCCGTTACCCAAAAAAAGATGGTAGTTCAATGCCTGATTACTACCCAGTTCTCCTTTAAACGCAATTCCAAAATCCCGAGAACTGCCAAAATCATACAAATCCTGCGGAGATTTTTCCACGGATCGATAGCCCCACACATCTTCCGTAGTTCCAAAAAGAGGCGACCCTGAAATCCCGGCTATAATCTGATGGTTCTCATTTTGCCATTTTAAGTACGCATCTTTCACATTAGGAATCATCTCGGCACTGGATTGAAAGTCACCGGCGGAGTTCATCTCCAGACGAACACGGGTAGAGAAACTCTCATTTAAATCCCGATTATAGGTCAGATAAATTCTTCGGAACCAAAATCCATTTTTTCCTTCAATATCCTGGTTATGATGTTGTGCCACCCAGTAGTAATCGCTATATACGCGGCCACTTAGAGTTGCATCATCACCTAAATTTATCTGTCCAAAAGATGGAATGACAGAAATACTTAGTAAAAATATGCATAGAAATGCTATACGTTTCATAATAATTGTTTTTTATGTGCTGATCTTATTATTAAATAAAATACTTACTGCTGCTTTGCTAATTTGCTTAGCAAAAGGAAACTACTGCAGTTACTTACCAATAAATTACGATGACAAGTATTATTCAGAATTGCCGTCGTCACCGTTTTTAGATTTCATTTTCTTGTGCTTAAGCACTTTAGCTTCAATATAGAAAATGAGCTCTTCGGCAATATTTTTAGAAAGATCTCCCACCCGCTCCAGTTTTCTGACGATGGAAAACAGGTATAAGTAGTTTCTGGTCTGGCTTACATCTTTTTCAATGAGTTCAGCCGTGGATGCTGACACCTCACGATTAATTTGATTCAGTGTCTCATCCAGGCGAAAAACTTTTCTTGCCAACCCGGTATCTTCTGTGATAAAAGCGTTAAAGATATTACTTACCATTTTGTTAGCCGTATCATACATCTCATCAAGACGCATCGTTTCTAAGGTTTCATCATCTATTTTACGGCCAAAATCCACAATATATTTAGCAATACTATTTGCGTGATCACCAATACGTTCCAAATCGGAATTTATCTTAAAGGAAGCCATCACAAAACGTAAATCTACGGCTACCGGATTATGGAGCGCTAACAAATTTTCGCAATCCCGATCAATGGTAAGTTCCAGACTGTCTACCCGCTTTTCGTTGGCCATAATTTCGTGAGCCAACTCTTCATCAAAATCATGAAGGGCTTCCTGCCCTTTTTCGAGCTGGTTTTTTACCAAAAACATCAGCTCCAAGACATTATCTTTTAATAACTTAAGTTCGCTATCCAAGTGTTGTGGTGCCATCTTTTAAAAATTTTAAATAGTTGACTGACTGATGAGTTGTTATCCGAATCGTCCGGTAATATAATTTTGTGTGCGATCTTTATCCGGATTGGTAAATATTTTTTGAGTATCTCCATATTCAATCAATCTACCCATATACAAGAAAGCAGTATTATCACTTACACGTGCTGCCTGCTGCATATTGTGTGTTACAATAACAATCGTAAATTCCTTTTTAAGCTCATGAATTAAATCCTCGATTTTACCAGACGAAATAGGATCAAGTGCTGATGTGGGTTCGTCCATCAACAGTACCGACGGTTTTACTGCTAATGCCCTGGCAATACACAATCGCTGCTGTTGGCCACCGGATAATGACAATGCCTGCTTATCTAAATTACCGTCCACTTCGCTATAGAGCGTAGCTTGTTTCAGAGACTCTATTACACGATTTTCAATAAATTCTTCGTCTTTAATTCCCTGAATTCGCAGCCCATAAGCTACATTTTCATAGATAGATTTAGGAAATGGGTTGGGCTTTTGAAAAACCATCCCAACAATTTTGCGAAGTTCTTCTACCTTTATAGACGGATCATAGATATCCTTATTATCAAGCAGGATTTTTCCATTCATATCAAAGCCGTCAATATAATCGTTCATACGATTAAACAAGCGCAAAAACGTTGATTTACCACATCCTGAAGGGCCAATAAAAGCAGTAATGGATTGCTCTACGATATTCAGACTGATATTGTCAATAGCCTTAAAATCATCATAGAAAACATCAATATTTTTAGCCTGAAGCTTGAACGACTGGTTCTTGGAATTCAGCTTGGGTTTGGTTTCAACTTGTGATGTTTTCGGTTTCTGACTTGGTGTTGTCTCTAAATCCATTCTCATATTAACCTAATTAAAAATATAATACCTACCAGTTGATCTTTCGTTGCCATTTGTTCCGTAAATACACGGCAATACCATTCATAGCAAACGTAATGAGCAGTAACACAATAATAGCTGCTGCGGCATTAATCACAAATTCGTGTTGCGGTCGTGATACCCAATTAAAAATCTGAATAGGCAGCACTGTGAACTCATCCAGCGGTCCCGATGGTGCAAAGGGGACATACGCCAATGCTCCCACCACAATAAGAGGAGCTGTTTCTCCCACTGCTCGAGATAAGGCCAAAATCACACCCGTTAATATGCCGCCAAACGAAGCTGGCAGCACCTGATTCCATATCGTCTGCCATTTTGATGCCCCCAAAGCATTGGAAGCATCACGAACAGTGCTTGGTACTGCACGCAGTGACTCTCGCGTTGATACAATAATAATCGGCAGAATAAGCAGTGCAAGGGTTAAAGAGCCAGCTAAAATACTGTTACCCATCTTCATCATGCGCACAAAAACCTCTAATCCCAACAGGCCATAAATAACAGATGGTACACCGGCCAAGTTGGCAATATTGATTTCGAGAAAAGTAGCTAACCTGCTTTTTTTGCCATATTCCTCGAGGTAAATTCCCGCTCCTACCCCCAGGGGAAACGAAATGAGGGTCGTAAATACCAATACCCAAACGGTACCAATCCATGCGGTATAAATACCCGATTGTTCTGCAAAACGAGACGGTAAACTAATTAGAAATTCCCAGCTTAAACGACTGAGACCCATATAGAGCACAAATCCGATAAATATAGACAGCACCAGTAAGCATGAAATCGTCACGCCAATCCCAAAGTATCTAAAACCTTTATCAAGTAATCTGCTTTTTTTAGCGTTATTCATATTTCTCCTGATATCTTGATTTAATCCAATAGCTGATGTTGTTCAGGATAAAGGTGAACACAAAAAGTGTAATACCGGCGGCAAAAATAGTTTGATATGCGGTTGATCCATGCGGTACATCGCCCATGCTGACCTGCACGATGTATGAGGTAATTGTTTGAATGGGTACGGTTGGATCAAACGAAAAACGCGGCTGCATACCGGCGGCAATCGCTACAATCATCGTTTCTCCCACTGCTCGGGATAAGGCTAAAATCGCTGAAACAATAATGCCCGATGAGGCTGCGGGAACCATTACGCGAAAGGCTGTTTGAAATTTCGTAGATCCCATTCCAAATGAAGCCTTTCGCAGGGAATCGGGAACTGAACTTAGCGCATCCTCGCTTAGCGATGACACAAAAGGAATAATCATAATCCCCATGACAATACCCGGAGAAAGGGCATTAAATCCCGCCAGATTGGGAATAAATATTTTCAGAAATGGAGTCACAATCATCAGGGCAAAGAAGCCATACACCACAGTTGGGACAACCGCCAATATTTCTAACAGAGGCTTTAAAATCCGTCGTAGTCGATCGTTGGCATATTCATTAAGATAAACCGCCACGATAATACCTATAGGTAAGGCTACAGCAATCGCGATGAACGTTGTTAACGCCGTACCGGATAGAAGCGGAAGTATGCCGTAGCTCTTTTGGGTGAACAGCGGTGTCCATTCTGTTGAGGTAAAAAACTCTACTATAGATACTTTCTGAAAGAAGCTGAATGCTTCAACCGCGAGAATAAGAATAATTCCAAGGGTCGTGAGTATCGTAATCAGGGCACACGCCGCCAGGATTTTCTCAATAATTTTTTCTTTAATCCTCATATCTGATAACAAATGATATTAAAAAAGGCTACCGTCCTCTTCGAACAGTAGCCTTTATACTGTTATTCTGCAGCAGCCGTAGTATCAGATTGCGAATAGAATGCTTGGAATTTTTCTTTCTCTACTTCGTACAGCGAGTCAGGCATACTTACGTATCCTACGGAACGCGCTACCTCTGAAGCGTTATCCAAATAGAAATTCACAAAGTTTTGAGGATTAGTTCGTTGTGCAGCTTCCTTGGTTACATAAATAAATAGTGGACGTGAAAGAGGGGTATATGTGTTATTTGCCACTGCCTTGATAGTTGGCGTAACAGGCTCTTTGTCTCCGTCCTTGACAGGTACAAGCTTTAACTTCTCACTATTTTCTTCAAAATACGCAAGACCAAAAAAGCCCAGTGAATTTTTATCAGTGCTCACGCCCTGAACCAGCACATTATCATCTTCACTGGCCGTAAAATCTCCGCGACTCGCACCACTTTCACCAACAATAGCCTCGGTAAAATAATCAAACGTTCCGGATGCTGTACCGGGCCCATACAAGTTTATGGGTTCTTCAGGCCATTCTTCACGTACATCATTCCAGTGCGTTATTTCTCCCTGGGCTTCGGGCTCCCAGATCATCTTCAGTTCTTCAACTGTCAAATAATCAACCCAGTCATTATCAGGGTGTACAACAACCGACAATCCATCATACGCAACAGAAAGCTCAACATAATCCATCCCGTTTTCTCGAGCTACTTTCGCTTCACTTTCTTTTATTTTGCGGGAAGCATCATTGATATCGATATCTCCGCGAATAAACTTTTGAAACCCGCCTCCGGTCCCAGATCGCCCTACGGTAACTCTCACATTCGGAGCTTCACTTCTGTATTCTTCAGCAATTGCTTCGGTCAATGGATAAACTGTGCTTGATCCGTCAATTTTAACCTCATTAGCAGGTCCACCGGATCCGCAAGAATACAAGAAAACACTACTAAAAAGGATGAGTGCAAAAATATTTTTAACCATTTTCTCAGATATTTAGAGTTGATTATTCATATTGTGATAGTGTGCTGAAATTCTGTGACTTAATGTATTTCAAAATTCTGAGTCTTTTGTTAACTCAATGTTAATTCTTGAGCACCAATCCTTTTCTATCACTCTAAAAAAGCCTTTTGTCGTTATCTCATGATAAATTGCTGTGCTTACTATTGCCATAAATTATTATCGCCCATCAGTAGCTCTGTTGTGGAAGCTTACACACTGTTCTATTTTCTTCATTGAGAACAACCAACCTTTGAAAATTTGGCCATCCTGTAAAACCCTTTTATCCCATCTTGGAGTTAAGCATTAATATCGTAATTTATTAACCTCCTATCAGTAGGAGGAGTGACAAGAAATTTAATTTGAATGATTTCAATTTATGGATCAGGAAACATCGGATAAATTAGCAGTACTAATCGATGCTGATAACGCCCAACCGTCTATCATAGAAGGGCTTTTAGCAGAGATAGCAAAATATGGCACCGCCAATGTTAAACGCATTTACGGCGACTGGACTTCTCCAAAGCTTCGTGGATGGAAAGACCACCTGCTTGATCACTCCATTCAACCAATCCAACAATTTGGTTACACTACCGGTAAAAATGCCACCGACAGTGCCATGATTATTGATGCCATGGATTTGCTGTATACGAATCAGTTTGATGGGTTTTGCATCGTTTCAAGTGATAGCGATTTCACCAAGTTAGCAGCTCGCATCCGTGAGGCCGGACTTATTGTATATGGATTCGGAGAACAAAAAACCCCGGAACCTTTTGTCGCGGCTTGTGACAAATTTATCTACACCGAGGTGCTTCGCAGCGAAGAAGAAACGGACGAAGATGCAACCATCCAACGTATTTCAACCAATGAGCTTAAGCAAGACACCAAACTCGTCAACCTGATGCGCAATGCCATTGAGGCGTCCTCTGATGAAAGCGGCTGGGCACATCTCGGTCAGGTGGGTAGCTATATCGCCAAACAGTCCCCCGAATTTGATCCCCGCAATTATGGGTACCGTAAATTGGGCAACCTGGTAAAGGCTATTAAATTATTTGAGATTGAAGAACGTTCAACCGGCGAAGGGCAATCAAAAGCTATTTATGTAAAAGATAAGCGAAAATAGAAATCAAACCGGATTTAACTGACCCAACGCCCTTCTGAACCCATTTTACATGACTTCTGTTATTCAGAAGAAATGGAAGTCTCTTTGATAAACCTGCGGGCGGCCCATTGACTTCCCCAAAATCCCATAAAAACAGCTAATAGCAGCATGGCTCCACTAAGATAATACCAGCGCCCAAAAGGCCACTCCAAAACCCCCAGTTGAGGCAAATATGGGGGGAGCAGATAGTGGAATATAACATACATCACCCCTACCGAAAACAGTCCGGCAATTAATCCCTGTATAATTCCCTCAACTACAAACGGCCTGCGGATAAATCCATTGGTAGCCCCAACAAGCTTCATCGCTTTTATAAGATCTCGTTTGGCATAAATCGTAAGTCGGATGGTGTTAAAAACCAAAATCATTGAAGCCAGTAAAATAAGGATACCCAATCCCCCGCCCATCATAGCCGCGGTCTCAAAGTTTGACTCTATTCGCTTCAGCAGTTGCTGATTAAACCGTACTTCATCCACTCCGCGATAAGATTGAATCTTGTCAACCAGCGAATCCACTTGTGATATTTGAGCATTGGGATTAATATTCAGCTTAAAAGAAGCAGGTAAAAACTTGAGGTCAGCCAATGAACTTCCAGCAGAACCGAACTCCTCTTCAAAAACAGCTGCTGCGCTGTCTTTAGATATGTAGGATACTTCTTGAACAAGATCCTCCTCTTCCAGTCGCTCAGAGAGCTCATCCGTAGTTCGCTCGTCCAAATCCATTAAAAACACTTCTACGTCAATAGATTTTTTAAGGGATTGTGCTACCTCGTATCCGTTATAGCCCAAACGAGCCAATAATCCCAACAGCAATACCGCAATAAACAGTGAAAATATTGACGTAAATGCTGCCAATTTTGCACGGCCGATTCCAGCCATGCCCTCCTTAACGACGTAACCTAAACTCATCCTTTTGTCATTTTTTAATTTCTGAAAAGTGCCCGCACGCTAAAAATAAACCGACGCTGCGACATGGGGTATTGAGCAGTCTCAAAGTAGCCGAGTTGGCTAACATCATCAAGCACATTTTCCCACCGCAAAATAAATATAATCGAACGCACTCGTGCCGAAATATCAACATCCAACCTGTTAAACATCGGCAATGACTGGTCATTACTCATTGACTGCCAGTAATTTAGTTCGGGATTATAATGATCGGCCTGATAACGAAACGGAGCCGCCATCCCCGAAACGCCTGCTTTCACGTAGGTGGCACGGTCAAACAAATACCCTTTCCAATAAGCGCTTCCCTTCAACCAAGCCCGTTCCTGTGACGACATCGGGATTGTACCGGTTGGCGATACATAGCTATCGGCAAAACGATGGAAAACAGCCGACCCTTCAAATTCAAAGTGGGTTAAATCCCATTCAAAAAAGGCGGTAGCCGATTGCGAGGCGTAACGATCCACATTCCTAAAAAGACTGTCTGCAATCATAATACCATTGGTAACCTCTTTGTGCTGCGCTCGAACTCCAATTTTAGTGTCAGGATTGAATCCATAACTCAGCGTTCCCCGCACATCCTGGATCTTTTCATTCTCGAGATCGGGATTTCCGTTAAATTGCCCCGAATCCCAATACAATTGCTGTGGGGTAGGCATAACAGTACCTGAAGATGCTCCGCCCGTCAAGGTAAATCTACCAACTGGTATTTCACCCTCGGCATTTATTTGATAAGACTGAAACCCATCGGATCGCATCTGTAATTCCCCATCGGCCATTAAATCAATAAGCGGAATAAACTCGATCAACGTACTTCCTTCTGCTTTTATATTAGCCCAATCATCGGCTGTAAAACTCCTGTTTGCCGGTGTTTTATTAAAAGAATACTTGGCCTTAGCTCCGGCCTCCAGCTGTAATCCTCCCCACTGCCACCACTTGCGGGTGTTGGCTCCTACTGATGTCAAACTATATCCGGTACTATCGCCTGGAGAGGTCAAAAATCGTTCATCACTTCGATGAAAAAGTCCCGCCCTGAAATTATCTTTTGTTTGGGTGCTGTCCGAATTGCGCTGATAATAATTTAGTGCCAATACATTATTTTTTTGCTCCGATGTAGCTGAAGACTGAACGGCCGAGGCTGCATAGCGATCAAAATTAAAGGTCCGCATATCCGCCATGTTATACCCAAAAGGTTCACCAATATCATAACTATTAGTGATGTAATTAAGCTTTAAGTATTTGTCTTGGCCTAAGTGATGGCTGGCCTTTAAATAAATTTGGCGTCCAGTGATTTCGGAGTTGCTATACTCTCCGCCGGATCTTCGATCCCAGTAGCTTAACTCAACATTGGTCCGCTGTGACAAATTATGGCTCACTTCAAACTCCAGATTGCGATAGTTGAACTTGCTCTCGCTATAAATCAGCCTGGAAAGCGGCTTGTTTATATAATATTGGTGATGATAAAACCGTGATTCGTGGACCGTACCCAAATCACGGGTATAAAAATCGGCAATCTTATTTTCAGGAATCAGTCCCCAATTCACCACTCCGGATACGGGATCATTTAACGAGATATCCTCCCAATATAATTGTTGGTGACGCGGTTCGTGAGCATTGCGCTGTACCGCATTGGAACGAATGTTGGTTCCCAATCGATAACTAATGATGCCGGGTTCTCGATTAAGCTTATAGATCCAATCCGACCAATGCTGCCATCGTAGCGTGCTGTCGGTAGCCGTCCGATCAGCTCCCAATGGTGAATGAAATTCCCAGGGCCTAACTTTAAAAAGCTCTTTCTTTTCTTCTGCTACGAGTTGACCCGTGGTATCTTGCAATGCAGTTAAATTGGGAGGAAAACGAAAAAGAGTGTCTGTTGCTACAGTATTTAAAGAAGTGGTATCAGTAACTGCTAAAGGAAATTCCGGGGGATATAAAAAGAGGGTATCTATTGCCGCAGAATCGAACGCTACAGAATCTACAGCAGTAGAATCGACCTGCGCAACAGCCACCGCTTGCCATCCCGCCAGCAGCATCAAAAGCAAGTATGTAGTGCGTAATACTTTCAAGCCGGATATTTTTTGAAGCCGTATGGCATTTCTTTGATTCCCATGATCGATCGCCTTACCATCTCTAAAGCAACGGCACCCGATCGCTCTTTATTGATTTGGCGATCATTTGTAAAGTGAGCTTTAATAGCGAAATGCTCATCTTGATTCCAGAATCCAATCCAAACCGTCCCCACCGGCTTTTCCTCGGTTCCACCGCTGGGACCGGCAATCCCCGTTGTTGAAACGCCTATGTCAGCCCCTAACTGTTTGGCAACCCCTTTGGCCATTTGCAGCGCCACTGGCTTACTTACAGCGCCGTGGCTATTTAGATCGTCCGTTGAAACCCCAAGTTGGTTTTCTTTAACCTGATTGGCATACGCAACAAGGCCACCCATCAGGTACCGACTACTGCCCGGAACATCGGTTATGGCATTCGCCAGATAACCGCCAGTACAGCTTTCTGCAACACTTATTAACATCTCGTGCTCCACTAATAAGTCACCAACCGCTTTCGCCAGGTTCAGGTCTTTGCCTTCACCAATAATATATTTTTCAGCCTTTTGTTTGATATGATCCCGAACCGGAGCAATTCGCTCGTCAATTTCATCATCTGAACTGCCGTACGCACTAATTCTAATGCGTGTGCCCTGCGGACTTGGCAGATATGCTACGCTTACGTGCTCGGGTAATACGTCAACAAGCGAACCAACGACCTCATCGCTAAGTGTACTTTCCCCAATCCCGGCAGTCGTAATATAGTGTGATCGTCGAAATTCCGTATCTCCATTTATAGCTCGTACTTTGGGTATCACCTTTTCATTCACCAGATGTTTCATCTCGTGTGGAACGCCCGGCAAAACAGCCAGCTTTACCGATCCCCGATCAAACCACATGCCGGGGGCCGTCCCATGCGTATTAAAAAGCACTTCGCAGCAGTCGGGAACCTCAGCCTGGTGATAATTGGACTTGCTAAAAGGAATATTGCGCTTTTTGAATACCTTTTTAATAAAATCCAGTACCGAATCCTCAAGAACCAATTCACAATCAAAAAGCTCGGTAACCGCTCGTTTGGTAATATCATCATGGGTAGGTCCCAACCCACCTGTCGTTATAATAAGATCCGTAGCAGACAGTGCCTCCGATAAAATATCCTTCATCGTAGCCAGATCATCACCAATAGTATAAATGTGGGTCACATCAATGCCCACCTCGGTAAGTACATTGCCCAACCAGCTGGCATTGGTATTTACGGTATCACCAATCAATAATTCATTTCCGATAGATATAATCCGGCACTGCATGCAACATCAATATTTAGTTTTAACAAAATCGTTGATCAAAATATCAAACTCTGGCAGCTTTTCGAAGCTAATTATTGCATCACAAAAAAGATTTAATTCTCTTTAACAATTACTATCTTTTGACCGTGCGACAAATACCCAACATATTAAGTACGATCCGTATTATTCTGGCCCCCATCTTCTTAATCCTGTATGTACAGGATGAAGTGGTGTGGCGTGCCCTTAGTGTAGGTATTTTTGCGGTCGCTGTCGTCACCGACTTCTTTGACGGATATATCGCCCGTATGTACAGCGCCGAAACCGATTACGGGGTATTTTTAGATCCATTGGCCGATAAGTTTTTAACCTTTGCAGGTTTTATCTGTTTGCCCTTTATTGATGCCGCACAATTTCCGTGGTGGGCTATTGGTGTTATTGTTTTCCGGGATATTTTTGTCACCGGTATGCGCATGTTGGCTGATTACCGCGACTTTACGATGGATACTCGGATGACGGCCAAAGCAAAAACCTTAAGCCAGATGTTCTTTCTTTACCTGGTACTGATGGTGGGCGTTTTTATCGAAACAGATGTTTGGCTCAGCAGTTACTGTATAGAACTCCTTCAGTCAGGAATTTTAGGCTGGCTGATGATGATCATTGTGGCCATAACCGTTTACTCGGGAATAGAATACATTTTAAT
The DNA here is from genome assembly GCF_052060035.1 of Fodinibius sp. SL11. Lineage (NCBI taxonomy): Bacteria > Pseudomonadati > Balneolota > Balneolia > Balneolales > Balneolaceae > Fodinibius > Fodinibius sp. SL11. The sequence goes on along the minus strand of NZ_JBPOEA010000001.1, from coordinate 466,123 downwards.
TAATAGAAAAATATTTTTAAAACAGAGCGATGCCAAAACTAAAACCGATACTCGGTAGTTTTTTTTATTCCGGATTTTTACCAAACGCCCCAGGAACCTGGGGCAGCTTTTTTGCCCTTTTCCCTATCTACTTTGTGGGATTATATAGTCCGTGGTACGGCATGGCCCTCATAACAGCACTATTTTCCTATATCACCGTTTGGGTATCCGAGGAATGCGAAAAAGAATGGGGCGGCGACCCCTCTCCCCTGGTGATGGATGAATTTGCCGGGCAAGCCATGGCATTTATCGCCATCCCTTTTAGCGGCATCCTTTCACAAGATCTGCTCTTGCTGCTCGCTGGATTTATCTTCTTCCGCTTTTTTGATATACAGAAACCCCTCGGAGTAAATAAATTGCAAAGTCTACCTGGAGGCTGGGGCATTCTGGCGGATGATTTGTTAGCCGGATTCTACGCCCTGATATGTATGCAGGGACTTTTATATGTTTTAGAGATTATTTAACAATATGCTAATCAATCAGTAACGACATTTTTATTATCATTAACGTTGATCAGCACACGAACTATTAACAATTGTATATGATTATTGATCAAACATTCTCAGAAGAAATCGCCCTTGATTTACTGGACATCAACGCGGTAATCCTGCGTCCCAACGATCCTTTTACGTGGTCGTCGGGGTGGAATTCGCCCATCTATTGTGATAACCGCCTGACGATGCGGTATCCCAAAATCCGAAAAAAGATTGCTCAACAATTTGTGGAATTTATTTCCAACAAATATCCCGAAGTGGATGTCATTACAGGAACAGCCACAGCGGGCATACCGCACGCGGCCTGGGTGGCAGAAAATATGGATAAGCCAATGTCGTATGTCCGTGCCAAAGCTAAAGCATACGGACTTGGCAATCAGATTGAGGGTGGTATCCAAAAGGGAGAAACCACCGTTGTTATTGAAGACCTGATTTCGACCGGTGGATCGGCTATTTCAGTGGTCGAAGCCCTGCAGTTTATCGGCGCCGATATCGAAGCAGTACTCAGCATTTTCACTTACGGATTTGACAAGGCCAATGAGCGTTTCGAAAAAGCCAAGGTACCCATGTTTACGCTTACCGACTATGCTACGCTTATCGATGTGGCCAGTAAAAACAATTATGTAGATGAATCTGATCTCGAAACACTGGCCGAGTGGCGTAAACAACCCGAAACCTGGCCAAATTAGGAATTTATTATTAGTTGATGGCTATTGGTTTCCTAATTTAGGCTCGTAAAGCCCAATACTTTGCGAGCCTTTTTTATAAATACTCAGTTAAACTTCCCCTAACATCAGCTTCATAAAGAGCGAATCTCTTCTTATATTCACCAGTCTAAATAATCAGGAATAAAACATTGTCCACAGTGGATCAACGGAACTTTTACATTGAGACCTACGGCTGTCAGATGAATGTCTCTGATACCGAAATTGTAAACTCCATTTTGATGGAGGAAGGTATGCAGCCGGTCAACGAGCCCGAAGATGCCGAAGTCATTTTTATCAACACCTGCTCTATCCGTGATAATGCTGAGGAGCGCGTCTGGAATCGCCTTAAAGAGTTTAAAGCAATGAAACGCGAACGTCAAAACCACGATATGACGGTGGGCGTGCTGGGCTGTATGGCAGAGCGCATCCGCGAAAAGATCATGGAAAAGGAAGAGCTTGTTGATCTCGTTGTGGGTCCTGATGCCTATCGTGATTTACCCAAATTGCTTTCTGATGTTGATGACGGGCAAAAGGCTGCGAATACTATTCTTTCCCTCGAAGAAACGTATGCCGATATCAAGCCGGTGCGCAGAAATGATAACGGCGTTAGCGCTTTTGTTACGATCATGCGCGGCTGTGACAATATGTGCGCGTTTTGCGTAGTGCCATTTACTCGTGGACGTGAGCGAAGCCGCACCGCTGAGAGCATCATTGAAGAACTCCAACAACTTAGCGATCAGGGCTACAAAGAAGTTACCCTGCTTGGACAAAATGTTAACTCTTACGACGATGGGGAGAACTCCTTTGCCGACCTGATGTACAAGGCCAGCCAGGTTGATCCGGAGATGCGTATTCGCTTTTCATCGCCACACCCCAAGGATTTCCCTGAGGAATTGCTTGAAATTATCGCCGAGCAGCCGAACCTCTGTAACTATATTCACATTCCGGCACAGTCGGGCAATAATGACGTACTCGAACGCATGCGACGTCCCTATACTCGAGAGCAGTATTTAGATCTCGTTAAAAAAATGCGCGATATCATTCCGGGCGTTACACTCTCAACGGATATTATTACCGGTTTCTGTGGCGAAACGGAAGAAGAGCATGAAGATACCATGTCATTGATGGCTGAAGTAAAGTATGATTTGGCCTATATGTTTGCCTACTCCGAGCGTGGACGAACATTAGCACAGCGGAAATATGAGGATGATGTACCGGAAGATGTTAAAAAACGTCGCCTCTCTGAGATTATCGAGCAGCAAATGAATATCCAAGAAGAGCTCAATAAGAAAGAAATTGGCCGACGTCACCTGGTACTTGTTGAAGGCACCAGTAAGCGTTCCGATGAACAGTTATGCGGACGTACTGATACGAATAAAATGGTTGTTTTCGATCGCGAAGATCACCTTGGAAAAGGTGATTACGTTGAGGTTACGATTACGGATTGTACTTCTGCTACATTGATGGGAGATGTCATCAAAAAAAGCAGCATTCAGGAGTACAGCCAGGAAACAGTCGCTGCATAATTGAATTATATCTCAGCAACTTATCTATTAACACCCGATAATTGACTGCTGAGAAACGCTTGTAAAAGAGCTCCCGTTATAACACTTGCTGCTTATTCTTTATGTATCTAAAGCAGTAATTATTACCTTTACCTATACAAAAGAGTTTTAATATAAATTTTATTTAAACGAGCTTCTCCCCTATGGATCGTGAAGCATTTCAAGAACGATTTGGACTTATTGGAGAATCTGCCGCGCTCAAGCAGGTTATTGATAAAGTTATACAGGTGGCCGATACGGATATCACCGTGCTTTTGGAAGGTGAAAGTGGTGTGGGAAAAGACGTAACGGCCAAAGCCATTCATGAGATCAGCCATCGCCAAGATGGAAACATGGTGATTGTAAACTGTGGAGCTATCCCCGAAGGCATTATTGAGAGCGAGCTATTTGGACACGAAAAAGGGGCTTTTACCGGGGCTCATGAGTCGCGTGAAGGGTATTTTGAAAAAGCCGATGGCGGTACCATTTTTCTGGATGAAATTGGAGATACTCCTCCCAATGTTCAAGTGAAATTATTGCGAGTCCTTGAAACGGGCGAATACTTTAGAGTTGGTTCCAGCAAAGTCCGCAAGACAGATGTACGAGTATTAGCTGCCACTAACAAGGATTTATGGCAGCTTGTTCAAGATGAAGATTTTCGCGAAGATCTTTATTACCGACTGGATACCGTAAAAGTAAAACTTCCCCCTCTTCGCGAACGACCCGATGACATTATCCCTATTTTCAGAAAATTCGTTACTGAATTTTCTGCCAAATACGATTCTGTCTTCAAGGGTTTCTCGGATAATGCAAAAGAGCTTTTAATTTCGTACCGATGGCCGGGGAACGTCCGAGAGCTCCGCAATGTAGCCGAGCAGCTGGTAGTGCTCGAAAAATCGCAATTTATTGATACCGAAAAACTTCAGAAATATCTCAAGGGACGACAGCACGAAGGGTCAGCCGATAACCTGCCTGTCCTTGCCGATCAAGATTCACAACGAGATTCAAACGGAGCATTTGGGAATGATGATCAACGCCTCATTTACCGAGCCCTTGTTGAGCTGCAAAGCGATATTGGGGATTTAAAGAAAATGCTTGGGACATTTCTCTATTCCACATTTTCGCAAAAAAACATGAAGGCGCTTCCTCAAAACATCCAGGACGAGTTTAGTCAAAGCAATATGTCTGACGTTGAAATGGACGTAGATATTGGCAATGCTGCTGATGAGGAGATCGGCGGCGTTGAATCTTTTGCCGAAGCAGATATTTCTGAAGAAGAATCTGAAGATGAAAATTTATTCTATCAGTTTTTTAATGATGATGAAGTACCCTCAATAGAAAAAGCGGAGCAATTTCTGATTGAGCAAGCTCTCAAAAAATTCGATGGAAATCGTCGAAAAGCATCCGAAGCGCTGGGCGTTAGCGAACGAACTCTTTATCGCAAGTTGGACCAATATGATCTGCAATAAAAAACGGGGGCTTTTTGTTTTACTGCTTATCACTGTTGCCCTAAGCGGATGTTTTCGATACAGCTTTACCGGGACATCTATTCCGGAAGATGTTAACACTATTTATATTCCCTTCTTTGCCGATCAATCATCCGGCGGAGTTGGAAATTTAAGTGATCGACTTAATACCGCCCTTGTTGATCGATTTATTAATCAAACAAGACTACAACTTTCGAATTCAAGGGATGGTGCTGATGCCGTATTGGAAGGATCCATTGTCAATTATGCCAATAAGCCATTCAGCGTAACCGGCGAAGGCCAAAGCAGTTTAAACGAAGTTACCATTTCGGTACGGGCTACCTTTCAGTATACCGACAAAGAGCAGGCTGAATGGAGCAGCACATTCAGCGGATCAGAAACATATGATACTAACGAAAACCCCATTGAAGGAGAAACAAACGCGGCTGTTGAAGCACTCAATCAAATAGCCAACAATATGTTTAACGATGCGGTGAGTGATTGGTAGAGCGGAATAATATTTTGATGGGCTCCACAAATCTATTTATATAATATTAAGTGCATACATTGGCCGGGAATCAGTAATAATTTAAAGATGCCTCAGTTACCCTTTAAAATTCCAAAATCATTGGCTTCTTATGCCGAACATTTCGACAAGGAGCCCATTGAAGCTACAAAACGACTTAAAAAACAGCTTAAGAAACGCGGACCTGATGCGGTAGGACATTTTCTACTGGCATGGTTTTATCACTTAGAAGGAATGGACGATCAAGCTGTCGATGAAGCGCTCAAAGCTCGTATATTTGCACCCGGCAGCCCGTTTTTTGAGAAACTGCATTACTATCTGAGCCATCCCAATACATTCGAAGCCTGGACGCCTGAAACCGATACCGCTTCTACTCAAAAAAGCACGCATTCGATTGATGAACCAGGCCCCGTATTAAATTTGGATTCGCTCATCCAAAAGCTTTCTTCTGTTGAATCAAAGCGCATACGTCCGGAAGAGACAAAACAATCAGAAGATAAAACAAAAAAGAATATATCGGCCGATGATGTTGACGATATTGTCTCGGAAACGCTGGCCCAAATACATGAACGACAGGGAAAACTTGGGGCCGCCATCAGAACATACGAACGACTTAAACAATTAAAACCTGATAAGCGTGCGGAGTATCAGAAGGAAATCAATCGGCTTAAAACCTTGCAGGATCAAGACAGCAACGAAAAAGAGTAACGCTCGCTGTCTACGCTTTTACAAAAGGATTGGCCTGCTTTTCGTGGCCAATGGTTGTTTTTTCTCCATGTCCGGGATATACCACCGTATCTTCCGGTAGCATATATAACTGCTCGCGGATAGACTGTTCCAGTACCTTAAAATCACCTTTATATAGATCAGTACGTCCTATACCCTCTCTGAAAAGGACATCTCCTGCGATAACCAAGCCATCAGCCTTACTATATAGAGAAACGTGGTCGGGCGCATGACCTGGTGTGTATCGAACATCGAAAGAAAAGTTGCCCAATGACCAGTTTTCAGTAACCGGCAACACATCGGGTTCAAAAGAAAACCCATCGGAGGTGAACCCAAACATGGCTGCTTGTGAGCCAAAATTATTCCACAGGTAACGGTCCTTATTACTCAAATAAACAGGAATATCAACATCATCAAGAACCTTTTGTAATCCCAGCACATGATCCACATGCGCATGCGTTAATACAACCGCTAATAATTCTACATCCTGTTCATCAAAGTGTTTTTTTACTTTTTGATATTCGGAATCCTCTAAAAAACCGGGATCAATAATTAAAGCCTGATTCCCTTCCAAAAGCAGGTAGGTATTTTCAGCAAAAGGTCCGACAGTATATTTTAAAACATCCATGACCAATACTCATTAGGTTAAAAAAAATCATCAAATAAAAAAGGGATGCATCTCTTTATGAAATGCATCCCGAATTTCATTAGGCTTCCAGAAAATATTAGTCGTCTTGCTTGCCGTAACGCTTCTTAAAGCGATCGATACGACCTGCTTTCTTCTGATAGTTCATATTACCGGTATAGAAAGGATGGTTTTTGGAATCAACCTCGCTTTGATACACACCGTCATTGGTATCCATCGTACTGCGAGTTTTAAATTCGGTACCATCGCTCATTACAACCGTAATCTCTTTGTACTCTGGGTGAATTCCGTCTTTCATGGGATCATTAAATTTCTTTATTGCTTAATTCGGTCGGTAAATATAAGGGCTTACAAGCCTACTTGCAATCACTATCATTCATCAAAATCCTCGAAATCATCCAGATTATCAATAGAGCCGAGCATACTTCCCAGCATATCAGAATAGCTGCGTGCATTGTCCAGATCCTCTTTCCCGACCATTGAATACTGGTGCAATGCTTCAATAATTAAATCCATGATCACATATAGATCGTTATCTTTATCAAGCAGTGAATTTTCTGATGCCAATGATGAGAGCCCGGTAACGCCTTTAAGTAGGTCTTCATACTCTTTCTGACTCATTTTATCGCTGATATTCAATGTATTGCCATCGGCGAACCAATCAAGCACCGGCTGATACATATTCTCATCACTTTTTTTCTGTTCTGCAGGATCGGGAAAATACTGGGCAAACGTTTTCTTGATCGCCTTGCCAATAATATGCTTAGCCACATTTATCGCCCCCTCCTGTTCCCCTTCATATACCAACTCCAACTTACCGGTAAGGGCAGGAACAATATGAAATACATCCGTGATGCGAGCCTGGGTCTCAGATTCATTATTTACCAGAGCCCGGCGTTCAGCTGCAGAAATAAGCTGTTCCATCGCCGTAATCGGCATGCGAGTAGAAACCCCACTTTTCTGATCGATGTATTCTGATTCACGGGCCTCAAAAGCAACCTGCTCCAGCAATTCCTTGATAACCGGAGAAACCATAACATCTACGGCCCCATCGCGGGAAATCCATGCTTCTTGCTGGGTAATTTTCATTCCCGTTTCCAGCTCTTTGGGATAGTGCGTCAAAATTTGAGAATCAATGCGGTCTTTCAACGGCGTAATAATACTTCCCCTGTTGGTATAGTCCTCGGGATTGGCCGAAAATACCATCATTACGTCCAGCGGAATACGAACATTGAAGCCTCGAATCTGGATATCACGTTCCTGCATAATATTAAGAAGCGCTACCTGAATACGTGGCTGCAAGTCAGGCAGTTCGTTAATAGCAAAAATTCCGCGATTGGTTCTTGGTACCAAACCAAAATTGATGACATTCTCATCGGCCAACGTTAATTTTTGGGCTGCCGCTTTAATGGGATCGATATCACCGATAAGGTCGGCCACGGCCGTGTCGGGGGTTGCAAGTTTCTCGCCATAGCGTTCGCTACGGTGCACCCAACTTATTGGTGTGTCGTCTCCCTTTTCATCAACTAATTCTCGTGCTTGTTTAGAAACCGGGTTAAAGGGATCATCATTGATTTCAGAACCTTCAATTATGGGCATATATTCATCCAGAAAAGATGTTAGTTGGCGCAGTATTTTGGTCTTAGCCTGCCCTCGAAGCCCCAGCAATATAATATCGTGTTTCGCCAACAAGGCATGCTGTAGCTGCGGAATGACAGACTTTTCATAGCCCATAATGTCGGGAAAAAGGGTTTCTCCGGATTTTATTTTTGCAATAAGGTTTTGCCTTATTTCTTCTTTGACAGAAATTGATTCCCAGCCCGATTCCTTTAACTCACCTAATGTATGAACAGTAGTCTTCAGATTTTTCATTTACCTCTTCACTAATTTTTGCAATTTGGAATAATTTATAACCTAATATGAATCATAATCATTTCATTTTTATATGATACCAGCTTTACTTGATTGACGATATTGTCAAAATACAGTGCTTACCTAAAGCATAAAAAAATAATACCGACGGTACGTATTTACTTGAATATCTCCTCATAAATTGTTACCTATGAGTGGATATGAAAGCGCTTACATATCGTGGTGACCATTAATTTTTTTATGTATGATGAAAGCGCTTACATATCGGGTGTAAACTAAAAATATTGAAAGATTTTTTATCTCAATTAAAGAACATGTTCAGACTTATCCACAATAATCTAAACCAACCTCTATGATACCAATCAAAAAGCTACTCATTACGTCATGTCTGATACTGGGGCTCACAGTCCCCGGGTTAGCGCAGACTTCCGTATCGGGAACGGTAACAGACGCTCAAAGCGGGGAAACCCTGCCGGGCGTTAATATTACTGTTAAAAATATGCCCGAACGCGGAACTGCTTCTACTGCAAACGGAACCTTTACATTAAATGTACCCTCGTTGCAAGATACGCTGGTCTTTTCCTTTGTAGGATATATTAAAAAAGAAGTCCCAATCGATGGACAAACAACCATTGATGTAACCCTTTCCCCCGATGTCCAACAACTCGAAGATATTGTAGTCATCGGTTACGGGACACAGGATGTAGATGATAATACCGGATCAATTACGTCGGTAAATTCTGATGATTTTAACGCAGGTGCTATCACCTCTCCGGAAGAATTATTTCAAGGCAAAGCGGCCGGTGTAACGGTAACCTCAAACGACGGTGCCCCTGGTAGCGGAGCTACTATACGCATTCGCGGAGGGTCCTCCCTTTCTGCAGATAATAACCCGCTTTATGTCATAGACGGAGTTCCACTGGGTGGTGGCGATGTTTCAGGAATGCGTAACCCCCTGAACACGATTAATCCCAATGACATTGAATCAATCTCTATCCTGAAGGATGCCTCGGCAACGGCCATTTATGGTTCACGTGCTTCTAATGGTGTTGTTCTTATTACCACCAAGCGAGGTACCGCCGATCAGGCCTTGGCTGTTGACTATACTGGCAAGTTCTCTTTCCAGACCAAAACCAAAGAACTTGATGTACTTTCAGCTAATGAGTTCCGAACTGTTGTAGAAGAGCAACTGAATCCTTCTGCTCAACAGTTGCTGGGTGAAGCAAATACTGACTGGCAAGATCAAATATATGAGAATGCTTTTAGTCAAGAACATAACATTAGTTTAACGGGTGCCTTCCAAAGTGTTCCCTATCGTATTTCTCTTGGCTTTAACGGCAACAACGGGATACTCAAAACCTCTAACATGGATCGCTTTACCGGTTCAATTGCGGTTAATCCCACCTTTTTTGATGATCAGCTTAAAGTTGACTTAAACATCAAAGGCTCTCAGGTTGATAACCGCTTTGCCAATCGCGGTGCTATTGGATCCGCTGTAACGTTTGATCCGACTAAGCCGGTTAGTGCTGATAATGCATTTGGAAATTATTATGCATGGACGGGTCAGAATGGTAATCCTATTTCAATTGCTCCGTCAAATCCAATGGCCCTATTGGAACAAACGACTGACGAATCTAAAGTTTATCGATCAATCGGTAGCGCTAAGTTTGATTACACCCTCCCTTTTGAAGAAAACCTAACTGCAACGTTAAATCTCGGTTATGACTATTCGGATGTAGCTGATGGCAATTATTTGGTCACTGACCAGGCCGCTTTTGAATATGTTGGCCAAGGTCAACCAAATGGTATCCGTACTGAGTACGATCAGCGCAAAGAAAACGAACTGCTCGACTTTTACCTGAATTACAAAAATGAGCTACCCTCTGTTAATAGCAAACTTGATGTAACAGCCGGTTACTCATGGGAGCATCATTATGAGGAAAGCTCGAACTACGTTACCAATTACAATACAGCAGATACCCTGGTTGTCAATGAAAACACCGACTTTAAAACCGAGCATTATATTGTTTCGTTCTTCGGTCGGTTGAATTACACTTTCAACAACAAGTATCTGTTGACCGCCACCTTGCGCCAAGATGGTACATCTCGATTCTCTAAAGACGAGCGCTGGGGACTTTTCCCATCTGCTGCTCTGGCTTGGAAAATCCACGAAGAATCCTTCATGGATGGTTTTGAGAACTTAAACCAGTTGAAACTTCGCTTAGGATACGGTGTAACCGGCCAGCAGCGCATTAATCAGGGTGACTATCCTTACCTTGCACGTTATACGGCCAGTGAACCAACAGCTCGTTACCAGTTCGGCAATGAGTTTGTGACCACCCTGCGACCTGAGGGATACAACGCTAATCTAAAGTGGGAGGAAACAACTACTTATAATATTGCGTTGGACTATGGATTCTTTGACGACCGACTGTTCGGTTCTCTGGAAGCCTATCACCGTGTAACGGATGATCTGTTGAATGTTATTCCCGTACCGGCCGGAACAAACTTCACGAACCGAATACTTTCAAACATTGGAACATTGGAAGTTCAGGGGCTTGAAGCCAATATTACCGGACGCTTGATCTCTAAAGAAGATACGTATCTTGAAGTTGGATTTAATGCTACCCACAACGTTAATAAAATTACCAAGCTCACAAACGTACAATCCGAAGACTATATCGGTGTTGAAACCGGTGGAATTTCGGGTGGAGTTGGCAATACTATTCAGATCCACAGTGAAGGTAATCCCCGAAGTTCGTTCTATGTATACGAACAGGTATATGACGAGAATGGAAAACCTTTAGACGGTGTTTATGTTGATCGTAATGAAGACGGGCAAATTACGGCTGACGACAAATACCGTTATCAAGATCCTGCACCTGACTTTACTTTTGGATTATCATCCAAGCTTCAGTACCAAAACTGGGATGCATCATTCTCTGCCCGGGCTAATATTGGAAATTACGTATACAACAACGTAGCGTCTAATCACATGGTCTATGAATTTATGTATAACAGTACCGGTTACTTAAACAATGCCATGAGCGATATTAATGACTATGGATTCAGTAGCGCTCAATATCAGTCTGATCATTACGTTGAAAATGCATCCTTCCTGAGAATGGATAACGTTTCGGTTGGATATACCTTTAACAATCTATTTGATCAGGTACAATCGCTGCGTGTTTCCGGTACCGTGCAAAATGCCTTTGTAATTACCAATTACAGTGGGCTGGATCCCGAGGTATTTAGTGGAATTGATAACGAAGTATATCCACGCCCTCGTACCTTTATCCTTGGATTAAGCCTCAACTTTTAATTGAAATTCTTTAAAACCGACCATTATGTTAAACACAAAATTTAAAATAGTCGCGATCGTGTTAATCGCCTTAATGGCTATTACCGCTACTTCGTGTACGGACGATCTCAATACCAGTCCGATTGATGACGATGTTGAAACATCAGAATCAGTATATACAGGGCCTGACAAATACCGCCAAGTTCTGGCAAAGTTATATGCAGGATTTGCCACTACCGGACAGCAAGGGCCAGCTGGCGACGCCGACATACAGGGTATTGACGAAGGCTTCTCAAGCTATATTCGTCAGCTCTGGGTAGCGCAAGAAATATCAACAGACGAAGCCGTTGTTGGATGGAATGATACCGGCCTTCCGGAATTCAATTACCATGCATGGAATGCCTCCAACGACTTTGTAATGGCTCTTTACAGTCGTATCTATTATCAAATTAGTCTTGCCAATGAATTTATTCGTAACGCGCAGGGTAGTGACAACCAGCAAGTACAGCAATACCTTGCCGAGGCTCGTTTCTTGCGTGCCCTCAGCTACTGGCATGCCCTTGATATGTTTGGCGGTAATGTCCCATTTGTAACCGAAGATGATCCTGTTGGAGCTTATCAGCCCGAACCAGTTGGTGCCCAGGAGCTCTTCAATTACATTGAGACGGAACTCACTGAAATTGAAAGCGAAATGCCTGCTCCCGGCGATAACGACTACGGACGAGCTGACCAAGGAGCCGTTTGGACCCTCCTAACGAAGCTGTACCTCAATGCCGAAGTTTATATTGATGAAGCTCGTTACGGCGACGCCGTCACCTATGCAAATAAAGTGATTGACCAAGGCGGTTATACGCTGGATGACAACTATGATCAGCTATTCATGGCTGATAACCATAATGCTGATGGACTCATTTTCTCCATCCCCTTCGACGGCGTAAATACCCAAACCTATGGAGGGACAACATTCATCCACCACGCCGCTATTGGGGGTAATATGAATCCCAGCAACTTTGGAACCAATGAAGCATGGGCCGGACACCGTACCACTCCACAGTTCGCCGATAAATTCGAATTAATAGGAACAGCCGGTGAACAGGTAAGTAATCCAAACAGTGATCCCGAAATTTACGTACCTGGCGGCTACCAATCAGCAAGCGGTTACGGAAATGACTGGGATCCAGGAACAGCCCCTGCCCTTGTAGATAACAATAATGATGGTATTTATACCGGATATATCTACATTAATGATGCTGGTAGCGAATTTAAGTTTACTCCGGAACAAAATTGGAATGAAGATTGGGGCGATAATGAAGGAGACGGAACTCTTGATTCTGGAGGAGACAACCTTTATGCGCAGCAACCCGGTCGGCATAATATTACAGTCAATTTAAATGACAGTACATACCATGTTGAACTGGCTAATAATAGGAATACATTATTTACTGACGGTCAAGAAAAAGAAATTCCTATTTTGGCTGAGTTTACCAATGGCTATGGACTTACCAAGTGGAAGAACCTAAACCAAAACGGTCAAAGTGGTTCCGATCAAGTCTTTGTAGATATTGATTTTCCCATGTTCCGGTTAGCAGATGTATATTTAATGTATGCTGAAGCTACAATGCGCGGAAATTCTGGTGATATGAATAAGGCAGTTGGTCTTATTAATGATCTGAGAGAACGAGCTTACGGATCAGATGAAGCCAATATTAGTACCAGTAATCTTAACCTGCAATTCATCCTTGATGAACGCGGTAGAGAGCTGTACTGGGAGGCTCACCGCAGAACTGATTTGCGTCGATTCGGTCAATTTACCGGAAGTGATTATATATGGGCTTGGAAAGGTGAAGATCCGGCCGGAAGAAGTACTGATTCAAAATTTAACCTCTTCCCTATTCCGGCTTCCGACATCAACTCAAATCTAAATCTGGAACAGAATCCGGGTTATTAATTAGTCCGATTTTCAAAACGATTTTAAATCTAAAAACAAATAATCATGAAGAAACTTAGCCTATTAACATTTGTACTGGCAGGGTTCCTGGTCTTTTCCTCTTGTGACAAAGAGGAAATGGGACCCGTTATGAACAGTGATCCGGGTTCTCCGGCAATTACCGCTCCGGAATCCGGTCAGAGTTTTACCCTTTCAGAAGATGAGACAGATCAAAATCTGGTCACATTTGAATGGAATAATCCAGATTATGGATTTTCTGCTGCACCTGATGTTACTATTGAAATGGTTGAGACAGGTAATGACTTTTCTGATCCTATTGAATTTGCTAATACCCAAGGCACATCATATTCAATAACAGTAGGAGAAATGAATGCAAACTTACTGGGTCTTGGCTTCACTCCCTTACAAGAGTCAACTTTAGACTTTCGTGTCAAGACAACACTCACTGATACTTCTTATACATCAGATACGATAACCCTTGGCTTTACTCCATTTTCTACTTGTGAGTATTGTCCGGAAATATATGTGCCCGGCAGTTATCAAGGAGCCAGTAACGAAGGCAACGATTGGGATCCGGGAACCGCTCCTGCCCTTACAACAGTTGACTTGACTGATAATTACGAGGGATATGTTTATATGGCTAATGGAGGTAACCAATTTAAGTTTACCCCCGAGCGTAATTGGAGTTCCGATTGGGGTGACAGTGGTGGCGACGGAACATTAGAGCCAGGAAGTGACAACATTGAAATTGCTGATCCAGGTTATTATAAAATTAATGTTAATATCAATCGCCTGGAATATACCGTAACCCAAACCCAATGGGGTTTAATTGGTTCAGCTACAGCGAATGAGTGGGAATCTGACCAAAACATGACTTATGACTCTGCTAATCAAGTTTGGACCATTACCACAGATCTTACCTCTGGTGAAGTTAAGTTCCGTGCAAATGATGCCTGGAATATCGAATATGGGGATAACGGCGCAGACGGTATTCTTGAGGCCGGCGGTGAAAATATCGCCATCGATTCTGATGGAAATTATACCATTGAGTTAGATCTCAGCGGTGATCCCTATACATATAGTATAACCCAAAACTAACATTAGTTTAAAATCCGTAAAAAGCCCACTCATCAATGATGGGTGGGCTTTTATTAATTTACCTACACTATTATGAGACGCGTTGCCACAACACTTCTGTTTTTACTGGGGCTTTTTATAACAGCTCAGGCACAAGTAATTACAACCAATCCCAAATTTCCTGTTTCGGGCGAATCGGTAACGATTACCTTTGATGCTACCAAAGGAACCGGCGGCCTGGAGGGTTATACAGGCGATGTGTATGCTCATACCGGCGTTATTACTAACGAAAGTACCAGTAACTCTGATTGGAAATATGTAATGGCTGATTGGGGTGAAAATATCCCGAAAGCAAAAATGGAGCGCGATGCTGATAATCCCAATCGCTATACCTTGGATATTACTCCTTCTATACGCGAGTATTATGGCGTGCCAGAAGGTGAAACCATCGAACAAATGGCTTTTGTTTTCCGAAGTAGTGATGGCTCACGAGAAGGAAAAGCCACCGGCGGCGAAGATATATTTGCGGAGGTGTACCAAAATCAATTTAATGTAAGCCTTACCTCTCCTTCTGAGGATCCCGCTTTTACCTCACAAAACAGTACGGTTACCATCGAAGGGATTGCATCCACCGACACTGGTAATGAGCAGCTTACTCTTTTTATCAACAATCAGCAGGTTGCTCAAAGCCAGAGCAATACTATTTCACATGATTATCCTGCTCAAAATGCCGGTAACTTTGAAGTGCGTTTAGAAGGAACTGATGGTACGAATACCGATCAGGTTACTCAGCAACTGGTCGTTAACCCGGAAATTACCCAGCAAGCTCGTCCGCAGGGCCTCCAAGATGGTATCACTTATGTGGATGACAATACGGTTCGCCTTTCCCTTTTTGCACCTAACAAGGAGTTTGTATACGTAATCGGTGATTTTACGAATTGGGAAGTGGATCCCAATTATTTTATGAATAAAGAGACGGTCAATGCCGACAGCAGTTATTTCTGGATTGAATTTGATGTACCTGATCCAAATAAAGAATATGGATTTCAATATTTTGTAGATGGAGAAATACGCGTAGCGGACCCCTATTCCGAAAAAGTCCTGCAACCCGACGACCAGTATATCAGTGAAGCAACCTATTCGGGTTTACAACCCTACCCTGCCGATCAAACGGATTTTAGTGTGGGCGTTTTGCAGCCCGGAAAAACGGACTACCAATGGGCGCACCAAAACTACGATCGCCCTGACAAAGAGGAACTGGTAGTATACGAATTGCTGGTTCGGGATTTCGTAGAGAATCACGATTACAAAACGCTAACTGACACGCTTGATTATCTCGACCGGCTTGGTGTGAATGCGATTGAGCTAATGCCGGTAATGGAGTTTGAGGGTAACATCAGCTGGGGATACAATTCGGCTTTTCTTTTGGCACCGGACAAGTATTACGGCCCCGCTGATGATCTAAAAGCTTTTATTGATGAAGCTCACTCCCGCGGCATGGCGGTCATTTTAGATATTGTGTTAAATCACGTGTATGGTCAGTCACCCCTGGTACGGCTGTGGAACGAAGGTGACTACGGGCAACCTACAACCCAAAACCCGTATCTTAATGTCCAATCTCCTAATCAAACGTATTCTTGGGGATATGATTTCAATCATGAATCTCAAGCCACCAAATATTATGTAGATCGGGTGACCCGTTACTGGCTCGAGGAGTTTAATGCGGATGGATATCGCTTCGACTTCACCAAAGGTTTTACCCAAAATATGGGCGATGGATGGGCTCGTGATGACGATCGGATACGAATTTTAAAACGCATGGCCGACCAGCAATGGGCGGTGGACGATTCTTCTTATGTAATCCTGGAACACTTGACGGCAAACAGTGAAGAACAGGAATTGGCCGATTATGGCATGCTGCTATGGGGCAATATGCATCACAATTACAAACAATCCTCGATGGGATATAGCTCAGAAAGTAATTTCTCCGGGATCTATCATGCAAACAGAAACTGGAGCAACCCTAATTTAGTGGGTTATATGGAAAGCCATGATGAGCAGCGTATTATGTATGAAAACATAAACTACGGCAACAGTAACAGTAGTGGTTCTTATGATATTACGGAATTAAACACGGCACTAAATCGAATAAAACTGTCATCGGCTTTCTTTTTTACCGTGCCGGGCCCCAAGATGTTCTGGCAATTTGGAGAGCTGGGTTATGAGATTGATATCAATCAAAATGGACGGACGGGAAAAAAACCGATCCGCTGGGAGTATTACCAGGAGGCAAATCGCAAAAAACTTTATGACACCTACAAAGCACTTATCCGGCTTCGCAATTCTCACGAAGCTTTTACCTCCGCAACCTCCGATGTAATCATGGACGTGACTGATGCTACCAAACGTATTACGATTAGTCATCCCCAATTAAAAGTAAATATTGCGGGTAATTTTGGTGTTACGGATACTGAACTGAAGCCTCAATTTTCTCAAACCGGTGATTGGTACGATTTCTTTTCCGGGGATACCCTCTCAGTAAACAATACTGATACGACACTTACGATGACGGCCGGCGAATTTCATATCTATACCACTCAAAAGTTTGAGGCACCTGCAGAAGATCTGCTCAGCTTTGTCCCTACACAAATAGCTGTGGATATCTCAAGAACTTTTAGCGAGGCCTCCACTACCAAAGATTACCGATTAGTAGCCCTGCCCGGTACCCCCAATCAAGGTTTATCTGACCTGTTAAGTGGTGAACCAAGTGTTGACTGGCAAGCATTCTGGGACAATGGCGAAGATCAGAATTATATGGTTAAATACGATGGCAGCTCTACCTTCAACATGAATGCCGGCAACGGTTTCTGGGTCACCAGCAAAGAAGATCTTACTTACCAGCAGACCGTCCCCACCGTACAACTCAATGAGAATAATCAGGCTTCGATTCCGCTACACGACGGATGGAATATTATATCCAATCCACTGCATACCGATGTGGCGTGGTCAAAGGTATCAGAAATCAACGATAGTAACCTACAACCCATCTGGCAGTTTGATGGCTCATACAACCAAGCAGACGATTTTGTATCAGCACGTTCTGGTGAAGCTTTTTACTTTTGGAATGATCAAGGGTTAAATCATTTACTAATTCCCTACGAGGAGACATCCTCCAAACAAAAACCAGAAGCGAAACAAACCGAACTCCAACTCATTACTCAAAAAAATGGAGAAAAAACATCTACAAGCCGCCTCACCTTTGTTAATGATGAAAAATCCCATGCTAATATTGTAGCTCCCCCCTCAAAATTTGAAGGGGCATCACTGCGATTTGCAACCAATAAGAGTGAACAACAATCTGCACGGGCCAACTTGTTAGCGCATGTATATCGAAATCAAAACAAACAAGGTCATCGAGAAGAATTAGCCCTCTCGGCTACTCCCGGAGAACCAGTTACTATTAGCGCTAAGGGTTGGAAGAATAATCCAGGAATTCAACTTGGGCTTTTAAATACTAAGTCAGGCCGTAAGTATGATTTAAGTAATCAAAAAGAAGTAACAATTATCCCGGATCGCGAAAATACTTCCATGTTATTGGTAATCGGGGATACACGGTATATCAACGAGCAACAAGAAGAATTCCTACCCAAGGAAATAACCATAAACCCTAACTATCCCAATCCGTTTAATCCATCCACTACCCTGCGATTTTCGCTACCGGAACAATCAGAGGTACGAGTTCAGGTTTATAACTTACTTGGTCAGAAAGTGAGTACGCTCATAAATAATGAAGTTCGTCAGGCCGGTGTTCATACCGTTACGTTTGACGGCAGTCAGCGGGCCAGTGGGATGTATTTTGCTGTTTTTGAAATTGGCGAACAGCGGTTTACTCAAAAGATGACGTTAATCAAATAACCAAGAATTTTATGAACCGTATATTTCTAATACCATCGATAGTAATAACACTCTGTGGTTTTTTGGTACTGACCTCCTGCGGAGGCTCTTCCACCAGCCCTGATGATACCGATAATAACGCTCCTTCGGCACCAACCAGCCTAAAAGGGACATCCGGAGATCAGGAAGTGGTATTAACCTGGGATGCCAATACGGAAAGTGATTTGACCGGCTATAATTTATACCGATCCACCAGCAGCATCTCAGACATCTCAGGTATGGATCCGGTCAACGGGTCAAATATGATACAGGCTGCTGAGTATACGGACACCGCTCTTGAGAATGGAACCACCTACTACTATCGCCTTACGGCCATTGACGAAAATGAAAACGAAAGCAGCATGTCTTCCCAATTGGAGATTACCCCTTTTTCAAATCCACCCGACCGTCCATAATAAATAATACTTCCTATGAAAATCCTCCTTTCTCCAATATTAGCTTTTTTAGTTATTATTCTCACGCAAGCCTGCAATTCTGATTTATCAGATCAGCCTAAAAAGAATAAGATTCAGCAGGATACCACCCATAATTTGCAGGTAACATCGGGACATATTAATCGGTATCATTTCTCATCAGATTTTGTAGATGCTCGAAACGTTGATATTTGGCTTCCAGACAATTACAGCAGCAGCAACAAATATAGTGTCCTCTATATGCACGACGGGCAAATGCTTTTTGATTCCTCCAAAACCTGGAACAACCAAGAGTGGAAAGTAGATGAAGTGGCTGGCAAGTTAATCTCTGAAGATAAAATTTCACCTGTTATTGTAGTTGGAATTTGGAACAATGACGATCAGCGATTTGCTGAATATTTTCCCGCAAAAGCAGTTAATTATATTCCCAAGACTCAACGGGATTCTCTGATGAAGTTAGGTCCTGTTAATTTGAAAGCAGACTATTATTTAAAGTTTCTCGTCAGTGAACTCAAACCTTTCATCGACAGTACATACTCAACTCAACCCGGTTCCGAGCATACCTATTTGATGGGCTCAAGTATGGGCGGACTTATCTCTATTTATGGGCTAAGTGAATATCCAGATTTATTCGGTGGAGCCGCATGCTTATCTACCCACTGGATTGGAACTTCAAAATCGGATAACATTATTCCCAAGGCGATTAATAGTTATCTTTCTGCCAATCTACCTTCACCGGAAAACCATAAAATTTACTTCGATCATGGTACAGCAACGCTGGATTCGCTCTATCCTCCCTACCAAGACCTTATTGATCAAACAATGCGTGATAAAGGATATACGCCCGAAAACTGGATCAGCCGGGAATTTGAAGGGGCTGATCATTCCGAAAAGTCTTGGTCAAACAGACTACATATTCCACTGACATTTTTGTTAGAAAAGTAAGCTCGAATGTAAATCAGAATGAACCCCTACTTCTATGAAACGTAAATATCATTTTATAACAACATTTTTAGCTCTATTCCTGATATTCAATCTTTCAGCAGATGCACAAGACTACGCCATTGAGCGCGTGGAACCACTCCACTGGTGGGTGGGGATGGAAAATCCCGAATTGCAGGTTATGATTTACGGCGATGATATTGGAAACCTCTCTCCTGCCGTCAACTATGAAGGCATTAAAATTAAACGGGTGCAAAAAGTAGAAAACGACAACTACCTGTTTGTCTACCTGGATATCTCCAAAGATACCAAACCCGGAAGCTTTGACATCACACTTTCAAAAGATGGCGAACAGAAGCTCAGCTATGCATACGAACTCAAAGAGCGAGAGCAAAACTCTGCGCAGCGCCAAGGCTTTAACTCATCAGACGTCATGTACCTGATTACGCCCGATCGTTTTGCAAATGGAAATCCCGATAATGACAGTGTAGCAGGATATGCTGATAGTCTCGACAGAGATGACGATTACGGTCGGCATGGGGGCGATATTCAAGGTATTATCGATCATCTTGATTACATCGAAGAGATGGGTTTTACGGCGATGTGGCTGAATCCCGTCAAGGAAAATGCCATGGCGGAAGCTTCTTACCACGGCTATGCCACGACCGATTATTACAAAGTAGACCCCCGCTTCGGAAGCAACGAGCTCTATAAAAAACTGAGTGAGGAAGCTGAAAAACGAGGCATTAAACTTATCATGGATATGATTATGAATCACGCGGGCTCTAATCACTGGTGGATGGACGATCTACCAACCGAGGACTGGGTGCATTATCCCGATAACTATCAGGAAACGAATCACCGGCGAACGACATTGCACGATCCTTATGCTTCTGATATCGACAAGAAAATAATGACGGATGGCTGGTTTGTGAAAACGATGCCGGATCTCAATCAAAGCAACCCCCTGCTGGCTGATTACCTGATTTACAATAGCCTCTGGTGGATTGAATATGCCGGTCTCGATGGTATTCGTCATGATACCCATCCCTATGCCGGACAGGAGTTTATGGCCGAGTGGACCTGCCAAATCATGGAAGAATATCCCAATTTCAATATTGTGGGTGAAGAATGGAGCGTTGATCCACTGGTACTATCCAAATGGCAGCGCGGCAGCGACAAGCCTGACAACTTTAGCTCCTGTCTTCCCAGCCTCATGGATTTCCCCATTCAAACGACGCTTGTTGAAGCTCTAAACAACGATGAAAACTGGGGCAGCGGATTTGTTGATCTTTACGAAACCTTGAGCTTCGATTATGCATACGCTAATCCCTTTAACATGGTGATATTTCCCGATAACCACGATATGGATCGTTTTTATCGACAAGTAAATCAGGACTTAGATCTATATAAAATGGGACTGGCATACATTATGACGATGCGTGGCATCCCTCAATTTTATTATGGTACTGAACTATTGATGAGTAATGAAAAGGAACACGATCACGGACAGATTCGCGAGGATTTTCCGGGCGGATGGGAAAACGATACCAAAAATGGTTTTACCGGAGAAGGATTATCCGATAAACAACAAGAAGCCCAGGCCTTTGTGAAAAAGCTGCTCAACTGGCGGAAAGATAATCCCGTTATTCATTCCGGTGAACTGATGCAGTACGCGCCCAAACATGATGGCGTATATATTTTTTTCCGTTATAATGAAGAAAAATCGGTAATGATAGCATTCAATAAAAACGAAGAGGCTATGTCGTTGGATACCGATTATTATTACGAACGGCTAAATGGCTTTTCCACTGGAACAGATGTTATTACAGGCGAAACGTACAAAGTGGATGATCTTGAAATTCCCTCTCGGTCTGTATTAATTCTGGAATTGGACTAAAAAACATCATTCGAAAAACTCATGTAAAAGCTCGGCACTTTATAGGTGTCGAGCTTTTTTTATATCAGCAACAAATAAAGACGATCCGCAGCAGAACTACGGATCGAGAATCAGTTTAAGAAACCCATCCGATTCAAATCCGGTCATCGGGTTGGATACTACATCCAAATAATTACTCGGTGGGTTCCACGGCTTCCGGATCATTCATTTCCTGAGCTGCTTTATCATCCACAAAAATCATCATGAGTGCGGCGAAAGCCATGGCTCCCCCTCCTGCTATTAGAGCAAATATGGCTTCACCGTTAAATAGATTTCTGAGCATTGTGCCCAAAATACTGGCGGCCACAATCTGGGGTATCACAATAAAAAAGTTAAACAATCCCATATACACCCCCATTTTCTTGGCCGGAATAGCACCCGATAAAATAGCATACGGCATCGCCAAAATACTTCCCCAGGCAATACCAATACCCAACATAGGCAGAATGAGCATCATGGGATCACTTATCAGGTAAATACTTGCAAGGCTTATGCCTCCGATCAACAGAGAAATTGCATGCACAATCTTTCGACTGCTCCATTTGGCCAACACCGGCAGTGCAAAAGCGATAATAGCGGCAAAACCGTTGTATATAGCAAACAGCATTCCTACCCAGTCGGCCCCTTCATTATAAAGTGCAGAGGTTGTATCACTGGTTCCGTACACATGAGACGTAACCGCGGCTGTGGTATAAATCCACATGGCAAAAAGGGCAAACCAAGAAAAGAACTGTACGGCCGAAAGCTGAACCATGGTCTTGGGCATACTCAAAAAATCAGACACAACGACGACCAGTCCATGCTCATCTTTGCCTAAATTCTTCTGCATAAAACCGGCTACGGTCATCACCAAGCCAAAAACGGCTACCCCGATGCTAAAAATGTAGAGTTCTTTTTCAAATGAAGCTCCATAAATGTAATAGGTTAACGCTAATCCAATCGCGATTAAAATAGATCCTGCAGTAAATTTACGCTTGGCATTTCCAGAATCAATTTCTCCTTTTTTGGCAGCATCAATAATGGAACCTTCGCCCGGTTCATTTTTGGAATACTGCTCAAGTTCGTCCGGTGGATATTCCTCGGTCGTCCAAACCGTCCATAAAACAGCCCCCAAAAAAGTAGCTGCCCCAATGTAAAACGACCACCGAACCGCCGGGGGAATCTCACCCGGAGCAGCGGTATTAGCCAAACCCACCCAATTTGTCATAATATACGGCAAGGCCGAGGCAATGACAGCTCCGGTGCCAATAAAAAAGGTCTGCATTGCAAAACCTTTGGTGTGCTGCTCGGCGGGTAACATATCCCCCACGAAAGCACGAAATGGTTCCATTGAAATATTTATAGAAGCATCCATAATCCAAAGCATACCGGCGGCCACCCATAGTACAGGTGAGTTGGGCATGATGATAAGCGCCAATGACGCAAATATTGCTCCGAATAGAAAATATGGTTTTCGCCGTCCAAAACTATTCCAGGTTCTGTCACTAAGGTGACCAATAATGGGCTGTACCACTAAGCCCGTAACGGGAGCGGCAATCCATAGAATGGGAATATCATCAACGCTGGCGCCGAGCGTTTCGAATATGCGGCTGACATTTGCATTCTGAAGGGCAAAGCCAAACTGAATGCCCAAAAATCCAAAACTCATATTCCAGATATCCCAAAAGCTTAGCCTGGGTTTTTCATTTTTTTTCTTCATAGCATGATTTTTTGCATATCAAATTAGCGTATCAAAGTAGGACTTACTTCTCGAGAACCAGATAATCATTTGCCTCAAGCGTTACCCCCTCAGTATCAATGGTCACATTTTCACCACTGAATACGTCGATATACTCCGTTGAATCATCTAAGTTCGGAAATGAAATCTCTTGTT
Organism: Fodinibius sp. SL11; assembly: GCF_052060035.1. Classification (NCBI taxonomy): domain Bacteria; kingdom Pseudomonadati; phylum Balneolota; class Balneolia; order Balneolales; family Balneolaceae; genus Fodinibius; species Fodinibius sp. SL11. The sequence continues at coordinate 442,656 of NZ_JBPOEA010000001.1, read as the reverse complement.
CGTTCCCCTCAAAATTAAGGATCACCAACACTTCTTGATCTCCTTTACCCCTTTTATAGGCATACGTTTGTCCGGATGATTCCGTAGCCACAGCTTCGAAATCACCGCCATACTGACCATTCCAAAGTGCCTCGTTGCGATCCTTGAGTTCAAATAGCGTGCGGTAGAAATCTTCGTACTCAGACCCTTCCCACTCAATCGGATCTCTTTGGAAGAATTCTAACCGTTTATCCAGGGCGGTCTCCTGCCCACTGTAAATAAGAGGCATCCCATCAATGGTTGCAGCCATTACGGCAAAATTCTCGAAGTTATCACCGAATAACTCTTCATCCGTACCATTCCACGAATTTTCATCATGGTTTGAGGTAAAATACAACCGGTAAGCGTGATCCGGGTATACCGAATCCTGTTTCGCCATATACTCCGTAATCTCATCAACAGAAGCTTCCCCTTTTGCAATATCTGTAGTCAGGTGAAAGTACTCCCAGGTATAGGTCGCATCAAACCAAGGATGCATGTCGGGCGTATTCCACTCGGCCAGCCAAAAGAAATCATCCTTCGACTTATTTACTTCAGGAATAGCTTTTTTCCAAAATTCCAATGGAATATCATGTCCCGCATGATCCACGCGATAACCGTCAATATTGGTCTCTTCAATCCAGAACTTCATTTTCTCGATCATCTTATCCCAAAGCTCTTTGTTTTCATAATTGAGCTGAGCAATATCCGTCCAGTCGGCTTCATACGTAATCGCTCCGGTAGAATCTTTCATATAATATTCAGGATGCTCTTCCGTCCACGGATGATCCCACGCCGTATGATTCGGGACCCAATCCAAAAAGAGTTTCATATCATGCTCATGCGCTGCTTTGACAAGTTCCTTAAAATCTTGCATCGTCCCGAAGTTAGGATTGACGGCCGTATAATCCTGAATCGAATAATAACTGCCCAACTCGCCTTTACGCTTTTTTTCTCCAATGGGATGAATCGGCATCAACCAGAGAATATCCACCCCCATCTCTTTTAACCGCGGCAAGTGCTCTTGAAAAGCTTCAAAAGTACCCTCCTCGGTATATTGACGGATGTTTACTTCGTACATATTGGCACTTTTCGACCACTCGGGATGCTCAATATGGGCATTGGCATCCGGTTTTTGTCCGTTTGTATTGTCACATCCCAGCGTTAAGGCAGAAACAGAAAATAATAATAGAAAGGAAAGTATTCTGGTAGAGAAAGAAAATTGATTCTTCATAATGATAGAGACTAATTAATCATTAATTTGATATTGGTTATTAGTGGAGCTCCGGCGATGAAATTACGGCTTTATTTTTAGGCGAAACCGTATATTCATCACCATAAATGTTCACGGTGGATTCGCTGCCTTTTTCACAACGGACAGTAACTTGCCCCGGTTCAACACGGATATTAAGCCGGTTACCATTGAGCAAAATTTTAAAGGAATAGGCATCCCATTCATCAGGCAACGATGGATTAAAATACAGCTTTCCGTCTTTGGCCCGCTTTCCTGCAAAGCCCTCTACAATCGACATCCACGTACCGGCCATACTGGTAATATGCAACCCCTGATGGACTTCTTTGTTATAATCATCGAGGTCGAGTCGTGCAGTCCGTAAATACAACTGATAGGCCTTGTCATTATAATCGAGCTTTGAAGCGATTATAGCGTGAATACAAGGCGATAATGAAGACTCATGTAGCGTTCGGGGCTCGTAGAAATCAAAATTTCGGCGAATAGTATCTTCATCAAAGTGATCTTCGAAAAAGTAGAGTCCCTGCACCACATCGCCTTGTTTGATGTAGCACGAACGTAGAATGCGATCCCACGACCAGTACTGATTGATCGGACGCTCACTTTTATCGAGTTCGCTGGCCGTACGCTGGACTTTATCCAGGTAATTATCCTGCTGTAAGAAAATCCCAAGATCCTCATCTTCACCAAGATATACCCGCTCTAAGATATCCTTCCATCGCTCAGTTTCGGCATCATTATATGAAGTCTTCTGCTGAATTTCCTCAAATTGCTCCGGTGCTTCTTCGCGCACTTTCTCAATAGCTTCCATTGTATATCGCATACACCAGCAGGCAATGTACGAGGTGTACCAGTTGTTATTGATGTTATTTTCATACTCATTGGGACCCGTAACACCCAGCATCACATACTGTTGGCGCTTTTCAGAGAAATTAAACCGCTGGCTCCAAAAGCGTGAAATTGCAATAAGCACTTCGAGTCCTGCTTCCTTTAGATAGGAGTCATCCCCCGTGTGACGGATATAATTATAAATTGCATATGCAATAGCACCATTACGGTGGACTTCCTCAAAGGTAATCTCCCATTCATTATGGCACTCTTCTCCGTTCATGGTTACCATGGGATAGAGTGCTGCTCCATCGGTGAAGCCGAGTTTTTCAGCGTTTTCAATAGCCTTGGGCAAGTGGCGGTAGCGGTACCATAGCAGCTGACGTGCAACCTTGTCGGGTGCCGTATTCAAATAAAACGGCAGGCAATACGCTTCGGTGTCCCAATAGGTACAACCGCCATACTTTTCGCCGGTAAATCCTTTTGGACCAATATTTAGGCGCTCATCTTCGCCGGTATACGTTTGATAAAGTTGAAAAATGTTAAATCGAATCCCCTGCTGAGCTTCATCATCACCTTCAATATGCACATCACTGCCTTCCCAAATGGTATGCCACCGATCGATGTGTTCCCCCTTTAATTGATCAAATCCAACGGAAGCCACATCGGCCACAGACTCTTTTGTATGGTCATGTAAGCGCTTACGATCATGATTCAAAGAAGAAGCAACTACAGCATATTTATGAAATTGAACTTCATTATTTTCACTGACTTCAACTTCGTAAGACTGCTCGGCATACATTGAAGAAACAGAAGCTGCTGTATCAATATCGAGTGTTTTCCCATTTATCTGAACGTCATTTTTCATCGCCGCCGAGACGTGAAAATCGAGCTTTTTTGTCTGCGTCGTTACTATGCCCCCATCGTCAAAAGAATCCTGGGTCACTTCCTCCCAAAATATTTCATCATAATTAGCATCTTCATTGTAGACTTCGCCATTGATATACGGCGTAAATGTAACGGTTCCGGAGAAATTCAGCGCTTTGATATTATATTCAATAACTCCTACCTCAGTCCGTTCCATGCTCACAAATCGACAAGCTTCTACGGCAACCTTATTTCCGTTCGACAGTTCAGCTATAAAACTTCGCTGCAAGAGTCCCTGCTTCATGTCCAACGTACGCGTAAAATCCGTAACTGTACATTCGGCAAGGTCCAGCTGCTCACCGTTGACATACACATCAATACCAATCCAGTTTACCGAGTTAAGCACTTTGGCAAAATAATCGGGATAGCCATTTTTCCACCATCCTACCTTTGTTGGGTCGGGATAATAAATACCTCCAATATAACTGCCCTGCAGTGAATCACCACTGTACTGCTCTTCAAAGTTAGCCCGTTGGCCCATATGGCCATTGCCAATACTAAAAATGCTTTCTGATGAACGCTGTCGTTCAGGATCAAAGCCTTCTTCAATAATCTTCCATTGATCAGTTTTCAAATACTTATCCATAAATCAAAGGTTTTAGATCGATCTGTTATTTTTCGTTTAACTGAGAAAATAATTTCTGTGGGGTTAAACCGACAAAGTCAGAAATTACAAGGTTGGCATCTCCCAAATACTCTTGAGAACCAACACCAACACTAATCATCCCTCCATTATTAGCCGCGTCTACCCCCGAGGCAGCATCTTCGAACACAATCGTTTTAGAAGGATCAGCATTCAATGCTTTGGTCCCCTTCAAAAATACTTCCGGGTCAGGCTTCGTATTATCCACTTTGTTCCCATCGATGATTACTCCAAAGGTATCGTTCAGTTGCAAATAATCAATTATATAAGGGGCATTTTTACTGGATGAGCCGATACCCAGCGGAATCTCCATTTGTTGTAGCGATGTTAAAAATTCAGGGACGCCTTCCAGAATATCATCTGGAGTCAATTCTGCAATAGAATCCTGATACCAGCCATTCTTTTTATCCATTAGTCGCTGGATTTCTTCCTCGGGTAATTGCCGGTCCTCAAGAGCTAAAATCTTTTCTATTGATTTACGTCGACTTACGCCTTTAAGCTGCTCATTAAACTCTTCCCCAAAAGAAATCCCCAGCGATTCTGCCAATCGTTGCCAGGCCTTAAAATGAGCATCAGATGTCTCTACAATAACGCCATCAAGGTCGAAAATGCAAGCTTCAGGTTTCCACATAAATCAAAAAATAATTTAAAATTCCTTTCTAAAATTGCAATTCGGGTTTGTGAATCAAGCTTCTTCTTTTACTTCTGTTTCTGTGGAAGAACGCAGGATCAACTCGGGCGCAAAAACCTTATGTTCAGGCTCTACCTCTCTATTTTTCATGCGATCCATCAGCTTTTTAGTAGCAAGACTGCCCATATCATACATGGGCTGGCGTATGGTCGACAATCCGATGTAATTAGAAATCGTAATGTCATCATAGCCAATAATAGGTATTTGCATTCCTTTTTCTTCCATTGCTTTCATAGCACCTACCGCCTGAATGTCAGAAGTACAAAAACAAGCTTGCGGAGGGTTCGGAAGTTCCAACAGCTTTTTCATCGCCTCGTAGCCATTCTGTTCAGAAAATCCATCGCGATACATAGAGTCACCCGATACAATAAGGTCTTCCTCAACAGAAACACCGGCTTCCTTAAGTGCTTTTTTATAGCCCTCAATGCGCTGCCTTCCGGGCTTGGAAGTCTTCATGGCACTAATGATTGCAATACGAGTCATCCCATTCTCAAGGAAATAGTGCATCGCCTTTTCAATACCCTTTTCATTATCAACCGAAACTGAATCCATCCCGGGATACGATTCATCAATAAGTGTAATCGGCATATCATAATTTTGCAGCTTCTCAAGTTCGGTATCCCGTAAATGTGTAGAGATAAAAAGATATCCATCAGCCCACTGGCGCTTGATAATATTCTCTACCTGAGAAAACATATTATCTTCACCGGTACTCTGCACATTAAAAATATTAAGGTCATAATTGTATTTGGAGATCTCATCCTGAATACCGGCCAATACCTCCATAAAAAAGTAGTTGGATAATACCGGAACCACGACCATGATAATATTCTTCTTTTTTCGCGCCAATCCCTGAGCATAGGCCTGTGGATAGTATCCAAGTTCATCCGCCACTTTTAAAACTTTTTCTCTCGTTTTATCCGCGATACCTTCACTATTATTAACAACTCGCGAAACAGTGGCTATGCTCACTCCTGCTTTTTTTGCAATGTCGTATATTGTACTACCAGCCAATTGATTATTCCTCAAAAATCATAATTAAAAAAATAATTCAAGTAAAAATATGTAAGGGCTTACATTTGTAATAATAACTAATTTCAAGGATTTCGCAACTTCTCTTTTAAATCCCTAAAATAGCCCTTTAGAGACGTATATCGGCATTTGGGGAAAGTGCTTACTCTTTTTCAAGGTTTTCAAGTACATGTAAGAGCGCGCGAGCTTTAATTTGTGTTTCTTCCCACTCTTTCTGGGCATCCGAATCGCTGGTAATAGCCCCACCTACCGAATAATATAGTTGACTATTTTTTATAACAGCTGTTCGTATTACCACACTAAAATCAAAATCTGCCTCAGGGGTTATATAACCTATTGCTCCAGAGTAGATTCCTCTTTTATAGTCCTCAAGCTCCTCTATAGATTTCATAGCACTAATTTTGGGAGCTCCCGTCATCGATCCCATTGGAAAACAAGCCCGAAGTATATTCACAGGGTCCTCCTCGATGGTCTCTGCGATTACCGTCGATACCATTTGATGCACCGTCCCAAACGATTGAATAGCAAAAAGTTCAGGGACTTTTACCGTACCCTTTTGAGCAATCCGACTTAAATCATTTCGAACCAGATCAACAATCATCAGGTTTTCGGCCCGCTCTTTTTTTGATGCCATCAACTTGTCCTTCAAAATATCGTCTTCATCGGCGGTCGCGCCTCGTTTTGCGGTTCCTTTAATCGGTTGAGAGTAAACAGTGCTCCCCTCCTTTCGCAGAAATCGCTCTGGAGATTGGGAACAAATAGAAAGATCGTCATACTTTAGAAAACTGCCGAAAGGTACCGGCCCAACCTTTCGCATCTTTTCATATAAATGCATTGCCGAACCTTTAAAAGGTGCTTTCATTTGGTGCGAAAGGTTAATTTCATAAAAATCACCTTCACTTATCCTATGCTGTGCTTCTTCTATCTTTTGTATATATCGCTCGCGATTTGTCTGTTGTTCCAGCTTTCCAAGCGCAAACTCTTCTTGGTCGAAAGTTTGCCGATCAATTTCATCCTTGGAGGGCATATCGCCCTTTATCAATGTTGTTTCTCTCGTTTTATGATCGTATTTCAGTAAAAATCCCGGGACTATAAAATGCATATCCGACGCCGCGACCGGATCGGTATTAGAAGAGTCTAACTGCTCAATATAATTCTTTAAATCATAGCCTAAATAGCCAAAAAGCCAACCATCTGCTTCGTTACGAAAAGCTTGCAAAGCATCCCAGGGATTTTTTTGAATGCTCTGCTCTTCTCCACCCCTGATGACGGTAATTTGATCTCCATATGCTTTAATCGTTGCTTTAGGACATGCTGCTAAATAAGAAACCCGTGATGAGGGATGAGCATCGGACTGAGACTGCAATAAAATAACATTTCCTTGTGTTGCAAAATATTTAGTTAATATAAGCAGGTCATCCATCCCAATTACGATTTTAACGGTTTCTTCTTTGATCGACAGCGTTGAATATACGAAGCTTGTAATTTTTGTATTGCAGTATGGTCAACATCATACGCTTGCCTGTCAATCTTTTTAACTGGTAATACCTCTCGGACCGAGTTACACAGCCATACAGCATCAGCATCTAAAATATGATCAAGAAAATATTTGCCCACTTCGAGTTTCCAGCCATTGCTTTCGCGAATAATATCCATGATAACCATTCTTGTGATTCCCGGAATAAGATCACATTCCTTGTCGGGCGTATAGATTTTATCACCCTTTATCCAAAAAATATTAGCGATAGTCGTCTCTGATATAAAGCCGTCAACAGTTTGCATGAGGGCATCATCGCCTCCCTCCTTAGCCGCTTCCTGTGCTGCCAATATATAGTTGATACCGTTGGTAAACTTTACATCCGACGGTATTGACTGAGAAGGGATGCGCTTCCGGTTAACAGTTTTTAAAACAGGCAATGAAAACTCATCAGGACAGGCTGAGGCCGTTATTGAAAAATGGGTAATACTCTCCTCTTGTGGATGATAGCCTCGCTGACCATCGCGCCATACCTGCAATCGAACGATAGCACCCCTACGTAACAGCTGCTGCTTTTCCAACAGCTTAAACACCATCTTTTGTAACGTTCCAATTTGTAATTTGGAATTGACATCTATACCCAGAATACGCATACCGGAATGCAGTCTATCGAGATGTTCTTTTAGGCAAAAAGATTGCCCCTCGTAGGTGCGAAAGGTCTCAAAAATACCATCCCCATACATTAAACCCCGAGAAACCACAGGTACCACCGGTTGATCCTCCGGTATGACCTTTCCATCAAATATAATCCAGTTATTGCTGGTTTCCATTGGTTATTAGAACCCGTAAGCTATCGTATTGGCGGTCATTGGAATATCCCAAGAACACATGCCTAAGTTCAAGTTTTTGATCATATACAAATTGGACAGGTAAGCCGGGCATATCGAACGCTGAAAATTGTCTTGAACCTGCTACGAAGTGAAAAGGAAACTTGTGCTCTTCGATATACTCTTCTACTTCTTGTTTCTGGAGTCCCACTGCGGCTGCCATAACTTGCAACTCATTCGGATATTCTTGCTTAACTTTGGCCAGTTCGGTATGTGAGTTGAGCGAAGCATCCGACCAGTTTGACCATAAATCCAAGACGATAAAAGCTCCCTTAAAGTCAGCTATTCTCAGGCTGTCATCGGATTGCACCTTATTCCACCAGATGGTTTGCAGCGAATCCTGAGCAAACATACGCTGCTTAAAATCCGACCTCTCGGCACTACGATTACTCATCACAAAGAAAGCAATAAGAGAGGCGGCCACTACCGCAACAATAAGCAAAAAGGTGTTAAAGTATTTGGGATCTATACGCATGGTTAAGTCTCTTCCGGGGATAAAACAGCACCGGAAATTGGCGGGAGCATCACAGTGACTTTACCGTTGTTTATCTGTGCACCATTTCCGGTAATTACATTTTCAAGATATTTCCGCTGCTTAACTTCAAAATGGTCGATCGGTATTTTTATTTTGCGGGTATATTCTGATCGGTTGATGACTACCAGACAAAACATTTGGTTGTTTAGAAAACGTGCAAAACTAAAAACCTGTCGTTCGTTATCCACCAATATCTCCTTAAGCTTCCCTACCCGTAATGCTAAATGCCGATTGCGAATGTTACCCAATTTCTTATACCAATTAAATAATCCCTCATCAAACGCATTTTGATCTACCGGTCGCTTTTTGCCCAGAGGATGGCTTTTCTCATTGTCAAAATCAAGTTCCGGCCACACCATCGGCTTGCGGTCATCAGGATCGTCCGCACCCCACATACCCGCCTCGGTACCGTAAAAAATCATCGGCGCCCCTACATAGGTATATTGAAATAAAGCGATCAACCTCTGCAGGCGTCGTTCTTCAGCGGTTGGTTTACGCACTTCAAACCCTTCCTCCGGCTTGGTATTGGTATCAAATTCACGACCGGGATTAACAATCATCGATGCCACCCGCGGCGTATCATGACTATCCATCAGATTCTGCTGAACCAGTTCGGCCCCATCGGGCAATCCTTCTCTAATCATTCGCAATCTTTTCAGAAAACCAGCAGGAGTCATTGACTGGTCAATCATGTAATCCTGAATAGCTTCTGTAAAGGGATAGTTCATCGCCGCCGTAAACAGCTCACCGTTGACCCATTCTCTGCCTTTGTCCGTCCATATTTCGCCCACCGTATATGCATTGGGGTTAATACTCCGAACCACTGCATTCCACTCTTTCCAAAACTTTTTCCCAACCTCTTCAGGCACATCCAAACGCCAGCCGTCAATACCATCAGACGGGTCCCCATCTCCATCGGGATCCATCCATCTACGGGTAATAGCAAAAATATGTTCGCGAATAGGCTTTACCAGCGCACCATGAACTTCTTTTAATTCTGGCAAGCTTTTGACGCCCCACCATCCATCGTAATCAAATTTCTTCCCCTCCTCATCAGCAAATGAATTGATGGAATACCATTTTTTATATTTCGATTTTGACTGATTCTTTTTTACATCCCGAAAAGCCCAAAAGTCGGTTCCAGTGTGATTAAAAACACCATCTATAATGATTTTCATCCCTCGTTTGTGAACCTCTTCAATCAGTCTCAAAAAAAGCTTATCTGCTGAAGTCCACTGCCAAGTTTTGGGGTCTTCGGGATCTTCCTGCTTCATGATCTCGACATCCCCCTCGGGGTCGGGCCCAAAAAAGCGATCGATGTGATGATAATGACTGGTATCATACTTATGCAATGACACCGCATCAAAAACAGGATTGAGATATATGCCGCCGATTCCGAGCTCTTGAAGATAATCCAGTTTATCGATAATACCCTGCAGATCACCGCCGTATCGCCGTTTAAATACCCCATCACGAAAAGAATCTCCCAGTGATTTCTCCCAAGATGCCCGTTCATACCAATCGCCCGTCCAAGGCGATATTTCCCATCCCTCGGGCCCCCCTACTCTTTCACGTGTAGGATCGTTGGATGGATCGCCGTTGCGAAAACGCTCGGGGAAAATCTGATACCAAATTACATGTTTTGCCCATTCCGGGGTGTGGTAGGATGTATCAACAGAATTTCCATTTTGGGAGGTATGATCAGGAGGATGTTCCATTAAATTATATTAGAATATAAACCCTTAAATAGAAATGATATCGGCTATACGAAGCAGCTCTTTATCCATTTTCGGATTTTGTTTAGTAGCTTTTTCAAATTCGGTATACCGGATCTCTCGATCACGAACCCCAACCATAATATCTCTTTTCCCATCTTTTAAGGCCTCAACAGCAATTACACCAAGCCTGCTCGCTAATACCCGGTCGGCACAACTCGGACGCCCGCCGCGCTGTACGTGACCCAGAATTGTGACTTTGGTTTCATAGCGATCCCCAAATTCTTCTTTCACTTTATCTTCGAGATCATAAACACTGCCATTTTTATCTCCTTCAGCAACGATAACAAGTCGTGATGACTTATTTCGTTTTGATGTTCGTGCCAAAGATTCAAAAAGCTTTTCGACCCCTCGATCTTCTTCAGGTATCAGAATTTCTTCGGAACCCGCGGCAATGCCTGAATACACGGCAATAAATCCGGCATCGCGACCCATAACCTCGATAAAGAACAGCCGGTTGTGAGAAGTGGCCGTATCGCGAATTTTATCGACGGCTTCAACAACTGTATTTACAGCTGTATCAAAACCAACCGTAAAATCTGTACCAAAAATATCGTTGTCAATGGTTCCCGGAATTCCAACAATAGGGAAATCAAATTTCTCACCAAATCTCATAGCTCCCGTGAAGGTTCCATCACCACCAATCACTACAAGGCCGTCAAGCTGGTGCTTCTGAATATTTTCCCAGGCTTTTTGCATGCCCTCTTCAGTTTTAAAATCGTTACTGCGAGCAGATTTTAAGATCGTCCCGCCCTGGTGAATGATATGTTTTACCGAACCGGCATCCATTTTTTTAATATCATTCTGTATGAGTCCTTCATATCCATGGCAAATACCATAAGGGGTTAAATTGTAATATACGCAAGTTCGCACAACCGCACGTATGGCGGCATTCATCCCCGGGGCATCTCCACCGGATGTTAATACACCTATTCGTTCCATTATTTATTGAGAATTGAAATTCTTAATTACCTGGATGAGCAAAATACAATTACCAAATATCCAATTTTGACCGCTAAACATAACAATTATTGCAGATCATAAATAAGTTTTCTGCACTGTTCTTTTAAGGTGGGATCATCGGGGGTAAGGTTATCAAGCTTCACTGCACTTTCACAAACTGATATCGCTTGCTGATCGTGCCCCATCTTTTCATAAACCTTGGCAAGATCAACGTAATACAGGATATATTTATCGTTAAGATCTATGGCTTTTTGAATCGCATCAGCAGCTTTTTGATTGCTTGCATTACCGGGTATGCCACCAAATAAAGTATTGGCCGCAGCACGTTCCACCCAGCTTAAATTCGCTACCTTAAAATTCCATCGCCCGAGTACATGCCATGCCCCGGCATGGTTTTCATCATATTCCAATGCCTTGTCAACATGCTTTTTAATAGCGCGTGAGGCAGCAACACGATCCCGAGCGCCTGAAATAAGTGCTTTTCGTCCCATAGCAACCGACATCACAAAGTGAGATTCTGCATCAGTGGAGTCGACTTTAAGGGCACGCTCAGCAAGATCAATCCCCTGGTTATAATAGTTCTTTTGATCATCCTTGTCATTAAACCGGTTGCCAACCCGAGAATACAAAAAGCTGGCCCGCCAAAGCGCTTTATAGTTATTGGGGTTATTTTCAAGTACTTGCTGGTACAATTCCAGTGCTTGTTCTTCCTCAAACTGTTGATATAGCGAATCCGCTTTTTCCTCCACCTCACTAACACTGGATTGCCCGAACACAATTAGGGGAACTACGAGTAACACGATAAAAATGATAAAACGCTTTGAATAATCCATAATCATAAAAAATGTATTTGTGATATTAACTAATCTTATATTATTTAGATTTCTCTGATATTACCATCCGCACCCAATACGTAATTTGCAGTTATCAAATCTTGTTGCTTGACCGGAAAAGACCGATCGCGAATAACATTGCTTATAATATACAGAGAATCTCCATCTTGATGAATCCTAACATTTGAGGAAATATCGATATCAGTAATAAAGTTCGGGGAATAATTATGAAATTTACCGACCGTTTGAAAACTGACAAGTGCTTCATCCTTATAAGTCCCCGCCATCGTAAGGTGGTTTTCTGGATGTAAACGGCTTCTCATATCAAACAAGCGCACAGTTAGATCCTTAAAAATCGTATATCCAACAGAGCGAGCTATAAAGTTACCATTGTATTTACTGCCGACTTTTGCGCAGGAAACGCCCTCCTTGTTCAAAGTAACTTCATTTATTTGGGCCGGCAACATCCATCTCTTGCCCATAGCACAGCGGTTCAAATCATTGAGAATTTTTGGCAATGACTGATAACTTGTCTTTTGATCGGTTTGTTCTACGATTGTACCGGAAGTATCCACTTGATATACCGTTTCAATAACATTGTTTTGTTCGAAAGGATATTTAATCCCACGATCTACTGCCGATTTTATGACTATTTGATCGCGATCCTGAGCAACCTCAATATCCGTAGAAAAATTTTGCTGTAAATTTTGCCTGAATACCCCAACCGTTTGAAAACCTATCAGTGTATTACCGCGGTAGGTAGCAGCTAAAAGCTCTGCATCCTCATAAACTGATTCTTTTTGAAGCAAGATCCAGCGAATAACAATATCCTGCCATTTAGAATATCCAATTCTTTGAGAGGTAAAATTACGATTAACTTTCTCCGCTACCTGTTCGCAGGCATTGTGTTCTCTCTCCAGAATGCTACCATCAAATTGAACTGGAAAGCTTAGCTCTTGCTCTGTATTGCATTCCGCAAACTCGGTCAGATATTTTTTTAGTGACTGGAGATTTTTTAAACGAGTGGTATACTCGTTCTGCTGATTTTTACTGAACTGCTTATAGGTTTCGGTCTCCAAATATTGTTCATTGACAGGGGCACGATCACTGCAAGAAAACAGAACTACTGAAAGTAATAAAACAACTACTTTAGGGGAAACAGCAGTTGTAAAAGCATTTATGAGGCCGATAGATTTATCCTGTTTCTTCAGCAGTTTCAGGCTCTTCTTTCCCATTTGTGTTCCCATAATTTCTCATCACGTAATCATCCAGGATATTACGAAACTCTTGCCCGATGCCTTCGCCACGGAGGGTTGTATAATGATCACCATCCATATAAACGGGGGCTTTGGGCTCTTCAAAGGTACCGGGCAGGGAAATACCGATATTGGCATTGCGCGATTCACCTGGACCGTTAACTACACAACCCATCACCGCAACATTCATCTCTTCAACTCCGGGATAAACATCGCGCCAGATCGGCATCATTTCGCGCAGGTAATCCTGAATTTCATCCGCAAGCTCTTGAAAATAGGTACTGTTAGTACGTCCGCAACCGGGGCAAGCCGTCACTTGGGGCACAAAATTGCGTATGCCCAGTGATTGTAAAACCTGTTGACATATACGCACTTCTTGTGCCCTATCACCGCCAGGTTTAGGAGTAAGGGAGACACGAATAGTATCGCCAATTCCCTGTTGCAAGAGCACCGAAAGTGCAGCCGTACTGGCTACGGTTCCCTTCATACCCATGCCCGCTTCGGTGAGTCCCACATGCAGCGGATAAGGAAGCAATTCTGCGATACGTTCGTACACATGCACAACATCCTGCACGTGTGACATTTTGCAACTAATGATAATCTTGTTGGATGCCAGGCCTACACTTTCGGCCAGCTCGGCAGAACGACGAGCACTTTCCACCATCGTATCCAGCATTACCTGCTTCGACGACTTGGGATTTTCGAGCTCACTGTTCGCATCCATTTTTTTAGCCAACAGCTTTTGGTCCAGCGACCCCCAGTTTACGCCAATGCGCACCGGCTTATCATGTTTGATGGCCTGCTCTACAATTGTGCAAAAGTTCTCATCCCGTGTTTTAGTACCGGTATTTCCGGGATTAATACGAAATTTAGAGAGCGCTTGCCCCGCTTCAGGATAATCAACCAGCAGCTTGTGACCGTTATAGTGAAAATCTCCGACAATAGGCACCGTTACATCATCGGCCAACAGTTTTTCCTTGATTTTGGGGACAGCCTCAGCGGCCGCGTCATTATTAACGGTAACTCTGACGATCTCCGATCCTTCCCTGTGTAAGTGCTTAATTTGATCGACCGTAGCATCAAAATCGGAGGTGTCGGTGTTTGTCATCGATTGTACCACAATGGGTGCACCACCGCCCACCGGTACATCACCAACCATGACCTGAATAGAATCTCGTCGCTTAATGTGAGACATAATATCTTTGTTACTTTTTCTGATCGTACCCTACTGAACCACAGGAACGATAAAAATCATTCAAATTTTATATTTAATTTTTCTTGCTTAACTCAAAGAGTTTTTTCTTCTCCTCATCCGTAAGACCATCATAGCCTTTCTGGGAAATTTTCTCCAAGATAGCATCAAGTTCAGACTGGTCTGTTTCCTCAACAATTTCAGCATCAGAAACAGAATACATATTCTTATTTTTGGGGCGTGATTTTTTCTTTTGATAGGCCCCCTTCAATCGATACCAAAACTGTTCAATGGGTAATATCCAGCGGCTTAAATCATGACCTTGTCCGTGATATTTCATCAATAAATAACCTACGCCAGCCCCGGCCAAGTGGACGATACGCGCGGTTCCGTCTGATGATCCCAGCAATAATGCATCAATAGCAATAAGTCCGGCTACAACGTATCGTGCCTGGATAGGCGGAAAAAAAATCAGCATAATAGGCATAGTGGGATAGAGCATCGCAAAGGCCACCATAATGCCGTATACCGCTCCTGATGCTCCAATAACGGGATTAAACCCTAAGAGCGGAGCTGCCACAACATTAAACAATGCTCCTCCGATTCCGGCCCCAAAAAAGATAACAGAAAAGGTCCGCGGCCCCATCGATTGTTCAACAGATCGCCCCATCCACCAAAGCCAGAGCATATTGAAAAGCAGGTGAAAAGCACCGCCATGCAAAAACATATAAGTAACGGCTCTCCAAGGCTGAAAAAGAGCCGTTTGCCACTGTGGATAAAAAGCAAAAGCATCAACAAATAAATTACTGAAGGCAGGACTAAAGATACTCAGCAGCGTTTGAACAATGAATATCGCCACGTTAATGGTGATAATCACCCGTATTGCCACAGGCAATCCCCAATAACCGCGCTTTACTGAGTTACCGAAAGAATCGTCATACATAGGTCGAGTCCGCCATTAATGTTTTTATAACATTAAGTAAAGGTAAAAAAAAATTACTGTTAGTAGTAAGTTTCTTCACTTTTTAATCCCCAATATTTTATCAGGATAAAACCTACAAGCATACCTCCGAGGTGTGCAAAATGCGCCACTCCAGAGTTGGTTCTCGTTAACCCGCTGACAAGTTCGATAGCTCCAAAAATAGCTACAAAGTATTTTGCTTTAATGGGGATAGGCGGAAATAAAAGCATGATCGGTCGGTTGGGAAACATCATCCCAAAGGCCAGCAAAATGCCATAAACGGCCCCGGAAGCACCTAATGTTGGAGCGCCTGCGCCACCAACCAGCATATGCAAAAGAGCCGCTCCAATACCGGTTAAAAAGTAGTAAATCACAAAACGATTGGTTCCCCAAAAATTTTCGATGGCTTGCCCAAACATCCAAAGTGCAAACAAGTTAAAAAAGATGTGCCCAAAGCTGGCATGCAAAAACATGTAGGTTACCAATTGCCAAACGCCAAAACGTCCGGACCCAATAGGCCAAAGTGCTCCATAGGTAAATAAATACTCAGCAACCATAGGCGTATTTAACGCTACAAACGCCAATAAGTTAATAATAAGCAGATGTTTTACAGCCGGTGGAAATATCGAAATTTGCGTATTCGGACTGTATTGTGGGGATTGATAATTCAAGAATAAATAAAATTTATTAGCAATTAATTTTGGTGGAATATACGGTTCATAACCGCCAATTCTAACAGTACATAGAACTCAACTATCGCAAACAAATATTGATACGGTTGCCACATGCATTTGTTGTCCATCCCAATCAAAAAAGGGTTATACAGAAAAGCATTCTATACTAATTTTCTGATTGCCATAAATCAGCAATGAACAATAGAAAACAAAAATGTGACGACAGAGTTCCTCTATCTTTTATTTTGAGTATTGATTCATGTAATCGACAGTGAGGCCCACCATGGATTTCACGCCCAACTTCATCCCTTCTTCCTCAATGTAAAAATCCGGGGTGTGGTGAGGAGCGGCCTCACTGGTATTCATTCCCTTGGGCATACCTCCCACAAACCAATACAATCCGGGCACTTCTTTCTGGAAAAATGAAAAATCCTCGGCCCCGGTAATTGCATCCGATAAAATAATATCATCTGAGCCAGCAATCCCCTCCAAGGTCGGTAGCATCTGTTCGGTTAGCGCAGGATCATTATAGGTTACCGGGTACCCTTTTTCAATTTCAACTTCCGCAGTTGCACCCATGCTTTCTGCTGTTTTTGTTGCAACATGACGTATTTTTTTATGGATAATATCCTGCATTTCAGTATCCAACGTACGTATAGTACCAATCATCTCTGCTTCTTCAGGGATAATATTATTGCGAACCCCGGCCTCAATCTTACCTACCGATATTACTGCCGCAGCTTTTGTAAGTTCAGTCTGACGGCTGATAATCGACTGCAATCCTTCTATAATTTTCGCTGATGTTACAATCGGATCGACACCGGTCCATGGTGTGGAACCGTGTGTCTGTTTTCCTTTTACGGTAATTACAAAACGATCTGAGGCAGCCATCGTACCTTCGGGACGATATCGAATCTTTCCCACTTCGGTTTGTGAATTGATATGTTGGCCAAAGACCACATCCACGTCAGGATTTTCCAATACTCCTTCTTTTACCATTAATTCGGCGCCTCCCTCTTCTCCCGGAGGTGCTCCCTCTTCAGCCGGCTGAAAGATAAATTTAACAGTCCCCTTCAGCTCATCTTTCATATCGGCAAGAATTTTTGCGGCGCCCATCAGCATAGCGATGTGTGTATCATGTCCACAGGCGTGGCTTACCCCTACCTCTTTGCCAAGATAGGTAGTCGTTTTCGTAGATTTAAAAGGTACCTCTGCACGCTCCTTAACTGGGAGTGCATCAATATCAGCTCGCAATCCTACCACCGGTCCTTCTTTACCCCCTTCCAGAACTCCGACCACACCCGTATGCGCAACACCGGTTTCAACCTTCATTCCAAGATCACGTAAATAATCGGCTATATATTCAGCGGTTTCTGCTTCTCTGTTCGACAACTCAGGGTTTTCGTGAAAATGACGCCGCCATTCCACAACCTGTTCAAAGATTTCTTCTGTATGTTCGTCTATCTGCTTATACCGCTTTTGGGAATCCTCTTGCTGAGCCATCGCTGGCCATTGTAGTCCCAATAATAGTACTGCAATGAGAATTCCAGATCCTATCCTGTTCATAATATGATGATTAATTAAAAGCTTTAGTTTCCAAACTTTCTCATTTTGTTGAAATAATCGCAGACCTGCAAAAAATCATTCTCCTTTTTACAACAAATGTGCAGGAAGTCACTTACCACAGGTATAAATACAAAAACCCTCAGGGATTTGATTACCCCGAGGGTTCTTAAAATTAACCGTTTATCAACCGTTGCTATTTAACGAACAGCATTTCTCGATAGATAGGTAACGGCCAATAATCATCCGCTACATGACGCTCCAGAAAGTCGACCGAATCACGAATCTTTGTCATGGCCGGCCGTACATTATCCTTCACATAGGTAGCACTTTCCAAGACTGAGTCTCCATTACTTTGAAGGACAATTCCACGAAGTTCTTCCAGAGCATCATTGAGATCGTTCAGTCCACTGTTAACTTTTTTAAGCATCTCCATGGATCCTCTGTTCTCCAAGCCGAGGCCGTCAATACGTTTCACATTATCAGCAAGCTCATTCATATATCGTACTGCGGCGGGATAAATCATGGTCTTAGCCATGGCTTCAGTAGTATCTGCCTCGATATTGAGCGTAGTCAGATATTGCTCAGCCCAGATTTCCTGCCTTGAATGTATCTCACGACTATTTAGCACCTTGTGCTTCTCAAACAGATTAATGTTTTTCTCGTCTGTCAGCTTTGGCAGTGCATCCATGGTAGTACGCAGGTTTAGCAATCCACGTTTTTCAGCTTCTTTTTCCCATTCCTCAGAATAGCCATCACCGTTAAAGATGATATCTTTGGAATCGGAAAGGGCCTCTCGAACCACTTCTCCAAGCGATTCTTCCAATGATTCCCCATCATCAACTTTCTCCTCAAGATCAGTACAAAGTTTATCGATGGCATCGGCCACAATAGTATTTAATACCACAATCGGGAAAGAGATAGACTGACTGGATCCTACAGCCCGGAACTCAAACTTGTTGCCTGTAAAAGCAAACGGGGAGGTCCGGTTCCTGTCACCTGCGTGCTTAGGCAGTGAAGGTAACACAGGTGTTCCTAATCCCAACAGACCACCCTGCTTAGATTCTTTGGCTCCGCCATTTAGCAGCTGATCAATTACATCTGACAACTGCTCACCAATATAAGCCGAAATAATAGCAGGCGGGGCTTCATTAGCTCCCAGACGATGATCATTACCCGCATGAGCAATGCTTATGCGCAGCAAGTCCTGATGTTCATATACAGCCTTTAAAATAGCTGTAAAGAAAAACAGAAACTGCATATTATCATGAGGATTATCACCCGGTTCAAGCAAGTTCATTCCATCGCTGGTACTAAGGGACCAGTTAAGGTGCTTGCCGCTCCCGTTTAATCCATCAAAGGGTTTTTCATGCAGCAGGCACTCAAAACCGTACTTTCGAGCCACTCGTTTGAGGGTGATCATCATTAACTGCTGGTGATCGGCGGCAATATTGCAGGTCTCAAAAATGGGAGCTATTTCAAACTGTCCCGGAGCAACTTCATTATGACGTGTTTTGACCGGTATACCAAGCCTGTATAACTCTTTTTCAGCTTCCAACATAAATGAAAGCACTCGTTCTTGGATAGTGCCAAAATAATGGTCATCAAGTTCTTGGCCACGTGGAGGCTTAGCGCCTACAAGCGTTCTGCCGGCAGTCATTAAATCAGGACGACGATAGAAAAACTCCTGATCAATCAGAAAGTACTCCTGTTCACAGCCCACGGTAGAAGAAACTCTCTTGGCATCAACATTAAAAAGTTTCAAAGCTCTCTTCGTTTGTTTATCGAGGCTTTCATTAGACCGTAAAATGGGCGTCTTGTGATCAAGCGCCTCACCAGACCATGAAGCAAAAGCAGTGGGAATACACAAATAACAACCATTATCATTTTCCATGATAAAAGCAGGAGATGTAGGATCCCATGCCGTATAACCACGGGCTTCAAACGTCTGTCGTAATCCGCCACTGGGAAAACTGGAAGCATCCGGTTCACCTTGAATCAAATCTGACCCTGAAAATTCGGCAATAGCTCCCCCTCCCTGGTTGGGCGTTATAAAACTATCATGCTTTTCAGCAGTGAGCCCTGTCAGCGGCTGAAACCAGTGTGTAAAATGTGTAGCGCCTTTTTCAGTAGCCCAATCTTTCATGGCCACAGCGACTGCATCAGCTACTTCAGAATTTAGCTGCTCTCCTTCCCGGATCGTTTTTCTTAAATCTTTCCAAATAGTCTCGGGAAGCCGATCTTCAAGATCTTCCTGCTGAAAAGTATTTTCACCGAAGATCTCAGTAATGTTCATCGCCTCTCGTTCTTTCCCGTTTGATTCTGGTGACCAATTTCGTGCGGCTGCCAAAGGATCGTATCGTCGCATTGCTTTTGTCATTGGAGTATTAAGTTGTGTTGTGTTAAAATTTTAAACTGCCCTAAATATAGTCGATATACTCGATATTACACAAATTATTTAATTATATTTTTATTAACATATTATTTTAAAAGGACTAAATAGCTTTTTGATTAATTTTTTTAATTATTATATGCTTTTTATCTATTCTTGGTTAAAATATTTTACCGGAAATTGAAAATAGCTTGTTTTTTTAAGCGAGATATTTATTGCTATAATTGGAGTCAAACTTTTTCCACAATTTTTCTCTTATTTATTACATGAAAAACTCTACAACGGTGAGTATTTGGGTCAAAGCTGCGCGTCCCCAAACACTGCCTGCTGCCTTTGTCCCTGTTTGCGTTGGAGCCGCTTTGGCCTATCATGATCAACAGTTTTTATGGGATGCAACAATTGTTGCTCTGCTGTGTGCTTTCTTGATTCAAATTGGGACTAACTTTGCCAACGATTACTTTGATTTCAAAAAAGGAGCTGATACGGACGAACGTATCGGCTTTGAACGAGCTACCGCAAAAGGTTTCATTTCTGCCGAATCCATGCGTAATGCGACCATAATCACTATGGCATTCGCTTTTCTTCTGGGCTTATATCTTGTGTGGCATGCCGGCTGGGCTATATTCTGGATTGGAGTGGCTTCGTTGGTTTTCGGAATACTTTATACCGGGGGCCCTTTTCCACTGGGCTATAACGGACTTGGAGATATTTTTGTGTTTATTTTTTTCGGAATCGTTGCCGTTATGGGCACTTATTATGTTAATGCCCTCGAATGGAGTAACGCTTCGTTTTGGGCTTCTTTAACGGTGGGGGCACTTTCAACAAACATCTTAGTCATCAATAATCTGCGTGATGTCGAACAGGATAAAGTTGCTGGCAAAAATACGCTCGGGGTCATTTTTGGGGAGACTGCCCTGCGTTGGGAATACCTGCTGATGTTATTATTGGCATTAGCCATTCCTCCTCATTTTTATTTCCAGCTGGGATATGATGCCATCGTATTTCTACCCTTTGTAATTAGCCCTTATGGATTCTCACAACTTTACAAAGTCTGGTTTTGGGATGATAAACGTAAATTCAATAAGGTATTGGAAGATACCGCTCGTTTTATGACCTTTTATGGCGTTCTTTTTAGTATAGGAATCATTGTGGATTCGTTATGACATTAGCCTGCCATTCATATAAACTCCCTTTTTCTAAACCACTAAAAACAAGTAACCAAATCTTTCAATATCGGAAGGGATTTGTTTTATTTCACACGAAAAAGGAGCAGGAATTTTTTGGGGAAGTAGCGCCATTACCCGGTTTCTCGGCAGAAAACCATAAGTCGGTCAAAAAAATACTGCTCGCTCATCAACAAACACTTGAGAATAAATTAGATAGTTCAAAACCTATTGATGAGCTTAAGCAATTTTATAGAGATGCCGATATCCCCCCCTCTCTGCAATTTGGTTTGGATACCCTTGCATATCAAATTAAAGCTCAGCAAAATAATCAATCACTATTTCCCTATTTATTCCCCGATTCGGCGAAAAAAGTACCTGTCAACGCATTAATTTCACTTCAAGAGGATACAGTTCTTAATACTGTTGAACGTAACATTACATCCGGGTACCAAACGATTAAGTGTAAAATTGGACTTCACTTTGAACAAGAACTTCCGCTGCTCCGCAAGATTAGAAATAAATATCCCAAACTAACGATTCGAGTCGACGCTAACCAGGCCTGGAGTTTGGATCAAGCTGTTGAGTATTGCAATCAGCTAAATGACTTGAATATTGAATATTGTGAAGAACCGTTAGTTGAGCCTACTCCCAAAAACCTGGAACAATTATCCCAACATACTGCCCTGCCCCTTGCATTGGATGAATCAACTGCGCAACATCCATATTGGCCAAATTTACTTCCTTTCACCAAATATCTTATTATAAAACCGATGGTAGTTGGCAGTTTCCAAAAAAATATTGAAACAAAACGGCTTGCAAACACTCATAATAATAAAGTAGTGATTACGACGAGCCTTGAAAGTAGCGTTGGCCGATATTTTATAGACTTAATGGCAGCGGGATTGGGATCACCACTCATAGCACATGGACTTTCAACCGGCTTTTTATTAGCAAAGGATATTTCCTCTGATAAGAATATCTTTTCAGAGGGATACCTTAATATATCATCTCAGCCCGTAACATCAATCAATTTTGAGCAACAAAAGCTTTTTAAAAAACTTTTTTGACCGTGGGTAAAACAGATCAAATACCAACATTTGCTGCCCCCAGACAAGATGATCTGTTCCTGGGATCCAGCTTTGGCTTGCATTCCTATGGGGATCTCAAGCAATTTGAACGTTTTTTTCTGCAATTCCTATTCGATTTCGATCATCACTTTGAAAAACCAATAGGGTTTCTGGCCCCCTCTTCTGACACTCTTATTTTTGCGATTGCTGCTTGCTGGAACCTCGGTATTCCCTTTATTTCCTTTGATACCAAAGCCTCGTCAGGCGAACTTAATCGTCAGCTTGAGCAAACTGATCCCGGCTTGGTATTTGTTGACCAAAAACTACAGGCTAAAATAGATCATTCTGATTCCATAGATATTAAGCAACTCGATTTAACACGATCACTTGAAATTGATGTTGCCCTTGGTTTTGAAGCTAAACATTACACTCCACAAACCGGGCCCGACCAGGTTTTTGGATACTTTTTCACCTCCGGAACAACCACCGGCATCCCAAAGATTGTGCCACTTAAACGACGGCAAATGCTTTTTGCAGCAAAAGCTTCTGCCAAAAATTTTAAACCTCGTAAGAACCATTTCTGGCTGCTTTGTTTACCGTTAGCTCATATTGGAGGAGTCTCGATTATTTTACGGTCTCTTCTATATGGCTCTGCCATATTCAGGATGAAGAGTTTTCACCCTAAAATGATTACTACCTTTTTAACTGAAAATAAGCTTTTCCAAGCCGCATCGCTGGTTCCGACTATGTTAAAAAGATTGATGGAGCGATCAGGGTTTCTTGTCCATCAAAATTTTAAAGCCATTTTGCTTGGCGGCGGCCCCATTAATGTAAACCTTATCAAAGAATGTAGAAACAAAGGTATTCCGTTGGTTCCAAGTTACGGGATGACTGAAACCTGTGCTCAAATTGCAGCTAATCCTATCTTAAAACCCAGCGGCACGTATGGGCCTTTACAAAGTGTAGGAACTGTATTTGAACCGAATAATATTCAAATACGAGATGAAGAAAACGAGGTCGTCAGTATTAACACTACAGGCGAAATATGGATTAAGGGACCACAGGTTTTTGATGGGTATTTGAATATGGATAACAAAAATATTTTTGATGAGAAGGGATGGTTTAGAACAGGCGATTTTGGCTATTTTAATGCTAATAACCAACTCTTTATTGATTCGCGACGTACGGATCGCATTGTTACCGGTGGAGAAAATGTTTCTCCCTTTGAGGTTGAATCTAACCTCATTAAGCTAACAGCTATTAAAGAAGCAGCCGTATTTGGAATAGCTGATAATGAGTGGGGACAAAAAGTTGTGGCTGTTGCTGTCACTAAAAATGGAGAGCCCATCAATTTCACGGCCATTAAAGAGGATTTAAAAACAACGCTTGCTGCTTATAAAATCCCCAAAGAAATTATTCGGGTCGATGAGCTTCCCAAAACCAGAACGGGGAAAATAATCAGGAGTAAGTTAGCTGAACTTTTTTTACAGCGAACAGAACAATAAGAACAAATCTCAAAAAAACGGCCTTTAATCGAAGTATTTAAGCCCTTTTGTTCCAATATCTGATCGGTAGTACTTATTATCAAAATCGATTTTTTTCACTTCGGCATAGGTGTTTTTAATAGATTCCTGCAACGTATCCCCGGCAGCGACCACACTTAGTACCCGTCCCCCATCAGTATATATTTTACCATTCTCAGCCTTGGTCCCGGCATGAAATACAAGAGCATCATCAGAAACATTATCTATTCCAGTAATTACTTTACCCTTCTCATAGTCAAGCGGATATCCTGCTGAAGCCATTACCACACAGCAGCGATACTTGTTATCAATTTTCACTTCTTTCTCATTCAGCCGCTCATTCACAGCCGCATCCATAAGGTCCAACAAATCAGACTCCAATGACGGTAAAACCGCCTGTGCTTCGGGATCCCCCAAGCGACAGTTAAATTCAACGACCTTGGGTCCATCATCAGTAATCATTAAGCCACAATACAAAATACCTTTGTACGAATTTTCATCTAACAGCATGGCCGATATGGTAGGTAAGATAATCTCTTTCTCTACCCGTTGGAGCATGCGATTGCCAATGACAGGGGTAGGACAATAGGCGCCCATTCCACCGGTATTCAACCCGGTATCCCCTTCTCCAATGCGTTTATGATCCTGGGCATAATGCAAAATTTTAGCTGTTTTCCCATCCGAGATAACAAATACCGAGGCTTCATCCCCTTTCATAAACTCTTCGACCACCAGCTTTTGGGCAGCCTGCTGAAAACGCTCATCTTCTTTTAATTCATTAAGACGTTTCTCGACCTCTTCGGCCGACTCACAGATAAAAACCCCCTTTCCACCGGCCAGACCATCCGCTTTTAAGACTACAGGATACTCGTCTTTGCTTTTAATTATTTTAAGTGCCTTATCAAATTCATCCCGCGAGTAGGTCTCAAAATTAGCTGTAGGTATTCGATTCTTCTTCATAAACTCATTGGCAAACTGTTTACTGCCTTCGAGCTGTGCCGCTACTTTGGATGGCCCGAAAACCTTGTGCCCCTTCTCTTCCAGAAAATCAGTAATACCATTCACTAATGGTTTTTCCGGTCCTACTACTGTCAGCTCAACGTTATTTTCTTCGATGAAGGTAAGAATAGCATCAAAATCAGACAGGTTAAGATCTACATTGGTACCAGCCTGCGCCGTACCCGGATTACCCGGGGCAATAAAGAGTTCATCTAATCGATCTGATTTGGCAATGCTCCACGCCATTGCATGTTCGCGTCCGCCACTGCCCAGTAGTAATACATTCATTATTTACAGCTAATTAAGATTCAAAATCGTAATTTGGATTCATTTTGGGATAGATCCACTAAGAAAGCTCATTTGCAATATGGATGATATCCGTAAAACTGTCAGCCTTAAGTGAAGCGCCCCCGATAAGTCCTCCATCAACGTCGGGTTTCTGAAGCAATTCTTCAGCATTATGCGGTTTCATGCTACCGCCATACAAAATACGAATTTTGGCGGCTGCCTCTTCCGAGTACAACTCGGACAATTCTTCGCGAATCATCTTATGCATTTCTTGGGCTTGATCAGGAGTAGCCGTTTCTCCGGTTCCGATTGCCCAAATCGGTTCATACGCAATAACAAGATTAGAAGCGTCATCTTCTTCAACACCAATTAATGCACCTTGAACCTGCTTTTTTACACGCAATTTGTGCTCATTGGCCTTTCGCTGTTCTAATGATTCGCCCACACAAATCACTGGCTTTAGTCCGTCATTTAATGCTTTGTTCACCTTGGCATTTACTGTTTTATCGGTTTCACCGAAATATTGGCGACGTTCGGAATGCCCCAGTATAACATATTCACAATTTACCTCAGTAAGCATCTCAGTGCTTACTTCACCTGTATAAGCTCCATTATCTTCAGAATGTACATTCTGGGCTCCTAAGGCAAGGCCGTCAATATCCTGTAATTCAACCGAGGCCGTAGTTAGCGAAATGGTAGGCGGACAAACCAATCCGTCAACAGCTTTGGGCATGTTTCCAATAATATTTTCTATACCCTGCAGAAGTGTTGAGGTTTCCTTGGGTCCACAATTCATTTTCCAATTTCCGGCGATTAAAAATCGTCTCATGATGTAGGTTCCTCGTTTTTGTCTTTGTTAATAATTCTTTGGATTCCTTGAATTACATCTTCAAACTCGTTGCCCACATACTTTCTTATAATTTTCCCATGCTCGTCAACAAGAAAGCGCGTAGGTATTAAACGGATATTAAATTTCTTTAACAATTTTTCGCGGTCAAATGCCTGAGCATCGGCTACCGGCCACGGCTTTACTCGTTCTTCAAAAAAAGCATCCACCGTAACCTGACTCTCATCAAGAGGTAATGTTACAATTTGTAATCCGTAGTTTTTGTAAATACTGTGAATAACAACCGTTCGGTCAAACTGATTTTGATACAAACGATTACTTAGCCTAGTAATTTCCAAGATATAGGGAGTTCCCGAAAGCGAATCCCGGCTAATGACTCTCCCATTTTGAGAAAATTGAAATTCGGGAATTGTATCTCCCGGCGACAGATAGTTAAGATCGTATGACATGGACTCAACCCAATTACTGGTCGAATCTTCAGGATATGACTGCTTAAATGCAGACAATTGCTGTTGCGCCTGATCTACCCGGGCACTGTCATAGAGCAATTTTATTTTTTCTCGGGCAATGCGTTTTGTACTGCCTTCCGACTCTGTCATCTGAGCCAATGAATCTAAATATACCAGCGCAGAATCCAATCCCTTGTTCTCTGCCATATATCGTTTTCCAAAAGTAGCCCCAAGGTCACTTAAATCATCATATCCATCAACCGCTCTAATACGATTCATCATTTGAGGCTTGTCAAAGCTTTCCAGAATTTTAATAGCCTCACGAGCAGCAAAATTTGATGCAAAAGTCCCTTCTTCCTCTTCATAGACATCCCAATAGAGGTTCGACCATTTCTGCAGCTCATCACGCAAGGTATCCCCTTTAAGCTGTCCGGATCGTGCCAGCTGCATTACCCGTTGAAAATTTTTGCCCAACCGTTGATAGGTCTCCATCGCATCGTGCTCGTGGGAAGAAATCTTTAGTGTTTCCCTGATGTTGGGTAGTTCTCCCGTAATAAAAACAGAATCATCCTCAGCCAGGATAATACCACTTCGGGCTAAATTTCTTTTGTTTCGACTAATAATTAATGGATATCGGCGTTTTTCCTGAAAGGTGGCCAGACCGGAAAAACTGCCATTAGAATCAGTTACCGCATGGTAAAGAGTATCAGCATCGGCATTGGCAGAATCTTTTTGAATGATCGTAAATCCAATACCTGAAAAGTCTCCGCTTGAATCTATGGAGTCTGAAACGGTAAAACTCCCAGAAATATGTGCCGTTTTATTTTCCGGCTCGTTTGAACATCCCCAACTGATTACCCCAATAGCCAGAACAATAAAACAGTACCTTAATTTGGTTAGCATAGTCTTTTTCTGAAACAAAAGAATTTATGTTATAACACTTAATTATTCTTCTTCAAGCCGTGCCGAAATCATCTCTCGAACCATCTGCGGATTAGCCTTCCCTTGTGAGCGCTGCATAACCTGTCCTATAAAAAAGCCAATCAACCCCTTTTTGCCATCTCTGTATCGTTCTACCTCATCAGGGTATTGTTCGATAACCTCATCAACGATAGGTTCAAGAAATCCGGTATCTGAAACTTGAATTAGATTCATTTCTTTGGCCAGATTTTCGGCTGATTTTTGCTCTTCAAGCATAGCATCATAAATTTCGGTCATTGCAGATGAATTGATTTTATCATCCTCACGCAATTGTACTAGTCCAGCCAGTCGCTCCTCGGAAATAGGAAGTTTTTTGATCCCAATACTTCGATCGTTTAACGTTCGCAACACCTCGGTTAAAATTAAATTGGAAACGGCCTTTGGACTACCAACATGATGCAGTACATCTTCATAAAAATCTGCTAAATAACGATCTTCAGTTAACGTTTGCGCATCTTCTTCGCTCATATTGAACTCATCCATAAAGCGCTGCTTGCGTATATCGGGCATTTCTGGCAGCTCCTGCTTAATGTCTTCGAGCATTTCGTCAGTTACTATAACCGGTGGAATATCCGGTTCGGGAAAATACCGATAGTCATGCGCTTCTTCTTTAGAGCGCATCATGCGTGTTTCCATCTTATTGGCATCCCAGAGCAATGTCTGCTGTACAACTTCGCCTCCGGATTCAATGAGCTCAATCTGACGCTCAATTTCGAACTCGATCGCCCGCTCCACATTACGAAATGAGTTCATGTTTTTAAGCTCAGTCCGTGTACCAAACTCCTCTTGGCCTTTCGGACGGACAGAGACGTTAGCATCGCAACGCAGACTGCCCTCTTCCATGTTCCCATCGCAGATCTCCAAGTATTGCACAATCTGCTTGATTCGTTTCAAATATTCATAGGCTTCTTTGGGGGTACGAAGGTCCGGTTCCGAAACAATCTCTATCAACGGAACACCGGCTCGGTTAAGATCAATTAGCGTATTAAACGGGTCCTGATCGTGAATAGACTTCCCGGCATCCTCCTCCATATGAATACGCGTAATGCCAATTTCTTTATCCTCCCCGTCAGTAGTTATACCAATATGTCCATCGTGACAGATGGGCGTATCGTATTGCGAAATCTGGTATCCCTTGGGAAGATCAGGATAAAAGTAATTCTTACGCGCAAAAATTGATTTTCGGGCGATGTCACAGTTCGTCGCCAATCCCATCTTAATGATATAACGCACCAGGTTTTCATTTAATACCGGCAAAGTACCGGGATGCCCCAAACAAAGCGGAGTAACCTGGGTATTGGGCGATCCGCCAAATTCTGTTGAAACCGGGGCAAAAGCCTTACTTTCTGTTAATAGCTGGGCATGTACTTCAAGCCCAATAACTGCTTCGTAATTATCGTTAACCGAGCTGCTCATTACTTAAAATTCTTATATTACTTTTTCCGAAATGTTCACAAAATCGCATACAATTCTGTATATCAAATTCAAGATTACAGAATGACGCTATAACATAATTTTGAGAACGCAATTTAATGGCGAAAGATATTAAACGTCTGGGACTTTTATTAATCATTCTGATATAAAATCAACTCATCATAATGCAAGTGCAATGAGACATAAAGAACTGCATGTATTCGAGGAAAGCAACCACCTTTTTTGGGGATTAATTATTCTGGTTGCCACTGCCGGCGGAACCTACTTACTGGCCGGTTCTTTTGTAACGATGAACTGGTATCCCTTTAATATCAGACAGCTGCTTGCATTGGGTCTTTTTGGAATAAGCTTTTCCGGCATCATCAAATTATCAGAACCTCTGTATCATTTTATTCTCTATTTTGATGATAATTTACTCCTTATTAATATCAAAAAGGGAGATTTGAAAACCGATACGCTCGAAATTCCGGTTGATAACATTCAACAGCTGCAATTTGCCCCACATGATCCACGTGATGCTGATGAAGCCCTATTCGATTTCTCTACTAATTATCATCTGCTCTATCAGAAAAAAAACGAAACCTCTTTTCAGAAACTACTGGGGGATCAATCAGCAGCTATCACTCTAAAGGTAGATGATATCGCTAAAATCATGCGCTTTATCACTAACCGGAATCCGAATATCAAAATTCCAAGCGAACAAGCTACCTACTTTAATTTATAGAATCGTTTTTAATTAAATAGTTAATAAATCCATTTAAACATTCTTTGGAAATTTCAGACAAAATAAAAAATGCCACCGCCCTAAAGCGATGGCATCAAAGGTATCTATCTCTATCAGAGTAGTTTATTTATAAGACCCGTAATAGTTAGCTACTTCCTGATGGTTAGATCAGTTGCAGACTTCACCACTTCCTAACCCCCATCGAAGACTGTTTCCACTGACACTCACTTGAATCTCTCCATCTTCAGGCTGGCTGCGATCTGCACCACATCTGGGAGCTGCTGCATTTGACCACGTATTACCAATAGCCGGGACTTCGCCGGACACATCACCTGAACCGCGGGTAAGATCTATATCCCAACCATCAATATTTTCAAAAACGTTATTTCCGGCTGACCCATCGGTTCCTAAATCGACGCTGAAGTTATTATCATTTGGACTATCAGGGCCTCCAATCGCAATAGCATTGCCGTAAATATTTCGAATAGTGGTACCACGTACTTTAAGAGAACCATCGAGATGCTTGATGCCATCATTACTCAAGTAGTTGATACTACCAGCTGCCCGTTCTTCGGTGTTGGTGCCTTCAATAATGCTATCAACAATATTTACATCAGCAGCATATAACTCGATAGTAGAGATTGCGGTATATTGGAAAGTAGAATTACGAACTTCAATATTACTGTTGGGTTGGTCGGCATCCATATCCAATGCCCGCTGATATCGATTTCCAGTTTCGGTCCCGTTACTTGTGGTTACTGTAACGCCATCAAGTGATAAACTGCAATTATTGGCATTTATTTGAAAAGCCGTTGGCGGTTCAATAACTGATGCACCCGGTCTTACGGTCGTATTGGTTACAATCACGTTCAGGTTATTAGCATCCTCCATGTCAAAGGCCTCAACATCACCCATATTTATTACGTCGGTATCCTGGATATGAACCCGCGTATCCGAAGTATTAAAACGGTTTGTATAGGCTTGTCCAACACTTTTCCCATTAATAATATTACGTGCCCCTTCGAAACCTCTTACTTCTACATTCATTGATGAGCCGGTTGAGATTGCCACCCCTTCTTCAGCATTCATAGTTACTGAGACATCTTCCAAGATCACATTTGAGGTCTCAACTGAAGTTCCACTTTTAATAAAGACGGCATCAGGATCTCCGTTAAAAGAACCGCCGGTATAACCATTCTCAATATGCAAGTGTTGCAAGGTTATTCCTTCACCAAGTTCTATGGCCGGATCTCTGTCTACATCAGGACTTAAAATATGGATATTACTCCGATCGACATTTTGATCCCCCTTTACTATTAGGTTTCCAGAAAAATCAATCGGAAAACTTTCTCCATTGGCCTCATCATATACCCCCTCAGCGACACGTATCGTATCAATATCCAAAAAGGCATCATTCTCATTTTGATCGTAAACAGACAGTGCCTTTGTAATTGTTTTTAAGGGACTGTCTTGCATATATCCATTGATATCTCCATCAGAACCATTGTTGGCATCCACAAAAAGGCGCTTTGCAATAGCCGAAAAAACCACTTCATCGGTATCACTCTCACCATCTGAGGTAACCTCAAGCTGCAGGGTATATTCTCCGGGCAAATCCGGAATAAAACTGGGATTCTCTGTATCCGCATCGCTTAATGAAGCACTGCTGTTTGCCGGTTGGCTGCTTATGGCCCAAGAATAGCTTACACTGCTACTGCCGCTTGAACCCGACCCATCTGCGATAACTTCAAACCCTACTACTTCATCTGAATTACTGCCGGCATCTGCTGTTGCACTTGCAGTAGGTGGATTATCTTCGTTTCCGTTATCATTATTATTGTCAGGTCCCGTGCTGTTATCACTGCACCCAAAAATAAGTGAAAGTGAAATTACAATGCAGAGTAGCGTAGCTTTATTTATCATAGCGATATGAATTTGAATTCGGTATTTGTTTTTGCACCTCCAGTAGTATATACGAGACCGAACTCAAAAACAGGTCATATAGCCGTAATCCTGAAAAAATGATATTATATAATAGATAAAACAGGTCAACGAATTTGTTTAATCAATATCTTAAATCTCCCAAGTACCCACCTTAATCGTAAGTCTTTAACCTTTTAGTTAACGCTCCTGAACCATCAATGAATCCCCCCGAGCCATCGGGGAATGCTTGTATTAATTTTTTTATGTATGAACTTACTCATAGCTACTTACTTTAATCATAAAACAGCTCATTAATAAAAAAAAACGGAACGCTATCAACGTCCCGCTTTTATCGGCTATTAAATGCAATTTTGAACTATGTGTTAATCGATTAATAAATTGTCGTTCCCATTATTTGAATAGGTCACATTACTACCCATATTGAGCTGTGCATCTCTACTCTCTCTTACGATGATTCCGTAACTTGCACTATTTTCTATTTGGGCATTGGATAGATTCAGGTATCCGTCATTATAGACACCAAGATTACCGGCATCCAAATAGATAGCCAGATCATCTCCACCGCCATATTCAATTTTTATGTGATCCATTTCATTTTCTACAGACCCAGACGAAACAAGAATGCCACCCCAGGCGCCCGGTACCTCTGATCGGCCAGTAAATATGATAGGTGATTGACTTGAGCCCAAGGCCTTAATTGTACCCGGATTATTTCCGGCAGAAACGATCAGCTTTTTGTCTGTATCCATCTCGAAAAGTGTTCCGGGTTCTATCGTTACACTGTTATTAAATGTTATGGTGCCCGTAACATAATAGGCTCCGTTGTTAAGATTACTCCAGGTTTCAGATCCCGAGGATTCTGTATCCCCTTTATATACCTCCACATCTCCACCATTGAAGTTGGTTTGATTGTCAATTCCACTAATTTGTGTGGGATGTATTAGCATATGGGAATCTGCGTTATTATCGAAGCTGCTGTTCTGCAAGGTAAAGTCTGCCCCTTCTCTTCGGGTTTCGATACCATAACCGGTACTGCCCGTAAAAGATACGTTTCGAAGGGTAAGCTTGGCATTATCAATTACCATATTGCTCTTTCCGAAATAAGTCGCCATTTCTGTACTTCCGCCATAGCTGATATTAACATGCTCCATAATATTGTCAACAGAAGCCGAAACAATTCTCAGACCACGCCATGCGCCTGGTGCCTTGCTGGTTCCGGTAAACACAATTTTGTCGGTTTCAGTACCAACCGCCTCAATAACAGCTCCGTTTCCGACTACAATTCCCGCATCAGCGATAAACTCAAACTCGGCGCCGGCTGCAATTGTTACATAATGATCAAAGTCTACATTATTTACGATTTGATATTTTGCACCATTAAGAGCAGCTACGTTCATATCAACGGTTGTACCACCGCCAAATGCTGTTACATATCCACCGTCAAAGGTACTTCCGGCATCAAAATATCCAATTTGACTGATATGAATATAAGCGTGATCCCCATCATTTTCGGCAAAGATCATGTTTTGCATCGCAAATTCCGAACCATCCCTTCGGGTTTGAATACCATGCTGTCCACTGTTAGTAATGGTAACATCGGCAAGCTGAACTTTTGCTCGATCAATGGTCAGTGCTGCCGCCTCAAAGTATGTACCCGCGGAAGTGCTACCAGCGTATTCTATAATAGTATAACTAATTTCATTTTCTACGGAATTTGAATTAATACGGATTCCTCTCCAATACCCGTTAGATTCTTGTTCACCAGTTAAAGTAATGGGTGCTCCTGACTCACCAGCAGAAACAAGTACCGAGTTATCGGAACTAACCGAAATCCCAGCATCCGAGGCAAATGTAACCGTAACTCCAGGTTCAATGGTTAATTTGGCACCATTTCGTACTTCAATATAATTTAACACTCGGTATTGTTTATCACTGGTCCAGATTTCATCTTCCGTAATATCATCAGTAATCTCAACAATATTTGATTCAGCTGTTATCGTAACATCATCCTGGCTGGATTCTCCATTCCCATCATTTACAGTTACCGTAGCCACATAGTCACCGGCAACATCTGGGGTGAACGTAGGGTTTTCAACCTGAGTATCAGACAGTTGAGCATTACTGCTACTGGGAGTATCTAAATTCCAGCTGAATGAAAGATTATCACCATCAGGATCAGAAGAGCCGGACGCATCAAGGGTAATTTGTTCACCTACATCTTTGGTTGTCGCATCGGCATCGGCCACAGCAGTTGGGGCTTCATTGACAGGAGGGTTGTTAGTATTGTTATCGTCAGTACTTGATGGACTGTCCGAACAAGAGCTAAACAGTACCATCGCCATTATCGAAAAACCAAGTAGCGTTCGTATGATTTTCATAAATTATATTTTTTTAGTTGTATGTATGGTTTAAGTTTCTTTTTGAAAGGGTGATCCCCATCAGAATAGAAATACGAAACCAATTGGTGAAAGGGCTCAAAGAGATCCGGATTATTTTGGGGATATAAAACAGCCCTCCTTTCCTTAATAAGAGAGATAAACAGGCAAACTGGCGTATAACGAAAAATTTATGTTAATTGGCTCAAACTAAATCATCTCCAAAAACACGAGGCATACGTAATAGTGAGAGAATGCCGAAAGATTTGATAAATAAATTACAGACATAAATGGGTACCGGTTCAGAAGTTACAAAACTGCTTTTACGACTTAGGGAAGGAGAAAAAGGAGTATTTGATAAAATATATCCCCTCATCTATGAGCAATTGCATCGGATGGCCTATTCTCATATGGCGCGTCAAAATCCTGATCACACGCTTTCAAAAACGGAGCTGGTGCACGAAGCTTACCTTAAAATGATTGACCAAACCCAGATTGAGTTTAATGACAAGTCTCACTTTTTGGCAATAGCCTCGCGATGCATGCGACAAATTCTCATTGATCATGCAAGAAAAAAGCATGCCCAGAAACGGGGTGGTAAGGAAAAAAACCTAACCTATATTGATGGTATTTTAAATGCTCAAAAACAAAAGACTGAAGAATTTATAAATATCGACGATGCATTAAATGAGCTGGAAAAACTAAACGAAAGACTGGTTAGAGTGGTTGAAATGCGTTTTTTTGGGGAAATGACCATTGAAGAAACAGCTTTAGCACTAAACATTTCAGAAAGTACCGTAAAAAGAGACTGGATGAAGGCTCGGGGATGGCTTTATAATAAATTGAAAGCAAGATTTGAGATAGAATAGATGATCTGTTAGATCTTTTATTTTCGTATATCTATATAAAATAGATCACTGCGATATTCTTCGTTGCCTAACAGTATGTAACTTAAATTCAATTCGGGATTGATACCATCATGAGTGATTTAAACTGGGACAAAATTGAACAGATTGTTGATGAGATTCTTGACCTACCCCCAGGAAAACGTTACGCCTACATTGAAAAAACCTGTGGAGGAAATAAACGTCTGAAGAATGAGGTTACGCAATTAGTGGAATCCATCTTTGATTCCGAAGGATGGCTAAATGACCTAAAAAATCACAAGCATGAATTTTTAGGTGGCATTACAGGAGACTTGGAATCACTGAATACCAACTATGATTTCATAGGTCAACAAGTTGGATCCTATACGATCAAAAAACAAATCGGTCAGGGTGGTATGGGGTTAGTGTACTTGGCTGAGCGTACTGATGATAATTTTGACCATCAAGTCGCGATCAAAATTATTCGCCATAGTCAAGCTACTGAGACTAATATTGAACGTTTCAGAAGAGAGCAACGCATCCTTGCCGGACTTAAACACCCGGGTATTGCCCAGCTCTATGATGGCGGTATTACAGACGACGGTTTTCCATATATCATCATGGAATATGTGTGCGGAGTTCCCATTATTGAATATAGTAGCAAGAATGAGATTTCAATCCGAGATCGAATAGTCCTTTTTAAACAGATTTTAGAGGCTGTTCGCTTTGCTCACGAAAACTTGGTAATACACCGCGATTTAAAACCGGATAATATTTTAGTTGATGAAAGCGGTAATGTTAAAATTCTTGACTTCGGCATTTCCAAACTACTCGAAGATGACGATGACCTTTCTCTTACCCGAACGGGGACCCGCCTTCTGACCCCAAAGTATGCCGCCCCTGAACAAATCAAACAAGAAAATATTACCACTGCTACTGATTTATATTCGCTGGGAGTCATTTTTTATGAGCTTCTTTGTGAACACCCCCCTTTTGACTTAAAGGATCGAACTACATACGAAGCTGAACAGATTATTTTAACAGAGTCTGCAGATAAACCCAGTAAAAAAGCCCCTTCTAAAAAACGTGCTGTACAATTAAAAGGCGATCTCAATGGAATCGCACTCAAAGCAATTCGCAAGGAGCCGGAACAACGGTACCGAATGGCCACTGAGTTTCTGGAAGACTTAAATAATTACCTGAACGGTCTACCCGTATCGGCCCGTACCGATACCTTCAAATATCGGGCCTCTAAATTTGTTGGACGTCATAAGAAAAGCCTAACACTATCCGCCGTTATTATGATGCTGACCATAGGGCTCATCGGGTTTTATACCTGGCGATTGACAGAAGAACGCAATCGCGCTCAAATCCAAAGTGAGCGTGCTGAAGAGATGACAAATTTTCTTCTTTCTCTATTTAGGTCTAATAATCCTAAAGAAAGTGTTGGCGAAGACATGACCGCCAGCGAAATACTCAAACGTGGCTTACAAAAAATTGATTCGAAACCCGTCTCGTCATACAACAAAGCTCTTATTCTGGGATCAATAGGGCAAATTCAATTAAACATGGGCCAAGTAGATGAGGCCAAACCCAATATTAAGCGAGCCTATAAATTAATTTCTGACTCCGTACAAACAGAATCAATATCGACAGCAGATATTTACACTCTAATAGGTAATTTATATCGTGCAGAAGGAAAGCTCGATTCGGCCTTGGTATTTTTCCAAGAATCAGATTCTTTACACCAAAAAATGGGATCGGTCCACACTTCTGAATACCGAGTCAATATTAACAATATTGGCAATGTGTATAATGAACGTGCAGAATACAACAAAGCAATAAAAACATTAGAGAAGATCAATCAGTTTCCGGTCAATAATAATGATTCCAAATCAATCAGCGATAAAGCATACTATTTTAATAATTTAGCTGTAGCATATTCCAAGTTAGGTAACCCTGAAAAGGCTATTGAAAATTATGAGGCCTCATTACAACTAAGAAAAAAAATATATGAACCCAATAATCCCGAGCTTGGACTCACCTACCATAATATGGGGGTAGCCTATATGGGAATGAATCTTAGTAACAAAGCTTATGAATTATTCAACAAGGCCTATCGTATTCGAAAACAGGCGTTAGGTACGGAGCATATGTTGGTAGCTTCCACAGCAAGCGGATTGGCACTCACTGCTCATGAACTCGGCAAATCTGATGAAGCTATCAAATATCACCGGGAATCAATCCGAATTATAAAAAAACAAGCAGGAACTACGCATTACCGTTATGCTCTTGCTCTCCGTAATTATGCCACCCTATTAATAGATTTAAAAAAGTTTATTCAAGCTGAACAAACATTGGAAAAAGCCACCCAAACCATGATTGATGCATTTGGTAAGGAACACGGCTATAATGGGTATCTGGCCTTTACAAAAGCATCCCTTTATAAGGAGTGGAATAAACCGACTAAAGCAAATACCTATTATGAAAAGGGAGAAAAAATATTTCAAGATAATTATGGTTCTTCCTTTTTAGAACTGGGCAAGATTTTAAACAGTCATGGAATATTTAAGTATCAGCAAAATAACTATGAACAGGCTGATGAATTATTACTTCGGGCAGAAGAAATTTTTGAGGACAATGATCAAACCAACACCTTGTATTATGGGAAAAACCAACATTATTTGGGCAAAACCTATTTTGAGTTAAAAGAATATAATTTAGCCCAAGAGTATCTTAAAAAAGCATACCGTATTTTTACTGATCTCAAGGGAGAAACGTTTGACTTAACACTCAACACCAAAAAACTTCTTGCAGAATTTCCACAGTGAAAAATAATGGGCCTTATATGTACCAGTTGCTCAGATGCCAATTGGAAATATTATGATTTGTCCTTTCCAAAAGACTGGTATTGATTAAAAAAAGGATACTTTATTTAGTTATTCATTTAGATCACGTATATAACTTATTTATAAATACCTTGTACTCTTCTTTTGTTATTTAGGCTGTAAGCGCTTTCGATATATAAAGAATTCATATCCTCAAGAGGCACAACACTTTCATGATAATTATGCTTATACTTAGCATCTGAAATTGGTAGCGATTATAACAACCAATTTTTATTTTTGAGCTGGAATAATAAAAACGCTAAAGGAATCTAAAATCACTTATCAATGAGTAAGCATTCACATCCCCGCAGCAACGTTGGACTTGATTATTTAGGGTTAGAAAACAACGAGAAAGCCATTTGGAATCTCACACCTCCTGAGCTTTATGAAGAGGCGATTGAAAATGGAGAGGCCATTCTAACTAAAGACTATGCGCTTCGTGTATTAACCGGCAAATATACCGGACGTTCCCCCAAAGATAAGTTTATTGTTGATCAACCTTCTATTCATGACGACATTGATTGGGGAGAAATCAATCAGCCTACAGATGAGGAAGTTTTTAAAAATTTGTATGAAAAGGTAACCGGTTACATGCAGGACAAAAAACTGTATGTGAAGGATTGCTACGCCGGCGCCGACGAAAAATATCAATTGAATGTACGGGTTGTAAGTGAAGCCGCTTATCATGGGTTGTTTGCGCACAACATGTTTATTCGTCCTACCAATGAGCAGCTTAAAAATCATGAACCTGATTTTACGGTACTGGCTGCACCTAACTTCAAAGCCGATCCCGAGGTAGACGGAACTCGAAGTGAGGCTTTTGTACTCGTTAATTTTGATAAAAAGATTATCCTGATTGGCGGCACGCTGTATTCCGGCGAAGTTAAAAAAGGCATTTTTTCCGTGATGAATTACCTGCTTCCCAAGCAGGATGTAATGGCTATGCACTGTTCGGCCAATATGGATCAAGACGGTGATACCGCAGTGTTTTTTGGGTTGTCAGGTACAGGAAAAACCACCTTGTCATCTGATCAAAGTCGCATTCTTATTGGTGACGATGAACATGGCTGGAGTGAAGACGGTGTATTTAATATCGAAGGCGGGTGCTATGCCAAAACCATCAATCTTTCTGAAGAAGGGGAACCCCTTATTTATGCTACCACCCAAATGCCGGGTACTATTCTCGAAAACGTAGTACTCTACCAAAATCGTGAACCCGATTTTGACGATACCAGCTATACTCAAAATACGCGCTGCTCCTACCCCATCGACTATATTCCCAATGCTGCTGATAGTGGCCAAGGTAATCATCCCAGCAATGTAATTTTCTTAACCTGTGATGCTTTTGGAGTGCTCCCTCCCATTTCCAAGCTGACGCCTGAGCAGGCTATGTATCATTTTATAAGCGGATATACTGCAAAGGTAGCAGGTACCGAACGTGGTGTTACTGAACCACAGGCGACATTTTCAGCTTGTTTTGGTGCCCCCTTCATGCCGCTGCATCCCACAGTATATGCCGAGCTTCTGGCCGACAAGATCCGCAAGCATAATTCAACGGTATGGTTACTTAATACCGGCTGGACCGGCGGATCCTATGGCGAAGGTCACCGGATGAAACTGGGCCATACTCGTCAGATGTTGAGTGAAGCCCTGGACGGCAACCTTGATAATGCCACCTTCGATATTGATCCGGTATTTGGGCTGGCTATTCCTAATGAAGTGGATGGCATTCCAACAGAAGTACTCACTCCTCGAAAAACCTGGAGTGACAAGGAAGCCTATGATGAAAAAGCTGAAGAGTTAGCTGCTATGTTTGCTGAAAACTTTCAGCAATTTGAAGATGAGGCAAGCCAAGAATTAATCAAGGCAGGTCCTACCGTTTAACGATTAGTTATTATTAGTTATTGGTTATTAGTTATCGGGGCTTCCCCGATAACTAATAACCAATAACTATCCTTCCTCCATTACGGCATTCAACTTATCCAGATTATCCTGAACACGCAGCGCTTCAATAACCTCCTCAAGTTCTCCCTTCATAATATCTTCGAGGTTATACACCGTTAAATTAATGCGGTGGTCGGTCAGGCGACTTTGCGGAAAATTGTAGGTTCGAATCTTGGCACTGCGGTCACCGGTAGAAATCTGACTGTTGCGTTCCTGTTCACGTTCCTTGCGAAGTTTCTCCTCTTCTTTCTCATATAACTTTGATCGCAACATCTTCATCGCTTTATCTTTGTTTTGATGTTGCGAACGCTCCTGCTGACATTCTACTACGACTCCACTTGGTTCGTGCGTTAACCGAACTGCTGAATCTGTTTTGTTCACATGCTGTCCTCCAGCCCCACTGGCACGGAACGTATCTACCCGGATATCCGACATATTTACGTCAATATCTACTTCTTCGGCCTCGGGCAATACGGCGACGGTCGCCGCTGACGTATGTACGCGTCCCTGCGTTTCCGTTTCCGGTACGCGCTGCACGCGATGGACTCCGCTTTCATATTTCATTACACCATAGACTTCATCACCCTCCAATTCAAAGTTCAGTTCTTTGTATCCTCCCTTGGTAGACTCGCTAAGGCTCAGGATATTCAGTTTCCATCCTTTTTTATCCGCATAACGACGGTACATATCAAACAGATCTCCTACAAAAATAGCAGCTTCATCTCCCCCCGTTCCAGCACGCAATTCAACAATTACATTCTTGGTATCATCCGGATCTTTGGGAATTAGCTTAAACTTAATATCCTCTTCCAATTGCTCAAGCTTCGGCTTTAACTCTTCCAACTCAAGTTTAGCCATTTCTGTAATTTCTTCGTCATCTCCCTCTTCAATAAGCTCTTTATTACCGGCAATTTGATTTTTTGTTTCTTTCCAATTGTCATAAAGTTCCACCAATTCCTTTAAATCACTATGCTCTTTGGTAAGCTCAGTATAACGGTCCGGATCATCATACACCGATGGATCACTCATCGCCGCTGTTACTTCTTCAAACCGTTCTTTTACCTGCTCTAACTTAGCTTCAATATCCATGTACCTACTTCTTTTGGAAGATGTTTTTAAAATTAACGGCTCTTAAAATACGATACTTTGTGCAAAATTAAGAATAGATAAGCTATTCAAATTACCGTACCAATTTTCTTAATTCCCAGCTGAATAATTATTAAGTTCGGTTCAAATTTCGAAATTATAAATAGCAATAGCATAATGAATAAAAATCCTTTATCCGCAAATTTTAAAATGGGCTTTCTCGGCGCCGGACAGTTAGCTCGAATGTCTGGATTACAGGCTTTTCGGTACGGTATTCAGGTTGGTGTGTTTTCTGATCGGAATGAAAACGAGCCCGTACAATTTATGACCCCACATTCAACCACAGGGTCGTATGATTCAGTGGATGACCTTGCTAAATTTGCCAAATTATGTGATGTTCTGACGCTTGAAAATGAATTTATTGATTCGGCCGTTCTCCGAAAAGCCCAAGAGCAAAGCGGCACAAATATATTTCCCGCCCCCGATAGTTTTGCTAAAATTGAAAACAAACTCATCGAAAAACGTACTTTCGAAAACGCCGGCATTCCGGTTACCCCCTATAAGCTCGTCAAAACGGTAACAGACCTAAAGGAATTTGGCCAAAACTACGGCTGGCCGTATGTGCTCAAATCATCCAAAGGGGGATATGACGGCTATGGAAATGAAACGATTCAAAATCTCGAAGAGGCCAAAAAAGCGTTTAATGACCTTGGCGGACATGACAATCACGATATTGTGGCCGAAGCATTTGTAGATTTTACCCATGAATTGGCTGTGCAGGTTGCCCGCAATGAAACGGGTCATGTAGTATACCCTTGTTGCGAAACAGTGCAAGAAAACCATATCTGTGTGGCTGTAAAATCTCCCGCCCCCGTGGCAACGTCCATCCAACAAAAAGCTCAAGAGTTGGCAGTCAAAGCTACAGAGGCTATCGACGGGAAGGGTATTTTTGCCTATGAGTTTTTCTTAACCAAAGAGGGAAACCTGCTGCTCAACGAATCGGCTCCCCGTCCCCATAATTCAGGACACTACACCATCGAAGGGTGTGTAACCTCACAATTTGAAAATCATGTCCGTGCTGTAATGGGCCTTCCACTCGGCTCATCCGAATTGCGTGCCCCGGCTGTGGCCATGATTAATCTGTTAGGTACCGATGAGCGCGATACCCAAGTTGATAATGCATTAGAGGCATTAACTGCATCCGACGGACATCTCCATGTTTATGGCAAACTCGATAGTCGTCCAGGTCGAAAAATGGCCCACTACACCCTATTGGGTAACGACATGGAATCCACTTACAAAAAAGCTCAATCCTTAACTGATGGAATTCGAATTTAGTTTTAGGATCGTTGAGGCTTATGGGTTAAAGTTCAAAATAACCAAGCTTTTAACATTCAACCTGATTCTGTATCCTTTATCATAATTAAATTCCAATAAAATCAAACAGAATGAGTAATATAGATCCTCTGGTTGGCGTAATCATGGGCAGCGACAGTGATTGGCCAACGATGAAAGCAGCCTGTGAAATATTAGATGACTTTGAGATTCCCTATGAAAAAAAAGTGGTTTCAGCCCACCGAACCCCTGATGACATGGCTCAATACGGCAAAACAGCTCGTGATCGGGGTATTCAAGTAATTATTGCAGGTGCCGGAGGCGCCGCTCACCTGCCAGGAATGACGGCCGCTCACACTACCCTGCCTGTTATTGGCGTTCCCGTTAAAACAAGCACACTAAGCGGACTTGATAGCCTCTACTCTATTGTGCAAATGCCTCCGGGTGTTCCTGTAGCAACCGTAGCTATTGGCAAGGCAGGCAATGCCGCTCTGTTGGCTATTCGCATGCTCAGCACTACAGACAATGAGCTTGACGGTAAATTATCAGAATATCACAGTAAGATGGCCGAAGCCTCGCGGGCTAAAACCCAAAACCTGAAGTAAGGTTTTATGCATCGCCACGAACAGGATTTCTTGATGCGGCAGATCTAATATCTTACGCAACTGCTTCAGCAGATCATATTCAAAAAGAACCAAAACCAATATCAAGAAGCCATAGAAGAAATCCAGAATGCATTATGCAGGCTCACCAAAGATCATCCAAAGAAATTTTACGAGCTTGGCTTTAAGCAAACACTTGAGCTTTTTACCTATGATGATACTTTTAAATCTGAGTTAGCTTTAGCCGTTGCAGATCTGCTTGTTGAACAGGGAGATCTGCTATTCGAAGAATCATTCAAACGTTCTCAAAAATCTATGGGACAAGCGCTCATTTTGTATAGAAGATCTTTACAAGACTCAGAAGCTTCTGTTCCATTGGATATCGAGCATAAAATTGATAATCTTAAAAAAAGAGTGTTGGCGAACCACCTTGAGCAAATAAATAATATTCTGAATTAATCGGGTAACCGTGGCTGAGTATAGTGAGAAACTGGAAGATTTATTAGATCACCATCTAATTGCCAATGAAGAGCTGGAAAAAAGAAAGGAAGGCGGCGGTGTAGGTTATCTCATTAACGGAAATATGTGTCTGGGTATTTATGAGGATCTGCTTATAGCCCGAATTGGAGAGCAGCTGGCATCATCATTGACCGATCGTCCCGGCATCAGAAAATATTTACCGGATCAGGGGTTATATGATGACTTTATCATGATCGAAGAAAAAGTGTACTCACATTCCAAAGCCCTGCAAAAATTTATTGATCAAAGCATAACCTATACCGGCAAATTACCGGCTAAAGATCACGGCAAGTCGCAACAAGATTCATAACATCAGTTACTAACAATATATAAGGTATTTACGGATGTATCCGTTACATCATAAGTGGTGTTAGCCTTCATATCCACTTCAAATGTGGGATTTATGGGATCATCGGTAAGGGTAAGCGTCCCTACATGAGTTGTCCCGGTAAAATCCCAACTAAGCGTAATACTCTGTCCTTCTTGAGGAGCAAACTCTATCTCCCAGACGGTCTGCTCTTCTTGTACCGCTCTGTAATCTTCACTTAGTGCGTAATCGGGGATGTTAAATCGTCGATAAAATGCTCCATCGGGTGGAGTTACATTCGGCAATTCCACATCAATGCCGCTGTCAAAGCCGGCGGTAGCATCGGTATTCATCCCAAAAACCAATTGCTTACTGTTTAAACCATCGGTTACCGTAACCTTATTGCTAAAAGCTTTAGCCGGAATTCTGTAGTTAGCAGTAAGATTCATATTCTTGGTAATAGCAAAAGTGATGGAATCTTTCTGTGCGGTGGTATCTCCGCTCCACCCAGTAAACTGCCATTGCGAATCAGCAGACTGTGTAGTAACCGTAATTTCTTTACCTGCTATATAAGTTCCTATCGGTGGATTTACCTCTCCTGCCTCTTCCGGATTTACTGAAGCCTGCATCTCAACCAAATCGGTATCCTCCTGGATAGGACAATTGGTCAGCATAAAGCTAAGCAGCAATGATATCAGTAATAATCGCATCAGCTAATTGCATTAAGAATTAACATTATTGTGATGTTACTACTTAGCTAAGATAAATTTTTTCGTAGATACCTTATTGCCCGCCTGCAAGCGATACAAATATACTCCACTGGCAAGGTTAGATCCATCAAAAGTAACCTGGTAGTTACCGGGTTGTTGCTCATTGTTGACAAGGGTTGCTACTTTCCGTCCCAGAATATTAAATACTTCCAAGGTAACACTGGCCTGCTCAGTAACAGCATATTCAATTTGAGTAGTTGGATTAAATGGATTGGGATAATTTTGCTCCAGCTTGAATTTCTCAGGCATATCATTCTCTGTATCAAGTTCATTGCCAGC
This sequence comes from Fodinibius sp. SL11, assembly GCF_052060035.1. Classification (NCBI taxonomy): domain Bacteria; kingdom Pseudomonadati; phylum Balneolota; class Balneolia; order Balneolales; family Balneolaceae; genus Fodinibius; species Fodinibius sp. SL11. The sequence continues at coordinate 398,364 of NZ_JBPOEA010000001.1, read as the reverse complement.
AGGTGACAACAGTAGTGAATTTGTTTCCCCATATTTTATATCCACCGACTCATCACCCTGTACAGTATATTCGGTAAGAAGCTCTCCATCCCTAAACTCTTGCACCGTATAGCGTTTATGATCAATAAGGTTTTGGGTATTCAAAGAAATATTCAGCGCTGTATCTTCAGCTCTGTTTAATGAGATTTGCACCTCTTCTTTTTCAGACAGACGCATATCATCATCAAAGCGTGCATCAAAAACATTGCCGGGAGGCAATGGTGGCAACGAATAGTTCCGCTTGTCAATCTGCTCAGGCAGCTCACTGCCAAAATAGAGGGTTCGGCTATTATGACCATCAGATATGGTAACCATTCCAAATTGTTTTTCGACTTCTTCATCTTGCTTTGTTAACTGGTTTCTCTTCGGTGCCGTATTTTGATTTGCAGCCTGTATTTTGGGATGTGTCAATCTCACTGTCCCATCAGCTGAAGCCCGAACCCAATACCCCGTGCCCGGTTGTAGTGTATCCGAAGAAGCATACATTTGATCGAACGCATATACTGTTCTGGACAGAAATATACCATCAGCATCTTGTATCATAGAAACAGGCAACGCTCCGCCCACACCGCTAATAAGATTCCATCCCTGCTGTAAATCTACCGTTAGATCTGCGAAGGGAAGTCCTTGCAGCTCTTGTAGCTCATCGCCAGAAAACTTCACCCAATACCCTTTTCCTGCTTCCATATTAGAAATTTCCGTATACCCACCATTGTATTCAAAAACACCACTGGCAGCTGCATTTTGAAGTTTGGCTTGAATGGAATCCGGATCAGCCTCAACAGTCAAACCGATGAGATTCCAACCCGCATTAAAATTATACCCGGTAACTTGGGGATATAGAGCACTCACTGCCTGAGATACAGGTCCGGTATTATTATTAACGTCACGGGTCTGTACCGCGAAGTTTCGCACCCCATCGAAGGTATCGGGAAGTGTAAAGCTCGTAGCAGTATGTGGTGTGCTACCAACAGCAGAGTTAGCCACCTGACCATTGGCATCTATCTCATGAATCAGATACGAATCTACATCATTATCGTCCGTTGCCGACCAGGACAAGGTCTTGGCAGCCTGTTCAGTGACCGCCACATTGCCAACCTGTCCCGGTGCTATATTATCAAACGCTTTTCCACTATCAACAACCGTTTCCGCTAACACACGTGTCACGTTATCAGTGGTATAATCATACGCTACCACTTTAAAATGATAAGTATGATCTACCGAATTATCATCAGTTGGTTGGGTTTTAGGTACGCGGACATCCACAAACTTAGAACCATCACTATATGGCTTGACTGTGGCCACGCTTGTCCAACTGCTATCAACCTCCATACGACGGACAGACCAACTGTCAAAACCGTAAATATCTTCACTCATCGCGTCCATGAGATAACCGTCAACCGATATTCGTATCCACTCTCCCTGGTCTTCTGGTACATCTTCGACCGAAGCGATATTAATAGGATCGGGTAGCAGATAACAATACACACGACTGGAATTAAAGGCATCGTTATTGTCGAGCAGTTGCGTCATTACGATATCTACCTGGCCATTACCATCGAAATCTCCGTTTGCCGCATGGTAGGGTCCACCCAACCCTGTAGCCTTATTTGCCCCTTTCAATACCATTGTGGGACCAGAACTGCTGGTGTTAAAGGTATATATAGTTGCATGGCTACCTGATGAATTTGAAGAAGTGAACAATAATTCATTTTTACCATCCCGATTAAAATCAGACAGTGATTCCAAGGCACCATTAACCTCAAAATTGGTGTAATAGCTGATGGCAGAATAATTCTGTAGATCAACAACCGGACGATTCAAAAATCGATCAGCCATATTATCAAAATCAGGTCCTCCATTATATATCTGGATCCCTATTGCCTCTCCTGCTTCTTGACTACCGGAAAAATTCATTCCACTAACCGCAATATCAAATTCCGAATCACCATTAAAATCTCCGGATGCCAGTCCCCATCCAAAACTTGAGATGGAGTAATCTGCAGGAGTGAGAATCATATCCGGATTCGTATAGGTGTTTCCGGATCCCCCATAAAAAACCTGTACCTGCCCATATGTTTCGTCAGCATTCATCTTTCCTGCAGCACTTACTGCAAAATCACCCACGCCATCCCCATTGATATCGTCCAGTGAAACCGCTTTTTCACCGGCCCAGATATAGTTTCCATTTCCATCGCCCATCTGTATCGTTATATCGGGCGAAGCTGAAATAGTGCTGCCACCATAAAAGATATAAGCCTCATTAAGGTAGGTAACCGGGCTTGTGGTGCTGTCATGAGCAAAGGATGAGCCCGTTAAAAAGTCGTCCATCCCATCTTCATTTATATCTCCGATATTATGCACTCCATAAATTTCCGGGGAATCAGCACTTTGAAAATCAGAGGCATTTACTGTAAAATCTGCATTAGCATCCATCGATGCCCCACCCCAGAATATTTCAATTCGGGTAGCTGTTTTAGTCAAAAAATCTCGACTCATCACCCCTATATCAGACACATCATCTCCATTAAAATCTCCCTGCATTATAAACGTAGGAGAATAGGTGAGATCCAGCGTCATATCAGGAGTTTGATTGTTACTGTGATATATTTCTACTTTTTGCTGATCCGTTAGGGCCATGGCAAAGTCTTCCGTACCATCCTCATTGATATCCCCGACATTTTTTGTTGATGCTATTCTACTGTAAAAGTTTACTCCAGGATACTGATGAAAAACGGAATTAAAAGCCCCGGATCCACTGCCCTGTAATATTCGGCGCCCCAACATCTGTTCATTACTGACGGCTTCGTTATGAGCCAGAAGAGCATCATCAATACCATCTCCGTTCAAATCGCCAAAACCACTGTATGGGTTATACCCCATTTCCCATTGCCAGTTGGAGCTGTTATTCCCTGTCAGCTGATAATCCAGGGACGGATTGGTAGTTAGGTCGGCCGGGCCGTAAGAAATATATGGCATATAGGAATTGGTTGAGTCACCCTGTATAAAGTCGTGACGCCCGTCATTATTTAAATCTCCGAAAGGAACCAACGAGCCGTTAAAAAATTCGATAGATGCTGTATTATAGCCCGTACCACTTACGGTATCATAAGCCACCACATGTTTGGGACTCTTTCGACCTTCTGAGATATAAATTTCATGATAACCACTGCCATCAATATCGATAAGGTGAAGATGTTGATCGCTGGCCTGAGAGGTAAATGAGGTAAACCCAAACTGCTGCTCTACAGTAATACCTGTTGTGGGATTGGTTTGGGCCGTAGTATCTATCTCGGCAACATGAATCTGTCCATCACCATACGAACCATTCAGCGAAACTATCTCTTTTAGCGTATCTCCGTCTACATCCTCAACAGCCAAGCGACGCGGACCATTGGGAAGTATTGATGTAAAAGTATTAAATGTAATATCACTAAATAATGACGCCCCCCACGTAATAATTACATCCGTTGACGAATCAGGATAATAGGTAAGCACATCTTGGTAACCGTCCCGGTTAAAATCCTGAAATGATATTTGCTTCTGATCACTGCTGAATCCACCAAATAAGGTAGTACCTGTCTGGACAAAACCGTTTGACGACCCCTCGTAGATATATACAGGCTGTCCGGTATTCGACGGATATTGCAAATTAGTTTCGACTGCTACCGCATCGGCATAACCGTCGCCATTCAGATCACCGGCGGGCACAAGTTTTCTGCGAATGATTTGATCGGGCGTTCCGGAGGTATTATCCCCATAAAATACCGCCGTTTTCCATGTTTGGTCATCTAACTCCGAAGTGGTTTCATCGCGTGCAATAGCCGTTACGATATAGTCATCAACTGGATTTCCATTTAAACTATCTCCATTGATATTCCCAACCGGCTGTCCCTGAGAGTAAAGCTCAAAGTTGTGACTGGGATTAGGATTCGGGTTCCGATTCGAGCTCTGATCGTGTTCGAAAACCGTAAAATCACTGTTAAGCGAGTTATAATCTACACCCGAAGTAACCCTACTGCGAACCTTAGCAGAATCCATACTATCTTTATTAGACAACACCCCGCGCTCCCTGAGCTGATCTAACTTTTTCTGGATATGGGGAAGCGTTTTATTAACGTCATCACCCTTCTGCTGCGCATTGGCCGAATATGGACTACCGGCTACAATTGTTAACATTAAGACCGAAATGAAAACTGTGAATACAACCCTTTTATTCTTAAGCAAACTCATACCTGATCTATTATTTCGTGTTAGTTGGCTGAAGAAAGATAGATATTGGCTGCTTATAATTCGCTTAAAGTCGAATGGTGGTTTGATCGCCAACATCTTCTTCCTATACAACAATGTTCAACGAGACAGAACACAACAACACTAAGAAGGGAATCGAATTTAGTACCAGCTATGCTAAATATATAACTACCGCCAACATTTTATTTATCACAAGCAACTCCTACAGCAAACGGTATTACGGCTGCACCTCTTGATACCCAACCTATCCCGAAAGTTAATTTTTATGACGTTGTTAGTATGAGTATATAGCTGTTAAAAGTCAAAAAAGCAGTCAATGCTACTTCAAAATGGCCCTATTCCCTCAACGTTAATATAAGGGCAATGCTATTGCTTAAGAAGATCCTTAATACGTGGTTCCAACTCTTTATTGGTCAGCGCCCCAACCGCAAAATATTCCAGATTCCCTTTTTTATTGATGACGTAGGTCGTCGGAATTCCCATGGTAGGACCGTATTTATCCATAATACTTCCGTCATCGATCACAACCGGGTAAGAAACCTCGTACTTTTCAATAAACGGGCGCACCACCGACTCTCCCTGCTCATCAATGGAAACCCCCAACACCATTAACCCCTGATCCTTATATTTTTCATACAGTTCCTGTAGATCGGGAGTCTCCTCTCGGCACGGTGCACACCAGGTAGCCCAGATATTGAGCAATACCACCTGTCCCTCATAATCCGAGAGTTTAAACGTCTTATCACTTAATAACGTAACTTCAAAATCACGGGCTTTCGCCTCTCGCTGGGCGGGATACAATTGCGCTGATCCGGGATCAAGCTGCTTGAGGGGCTGAGTGGGTCCCTTCTTTTGTGATCCGCTTTCGGAACTACATCCCCAAAACAAAAAGACCAACAATAAAATAAGAAGGCTATAACGGGAACAGGTGTTCATCATCAATCATGCTTCTGTATTTATAATCAATGTTGGGCAAACACTTCGGTAGAACCATCATTCTTAAGCAGGTAAACCTTATAAGGTTCACCAAGCTTTGTATTCATGCCCGGTGAACTGGCCGGCATGCCCGGAACCACCAAACCGCGCGCATCGGGCTTTTCGGCCAGCAAGCGTCCAATATCTTCAGCAGGCACATGCCCTTCTACCACGTAATCGCCCACAACCGCCGTATGACAAGCCCCCATATTCTGGGGAATCCCTTGGTCCGCTTTTACAGCATATAAGTTGTGCGAATTCACTGACTTTACGCTATATCCGCTACCTTGCATATAGGTCGCCCACTTGTCGCAGCACTGACAGCCTTGATTTTTATACATCACTACTTGGGCAGTAGCATTTTCCTGGCGATTGTTATAATTATCAATGATATACCAAATAGCCCCTCCGGCTATGAGGATAATGAGTGCAGCGTAGGTAAAAAATTTTTTGGGCTTCATAAAAGAGTTGCTTGCCGTTTAAGATATGAAAAGTACCTGAGGGGGGACTCGAACCCCCACGACCGCAATGGCCACCGGATTTTGAATCCGGCGCGTCTACCAATTCCGCCACTCAGGCATTTTATTTGAGAAACTGAATATAAGAGATAAGCTGTTATTTCTACAACCGAATTTGCACTTTTTTATGATCTGTTTTGCTTCCTTGGCGGCTGACATTAACGGGAACAAGATGCAGGCCCCAACGAAAGGTATCTAATACTGTTTTTGTAGTTCGAATCTTTAAGGTAAATGTTATTAACAGCTCATCGCGCGGTAATCGTTATTATCTATATCCGTAAATAGTTAAAAACAAACTTTTTTGTTTGCTCAAATTCCAAGGACTGCAGCGAGATAAAGTACAAATATGTAACTCTACAAATTTACTACCCAACGAGACTATTTATATCAGGAAGGTAAAAAGAAATTGGAATGTATCTGGGAAAACAGCGTTAAACTGATATTAATTTAAAGCGCACTTTTTCCAGCCAATTCATTTTCTTTTAGCAGACTTTTAACTACGGACATCAATGACTGGTATTCAAAAGGTTTTTTGATAAAACCATCGGCCCCTATGGCATCTACCTTTTGGCGGATCACAGCATCCGCTTTCGAAGAAACCAAAAAGCATGGAATATTCTGGCCTTCCGAAAAACTCCTGACCTCTTCAATCAGTTCAAAGCCATTCAGTTCCGGCATATGAATATCAGAAATTATTAAGTCTGGCCTCTCGGGGATGATAGCTTGTACCATCTTTTTACCATTTGAAAACGATTTTACATTAAATCCCTCATTCAGCAGCACCTTTTCCAGTAATACAAGCTGTATAGGAGAATCGTCTACAATAAATATCTTAGCGTTTTTCATCTAACACTATTTTAGGATAACAGCGAATACGTAATAGGGTTCGTACGTTCAACTGTGAAATTATTACACGCTAAAGTAAAGTTTTAAATGCTTTCTGTCGCTTAAATTTTATTAATTAAGCATTTTCTAATATCTCCTACCCCACATTTATTAACATTCTACTTAATTCTATAAGTATCTGTTTTTATTTATGTTAGGAACCTTTTAAAGGTACGGTAGTTAAAATTAACGGTCATAATTACATAACCATATTACCCAATTAACTATCGAGGTTTGTATGAAAAAGATATATCTATATATCAAGTATGACATTGTATGTTTATTTACGGTGTTGATGATTATGGCATCTCCTGCGCTTGCTCAGGAAATACCGGTAACCACCACTAACGACGAAGCAAAAGCGCTGTTTGTTGAGGGAAGGACACTTTTTGACAATATCAGGGTTGAAGAAGCTCGCGAGGCTTTTGACAAGGCTTTGCAAGAAGATCCTCAATTTGCTCTTGCCAACGTCTATCGGGCACTGGTAGCATCAACCGATACCGAATTTGAACAACATCTAACAAAAGCGGTTAATAATAAGGATCAAGTTTCGGATGGAGAACGTCTTCTTATTGAGGCAGTCTATGCCAATGCTCAAAATAACCCCATGAAAGCCATCACATTGTTAAAGGAAGCTACTGAACAATATCCCGATGATAAACGCCTGCACCATCAACTGGCCATTTATTATCAGGGCTCAAATATGATCGATGAGGCTGAAAAGCAGTTACAGGCTGCAATTGCTTTAGATAATAAGTTTGCTCCTCCCTATAATAATTTGGGATATCTGTATAAAGATAAGGGCCGCTATACTGAAGCGGAAAACGTTTTTAATACCTATATAAGCTTACTTCCCCAAGAAGCAAATCCCCACGACTCTATAGCCGACTTGTATACGAAGATGGGAGAATACGACTTAGCTATTGAGCACTATAACAGAGCACTGGAGCTAAATCCCAATTTTTACTTCTCACAACAAAAAATTGGTGATAACCTGATCTTTAAGGGATACTACAAAGAAGGACGTGATGCTTATCAAAAAGCTATTGCCATTGCTCCTTCGGCAAGTAATAAAATATTCATGCATCAGGCGATGGCCAATACCTATCTTTATGAGGATAATTATGATCAATCTCTTAAAGAAACAGATAATGCTATAAAGTGGGCGGAACAGGAATCAATCCCTGAAAATGCAGCAACACTTTACCAGATAAAAGCACTCATTAGTCTTGAAAAAGGCGACATCGAAGCAGCGGAAATAAGCATGAACGCTTCTGATAGCATACTGGCGAACAATGAACTGACGGAAAACAGAAAACGCAATTTGGAGCTCCTTTCAATGCGAAATGAAGTCTTAAAAGCTACAAAGCAAGGCGATTTCGAAAAAGCTACTGCAATGGTAGAAAATATCCATAAACGTGCTGAACAATCACAAAATGACAGCGAAATGAAACTGTATCATATGCTCAATGGAATTGTTTTGTATCAACAGAATAACTTTGACATGGCGGTGGAGGAACTCAAAAAGAGTGATCCCCAAAACGTATACGGTCAATTTTACCTGGCAATGAGTTATCAAAAATCAGGGATGAGTGAAGATGCCCAAAAGGTATTTGCAAACATTTCTACGTGGAACGAACATTCCCTTGAATATGCCTTGGTTCGTAATAAGGCACAAGCTATGGCAAAAATGGATATGGCTGTTGAGGAATAACTTTTATAAAAGCAAGGTCATACTGGTTAAATACTTTTCAAGCAAAAAAGACAGGCTATTCCATCTGGGGTAGCCTGTCTTTTTTATAGAGCATTAAAAGCATTTACTAATACATTTATTATTTAAACCACAAGCTCTAAAGAGATAAAATCCATATAACTAATTGTAAAATTAGTGCTTATTTTGCATACTTGCGCAAATGAATATCACTACAATGTGCAATAGCCCCCAAAGTATTTATGGCTCAAAATACAGGAGTACAATCTAAAAAAGTATTGATTGTGGAGGATGACAAAATTCAACAGATCATCCTTGAACGTATTATAAATCAAATGGGTCACACGGTCATTGGTTCCAGTTCCAAAGGTTCCCAAGCTATAGAATCGGCACTCCGTATTGGGGCTGTTGATCTTATTTTAATGGATATCAACCTTGCCGATGACGTTGACGGTATCGAAGCCGCTAAAGAAATCAATAAACACCGCGACGTAAAGCTGATCTATGTAACCTCATCAGACGATCCCAAACATCTGGAACGCGCCAAAGAAACGGATTATGTTGCTTATCTGACAAAACCCATATCAAAAGAGAGCCTGGAAAGCGCCTTTGCTAAATCATTTACTAATTCTTCTTCCTGATCTCCCCTCACTTATTGTGACTATTACAAAATTCTAATTCGAAAAGGCTTTTATTAGCAGTTTTTAATTAGTGGTTCTGCCGTTAATTTAAGAAAATGAATTCAACGCAAAACTAACTATTCATGCTATGAAGGTATCTGAAGCTTTTTTAGTAAACACAAAGAATTTTGAGCCAATCATTGAGACGTTGGTTAATTACGATGCCGATGAGATTGTAGTTAACAGTGATCTTTTAGAACGTCTTTCGTATTCTGATCCCAATGATCTGTTGGTCGTGCGAATTTTGAAAGATTTTTCCATCCTCGATAACGAAGGTAAGCCCGATAAGTATTTTGAGGAATTCCAAAATCCCGACACTACTAAAAAAGCATTAGCAAAAGGACTTGTAACTGCTTATGAGGGTATTTTTGATCAGCATCCCGATATTCACCAGCGAAAAGCTGAAAAGATAAAGGAGGTCTTTGCAGAACATTTTAAAGACAAAAAAACAGATCTGATCATCAAATATATTTCGAAAACATTTCAAGAGATTGTTTCTCATGTCGGTGTATCTACTGTTGATGCTGTATTAAACAGCGAAACTGATGAAGAAAAAAATGCAGCATCAGTTGCGGCTGTTGAAACTTCTAAAAAAAACGGTACCAGCAATGGAAAGGATACCGGTAATACACTAACCAATGATGATAACGACCAACAACAGGTTCAACGAGAGGAAATAAGTGATAATAATCTTGACGATTTTTTAAACAGTTTCGAAGCAACAGGTTCTAAAAATACCTCTCCTGATATTCCTGATAACCAATCGCAGGATTCTCCCGTTAATAGTAACCGACATGAGGATTCGTCCATCCAGGAGTTTATGAAAAATATGGAGGAATCTACCGAGCAGTCCGCAGCTTCAAAAGAGGAAACCGATAAAAATTCCGAACCGGTAGAACCATTTGACGAAGTAGAACAAAAAGGTTCAAAAGAAGCGGGCCACAAAAATGATGTGGAAGATAAAAGTAATATTGATTTTAAAATAGACGAGCAATCAGATCAAGGAACAGAATCCCCCTCTTCTAAACCACCCAAAGAGAATGAAAACGCTGATATCGATCCCATTGACCTGGAACTGCCAATGTCACAGGCCACGCAATCAAATAATATTATGCAAAAAGTAACTAAAGAACATCAATTCGTACAAAAGGCGTTGCTGCGCAAATCTGATCTACTTTATAAAATGAAACGGTGGGAAGAGCTTATTCCTACCCTCGAAGAAATTATTGATCGTTACGACAACCAAAATGGCATTAATTTAAAAGAGGCGGCAGAACGTTCAGTTATCCGTCGGGCTATTGCCCTTTTAAAGCTCGGCAAACAGGATGAAGCGCTCCCTGCCTTAGACTCAGTTATAAATCGTTTTAAAGATTCGAACAATACCGAGTTCTATGAACAAGCATCACGAGCTATGATCTTCAAGGTTAATATTCTGGAAAAAACTGATGCCACTTCTGATGAACTGCTCCCGCTTTACAATAGCATCATCAACAGGCTGGGTGCTAATTCTGAACTCCTGATGAAAGAAAAACTCGATGAAATCCATTGTAAGCGATTTGATTTAATTGCTAAGGAGAATGATTCGTCTATGCTGTTGGATGCCAGCACGAAGCTCATCAACAGGTTCAAAGACTCCGGCAGTCACCAGGAGTATCTGCAAAAAGCGATGATGGTTCGGGCTGAAACGCTTGATGAAATGGGAGAAGATGAGGCTGCTTTACAAGCCTATGATGAGTTTCTAAATCGATTTGGAAACTAAATCTACAAGAAAGTCCAACTTTATAATTTGAAAGGCGATGTATTCCAATACATCGCCTTTTTTTATTAGCATTCATTTTGGATATCCTTCTCTTCCAGATTTTAGTAGGTTCTTACCATACACAATCCTGAGAATCATAACAGGAATAATTTTGTAATGAACATTGATAAATTAAGAGACGACACACCGGGGACTCAAAATGTTATCCACTTTAATAATGCCGGTGCATCACTGATGCCAACAGTGGTCTCCGAAAGCGTTGTCAATTACCTGAACGAGGAATCTCTGTATGGAGGATACGAAACGGCCCATAAAAACAGGGAAGCTATTGAGCAGACTTATCATATTATCTCAGAATTTATAAATGCTCAACCCAATGAAATTGCACTTCTTGAAAATGCTACCGCGGCATGGAATATGGCATTCTATTCAATTGATTTTAAGGATGGCGATCGTATTCTAACCTCAAAAGCTGAATATGCCAGCAACTTTATTTCCTATTTGCGACTTAAGGAATATGTGGATGTCCAAATTGAGATTATTCCAAACGACCAGCATGGGCAAGCGTCTGTGGAATCACTCAAAAAGATGATGGACAAAAGCGTTAAATTGATCAACGTTACTCATATTCCCACTAACAGTGGACTTGTTAACCCGGTCGAAGGCATTGGTAAAGTCGCCCAAAATTACGACTGTTTTTATTTGGTTGATGCCTGTCAGTCCGTAGGTCAATATCCCGTTAACGTCCAAAAGATTGGCTGTGATATGCTTTCAGCTACAGGGAGGAAGTACTTGCGGGGACCACGAGGCACTGGATTTCTATATGTCAAAAGAGATAATATAGATACTCTCCTCCCTCCGTTTATTGATCTACATGCTGCCGAGTGGAAATCAGAGACAGCGTATAAAATCCGCAGCGATGCCCGAAGATTTGAAAACTGGGAAATGAACTATGCTGGAATTATGGGCTTACAAAAGGCTGTGGAATATGCCAGCGATATTGGGATCAAGCAAATCTGGAAACGCATCACCAAACTGGCAGAAAACCTGCGCTGGGAACTCATGGAACTGCCCGGCATAACCGTCCATAATATTGGAGAAATCAAAGGAGGTATTGTTACTTTTACAGCTGATTCAAAATCAACCGAAGAAATAAAAAGCCGTCTCTTCAACAAAGGAATCAACGTCAGCACCTCATCCAAAAGCAGTACGTTATTAGATATGCAGGAAAGAAATCTTGATAATCTCGTGAGAGCCTCTGTCCACTATTACAACACCGAAGCAGAAATTGAACAGTTTATAAATGCGGTTAATAATGTGATAAGTCGGTAAATCCTATTCTGATTCAACTACAGGAAGCAGTTCATCCTTGTACTGTAGTTCATAGAGCTTGCGATAAATGCCCTTTTCCTTTTCCACAAGCTGCTTGTGAGTACCCCGCTCCCGGATCTCCCCTTTGTGCATGACCAATATTTTATCGGCGCCCTGTATCGTTGATAAGCGGTGAGCAATTACAATTGATGTTCGGCCCTCCATGAGCTTTTTAAACGCTTTATTAACCGTTTCTTCGGTCTCAGAATCTACGCTGGATGTAGCCTCATCAAGAATTAAGATGTTAGGATCATAAACCATTGCACGGATAAAACAGATGAGCTGCCGCTGACCCATCGAGATTGATTGTCCTCGCTCACTGAGCTCATAACCATATCCATTGGGTAGCTTATTAATAAAGGTATCAGCCCCAATTTCGCGAGCCGTGTCAATGACCTCTTCTTCAGATATATCGGGATTCCCCAAGGTGATATTTTCCATAATACTACCGGAAAAAAGCGCATTATCCTGCAATACCAACGCAAAGTTAGAACGCAATTCTTGAAGTTTCAGATCTCTTATATCCTTTCCATCAATTTTTATCGATCCTTCATTGATATCATAATAACGAAGCAACAAATTGATAATAGTTGATTTTCCTGCACCGGTAGCCCCTACAAAGGCAATTGTCTTCCCCGGCTGTGCCTTAAAAGAAACATCTTTTAAGACCGTTTCTTCCTTATTATAACCGAACCAAACATGATCAAACTCAATTTCTCCGTTAACCTCTTCTATATATTCAGGGTTTTCTGGATCAGCAATCTCGTTTTCAGTATCCAATACATTGAAAATTCGTTCCGATGATGCAAGAGCCGATTGCAGAGTATTAAACTTCTCAGAAAGCCCCTGAATTGGTCGAAAGAAATCTCGTACATACTGAACAAAGGCCAACAAAATCCCAAAGGTTACCTGTCCCATTAATGCACGTCCGCCTCCATACCAAATAACCAAAGCCATAGCCAAACTGGCAATAATCTCCACCAGCGGCCAAAAGATGGCGAAATAAAAAATGGTTTCAATATAGGCATCACGATGGCCGGCGTTGATATCTTTAAACTTTTCCCGTTCTCGCTCTTCCTTATTGAAAAGCTGGACGACAGCCATCCCATTAATATGCTCCTGCACAAATGAATTGAGATGGGCTATTTGGTCACGAACTTTAAGAAATGACGTCCGCACCTTTGCTTTAAAAACAAAGGTTGCATAAAACAAGATGGGCAATACTGAAATTGCGACCAGCGATAGCTCCCAGCTCATACTAAACATAAAGTACAATATGAAGAAGATACGGAACATATCCCCGATAATATTGACCACCCCATCACTTAAAAGATCACTCAATGCTTCAATATCGCTGGTCGTCCTGGTAATTAAGCGACCGATGGGATTTTTATCAAAAAACTGTACATGCAACGACTGTATTTTTTGGAACACTGCGTTACGTAAATTGAACAGGGTTCCCTGTCCAAACCAGCGGGTTAAATATGTATTCGCTACAAGCAATAAAAACTCACTGACCAAGGCCCCAATAAGCAGTAAGATAATCCAAAGGAGACCGTCGAAATCTTTATTACGGATATACTCATCCACGGCTATTTGGGTAAGCTTGGGACGTACCGTACCCATGAAGGCCGCACTTAGGGTAAGTGCAATGCCCAGTAATACATACCATCGATATGGCTTTATAAATTGATAAAGCCGCCGAAGTAGATCCGAATCGACGGCTTTATCAGTTGTTGAGTTGCTCACACTATAGGTAATTTAGAAACGGTCGAAATCATCAAATGGGGTGCGTGGGGTAATCTGCTTGGGTTGGCGTTGATCACTGCTGCTACCACCATTGTTATTATTGTTTTTGTTATCTTTTTTGCTGTCTCTTTTACTTCTTCGCTTTCTGGTTCTACCGGAATCACTGCTATTGCTGCTTTTGCTGTACTTTTTTCGAGATTTTTTACCTTTTCCCGAATAGTTCTTCCGTTTACGAAAACGCTTCTTCGTTTTCCGGCCTCGTTTCTTTTTACCCGACGATGAGGAACCACCGTCATTGTTGTTATTATTGTTATTGCCATTGTCTTTATTTTGGTTGATCTCCTTGAGATAAACCTTTGGCTGAATAATTCCCTTTTCATGAGCCGGATCGGTAAAGATCGGTCGCAATTCGGTTGCCACCCACGTTGGGAAGAAATCATCGCGGGCTTCGCGAAGCAATACATATTCATTGGTATATCGTGCCGAGAAATGCGTAATCACTAACAGCTTTGTTTTAGCTTCATTAGCTACACGTGCCGCATCTTTGGCTGTAGAATGTCCCGTTTCTTCAGCTTTCTCAGAAAGGCTTTCACTAAATGTAGCTTCATGGAAAAGTACATTTGTGTGCATAGCCAGTTTAACAGAATTAGGGCAATATTTCGTATCCGTAATATAGGCAAAACTATCTCCGGGACGCGGATGTCCAACAATATCTGCTGATTTTACAACCGTACCGTCATCAAGTTCAACATCATTACCCGCCTTCAATTCTTTGTATTGCCAGTCTTCGCTAATTCCTTGCTCCTGGGCTTTTTCAGCATCAACTTTTCCGGGTTTATCCTTCTCCTGGAAACGAAATCCCATGCAAAACTTCGTATGATTCAACGGACGTGCTTCAACGTAAAATTCATCCTCATCAACAACACGTTCCTCTTCAAAACCCTCTTCAACTTCTACAAAGTTAAGAGGATATTTGATATCAATATTCGCAAAGTTAAAATTCCATTCTACAAAATCTTTAATCCCCTTCGGACCAACGATGGTTAATTCTCTTTCTCTGCGCTGAAGCTGCAAAGTCGAGAGTAACCCAATGAGTCCTGAATAGTGATCTGTATCAAAATGTGAAATAAAGATACAATCGATTTGTGAACGTTTTAATCCTCCCTGCAGCATCCTCATTTGTGCGTTTTCTCCACAGTCAAATAAGTAGACACTGCCTTCTCTCCACACAGCTACTGATGAAAGGTGACGTGTAGCCGTTGGTGTAGCAGAACCGACACCTAATGGTACAATAATCATTGTGATACCTCTTTTTATTTTTAGATTAGATTGCGATCAAACAATCAATCTTTATTCGTTATTGATTCTATTTACTTTTCTTTCGCTAAATTTCAGCCAACTCTTGTTCGATGAGTTGCTTGTTATACATCACTGAATAACGACCTTCTTTTTCAAGTAACTCTTCGTGAGTTCCCTGTTCTACAACGGTGCCATCTTCCAGATAATATATGATATCTGCATCTTTTATTGTTGAGATGCGATGGCTGATCATTAAGGTTGTCCTTCCTTTAAGTTCTTTTCTGAGATGTTGCAGAATTGCCTCTTCAGTCTTAGTATCTACTGCACTTAACGAATCATCGAGTATTATAATTTTAGGATCTCGAATCAAAGCCCTTGCAATGGCAGTCCTCTGTTTTTGTCCGCCCGACAAGGTTATGCCTCGTTCGCCTAATATGGTCTCAAATTTTTTATCAAATTCCAAAATATTGTCACGTACCTGGGCTTTTTCAGCGGCCTCTTCAATATCTTGTTGCGAAGCATCATGCGTTCCAAATGCGATGTTTTCACCGATAGTATCAGAAAATAGAAACGTATCCTGAGGTACAAGTCCAATACTTTCTCTAAGTAGTTGCAACGGAATAGATTCGATATTTTTACCATCAATCAAAATATCTCCTTTGGTTACATCGAACAAGCGTGGTACTAATTCAATCAACGTTGTTTTTCCACTTCCCGTTCGCCCGACAATAGCTGCATTTTGCCCGGCTTCCACTTTAAGATTTACATCTTTTAATGCATACTCTTCGGCCCCGGGGTACTTAAAAAATACATCCTTAAATTCTATTGCTCCTTTTATCTGGTCAATTTCCTGATCGGTATGTGCTTTGTCCTCAATGTTAATCTCCTCGGTTAACACTTGGTCAATTCGTTTCCACGATGCCATGGATTGTTGAAAACGATTTACCGTATATCCCAGTGAAGCTACCGGCCATGTCAGGTATGCCACATACACAATAAACTCCAGGATGTTCCCAACGGTAAGCTGTCCTTCTATGACAAGCTGGCCCGCCTTCCAAACGACAATAACTACTGATAACCCAATCAATAAATTTAATGTGGGATGAAAGAGCGATTCAACCAAGTCGAGACGCAATTTCTTCTTTCTATATGATTCGCTTTCATTTTCAAAGCGCTGCATTTCATAATCTTCCCGGTTGTAGGCTTTAATAAGACGGATACTTGAAAACGATTCTTTGGCCCGTCCCGCAATGGTCGAATACTGCTCTTGAATAATCCGCGAATAATCATTGATATAACCGCTTACCCAATAGGCGAATGCGGAAAGGAATGGTAGCGGCAGCAGTGCCCACAATGTCAACTCCGGACTCACAATAATCATCATCGTGATAATAAACCCCATGCGCGTTAAGGTATTGATAGTATACATATAGGCAGGACCAAAATATTCACGCACTTTAGATACATCCTCTGTTGCACGAACATAGACTTCCCCGGAATCATAGTTACTGTAAAAACGCTGGGGTAACTTCAACAGTTTGTCAAAAATATCGTTACGCAGATCAAATTCAATCTTCCGAGAAGCTACAATTAAGGTTTGACGGGTGGCAAACAGCAGAAATCCTGAAAGCAAAACAGCGCCTACAAGTAAAAGCGCATTTTTAGCCAGTACCCAGCTTGCAGTACTATCAAAAAGCACCTCAATAATTGTATCAAAAGAGTCAGGTGATTCTTCGATATTGATACTGGAAACTTCGTCCACAGTCCGACGCAGATATACAGGGATCCAAATCAAAAAGAAATTTGAAGCGGTCAAAAAAAGAGAACCAAGAATGATGGTTCCCTTATATTTTTTGAAATATTGATTGAGCTTTTGTAGCGACCCCACGGGGACCTTCCTGTTTTCTATCTGACTCTCTCAGATTATTATGCAATAATTATTAAACCGTAACTTCGGTATATTTCTTTTTCCAATATTCTGACAAGTTATACCCTGATACAAAGGCGTTTTCCAGAGAAAAACCACCTAAGTAGTCTCCTATTAACGCAAGTGGAGCATCATCGAGTTCCAACTCCATAAAATATTCATTAATGGGGTTTTTGGCTTTAAAGTACTTCCAGTTTTGTAGATAGGTTGATTTAGAATGGTGAACCCACGATCCGACGATATCAGAAGCTTCCTCAAAAATCAGCTCTTTAATCTCATCATCGCTTTTGTGTGCGTGCTCACGATAAAATGCTGGTGTGGATTGTATGACAAGTGCTGCTTGATCAGCATTTAACTTCGACGATTCATTGCTAATCCATTTGATAGCACTGTTTTCGCATTCAATACCTTTCCAATCCGGCAACTCCTGTTTATTATAGGTTGCAGCCAGTGAGAAACAACCATCATATCGGACTTCATCAATATGTCGGAT
This sequence comes from Fodinibius sp. SL11, assembly GCF_052060035.1. NCBI lineage: Bacteria > Pseudomonadati > Balneolota > Balneolia > Balneolales > Balneolaceae > Fodinibius > Fodinibius sp. SL11. The sequence goes on along the minus strand of NZ_JBPOEA010000001.1, from coordinate 380,707 downwards.
TATGCGGCGGGATTCTGTTTTGTTCTGCACTGTTTGCAATAGGCCGTAAGCATCTACAGCAGAAGTGGCAATAATAACAGCATCACATTCAAAAACACTGATATCAGTAAGATTGATCATCCAGGATCGCTTTTTACTACGATCAGGCCCAATATACGTCAATCCACCAGCCTTTTCCTCCGATTTAATATCCACCCACCGGCTCATACTTTCTGCTAAAGACTGTAGTCCATTTGTACCTGTATAATATTGGTGGGAATCAGAATTGGGACCAACATCTAAAAGTTTTGTCCCATCGTAATAATTAAATTCTTTCGCCCATTTCTGTACCGCTCCCTCCTCTTCCTGCTTTTTTACAAAGGAACCAAAGGTATTAGTGTTGACATCAAAATGCGTGAGCCCAACATCCAAATTCAGATCATCCAACTTCACTGTTTTGAGGCGACCGCCAAGGGAACGACTTTTTTCAATAATTGTAACATCATGCCCGGCCTCAGCCAGCCGCTTGCCGGCAATTAATCCCGAAATACTTGCGCCAATAATTCCAATAACCATTTATGAGGTACTCTTTTTTACTGTTTTATTTTTCAGCACTGTAAAATCCGAAATATTACGCCAAAATTCTAAGTTAATTAGCGATAAATTTAGAAGATACGAACCCTTGGAGAAACAGCCTTTTTATCTAAAAGAGCAGGCCAATAAGCAACGATGCCACTGGCTTTCGGTCGTCCCCCTGCAAAACCTGTAACACCACTGGGTCCTGTTAGAATGAGTGGAGCCACTTCTTTGCCAAAACGATTTAAATCGTCTTTACTGTTCCCGGACAGAGAAACGCGCATCTGCACTTCCTCATGTTCTTCTCCCAAAAGCTCGTCAGTTATTGGTCGTTCACTGCATCCATTTACACCCACATACTCTACCCTGAAATCCTCATATTCGAGGCCCAGTGCGTCAGCACGATCCTGTAATATCTCACCAGCTTTTTGGGCTTTTTTCAACGCCTGCGGCCAAGAATACACCAGCGTTGATGACAACTTGTAACCGTCGTTATAGCTGGCAGAAATTTTATACGTATCAGTCTCAGGTCGACCTTTGATCCCGGACACCTTCACTCGATTCGGTCCGGCCTCTTCAAGGTTCACAGATGTAAAGTCAGCAATACAATCAGGGGTAATATATTCGGTAGGATCTCCAATTTCGTAAAGCAACTGCTCTTTTACCGTTTGCTCACTAATCAAGCCCCCGGTATATTCATGTTTGGTCACATAAAAACTACCATCAGGATTCGCTTCAATAATTGGGAATCCAATATCCAAAAAGTCATCCACCTTCTGCCAATCGGTAAAATTACCCCCCGAAACCTGGGCTCCACATTCGATAATATGGCCGGCAATCGTTCCTGCAGACATTTTATCGTAATCATCAAACGACCAGTCAAACTCATGAATCATTGGTGCCAACGTTAAACCAGTGTCAGTCACACGTCCGGTTACTACAATATCAGCGCCTTTATTCAGTGCTTCCACGATGGGACGCGATCCAAAATAGACATTGGCACTGAGCAGCTCATCCTTAACCGATGTAATGGGTTCACCGGTTTCCATATTGTTCAGGGGATGGTCATCGGCAATCAATGTATCAAGATCACCTAAAATATTATCACCATCAACCACTGCTACTTTGATATCCTCATAACCCTGGTCCTCAATGGCTTCCAGAATTTGTTCTTTACAGGCTTCAGGATTTACACCACCGGCATTTGAGATTACTTTAATGCCGCGCTCGGCAATATCGGGAAGAATTTCAGTTACAACTCCCACAAAATCCCGGGCATAACCATAGTCAGGATTACGCAACTTCTGTTTCTGCATAATAGACATCGTCACCTCGGCCAGATAATCCATTACCAGATAATCAATAGGTCCTTTACGTACCTGATTTATGGGTGCATTCGGCAGATCTCCCCAAAACCCTTGTCCTGATGCAATCCTGATAGAATCTTTCACGGTTGGTATATTTTTTAATTAGCTTTGTATCTGATGCGAAGATAAGATTTGCGCTAACACTATAAAAATAATTTACTCACTTCTACATCCTCGTTTAGTTGATTCAACCAGTCTAACGGAGTAGAATATATATGATCAAATAAGATCATCTCTAAAATTGAATCCAGTCGGCATCCTCAAGCCATTGTATAAGCGCAGGCAAAAAGGTAAGTGCAGCCACAAGGGTCATTCCAATTCCAATAACGGCCATAGTACCAAGCGATTGCAGGCCGGGATGATTGGTAAAAAGTAGGCCCGAAAATCCAAGCATAGTTGTTAGGGATCCAATAGTTACGTGCTGACCAGTGCTCGACAGGACATCCCACATACTGTTCTTCCCCTCTTCGCGATATCGACTGGCCAAATGAACGCCATTATCCTCTCCTATTCCCAGGATAGCTGGCAAGACCACCAAATTATAGAAGTTAAACATCATGCCTGTAAACATCATAATAGCAAACAGCAACAGTAATCCAACTAACAGTGGAAGCATCGCAATAATAGCCCATCTAAAAGATCGGAAAGCAACAAACATTAAAATAAAAACCATCAGCAAGGTGGCCCCGACCATATAGGGACTCTCTTTGCGCATCAACTCGAGCATCTCGGCCGCTATAATTGACGTACTGGCGGCGTAAAACACTTCACCGCTATCAAGTTCTACTTTCCCCACATCATTTTTAAAAGCTATGGATTGTTCTCCATCAGATAACCCCACGCTGGGGTATACCATCACAAAATTACCAACATCTCCATCTTGTGTAACAAATTGACTTTTAAAATAATCCGGCACCTGATTGATATTTAGCTGTTCTGTGGTCTGTGCAGCCTTTCGAAGTTTATTAAGCTGCTCATCTTCCTGATCAACTAAAAATGGATCTTTCAGTAATTCTCGAACTTCGGCGATTTCTTGGAGCTTGGCGTTAGCGGCTGCATCAGAAGGCGGAAAACGCTCTGGCAGTGCCTCTACATCCAAAATTGTAGGACTGGTGGTATCAGTCTGCATTCTGTGGCGCAGCTTTTTTAATATCTCAATAACCTGGTCTTGGTTATCAGCTAATATATATGCAGGGTTTCGTTTATTAGATCTGGAAACCTGGTTCTCCAATTCATTAAACTTAACATACTCTGGAAATTCCGGCTCCAGATCACCAAAATCATACTGAAACTGCAAGTGCTGAGAATTGAATACTACAGCAACCGAAATTAGCAATCCCATGACTACAATAGAACGTGCAAACGGAAAGCGATGCATCAGGCTTTTTGAACGATCTTTGGGGGCTTCGCTCGCATTAAACAAAATCCAATTCAAACGTTCAAAAACCACCAGTAATGACGGAATGATAAATAGCATACACAACAGCGCCAGAATAATTCCTGAACCCGCAATAAATCCAAATTCAGAAAATCCTCTAAACTGCGCCAGCACCAGTACATAGAGAGAAAAAGCCGTAGTTAATCCACTTACCAAAATAGCCGAACCCGTATTTTCGTATGTCTCAATAAGCGAATCCATGATGGGTTTTCCGCCAGCACGGAACTCAATATATCGTGCATAATAATGGATGCCATAGTCAATCCCCATCCCAAAGAGGATCACAAACAGCACTGAGGTCATAGTATTGAGTGTTCCGAGTACAAAGTACGTGATACCGAAGGTCCAGGTAAGACTAATAACAAGGGGGATGCCAATTACCAAAATTGGCACCGGCAATCGCAACAGGTGTTCCCAAAAGGTATGCTCCCTGCCCTCTTTGCTCCCGCGCTGGTAGTTAAGATACTTTTTAAAAGAGAAGTAAAACATCACTAACAGCAAGACGCTTGAAATACCCGAGGCAAAACTACTGAAAACATCACCCATGATGGAATCTATTTCTGACAGATGCCTTTTTAAGCGTCCACCATACTCTACCTGCATTTCGGCATTATAGGATTGGGGATTCATTTCGGTAAGCAGCGAGTCGTATGACGAAAACATCCGCCGTAGGTAACTTAAATCGCTCTTTGAACCGGTGGGATATAATTTAAAAACCGCAATAGTGCTATCGGCACTGATGGGATATTCTAACGGGATCAACGCCTCGTAGCTCTCCTCAAACCTCCCCATTTCTGTGGAGTCCTCTTCTTCGTCATCAAAATCTACCAAAAAAGGGTTAGCATCTTCTTTGGCTTTTTGGATCTCATCCTTCAAATATGATTTAATATCAGCCAACTCATCAGAGGTGGCAAAATAGAGGGCATTATTTTCTAAAAAGTCGGTTTCTTTGCGAAACTCAGACCGCTTAAAGAAATAGCGGTTAGACTCATCATCGTACAATTTGAGGCTTTCCCGGATCAGATCATTTATTAAGCGCTTATTATCTTCAAAATTGGGCGATTTTACAGCCACCTCCATCGCGGTTTCTCCACCTACGGTCTCTTGCAGTTCATCCAGTGCCAGAACATGCGGATTTTGTTCAGGTAGCAAGTTGGCCAAATCGGTGTCAATCTTTAACTGCAGTGCATAACCACCCAACAGTATTGCAGATAGTATGGATACTCCCAATACCCAAAATGGATGCGAGGCGTTAAATTTTATGAGGGGACGAAAGAAATGGAGAATCTTTTCCATTAAAATAAAATCATTAAATTTTTATAAACCGTGAAGTTAATCATTTTATAAAAATATCTGCAATGAATAGCTATTTACTTCGCCGGTTTCAGAATTATATCATCATAGTCAGCCTTTACATAGCTATCAGTACTGTTACCATCGCTTAAAATAAGGATAGCTAATGGATTTTGGGGCGGATCATCGCCAAACATACGTCGATAATCTTCCACCAAATTTCGCTCAAAAGTAACCCATTTCCCAGTATCTTGTACACCAGATTTAACAACAATAATTTGTTGATTGCCAAAAAGTTTTGAACCGGTCTCTCCTTCTGGTAAAGTTGAGCTCCAAGTATATCGAATTGATTTAGGAACTTTTTTCACTAATGCTACGCGGCCCATATCAAAAACCACATAAACACTTGCCACCGAATCGTTGTGGTCACTCGATTTTTCATTCCCATCTTTCGGCAGCCGATGCGCCCGCACTTTCCATGATAAAATAGGCGTATCATAGATATTTATATCGTAAATATTATTTTGATCCTTATCGATCAACGGAAATCCCATGTGTTTTGCACGGGTACCTTCATAACGTAGAAACTTGTTGCCGTCTTCTTTTTTTACCTTGTATTTGTAAGTCTTCTGTTCCTCAATGGTATGCTCATATAGGGGTTTATTTCCATCACGGTCATACCAGTCACCCGGTAAATCTCCCACCCAATCATCTTCAAAATCTTCCAGCAGAATAGAACCGTCTTCGAATTTTTTTATTTCGGATTGACCGAAACTCGATGAATAGGTTGCGGTAATACAAAGAAATACTAATAAAATTCTCGCGAAAATAGTTTTCACAATAAAAAATCGCTTGTTAATAATTAAAAGTAATAACCGTCTGTTGATATTAATAAACTCTTAGAACGTAAAGATATTATTTCATTTCAGCTAATATACGTTGGGCTGAGGTATCCCAATTGATTTCAGATAAAATTCGTTCGCGGCCGACTTTACCCATACGTCGTGCCATATCGCTATCAGTGATCATCTTCCACATAGCCTCTGATAATTCTTCAATATTATTTTCCGCTATCAGTAAACCTGTTTGGCCATCAACGATAGCATCTGGTATTCCACCCGTTTTACTTCCAATCACTGGAGTTTCACAGGCATTAGCCTCTAAAAATACAATTCCAAATCCTTCAACATCCGGAGGATCGTTTTTGGCGGGCATCACAAATACATCAGCCAAGCTATAATAATGGGGTAATTCAGCTTCCGGAAGGCGTCCCAAAAACTTTACATGATCTTGCAGATCGAACAAGCTACATAATTCCTTGAGTCGAGTAGCATCAGGCCCGCTCCCGCCAACAAGGTATATTACATTAGAGTCTTTCTTTACTATCTCTTTTAATGACCGAAGAACTAAATCCATTCCCTTGCGGGGCACCAACCGACAAACCGAAAAGATTACTTTTTTGTCAGTAACTCCTAATTTCTCAGCCAAATTTTGAGTATCTCGGGGAGAAAAGAATTGGGGATCAGTGCCATTATTCACTACGTTAATTTTCTCATCTGCCACACCCTCACTTTTAAGTAAATCCGAAGTGTAATGACTGACAGGAAAAAATCCATCAACCATAGCTAACAGCTTTTTTCTAAACTTATGTAATTGCTTAGATATGAGGCCCGCTTGCCCTGCAAAAGGTTCGATTAATAGTTCTCGTGCATGGGCAGCCACATATATTTTAGAGGGATATCCAATGAGCTTTTTTGTGAGGATTGAAGCAATAACAGTTTGCCACTGGGCATGAAACACCGTATCAAATCGGTTATTTCCAATGACCTGGAGTAATACCACCGGAGCAGCCAATGGTAACAGACTATCTTTAATCGGAACGCGAAATACCTCAAATGGCACAGAGTTATCGATCACCGATGCTTTCGGGTGTGACGGGGCAATTACGCCAAATTTTTCAACATGGCCATTAAAACGTTTCGCGAGCTCAAAAGAATAGGTCTCGATCCCCCCTGTTTTCGGGGGGAAATCCTGTGTAACAAGTAGTAAATTCATCAGAACTAATTAGCCACGGTTAGTTTTTTTACAAGTGCAAAAGTACGTATATTTAACGCGAAATTTTAACTATTCGATAGCTTATTTTGGAGAGAAAGAATTCCCTCAAAAAATCAGTAAAAGTAACTCTAACCACATTAATTATTTATGGGTTGCTTGTGGCCACCCACCTTGGAGAATTTTGGCCGTTTAGTATTTATCCTATGTTTTCCCAGGCTGGAACCCCTTGGAAAAGAGCTATTGTACAAGATGTTTCCAAAACAACGATAGACTCTCTTTGGAAAACAACTGATAAAGATGGCTTGCCGGGCAAAACGGTTGCTCTTGATAAATTAAATGTTAACACCAATGACATTGCCAATTATATATCCAAGACTGAAGTATGGACGCACAAAAAACAATCAGGAATGCGGAAATTATTGCGAAAAAAATTGAGTGAAAGTAATTTATTGGTTTATCAGGCAAGGGGATCCTTAACAAAAGATGACGAGCCGCAAATAGAATTTATACCATTTATCTATCTTACTGCAGATACTACACTATTAAATAATAACCTAAGAGTTGAGTAGGCGTGAATTTTTGGAAAAATTTATTTAAGAGTGATAAAGAACCGACAAAAGGAGAAGCTCTTTTTTTTAAAGTATTTGAGCTTTTCGTTATTGTTTTTGTATTAAAATATGCTTGGCAGTGGGGTCCTTACATTCAACAAATTGGAGAGGTAGTACTCCCACTGGGTATGGCCCAGTATGTGGATGTTTCTTTTATGTTTGAGCATAATATCTCATTGATAAATGCTGCTCTAATCTCCCTATTTGCAATCATGGGCTTTGTCAGAATTTTACCTAAATATTCTTACCTGATTGCCCTGGCCCTTTTTCATTTGCACTATGTGTCACGCTTTTCGCTGGGAGAAATATCTCACGGATCCAATTTTATCGGGATGAGCCTATTAGCATTAGGGCTTGGTTTATTTTTCTTCGGTAATAACCCCTTGTAGTACCGCCGATTTACAATGGGTTTTATCTTTTTCTTCTTTGGATTAGGATATACTTCCGCGGCTATAAGCAAATTAATTGGAACAGGTCTTACCTGGCCGGCAGGCGAACACCTTTCGCTCTGGATTGCCGAACGAAGTGTTGATGTAGCTTCAGCTAAAGGACAATTTACTCCTAATATTATCCAGGAATGGGTCTTGGAATACCGATTTCTTGGTACCATGTCCCTTGTGTTTGGACTATTGGCTGAACTCTTTGGATTTCTCTTTTGGTTTGAAAAAACACGCCCTTATATCGCTACTGCTCTCATAATGATGCACTTTGGCGTATATTTGACAATGAGTATCATGTTTGACGTGTATATCTACGAACTTCTCATCATTGGATATCCCTGGGCAAAAATGCTTGACCGCTATATAAATTTTGAGAGTAATCTCCTCTTGAGAAAAACCTATCAATGGAGTGTAAAAATCTCGTAGCTCTTCTTGTCAAGATACGATTTGGACTAAGTTTATTTCAGGATTCGTCGTCGTTTTGCGAGGCATTCTTTTTAATTAACCGCCCGCGAAATGCCAAAAATGAATAGAGACCAACGTTCATCAATTTGGTCAATACATTACTTGCCAATAATATTCCGGCGATACCAGCCCCTGAAACATCTAAAAATTTCGATATTTCCAAACTGGCACCAATAAACAAGAGGTCTCTACTTGGCAAAAATGGAATGCGTGTCGAAATGATTTTAACCCCCATATAGGTAAACCAGATATACAGCGGAACCTCAGGCATGACGACCATCCATTGAATGATCTCTATACTGTAAACAAAAAGGAGCCTCGCCATATGGATGCCAAATATTTTTGAGGCCGTTTCTAAAGGCATTGTAATCACATACTGTCTGAAATAAATTAGAGAAGCCAATATTAAAACAACAGCTATGGCACCATAATAGAAGTATTGGCGATTTACATCGATTAGCTGCTGTAAATTTAACTGGCTGACATATAAAAATATAGATAGCAGTACAGCGGCAACCAATGTGGAAGTAATCGAAGAGATTATATTGTTATCTTTGATTACCCCAAAAATATAACCGGACGACTCCTCAAGGTTCTTTTTTGCCCAAACAAAAAAATACGCCTCTCCGGAATACCCCAACACATCTGCATTATATATTTTCTTTTGTATAAAGACCGGTAAGCCCTTTCTAAAAGAAAATTTAAGCGATGTACCATAGATAAACTGTTCTGATACCGGTAATGCAAAGTATAAGAATAGAAATAAGATATAGAACCACGGAGTTACCGGCAGTGATTCCCAGACCCGCTGCCACCCAATTTCTGTAAGCTGATAAATTAAATAGGTTATGATTACGGCAACAAAGCTGTACTGAATAACTTTCGAAAGCTTCTTGCCAAAACTTGTCCGCCAAAAAGCAATCCACCTATTTTTTATCCGATTAAATTCGATGCCAAATACCTTAAAACTTTTGTGAATTGTTTATTCAAATGGAAAGAATATAAACTACATCTAAAGAAAAGTCACGACGCAAAATTCCTACTCGACTACTATTCTGAATGTTTGGCCAAACGCTGCTTATTGGGTAATCGTTTATAACTTTTAACCAACCGGTTCCACGTACGTTCAGAAAATTCGAAAAACGGCTGTTTTTGATGATACCAGCCGAAATGCAGGCAATATGGGGTTGTCTTTAAATAATCTCCTTTACCCGGGATTAATGAAAAAATCTTCGTTAATAACTTGCGAAGGAACTTGCTCTTTAATCCCCTAAAATTGTACACAAAGCGGTCGCTGTAATATTTACAAACCACATACTCGAAATCTGCGTCGTGGGACGTCAAATCAGAAATATAGTCTAACTGTGGACTGGTATGCCCTTGCAGCCATGGATATACCGGCAAATCAAGCTTAGACATAGCCATGGCCATACTCCATTCACAAGATTCCTCACTCCGTCCCTGCTCCAGGGTACGACTTCTGAAATGGGTCTCATCTTTGCGATCGAGCATCTTCTGTGATAACTCGCATACTTTCTTGGTCAAACTGTAGTCTTGGGCATAAACCATTCCCGTTTGTACGCGACTTAAATAGGTAAGCCCAAAATGATCAAGCGTGCGTTTTCGCCGCTGAAAAAGGATATCCGCAATAATGCCAATATTCTTAGGACCACCAAAGAAGTTATCAGAAATTTGAGTTCCCGTTATAGTAAATGGATAAGGTTCGAACGACTGCCACAGGCTTTCCGGTTCTTTGCACCAAATAATATCACTGTCAAGAAATATATTTTTTTCGAAAAACATGAATTCATGCAGGTGATGCTTAAATCCCACAATAGATGCATTTTCTTCGGGTAAAATATGGATGTGATCAAAAACATCCTTGAGACCATGTTCCTCGAGAATCTTTTTGTGTTTATCAGTGCAAGCCAACGCCACCGGTCGATCTTCATCGTACCGCCGCAACGAAACCACAGAAGCTATAGCATGCTTTAAATAGCGTGGATGACCATAAGTGGCATATACATATCCCTCCGAAGCCAATCGCTTTTGTTGTACTGATTTTAGCATAAATCTGGATTAATTTGATAGAAATATAATGGGATAATGCCTCTTTATTAAACCTTATTTAGCAGCTCTCTTGCGGAGGGTTTCCAAAAGAGAATTATACCCTTTCTTGCGGATGACATTCTGAAATTGCCGCTGATAAGATCCTGCTGTTGAGACATCATCAATAATCATATCGGTAACCACCCACTGTTCACTTTCTCCCTTATATTTCATGTTATAAGTAACCGGGGTTCGTACCCGCTCGAGCTGAGCCAAAGTCTGAACTGTTGCAGAGCTGTCCTCTACTTTTATTTGCTCGTATTTTATATCCGCCCTGTAAATATCCAACTTATTTAAGGATTGGTCACGAATGATAGTCGAGAAGAGATCTACAAATTCAGTACGCTGCTCTTCTGACAGGGTATCATAGGTAGTCTGCAGTGCTTGCTGAGCCATGGCACGGTAATCAATAATCCCGTTGATGATATCTTTAAGCTGATCGCGCTGCTTTTGAGTATATTCTGTTCCTTTGGGTCCAAGCAGATCTTTCATCTCCTTATCCCGCTCTTCTAATAAATTACGAACCGAGGAGCTATCTAATTGGCCAAAACTGTTTGCGGGATTAAAAAAAATGAATCCCAACAATGCTGATAAAAATACTATGGTAACCTTATTCAATAATTTCATGATATTAATTCTGGTTCGAAAGTTCTAAAATGGGCAGACCTGATTTACGATACAATTCAGCAATGTTATTATTGAAGTTGAAAATTTCTCGTTTGAGGTTAACCCGCAATTCAAGTTCTTTCTTCATGGCATCAATCAGATCTTTGGTATCTCCCATACCAAAATCGTAGTCTAATTGTTCCTGTCGCAGCCATTGTTTACTGGTAACGTGAGCCTCATCCGTTTTATCAACTTTAACTTTTGATAAAGACGTCTCTTTATACGCCTGATTAATTTCCAAAACTATACCATCAACGGCTGCGTCTTTCAAATGTTTTGCCTGACGATATTGAATTCTACCTTTTTCAATATCAGCTTGAATACTCAAGAAATCCAGATTTTGGCGGATACCAAATCCAAAAGAACCGGAGGCATAGTTCGAATTATTGATAATAAAAGGATTGCTCTGGCGCGGGCGATTGGGCGTATTCGCATAGCTGCCTGTTAACCCTATAAAAAGAGTGGGATAATTCTTCTGCTTTTGGGCCTTCATACCATATTCAGCCGCATTAATACCGGCTTCGATGGCACCAATTTCAGAACGATTGGCAAGAGCATACGAACGGTAATAATCTATTTCTCTTAACTCCTCTTCAACAGGATCTAAAAAATTACTATCAGGCTCGTAAACCGTGTTTTCATCGGCACTAAGCACATAATTCCAGATACGCTGTGTCATTTCTGCTTCTTTTCGTACTTCGGCCGCACGGATATCAAACTCAGACTTAAATACCTTGAATTTAAATAAATCAGATTCATCAAAATCGGCATCCCCCTCTTCTTGTTTTTCCTCAATCTGACGTTCGATCTTGTCAATTTGATTTTGGGCTTCATCAAGCAAAACCAATATTTCATTCGTTAGCAAGTAACTCTGATAAAGTTCAAACAGCCGGACCCGTAAATTTGCCTTTTCTTTTTCAAACTGCTTTTGAGCCGCAACGGCGGCAGATCTTGCTGCTTTAACGGCATTCTTAAGAGCTCCCCATGCAAAAATGGGCTGTACCGCAGATACTTCGGCCCGTGTAAATACGGCCCAATTCTCCCAATCATTTTCCAATTCGGGATCTAAATAATACTGATCTTTAGGCAAATCAGTCTGGCTTATTACACCGGGAACAATACCATGCTGCGTATTAAGTTCAAACTGGGGAAGAAATCGTTTAGACTGTGCCTGATTAATCTGATTATTTGCAAGTGCAACCTTTCTCTGCTCATATTCAATTTGTCCGGAGTTTTCAATTCCACGCTCAATAAATGATTCAAGTGATACTTTCACGGTATCTTGTCCCATGCTAATCATCGGAAGCAACAATAATAAAAAAAGAGATGCCGATATATATTTTTTCATGGCTGAACTGTTATAATCAAAATATTATATCTACCAACGAACAAACGATAGATTTATTTAAACAAAAAGCCCCTTCCGTTAAGAAGGGGCTTTCATTAGAGCGGAGGGAGAGGGATTCGAACCCCCGAGACCCATAAGGGCCTGCCGGTTTTCAAGACCGGTGCATTCAACCGCTCTGCCATCCCTCCAGTTGTAAAATATTATTTATGCTTCTTCCAGAGCCTGAGCACCCGAAATAATTTCAGAAATTTCGGTTGTAATTGCACTCTGCCGTGCCCTATTATACTCAAGCTGAAGATCTTCCTTCATTTCCTGAGCATTTTCAGTAGCATTATCCATTGCTGTCATCCGTGCACCCTGTTCAGCAGCATTTGATTCCAGAATAGCTTTCCAGAGCTGCAAGTTCAAGTGTAAAGGTAATAGTTTTTGGAGAATATTTTCTGCATCAGGTTCATAAATATATTCTTTTGCAGAAATATCTTCATCCTCAACTAACGTTGATGGATCAATTGGAAGTACCGATTCAACAAGTCGGTTTTGAGCGATAACTGACTTAAATTCATTATAAGCCAGCTTCACTTCGTCATAAGTTCCTGCTTTAAAATCTCCAACAACTGATTTCATGATCTCAGTTGCTTTATTGAAAACAATATTATCCCAAAAGCCGGGATATTCTGCTATAACTTCGTAATTACGTTTTCCAAAGTATTTGGTTGCCTGGCGACCTATGCATATCAACGAAAGGTTACCACTTTCATGATACTTGCTATACTCTTTCTTTATCGTTTTTTCTACAACTTTGAACAAGTTGTTATTAAACCCACCGCAGAGACCGCGATCAGAACCAACAACAATAAACAATACGTTATCTGTTGACTCAGGTGTACGCAATAATACATTGTCATCACCGGAGTTTCTCACCAACCGTGCCACCATTTCTTTCATTTTTGAAGCATATGGCCGTGTTTGTGTAATGCGATCTTGCGCTTTACGCAGTTTAGCAGCAGCAACCATTTTCATGGCGCGCGTAATCTGCTGCGTATTTTTAATCGATTCTATCCGGTTCCGTATGTCACGAAGATTCGCCATGAATTACGCTTCCTCTTCTTGTGTAGCGTTAAGTTGATTGATTATCGTTTTGGCAACGTCCATTAACTTGTCACCGAACTCATCATCAAGGGTTCCTGACTCAGCAAGCTCGGCCATCTCATCGTCAAATTTGACATGTACCGTTTCAATATACTCTTGCTCAAACTCCTGAATCTGATCAACTTCAAGTTCATCAAGCAGTCCTTCACTGTTAATCTTGAGTAGAGCTATTTGATCTTCAACCGGACGTGGTTCATAGATATCCTGCTTCAAGAGTTCAACAGTACGCTCTCCACGCTTCAACTGTCGCTGCGTGGCCGGATCAAGATCAGAACCAAACTTGGCAAAAGCTTCGAGCTCTCGGTACTGCGCCAAGTCAAGTTTCATTGTACCGGAGAGTTTCTTCATCGATTTAACCTGTGCGGAACCACCTACACGAGATACCGAGGTACCAACATCAATAGCCGGTCGCACACCAGAATTAAACAGATCAGTATCGAGAAATATCTGGCCGTCAGTAATAGAAATTACATTTGTTGGAATATATGCGGAAACGTCACCAGCCTGTGTTTCAATAATAGGCAATGCGGTTAACGATCCTCCTCCCTTCAACAGTGGTCGTAATTCTTCAGGCACATTATTCATCTGCTTGGCAATCTCATCATCATCAATAATCTTTGCCGCACGCTCCAGGAGACGACTGTGCAAATAAAATACATCCCCGGGATAAGCTTCACGCCCTGGAGGTCTTCTGAGTAGTAGCGAAAGTTCACGGTAAGCGACAGCCTGCTTAGACAGATCATCAAAAACTACTAAGGCGTGGCGCCCTGTATCACGGAAATACTCCCCGATAGCAGCTCCGGCGAAAGGAGCAATAAAGCGCATGGGAGCAGTAGCACTTGCAGGAGCAGATACAATCGTCGAATAATCAATTGCATCGTTGTCTTCCAGGGCTTTGGCAATTCCTGCAACAGTAGATCCTTTCTGACCAACAGCTACATAGATACAATGAACCGGCTTATCAGTATCTTGTGTTTCTTTCTGGTTGATAATTGTATCAACAGCAACCGAGGTTTTACCTGTTTGGCGGTCACCAATAATAAGCTCACGCTGTCCCCGGCCAATAGGAATCAATGAATCAATAGCCTTAATACCTGTTTGGAGCGGTTCTTTTACCGGTTCACGATAAATTACACCGGGCGCTTTACGCTCGAGGGGAATTCGAATAGTGTCCCCAGAAATAGGCCCCTTACCGTCGAGTGGACGTCCAAGAGGATCTATTACGCGACCGAGAAGACCATCTCCAACATTTATAGAAGCAATACTCTTTGTTCGTCGAACCGTATCTCCTTCTTCAACAGCGCTGGTTGCACCAAAAAGAACGACTCCAACGTTGTCTTCCTCAAGATTAAGTACCATTCCACGAATGGAATTACCATCTTCATCTATTGAATCAGGCAAATCAACAAGTTCACCGGCCTGTACTTTTGACAACCCATATACGCGGGCAATACCATCCCCCACCTCGAGGACTGTTCCCACATCATAGGTATCCGCTTCGTTATCAAAGCCGGATAATTGTTTGCGTAATATTGCTGAAACTTCGTCTGGTCTAACTTGACTCATTGGTTCAAATGTTATTTAAAACGTCTTTAATTTCTATTCTACAGTTGTTGACAATAACGATTCTTCAAGCTCACTAAGCTTATTCTTAACCGTTCCGTCTATTACTGTGTCCTCAATGCGGATAGCCATACCACCTTTTAGTTCTTTGTCAACAGTGATATTCATTTCCACTTTTTTCTGTGTTTTTTGCTCCAGATTTTTATGAAGCAGCTCTTGCTGTTCCTTATTCAACTCCCGGGCAACAAACACTTGCACAGTAATAATACCGGCATATTCTTTATATTTCGCAATAAAAGCCTCAGTAATCTGATCTAACAGATTTATGCGATCTTTACGGGATAAGAGCTTTAGAAAAAGCTTTGTTGGCTCTTCAAGTTCATCAAAAAACAACTTTTCCAAAGCCTGAGTCTTGTCATCAAACTTAATGACAGGACTTTTTAAAAATACAACCAAATCCTTGGAACCCTCAAGCGTATTATGGATGTACTCGATATCTTCCAATATTTCTTCAACCTCATCCCGCTCTTTAGCCAATCCTAAAAGGGCGGTCGCATATCTTTCGGCTGCTTTTGTTGTAGGCATCTACTTTAGTTTTTTGAAATGTCTTTTATAAAGCTTTCTACCAGCTTATTATTCTTTTCCTCATCCAATTCGGCATCAATAATCTTAGAAGCAGACTGTATAGCCAAACGTGCCACTTCATCGCGAAGCTCCATCATTGCACGTTTCTTTTCCTGTTCGATGGACTCTCGAGCCTGCTCAACAATTTTTTCAGCTTCCTGCTTGGATTTTTCAATTCGTTCTGCACGGAGCATTTCGGCCTCTTCGATAGCCTCCTTGCGAATTTCTTTCGCCTTTTTCTCTGCTTCACGCAGTGCCTTTTCATTATCCTTAGAAATCTTCTCAGCACGTTCTAACGCCTGTTCAGCCGATTCTAAAGAATCTTTAATACGGTTTTCACGCTCTTGCAGGGAGTCCATAATTAATGGAACCGCATACTTGCCCATTACGGCAAGAAAGATTATTAACGAAATGGCTACCCAAATAGCGAAACCGCTATTAAAGGAGAGTATTCCTCCTCCGCCTGCTAAAAATAGCATCATAGTTTATAATTGAATAATTATTATTAACCGATTCCAAGAGCAAGGAGAATACATACAATAGCGCCAATAAGTGCCACACCCTCAATAAGAGCAGCGGTCAATATCATAGCGCCACGAATATCATCAGATGCTTCGGGTTGACGAGCGATGCTTTCAACTGAACTTTTACCAATCATACCGATACCAATTCCGGCACCAACTGCTACAATTCCTGCTCCGATTCCTGCTGCTAATAAACCCATATTTATTACCTGTTATTTTAGTTTTAAGTTTAGGTTTAGATTATATGATTTAAATAAATTTGTTATGCGTGCGCTTCAATTCCTTCATCATGCGCATGCTCTTCGGCTGCCATCCCAATGAATACGGCCGAAAGAAGTGTAAAAATGTACGCCTGCAAAACACCTACAAAAGCCTTCAGTGCATAAAGTGCAACGGTAAGCGGTACAGAGAATAAACTCATACCAAAACCGGCCGCACCGCCAAAAAGGTCGGCAAAAATAAAGATCAATCCCAGAATGCAGATAATCATAATCTTACCGGAGAGCATATTTGCAAAGAGTCGAACAGCCAACGCAAAAGGCTTGGTGAACAATCCAATAATTTCAATGGGAGTTAAAATAATACGCATCCAGCCTGGAACTCCGGGGAACCAAAACACATGCTCCCAGTGATCTTTCGAGCCGTTCCATTGCGTTATAAAAAAGGTAAATGCTGCTAACACACCTGTAACAGTAATATCAGCGGTTGCTGTTACGCCCCACGGTAACAGCCCAAAAAGATTCATAAAAGAAATACCCACAAAGACCGTAAATAAATAGGGAACAAACTTCTCATATTTTGCATCGGAGATATTTGTTTTTGCAATATCATCGCGTACGAATACAAAGACAATCTCAAATAAATTCTGGAACCATCCCTGGGGTTCAGTCTTACGCCCTACTCCCTTCTTGTACTTTCGAGCCATTGCGATAGTTATCCAAATGGTCAGTATCAGCCCGAACCAAACATACATCAAATGAGAGGTTATGGAAAAGTCGACCGTAATTTCTGCACCATTAGCAGGCACCAATGCCCCATCCTTTTCAACAAACTCTCCAGATTCTACAGCACTTTCTGTACTACCGTAAACAAACCACTCTCCTTCTACAAGAAAGATACGGGGTAATGGCAAATGATATCCCAAAACCGCCAACTCGTGATGGTCGACAACTTTTCCTACAACGTCAATAGGAGCACCTTCGGAATTCTGTGCGGCTTTTTCCGAGGCTTGTGTTAATGGGGTGAAGAGGAGAACCAGTAAGAGTGTAACGAACAGTCGGCGGCAGGCCCTTAGCATTAAATTCTAATTATCAGTTTCAAGTAGTTTGTTGATTAAAATAATCTCGATTACAGAGTGGAAAATATAAGAAATTATGAAGCTAACTGTAAAGTAAATTTGATGAATTTTTATCGTCTTCAAAATCACTACTAAAGCAGCTATGACCAACAGAAAACGAATACCAAGTGAAAGGTAAAATCGAGTTAGTATATTTGCGCTTTTTTCGGTCTTTATTTGTTTTATAACAAAAAAATTACTGCCTACAAATAAGAAACTCAGCAGAAACCCAACACTAACAGCTAAGTAATTGGAACCACTTAATAGGGAAGGTATTCCCATTAATGCCAGGAAAGCAAAAAGAGAATACCAGAAAAATTTGTGCGCCAAATGTTTAACCTGCTGATCCACCAACTCCCTTATTTCACTTTGTATTCAACCGGTCATTTAGCTTAAAGATGAGAATAAAAATATTAACAATCCCTATTAAGCAACCGACTAATAGCAGCCAGGGACTCGTATCAAAATAACTGTCCAGCCCATACCCAATAAAGATAGGTACAGATAGCCCGGCTGCTATCTCTCCCCCTAACGAAAGATATTCTACATAATCAGTCGGCTTTTTATTATTCGTCAATCTTTATTGACCTTTGACTTACCTTTAGCAACCGATTTATCTGCTTTATTATCTTTTGATTTTGAGCTTCCCAACTTCGAAGATAAACCGTTCTTCTTTATTTCTTCTTTAATATCATCACCCATGTGGAAAGAACCGTTTATCTGGGATCCTTCCTCGGCAAGAATCGTTTTCGTATAAATATCTCCTTCTATAGTAGCCGATTTGCGTAGGATAAGTTTGTTGGTGACTCGAACTTCTCCGTCGATATTGCCGGCAATATCAGCATCAACAGCTTCTATGTTACCATCAACCTTTCCGGTTGATGAAACAATAATTTTGCCTTTCGCTTTTGCTTCACCATCCAAGGTTCCTGCAATACGGATATCATTTTTTGTTTCCAAGGTACCTTTAAGTTCGGTGCCTTCGCTGATCATATTTACAGAGGGTAAATTTTTACCGGATTTATTAGGACTCATAGATTCCTTGTCTTTCTTATTATTATTGAACATAAACAGCTTAAGATTTTATTAAATACGTATTAGGGTTTTGGGGTACTCCGTTTTTCCAAATTTCAAGATGCAAATGGGGACCGGAGCTTAATACTCCCACATCACCCGTCGTTCCCAGAATATCACCCTTTAAAACAATATCACCAATAGATTTTGAAACACTTGCCGCATGTTTATACACTGTAATTATACCATTACTGTGTTGTACATGCAGTACATATCCATAGTTGATCGTCCAATCTTGGTTGATAACGGATCCATCAGCTATTGCTTTAAACGATGTTCCCTGTTTAGTAGCAACATCAATACCGTAATGTCCATTTTCGGGGTTAAACCCTCGGGTAAAAGTACCGTCAACAGGGTAATTTGTCGGGAATTCAGGTGCCTGCTTAAATATATTCGAAAAAATTATCTCGTTTTGAGACAACATTCCCTTATTACTTACTTCAGATGTAAAATCAAGTTCCGATATTTCTTGATTAGCTGATTGCATTGCGGATGACCTCTGTTGATCAACTCTAAATGAGGTATCACTGCCAGTAGCAATAACCTGCTGCATCTCTGCCAGTTGAGTATCTCGTGCTTCTAACGAATCCCTAAGTGCCTGCACCTTTTGCGAGACCTCAATAACCCGTTCACGTAGTTCGGCATCATGCTGGTTATACAGCAATCCGCTGATAGGCGTAAACATGACCAGTAGCAATACAATAACAGAAACGATTAAAAGGGAAGTATAAAATAAGTTCCACAACCTTGAAGGTTTAAAATTATAGGATGTGGAAGACTCCGGATCATCATCAAAAACGACAAACGTAAGATCCTGATCCTGGCTTTTGAATAACCGTTTTAGAAATTCGAACATGGAGTCGTTGGTTTACGCTTCGGGCGTAGGTCCGCGATAATTAAATGGAACATCGATATCATCGTTATTATTAGATATCGCACCGTTTTCACTTTCGTAGCGCTGAATATTTTCCGAAAGGGCATTCATTAATCGCTTGGCATGATCGGGCGTAAGCACCATGCGTTTAACAACTTTTGCTTTCGGGGCTCCCGGCATCACTGAAATGAAATCCAGAATAAACTCAGAAGGTGAATGCGATATCATTACCAAATTTGAATACGTGCCCGAAGCTTCTTCTTCAGGTAGTTCAATTTGAATCTGTCCCTGTTTAAAATCTTTTGTTTGATCGGCCATAATAAACTGATTACAAATTAAATTTGCCGTTCGTTACTCATCAGAATCTAAAAATCCGTGCTCGTCCATCCATTCATCATTAAAAATCTTTGACACATAGCGCGTTCCGCTATCCGGTAGAATGACCACCATAATATCATCTTTGCCAAAGTTGTTATTGCGGGCATATTCAAGTGCTCCGTATACAGCAGCACCGCAAGAACCGCCAACAAATAACCCTTCTTTGGTTGCCAGCTTTCGCGTCATTTGAAAGGCATTCTTATCATTAACTTGGATGACTTCATCTAAGAGATCAAAATCCATATTCTCGGGAATAATATCTTCTCCTATGCCCTCTGTCAAATAGGGATGAATCTCATCTTTATCAAATTCTCCGGTTTCAAAATAATGTTTATACACCGAGCCTACACTGTCAACGCCAATTGTTTGAATATCAGCGTTTTGCTCCTTCAAATATTTTGATGTCCCTGATACGGTTCCTCCCGTACCCATACCGGCTACATAATGTGTTACCTTGCCTTCGGTTTGCTCCCAAATTTCGGGCCCCGTAGTTTCGTAGTGTGCCTGAGTATTGCTGGGATTATCGTACTGGTTGGGATAATAGGAATTGGGTATTTCTTCACTAAGGCGTTTGGCAACCGAATAATAACTCCGCGGATCGTCGGGTTCTACATCCGTAGGACAAATCTTAACTTCAGCGCCCAATGCCCGCAAGAGATCTATTTTGGCCTTGCTCTGCTTATCGGTGGTGGTAAAAATACAATCATATCCTTTTATGGTGGCAGCAAGCGCTAATCCCATACCGGTATTACCGGACGTTCCTTCAATAATCGTACCCCCCGGCTCTATAAGGCCTTTCTGTTCGGCATCTTCAATCATTTTAAGCCCGATGCGATCTTTCACGCTTTGACCGGGATTAAAATACTCAACCTTTGCCAAGATCGTCCCTTCAAATTCTTTTGTGACCTCGTTTAACTTTACCAGCGGCGTATTGCCAATGGTTTCTAATATGGAGTTATGATACATCTTATATATTGCGTGTAGTTACTTTTCGATAAAAGTTTAAAAATGAATGTAAGCGTCGGAATATAGGAATTTTGAGTTTTCTACTCGAAAAAGATTTGAAATACCCTATAATATGAGATCGATAAGTTTAAAATAGTTCTTTATTCGAACAGTCAACTCTGTTATCTTCCTCAAAAATTAACGACCAAGAAAACCATTTATGTTTGTAGAACAGAAAAAACCGAAAGATTTCGATTGTGGATACAATCTTGATCGTATGATTGATTCTCTGCCTCGCATCAAAGATGAAGAAGAACGGGTGGAATATGCCAAGCGTGCAGTTGGACTTATCAAACAAAGTCATCCTAACTGGGTTGATGAAGATGGGAAAAGCAAAGCAGCTTGGGATCACTTTTTTGAATTAGCCGATTATGATCCTACTGAATACGGTATAAATAATCCCTATGATTCCGGTGGTGATGACAGTGCCCAGTAGGCAATAAATATTTCTTATTCTGCAACAGCAGCTTCTACTTTATTGGTCTGAAAATCTTTTTCCAGTATACTAAAAATCAGTTTGTCGCAGTAGGAGTCATTCTTTAGGACATGTTCACGTAATTGTCCTTCTTGCTGGAACCCAAGCTTTTCCACACTTTCAATCCACGAGGTGTTAAAATCAAAAGCTGCTGTACCAACCTTGTGCATGCCCTTCTCATTAAAACAGTGAGCAAGTACAATTTTTAACGCTTCCACATCATATCCTTTACCGGCATAATGGCGATCCCCAATCGTGCAGTTCACAAAA
Source organism: Fodinibius sp. SL11 (assembly GCF_052060035.1). Classification (NCBI taxonomy): domain Bacteria; kingdom Pseudomonadati; phylum Balneolota; class Balneolia; order Balneolales; family Balneolaceae; genus Fodinibius; species Fodinibius sp. SL11. Next base: position 359,091 of record NZ_JBPOEA010000001.1, on the reverse strand, counting down.
CATCGCTTGTTGTATTTGTCGATAGCGTGAATGTCTACAATACCTATAAGCTTGTTGTTTTCAGACAAGTGAATCTCGAACAACTCACTGGTTTCATTGCGCTCATCCAAAACCGATTTAATTCGTTTTAGAAACGTTTCAAAACTTTCATGCTGATGAGGATAATCCGAATCGTAATAATTCAGCTGCTTATCATTATTCCATTTATAGTGCACAGATACATTCTGAAGGTCAAATTCCTTTATTTCTACCATAGCCAATGCTTGTAAATGATATTTGTCTGTACTAAAATATTATCGGCTCAATTTTCTTAATCTTAACATAGATATGCAAACTTGTTTTATCATTTTTGTTGAAAGCGCTTTCAATTTAATTACCTGAACAATCGATCGATTATCATTATGGAAATATTAATTTTCAATTTATATTGAAACTTGTGAAAGCGATAGTTAACAAAGTGTACTTATTTCATGAATGACAATAGTTTATCAGATTTAAAAGATCATCTGCCGGCTGTAGTTACCCATTTCAGTGAATCGGAGCTAAACGATTTTTTAGATAATCTTTTCCCAAACACCCGTTCGCGTTACGCCGTATTCAGTTTCCCTATCCAATCGATTGACCCCCTGGCCTACCTCGAAATGTGCTGGAAACAAGATGGTTTTCAATATTACTGGGAGAAACCAACCGACGAATTTGCTATTGCTGCCGGTAATCAGATAACCTCAGTTTCCGCTGCAGGTAGTGATCGATTTAAGATAATTAGTGATAAGATTGAAGACATTCGCCAAAACACTGCAGAGTTTTCGGCAATTTCTCATCCCTACTCAGGATTATTTTTACTTGGCGGGTTTTCCTTTTTTGACGAAAATCATGACGAACTCTGGAATGAGTTTCCCCCGGCTTCATTCAGCCTTCCGGAATGGATGATCATCAAAGATGGAAAATTTAGTTTGGCTACATTTGTGGTAGATATAGAAACCTTTGATACAAAACTTGAACTTTATGATTACCTTGTTAATCAACTTGAGCATATTGAAGCTGCCTTAGAGCAAAAAAGAGCTATCCCAGATGCAACTCAACACGATGAGATATCAACAACGCCCCTGCCAAAACAACAATTGGATTATCCTCAATGGTCTGATTCTGTACAAAAGGCAAAAACTCTTATTGATAACAATACCTTTGAGAAAATTGTGTTGGCACGCAGTATCAAAGTCGCCAAAAACACAGCCATTCCGCCTACGCAGGTTGTAAACAACCTGCGGAAACAATATTCAAACTGCTACAATTTTTTAATCCATAAACCATCCGGCGATACGTTTTTAGGATCCACTCCTGAACGATTAATTGCAGCACGAAACAAACTGCTCCTTACCGAAGCACTGGCGGGAAGTATCGGAAGAGGGAATACGGCAACAGAGGATGCTTTTTTAGAAAAGAAATTATCGACCAATGGCAAAGACCGTAACGAGCATAATTTTGTAATTCAGGATATTGAAGAACATCTGCAACCTTTTGTAAAAGACGTAACCCGGAGTAAGACGCCCGAAATTAAAAAATTATCCAATGTTCAACATCTCTACACTCCTATTCGAGCACAATTAAATGGAGAGTCAAATGCATTTGATGTGCTAAGTCAACTACACCCCACGCCTGCAGTAGGTGGTTATCCCTGGAAAAAAGCAGCTCCTTTCATGAAAGATCTGGAACATTTTGACCGCGGTCGATATGCCGGCCCCATTGGTTGGATAAACGGTAAAGGTAATATGGAATTTGCTGTTGCCATCCGTAGTGCTTTATGTACAAAAGATTATGCCCATTTATTTGCAGGATGCGGAATCGTAAAGGATTCCGACCCTGCTACCGAATGGGAGGAAACGAATCTTAAGTTGAAGCCTATGCTTTCGGCCCTGCAATATGACTAACCAACACCAAGGCAATATAGCCCTTCACTGGACAAATACGTTTTTTAATCACCTTTCAAGCTACGGTGTTCAGCACGTAATTATCTCTCCGGGTTCCCGATCCACGCCCTTGACATTGGCTGCGGCCCTCAATCCAAGATTGCAAAAAAAGGTTATTTTGGATGAACGCACAGCTGCATTTACAGCATTAGGAGTAGGGAAAGCCACAAATACACCTGCCGTCTTAATCTGTACGTCAGGAACAGCATTAGCCAATTATTACCCCGCTGTAATCGAGGCACGGCAGTCTGGAGTTCCTCTTATATTAGCCACAGCTGATCGGCCTCCGCACTTACACGCAACAGGGGCCAATCAAGCTATTGACCAACTTGAAATTTTTGGGGGCTATCCTGTTTTTTTCCACAATATAGGTGAGCCCACGACGACCGAAAAGGATTTACAACGCCTTCAAATGCTTGCTCATCAATCGGTTGCCATTTCCCGAGAAAAACGGGGACCCATCCACTTGAATTTTCCTTTTCGAAAGCCGCTGGAACCTACTGAAGATTATCGCAAAAAAATCGAGCAGGAGCATCTAAAAAATAGCCGAGATTCGGGAAAGCACTATACAGCAACATCAACAGGAATCAAATTCAATAATTCTCTCCAGCAACAAATTTTATCTGCTCAAAAACCGGTTATTATAATTGGTCCGCTGGCACCCGGTGATGATACCTCTTCTATTACAGCACTGGCCAACAAAATAAATGCGCCGGTTCTCTCAGAATCTCCTATTGCATCAAAGCAAAGAATCCAAGGCTTTGCTGGATTTCTACGGAATGAAGATCTACGCAGCCAACTTGCCCCTGATTTGATACTCCGATTCGGCTTTCAGCCGACTGATAAAAGCCTGGAACTGGCATTAGACCAATGGTCACCCAACCACCACTTCCATTTTGCCAGTACACCTGACTGGCAGGATGCCACCTTATCCAATAGTCAACGCATTCCGTGGATGGGTAAGAAATTCAGTATTGATGGAATTTCTTCTGAAACCGGATCGCAATGGCTCAACCAATGGAAGAAAGCAGCACAGCAGTTTGAGTCGCATTATATGAACGCCATCACACCCCAACAGACTCTTACCGATGGCCATATTTACCATCATTTAACGCCGCAACTTAGCGACCAACATTTTGTAATGGCTTCGAACTCTTTTCCCGCACGCGACATAAATTTATTTGGTCAACAGGGAACAAACATTCCGTTTTTTGTGAACCGGGGTGCCAGCGGTATCGACGGTATTACTTCCACAGCCATGGGTATTAGTCAAGGACTCCAAAAATCGGGGGTACTATTCATCGGCGACTTGGCCTTTTTACACGATACCAACGCCCTGCTCAATCATCGAAATATGGATCAATCGCTTGTCGTGGTCATCCTAAATAATAATGGCGGGTCTATCTTCCGGATGCTACCCATCGCCGACGATCAAGAGCATTTTGAGACCTATTTTGAAACGCCACAACAGGCCAATATCAGTAAACTTGCCAGCACTTATGACATCCCCTATTATTCAGTTGACTCGAAAGCGACTCTCAAAAAGATAAATCTTCCCGAACTTGTATCATCTCAACAAGGTCTCTCAATTATCGAATGTAAAACCGACCCCCACGCTTCGATGGAGCTGCGCAAAAAATTGTGGAATTTCGAGCTATGAAGTATCTAACTGTCAACAACCAGGAGTACGCAACAACGGTTCATCAGCAAAAAAACACACTGCCCTATTTGTTAATGTTGCACGGTTTTATGGGCGATCAGCGCGTTTTTACTCATTTAATTGAGGATCTCAGCAAATTTTGCAATCCCATAACCATTGATTTATTAGGATTCGGGCAAACTACAAAACCGACATCTCCTCAGCGGTACCGAGAAGAATACCAGGCAGATGATCTTTACTCTTTAATAGAAAATCTCAATAATGAGCCTCATTATCTCTATGGCTACAGCATGGGCGGACGCTTAGCACTCCAAATTATATCTCAACATGCTGGGTTGTTTGAGGGATTGATTCTCGAAAGTACTAACTGCGGAATTTCCGATCCCGAAGAACGAAAAGAACGCCGGCGAATTGATGTTGAGCGAGCTGAATCGATCACCAAAAATTTTGAGGATTTTCTTTCAAACTGGGAGAATTTGGAGCTGTTCAAATCCCCGGTCCCTCAAGATGAATCGAGTGTGGCCCTCTACAAGAAAATACAATCCGAACAATGGCCCCCTGCCCTCGCGGCTTCGCTAAAAGGATTTGGTACCGGAAGCATGACACCGGTTTGCGATACGCTCCAAAAAATTACGACGCCTACCCTACTGATAGCAGGATCGGCTGACGAAAAATATCAACACATTAATCAGAACTTGTTAGAGCAGCTGCCAAATGCTACCTTTTCATCTATTGAAGCAGGACATAGGATCCACCTCGATAATCCTTCGGCCTTGATCGAAAAGATTAACGATTTTTTGGAAAATATCTGACTCTTTTTCTTAAAACTAATTACACAATAATTACTACTGATATTATGAACTGGAAAACCGTCAATGAGTACGAAGATATTACCTTTAAAAAATCCAACGGGGTGGCACGTATTGCCATTAACCGTCCCGAACTTCGCAATGCCTTTCGTCCGAAAACTCTTTTCGAATTACAGGATGCTTTCCTGGATGTCCGTGAAGATTCGAACATCGGCGTAGTACTGCTCACCGGCGAAGGCCCTTCCCCAAAAGACGGGAAATGGGCGTTCTGCTCGGGCGGCGACCAAAACGTGCGCGGCAAGGCCGGATATAAAGATGATGCCGGAACACCACGATTAAACGTTTTGGACCTTCAGCGACTCATCCGGTTCATGGGCAAGGTCGTAATTGCAGTGGTTCCCGGGTGGGCCGTTGGCGGTGGACACAGTCTGCATGTAGTCTGTGATCTTACTATTGCCAGCAAAGAGCATGCAATCTTTAAACAGACCGATGCAGACGTAGCCAGCTTTGACGGAGGCTTTGGTTCCGCCCTGCTGGCCCGACAAGTGGGACAAAAGAAAGCGCGTGAAATCTTTTTTCTTGGCCGCGACTACTCTGCTCAAGAGGCTTATGACATGGGGATGGTCAATGCCATTGTTCCTCACGATAAGCTCGAGAAAATGGCTTACCAATGGGCGCAGGAAATCCTTGAGAAAAGTCCCACAGCTATCCGTATGATTAAATACGCCTTTAACCTTGTAGACGATGGCATGGTTGGTCAGCAAGTATTCTCGGGCGAAGCGACACGCCTGGCTTATATGACCGATGAGGCCGCCGAAGGACGTGATGCGTTCCTCGAAAAGCGTAAACCCAACTGGGATGACTATCCGTGGATTGGGTAATAGTGCTACGTAAGAGTCCCAATTAGGAGTTGACAAAGGAATAAGACAATAAAAAAGCCCGCTGTTTGCACAGCGGGCTTTTTTAAATTGAGTTATTTAACCATGTAATTTTTACGAGCAACCGGTGGTTGATCCACAGGTAATACACTTCTGACAAGTTCCATTGCGGACCATCGTCATGCTTCCACACTCGGGGCAAGAATCACCAGTATAACCCAGTTCCTTCGCCTTCTCATAATCACTTTGATAACTATCGTCATCAGCAGCAGCTTGCGATTGTTTCGTTGGCTGTGATTCAACAACAGTTTCAGCTTGTTGAGCACTATCATCTGCCTCGGTCTGTTCGGGCGTATCTACCCGATTCGTGGTTTCATTGGACTGTTTGGCCTCTTCAGAAGGTCGCATTTTGCGCGACATGATATCTTCTGCAGGAACATGAGCCAGATCATCACGACCGAGATATGTAACGGCAAGCTCACGGAAAATATAGTCAATAACTGAAGTCGTCATTTTTACATGGGGACTTCCGTTGACCGTACCACTGGGCTCAAATTTGGTGAATGTAAATGCATCAACAAACTCTTCGAGCGGTACGCCGTGTTGCAAGCCAAGTGAAATAGCAATCGCAAAACAGTTCGTCAAGCTCCGGAACGCAGCGCCTTCGCGGTGCATATCAATAAAAATTTCACCGAGTTGACCATTCTTATACTCCCCTGTTCGCAAGTAAACACTCTGCCCGCCAATCTTCACCTTCTGGGTATATCCATTTCGGCGACTTGGCAAACGCTTCCGATCAGCTACATATTTATGAACAATGCGTTCCGCTGTTTCAACAACTTTGTCTTGCTGCGCCTTCGTCTCCTCATCCAGATCTTCTTCGTCCAGATCTTCAAAGACATCACTCAGGCTATTCAATGGCTGACTCAGCTTAGAACCATCCCGATACAAGGCATTAGCCTTGAGCATCAGCTCCCAAGATTCCATATACGCATCCTTGAAATCTTCAACTGTTGCTTCATTCGGCAAATTAATAGTCTTGGAAATTGCCCCTGAAACAAACGGTTGAGCAGCAGCCATCATGCGGATATGTCCGCCAGGCTTGATATAACGTGTCCCGATACGTCCACAGCGGTTGGCGCAATCAAAAACCGGCAAGTGCTCATCTTTTAAGTGTGGAGCACCTTCAACCGTCATAGTACCACAAACATAATTGTTGGCTTCCCGAATTTCTTCTTTGGTAAACCCAAGATGCTTGAGGATATCAAACTGTGGATTTCCAAGCTGTTCATCAGAAAGACCGAGCTCGTCTTTGCAAAAGTCTTCGCCCAACGTCCACTGGTTAAAAGCAAACTTAATCTCAAAACTACTTGGAAGCGCTTCTTCAATGGCTTCAAGCTGTTTGTCACCAAATCCTTTTTCGCGAAGACTTTCCTCATTAATATGGGGACAGCCATCCAGCGAACCGTGTCCCTTAGCATAGTTAATAATTTCCTCACGCTCTTTGGGACTATATCCCAGATTTTGCAACGCTTTAGGCACACACTGGTTGATGATCTTGAAGTGTCCGCCACCGGCAAGCTTCTTGAACTTCACCAGCGCAAAGTCAGGCTCAATACCTGTCGTATCGCAATCCATGACCAAACCGATCGTTCCGGTTGGGGCAATAACGGTAACTTGCGCGTTACGATAACCATGCTTTTCTCCCATTTTCACGGCCTCATCAGAATCGTTACGAGCCGCCTTTAATAAATTCTCCGGACACTCGTTTGCATCAATGCCCATCGGTTTTACGGTCAAACCCTCGTACTCATCAGGATCCACATTGTAAGCCGCACGCTTATGGTTTCTGACAACTTTTAGCATCGGTTCTTTATTAGCCTCGAATCGCTCAAAGGTGCCAAGTTCTTTGGCCATCTCTGCACTCGTCTTATATGCATTCATGTGGATAATACTCATCAACCCACCGGCGATGGCGCACCCTTCATCACTGTCGTATGGAACTCCTTGAACCATCAGTGCCGCACCTAAGTTGGCAAATCCGAGTCCAAGCGTACGATACTTGTATGATAGATCCGCAATTTCTTCGGATGGGAACTGCGCCATTAGTACTGAGATTTCCAACACGACCGTCCACAAACGCGAAGCATTGCGGAGCGATTCCACATCAAACTCTTCGCAGCTGTCCGTTTTGAAATACTTCATCAAGTTCAACGATGCCAAGTTACAAGCTGTATTATCGAGGAACATGTATTCCGAACATGGATTACTTCCATTAATCGGTCCGTCGTTGGGGCACGTATGCCACTCGTTAATAGTATCATGATACTGTGCTCCCGGATCGGCACATGCCCAGGCTGCATTTGAGATCTGATCCCACAATTCACGGGCCGGCATCGTCTTGCACGGCTTAGGTTCACGTCCTTCTTCCGCCGCCTTCCGCTTCTCCGTTCTCCAGTAAAGATCCCACTCGTCATCTTCTTTGACGGCCTTCATAAACTTGTTGGGAATACGAACAGAGTTATTCGAATTTTGTCCGCTTACCGTGCGATAGGCTTCCGAATCCCAATCGGTATCATAAGTATCAAATTCGAGATCGGTGTAACCTTGTGCCGCTAACTGAACAACACGCTCAATATAGTTTAGTGGCACCTGATCTTGTTTCGCTTCTTTTATTGCTTTCCCAAGTTCTTTGTTTTTAACAGGATCGCGGCTAACCGCTCCGTTAAAAGTTCGTCCGTCAATTTCTACCGGCTTGTTACAAAGCTTGATAATTTTCTTAAGATGCTTCTCCAATATTTTAGATCCGGTAACAATAGAAGCAACTTTTTGCTCCTCTCGGACTTTCCAGTTTACATATTCTTCAATGTCGGGATGGTCCAGATCAAGCGTTACCATCTTCGCTGCGCGCCGTGTAGTACCACCCGATTTGATAGCCCCGGCTGCTTTATCACCAATTTTCAAAAAGCTCATTAACCCGGATGATTTTCCGCCGCCACTCAGGGGCTCTCCCTCACCGCGGATTTTGGAAAAGTTACTGCCTGTTCCGGAACCATATTTAAAGAGACGTGCCTCACGGACCCACAAGTCCATAATTCCACCCTCGTTAACGAGGTTATCATCGATACTCTGGATAAAGCAGGCATGCGGCTGGGGATGAGAATAGGCGTCCTCGGATTCCTTCAATTCACCTGTTTTTCCATCTACATAGTGGTGGCCTTGCGACGGACCATTAATGCCATAAGCCCAATGTAAACCGGTATTAAACCATTGGGGACTATTTGGTGCAGCCATCTGGTTAGCCAGCATGTATGATAACTCCTCATAGAAAACCTTGGCGTCTTTTTCTGAATCAAAATAATCATGTTTCCATCCCCAATATGTCCAGCAACCGGCAAGGCGATGAAAAACCTGGCGACTGTCATACTCCCCGCCATAATAATCATCTTCATCAATCCCTTCTTTTTTCATCGCTTTTTCATCGGCTTCCGATCGTTGCAACCATTCCGGTACTCCCTCTTCTTTCACTTTCTTTGTCATCTGGGGAACTCCAGCCTTGCGAAAATATTTCTGCGCAATAACGTCTGTTGATACCTGTGACCAGGAATCAGGGACGATCAATTCTTCCATTGAAAAAACAATTGACCCATCAGGATTTTTAATCTCCGATTTGCGACTCTCAAAATTCATATCCCCAAATGGACTATCCCACTTCTCTTGTGTATAAAATCGTGAAAACTTCATATAGCTAACTCCGGTTTACTTTAATAAAATTATGACTATTTGGTAGGTGCTGAAAAGCAATAATGATGTCTCTTTATTCCATCAATTAAATATAACGGACTGGTACTTGGGAGCAAGTCAAAAAGGCCAAAACTTTTCCACAAAATGAAGAAGTTATCCACAATAGGTCACAAATATTGATGCAATATTTACGGAGTTTTTTATCCGTTTTAGAATAAAATGTGGATAACTTTCAAATTTAGACGCTTAGGACTTACAGAAGCACTGTTTTATTATTGTTTATTTGCCAAATCAACGTTAAATGACAAATAAAAAGTCTCCTCCTCATAAACGTTCATGGAAGGAGACTCAAAACTACTTGAGCAAGGGTAATTTTAAAGATGATACTGTAACTTGATAAAGTATCCTCTTCCTCGCGTATTATATCCGTTCAACTCTTGGTAATCAGAGTTAAAAATATTCTCGACCTTTAGTAAAGTTGATAGCTTTTCTGAAATCGAATAACCTACCGTAGCATTAGTTACATTATATCCTGAGATATTGCTACGGTCGAGAGCTCCATACGGTCCCAGATTAGCACTATAATATACATCATCGCGGGCTCCCACATATCGCGAATCAATTTTGATACGCAACTGATCTGTTGCCAAAAAAGTAGCACTCATAAATGCATTCACAGAGGGCCGTCGGGTTAACCCCTCAATTTCCTTTTCTTGGGTAACAAATTGCCCACTTTCATATATTTGCACGTGATTATTTCCCGTATATGACGGATCAACATCAGTCGGTGCAAACGCTAAGGTTGAACGGGTAAGCGAGATATTCCCGTTGATATTTAACCTGGATGTTATACTGGCCTTGGCTGATAACTCTACTCCCTTTATCTGTTGCTCCGAAGCATTAATAAATGTATCACCGCGATAATCCGAATCAGGAAAACTTACGCTTAAGTTTTCTATCGGGGTTTCGCCATTCCACAAATAAACATATTCAATCACATCGGTCACTGTTGTCTTAAAAGCAGAGAGTTCAAAAGAAAACTGATTGCCAACCTCTTGTTTCCACCCAATCTCGTAGGAGACCGATTTTTCGGGAGCCAGATTTTTATTACCGCGATTAGTAAAGCTGTTCGCACCTTTTGAAGGTGAATAAAGCTGATATAGCGAGGGGGCATTAAATCCACTGGTTATCGCTCCATAAAAAAGCGTGGATTCGGTCAGTTGAAGCTTGGGATTAATCTCATAGGTAAAGTGCGAACCAAATTCATCGTGATGGACCAATCTTCCTCCCAATCCTAACGAAAACGAATCTAACTGCTCGGAAAGAACTCCACCATTAATATTAGCATGTCCATAGGCGTTATAAATAACCTCCTTTAATCCCAGGGAATCCAGGTCGGTGGTAGATTCATATACGCCAAACTGAGACCGACTAAAGGTATAATTATGAGTAGACATTGTTTGCCGTGATGTGGAAGCGCCGGCAACAAATCGGATGTGGTCAGCATCGATAATAGCCTTCAATTCATTTTCCCAAAGAGCTCCCTCGGCATTAAGTTCTGTATAAATGCCATCATAATTCCCATTAGCACTTACCAACGACGAATCATTTACAAAATCTCTTTTCAGATCGGAATATGCGCCCTGAAATTCAATTGCTACGCGATCTGATAATTCTACATCCCCACCAAAAGTAAACAGGTCGCGCTCAAATGCAGTATAAGCATTACTGTCATCCTGATATGCGCCCTGATCAACATCACTACGCTGGTCCTCACGCCGGTACGAAGCATAGAACTCATATTTATTAGCCGCATATCCAAGTTTTCCTATTAAATCGAATTTATTAAAATCATCTTGATCCTGTGGATTAAAATTATTGTTACTGCTCAGCGTATCTATGGTTGCATCCAGTCCATTAGTGAGCTGAAAATTGGCCCCTACATTGGCATACCAACCCTGCTCTGTTGAATAATTTGCGAACAAACTGTTTGTAGTAGTATAGGTCCCCTCACCAAACCGTCCATGTTTGGTTTCAGCATTAATATTAAATCCTTCGGTTCCCTCTTTTTTTGTGATGATATTTACAACTCCTCCGATGGCCGATGAGCCATAAAGAGTACTGTGCGAGCCACGAACAATTTCGATTTGCTTGATACCGGTAAGCGAAAGCTCTGAAAGGTCAATGGAGTTATTATTAGTGGAAGGATCGCTAATTCGGACACCGTCAATCATTACGACAGAATGATTGGAATTGGCATTGCGGATAAAACCCTGTTGCAATGATCCCGGGGTTTGACCAGCCCCTATCATATGCAAACCCTGTTGCTGTGCCAGTAGCTCACTGATATTAGTATAAGCAGTATTCTGAATTTCATCCTGCGAAATAACAGTAACATTGCGCCCTACCGATTGTGGCGACTGCTCGTATTTGCTGGCACTGATGATAATTTCGTCCAGCTCATAAATTGTACTATCTTTTTCTCCGCCTTTTTGTTGCGCCAGCGTTGGTGTAGTTATCCATAGAAAAATCCCCAAGGCACACAGCCCTGAAAGTAATTTTTTAGTTGTGATCATAATTTAAAATTTAGGTTACAAATGATGATTAATTCATCATTCGTACCTTTGGGCATCAAACTTGGAAGGTATAAATACGTCCTGAAAGCCAGAAACGACATTTTACTCTTCGCTTTTCTCCCGAAAGCTACGAATGCTGTGCGTTGGCAGGTCTTCTGGCTTGTTCCGCTTTTGACAACCTTCCCGTCCCATCCCGGTCAAACCGAGAGAAACAGTGGTTCAAGAAAGATCAAAAGGTTATGGAACTCACAGCATCGGGGAATGCTCCGGATTTTCTACCCGAATAGTCGGGAAGAGCACCGGATTCCCTTTTAATTCCATCCCGAGAATATTTCGGAAATGGAAACCAATGCACGACTCGAAAATACAGGGCATGCCCAATAAATCAAAACCTTTTGGTTAGATTTTATTTTTGCCTCAATGTCGTCAGCAATTCTTTGATAGAAGAACAATTATAACTGTTTTTTGCTGACATTACCTTCCACTTATATCCCTCTTTTGTTGATGTTGCCTCAACCTGAAGAGAAGTTCCATTATGTTCTACTACTTGATGACCTTCTCTCTCAAGTGCACGCCGTGTCCAGAAGGTCGGCACTGCATCGCCCAATAAATGCACCATCCCTTTTTGAGGATGATGGAGCGTAAAAGAGCCGGTACTGCGATCGAAATCAAAACTATCTTTTTCAAAGACCGATTCAAATGTTCCATCCAGGACAAGATCTTCGGGCGTACCTGTAATTACTTGCCCATCACGGCTGATAAGCCATAAGGTATCAGCAGCTTTAAGGGCCAAATCCAATTCATGAGTGGACAACAAAATGCCTTTTTGGGTATCATGCGCCAGTTTTCGCAACAATCGAATTATTTCTACGCGGTTGGGCAGATCAAGATGTGCTGTGGGTTCGTCGAGTAACACCGCCGAAGTGTCTTGGGCCAACGCCCGTGCAATCATCACTTTTTGACGTTCGCCGTCACTTAAGTGCAAGACATCGCGATCAACAAAATCTTCAATGCCCGCAGATTCTATAGCCCATCGTACTACCTCCTCGTCCTTTTTATTCAGCGACCCAAACCAACCGGTATAGGGCGATCGTCCAAAAGCCACCAACTCATACACACTGATATTTCCGATGGTGATGCGATCCGTTAAGACGGTGCTTATTTTTTGAGCAATTTCTTTTACTCCGAACTGATTCAAATTTTTCCCGTTCAGCAGAACGCTTCCACCTAATGGATTATGCAACCCAGCCAAAGTTCGAATCAAAGTAGATTTTCCTGAACCGTTGGGGCCCAGCAAGCATACAATGTGCCCCCCTTGCAATGCTACATTTATTTTAGTTGCAACCACTGTTGGGGATCTCCTCCGCCCCTTTGCGGGGAATCCGATAGTAAGGTCCCGGGTCGATATAATGGTGTTCCCTATTTCCATCAAAATGATGCCTGCAGGTTTTTGCGCTGGATAATAACCCAAATTACAACCGGCGATCCCACCATCGATGTAACAGCACTTATGGGAAGCGTCGTTGTTGAACCGGGAACCTGGGCAATAATATCACAAGCAAGCAATAAGATAGCCCCCATTAATAATGTAGCTGGAATTAACACACGGTGGTCGTTCGTTCCCATCAACGATCGGGTAAGATGCGGCACAGCAATACCCACGAAACCAATAGGTCCACAGAATGCAGTGATACCACCCGCCAATAAACTTGTACTTACAATTATCCAAATTCGAGATCCGGAAACGGATAATCCCATACTGCGAGCATAATTTTCTCCCAACAGAAGTCCATTTAGCGGCTTTGAAAGTACCATCGCAATCCCGCCCCCAATGAATGCCACAACAGCCAATATCCACAGCTGATCCAAGGGCACACCGCCAAGGCTGCCAAATGTCCAAATCAGGTAGTCCTGTATTTGTTCGGGACGACTAAAATATTGCCAGATGCTTACCAACGCAATCGTTAGATTTCCAATCATCAAACCAATGATTAAGAGCGTTACATTATCACGCACTTTAATGGATATAAGCAAGATGAGCAGTAGCACTGCCGCGGCCCCCAAACTGGCTGCAATCACAATAACCCAGCTGCCTAAAGCCGACAACTGTTGAATGGCAAAAATACTGGTGATGGTTCCACCGGCCAGCATCACAATGGCAACTCCCAAGCTGGCACCAGCCGTAATACCCAGCACCGACGGGCCGGCAAGCGGATTACGGAAAAGTGTTTGCATGAGTAACCCACCTACTGATAACGCACTGCCGGCCAAAATCGCTGTCACTACGCGTGGAATACGGATGTTAATTACAATTTTATTCCAGGCTTGGTTGGTCGCTTCTTCGCCAATCAAAATTTGTACAATATCGCCCAACGGGATATCTACCGAACCCAGCGCCAAATTAATCAGCAAAAGTGCAGCAAGACCGACAATCAACAGCCCAAAATAGAGCGGACGAATCCCCGTCTTATGCCGTGGCGTTATGTCTGCAGTATTATTGGCCATCATTCGATTTTCTGATAATAGTAGAGCTGATGGTCGGGCAGCTGCTGAGGATGAAAAATTTTAATGAGATCAGCCAGTACTCTTTCCGGATGTACCGCCCCCGATTCCCAAAAATCATTTCCTCCTGACGCACTAACTCGCTTATTATTATTGTAGATTTCACCCGTTTGAAAAGCTTTGAAATCTTTAAAACGAGAATCTTTAGCCAAAATATCCTCCTTGCTCTTTGCAGCACCAGGATTGATCCAAATATCTGCCCCCAGTCCAATCTCATAGATCACTTCAAAATCCATTCGTAACCCCCCAGTCTCTTCGGAATTGTACCATGGATAATCGGCTCCGGCATCCTTTAAAAACTGAGCAATAAAGCTTTCTCCACCAGATACAAACCATGCCCCTTTATAAGGCATATTATTGATAACCAACGGCTTATCTTTTTTCTCTCTTACCTTGGACTTGAGACGTTTATACTCTTTGACAACTGCATTAAACTTTTTGTTAGCTGATTTTTCCTTATTCAACAACGCTGCCAAAACTTTAACCCATTCCGCTTTTCCGAGTGGAGTAGTTTCCAACCACTCTGAGTTGACTACCACATCAATATCAGAATCCATCAAAATTCTAATATTATCGAATTGTGATGACTGACCACCGGAAACCATAAGCAAATCGGGATCCATCGACAGTACCTTCTCCTTGTTTAATTCTCCTTTCGGCAGACTTACCATTTCCTTCTGTTCCAGGCGCCGTTTAATAGCCTCATTATAAACATAGTCCGCCCCGACCATTCCAGTTATAATATCCGTGGCATCAAGCATTTCGGCCAAGCCAATATGGGTGGTAGACGTTGCCAACAGGCTTCTAATGGGGATGGGAACTTCCGTTGTATTTTCAATTTTCACTTCATCAGCAATATCACGGGGTACTAACGAATATCGAAGCGTGTCTACTTGGTCTTGAAAAGGCTTTAGAATCTCCAGCAACTTGTGATTGTTGTGATAAGTAATTCTGAAACCTTCCGCATATTCTGCCTTAAGAGAATCAGAAAAATGTACTTCTGCGGGATTCTTGGGCTGATCAGACTGCTCAGCTTTTTGACCTGTATCACATCCCCCCATAAAAAGGGAAAGCAATAATCCCAACAAAAACACAGCCTTATATAGATAAAGTAAGCGTATTCGAATCATGGACTTAGCTTTTCTTCCCGAAAGCATGTTGCCGTCATCAATACCGGCAGGTCTTCTGGCTTACTCCACTTTCGACAACCTTCCCGTCCCAAAACGTTGGAACAGTGGTTTATGAAGGATCAAAAGCTTACGGAGTTTACAGCAGCGGGGACTGCTCCGGACTATCTTGAATATATTCGAGAGCACCGGATTCCCATTTTAACCGCATTTAAAAGTAAAATACGGACCTGTATTGAATCAGTAAATAAAATTATAATCTGCTCATGATAATAACGGTATTAATATTGAGAAGCCAATTTTGAATAACCGTATTACTCCCTACTCTGTTATTTTAAAGGATGTAATTCAGCTTCCATTTCTGCGATACTCTTTTATATTACTCATCAAACTTTCACCAACCTTACTACCATGAGCAACCGATATATCATTCTTGCATTGGGATTATTCCTTGGCTTTCTGCTGGCTTTTACTTCTATTCATTTTTTAGATGATGAGATTACGCCCCAGGTTATTTCCGAAGCTTCAAAATTAATTGGTATTGACTTTACGGTCGCTGAGCGCGATTCAATGATTACCGAACTGGAATCAAATCGGGAATCATACCAAAGCATCCGCAATCTTGAACTGAATAATAAAATTCCACCGGCACTAAATTTTAACCCTATTCCTCCGGGTAAAACCCTCCACAAAACAGCGCAACCCAACAATTGGAATATACCGGAGGATGTAAACTTGCCGGAGAAACAAACCGATCTGGCTTTTTACACCGTTGAGGAATTGGCCTCGCTGATAAAGCAACGCAAAATCTCCTCCACCGAACTCACAAAGTTTTACCTTAATCGGATTGAACAATACAATGATACCCTTAAAGCGATCATTACTGTAACCGAAGAATTGGCTTTAGAGCAGGCCAAGAAGATGGACGAGGAACTTACCAACGGAAATTATCGCGGTCCGTTGCACGGCATTCCGTACGGTCTTAAGGATTTATTTTCAGTAAAAGGATATAAAACCACTTGGGGAGCCACGCCTTACAAAGATCAACAAATTGACCAAACGGCTACGGTAGCTAAAAAACTGGAAGAGGCCGGAGCTGTTCTTATTGCTAAAACAACCTTGGGCGCCCTGGCCTTCGGCGATGTGTGGTTTGATGGCAAAACCAAGAACCCATGGAATCTTGAACAGGGATCGAGCGGTTCATCAGCAGGCTCGGCAGCAGGTACGTCAGCCGGGCTCTTCCCCTTTGCAATCGGAACCGAGACCTGGGGATCAATTATATCCCCATCCAACAGAACCGGAACAACCGGGCTGCGGCCCACCTTTGGGCGCGTAAGTCGTCACGGCGCAATGGCCCTGAGCTGGAGCATGGACAAAGTTGGGCCCATTACTCGATCGGCCAAAGATGCTGCCTTGGTTTTTGATGCTATTTACGGACCTGACGGCCACGACCAAACTGTTGTCAATGTTCCTTTTAATTATCAGAACGATATTGATTTTAGTACCCTGGATATTGGGTATCTAAAATCGGCCTTTGAAAGCGATTATGATAATCGACAAAGAGACAGCCTTACACTGGCAGCACTCAAAAACCTTGGAGCAAATCTCACTCCTATCGAACTCCCCGACTTTCCCACCAATGATCTAAGTTTTGTTTTAACAGCCGAGGGTGCCGCAGCCTTTGATCAGCTTACCCTGTCAAACAAAGACGATCAAATGGTGCGCCAAGGCAAGTCTGCCTGGCCAAACCTTTTTCGATCCGCCCGTTTTATTCCCGCCGTAGAATATATTCAAGCTAACCGGGCGCGGCAGCTTCTGATCCAAAAAATGGATTCGCTGATGCAAAAAGTGGATTTGTATATATCCCCTACTTATGGCGGTAACAATCTGCTGCTCACTAACCTTACCGGGCATCCATCCGTTATTGTTCCCAATGGTTTTACGGATGAAAATCAACCCACAAGCATTACATTCATTGGTGATTTGTTTGATGAAGGCCTATTAATAGGCGTTGCAGAAGAATATCAACAGGCTACTGATTTTCATACTCAGCATCCCGAAATGTTTACTCAATAATTACTCCTTATATCTTTTCAAAGGCTGCATGATTCTATTTCATGCAGCCTTTTTATATTCCTCCCTTTTTAAAAATTCAGCTCCCATCATATAAAAAATCGTAACTTTTTTTCTGATCTATCCGTAAGGCAACACAGATAGTTCTTAATCGGAATCTCTCAAAATCAGAAATATTACATGAAGACGTTAAAAAGTTGGGTTGTTTTAGGATCACTGTTTTGCGTGTCAATAGTAACCAGTTCCTGCAGTACAGAATCACAGTCAAAAAATGTAAGTGATGAAGATTCCACCTCTGCTATTCCTGTGGAAATTGCCAAGGCAACAAATGGTGAAATTTCGGCTTACTATTCAAGCACCGCAACACTTGAAGCTGAGGACGAAGCTACGGTAGTTTCAAAAGTCCGGGGAATGGTAACGGAGATCAATGTAGAAGAAGGTGATTTTGTAAATGCTGATGAGGTGCTTGCCCAATTGGAAGATGAACAGTTGGAATTAGAAGCTAAACGAGCCAAAGCTACGATGGATCGTCTGAAAAATGAGCTTATCAGAAAAGAAGAGCTTTTTAACAAGAACCTAATCAGTGCACAGGAATTTGAAAACGCTAAGTATGAATATCAGGCCCAGAAATCAGAATACGAGTTGGCACAACTTAAGATTAAGAACTCAAAAATCAGGGCTCCTATTAAGGGGGTTATCTCAGATCGGCTGATTAAAGTGGGCAATATGATTAATACCGATCAGGAAGTTTTTGAAATTACTGATTTCGATCCCATACTGGCTGTTCTTAAAGTCCCCGAGCATGAAATGTCTAAAATTGAAAAGGGCCAGCAAGCCCTGTTACAGGTTGATGCCATCAAAAATGAGACTTTTGAAGGAAAGGTACTGCGCGTTAGTCCGACGGTAAATCCAGAAACAGGGACTTTTGAAGTCACCGTATCCATCCGCGATGAATCCAAACAGTTAAGACCGGGGATGTTCGGTCGCGTGCGTATTGTTTACGACACCCATAATGATGCCCTCATGATTCCCAAAAATGCAGTCATCCAAGAGGACGGAATGAACAGTGTGTACGTCATCAAAAATAGTATGGCTTATCGCAGAAATGTAAAAACTGGTTACTCTAATGGGAATAATATTGAAGTACTTGAAGGATTGGCTCCATCCGACACGGTGGTAACTATTGGACAAAGTAGTCTCCAAGACAGTGCTTTGGTCGAAATTGTATCTTTATAATAATCAACAGCTTATCATTATCATCTAAAGAGATTCACTATGAAATTGATCGACTTTTCCATCAGACGCAAGGTCACCATTGCCATGTTTACGATCGGTATTATTCTTTTTGGAATGGTTTCACTGAGCCGGCTCAATATCAATCTACTGCCTGAGTTAAGTTACCCGACACTTACGGTACGGACTGATTTTGAAGGAGCAGCACCCGCTGAAGTCGAAAACCTGGTCAGCAAACCTATTGAAGAAGCCTTAGGTGTAGTGAAAAATGTACAGCAGGTGCGCTCCATTTCTCGATCCGGACAATCAGATGTGACGTTGGAATTTGCCTGGGGAACCGATATGGATTTTGCCAGTATTGATGTTCGCGAAAAACTGGATGCTTTGCAGTTACCACTGGAAGTTGATCGGCCGGTAATATTACGTTTCGATCCTTCCCTCGATCCTATCATGCGATACGCTTTTTACATAAAGGATAAAAAACCGGATCAGCAGCAAAACATTAACTTTGCCAACTATCAGGAACAGGAATCGGACTCTCAAATCAGTAGGCTCAAGCAACTGCGCCGCTATGCTGATGAGCAGATAAAAAAAGATTTACAATCGGCACTGGGTGTTGCCTCCATTAAGATCAGTGGTGGACTGGAGGAAGAAATCGAGGTGGCCGTTAATCAGGATCGATTATCGCACCTGGGAATTTCAATCGGCCAAATTACACAGGTACTTGGAGCGGAAAATGTAAACCTTTCGGGCGGCCGCCTAGAAGAAGGTACACAACAATATCTGGTACGGACACTTAACCAGTTTCAATCTGTTGATAACATCAAAGATGTGGTGGTGAGCAGCCAAGATGGAAATCCCGTTTATTTAAAAGATCTTGCCGAAATCACCCAAGGTTATAAAGAACGCGAAGCCATAACACGGCTTAACGGTCAGGAGGCGGTAGAAATAGCCATTTACAAAGAGGGTGACGCCAATACCGTTAATGTTGCCAAAAATGTAAAAGCGCAGATGGATAACCTTTCAGAACGCCTTCCAGAAGGAATGGCAATGACCAAGGTTTTTGATCAATCTACATTCATTTCTTCTGCAGTGAGTGAAGTTGTTGATGCGGGAATAATCGGTGGTATCTTAGCGATAATAATTCTTTACCTTTTTCTTCGTAACCTATGGGCAACAGTTATTATTTCTCTTTCTATTCCGGTGTCAGTCATTGCCACTTTTAATTTGATGTATGGCAATGATATCACCCTGAATATCATGTCACTGGGTGGTATAGCACTCGGGATCGGCTTACTGGTTGATAACTCCATTGTCGTGCTTGAAAATATTGCTCGTCATCGCGAGATGGGTAAGAACCCTTTGAAAGCTGCCAGTGATGGTGCGGGGGAAGTAGGTATGGCTGTGGTTGCTTCTACCCTCACAACTATTGCTGTATTCTTTCCACTGGTCTTCGTCCATGGTATAGCCGGACAACTTTTTCGTGATCAGGCACTGACGGTAACGTTCTCCCTACTTGCTTCATTGATTGTTGCCATTACCCTGATTCCCATGCTTTCCTCATTAGCGGGAAGAGAAAAATCAGAAGTTGAGAAACCAAAGCTAAAAGAACCTAAAACAAAAGCAGGCGGATGGATGCGGACCGCCCGTATTTTCGTCTTTGAAACCATCCCAACCAATATTATTAAAGGGGGATCTAAAGTCGTCAATATTTTCAGCAAAGGGACTATGTTCGTATTAAATCCTATTTTAAATGCTTTTGAAAATTGGTTTTCGTCTCTGGAAGACAAATATCCGACCGTTTTACGATGGTCGCTACGCCATCGCTTTATAGTCATCACCTTTGCATTTTTGAGTCTCTTAGGATCTCTAATGCTGGTCCCCCAATTGGGAATGGAACTTATCCCCTCCCTTTCGCAGGGAGAGTTTAACGTCGAATTCAACCTTCCCCCGGGGACTCCTATCGAGCAGACTGATAAAGCTCTACAGCAAGTGCAACAAGCTGCCCAGGATATAAATCCTATCCGAACGACCTTTGCCGTAGCCGGGACAGGTAATCAGATGGACGCCAATCCAAATCAGGGGGGCGAAAACTGGGGTGAATTGAAGGTAACACTTGCAAGCGGGGCAGGTCGATCTCTTGAAGCAACCACCATGGATGAATTGCGAACTGATTTACGACGTATACCGGGCTTAAACTACAAGTTTTCACGACCAGCCCTATTTACATTTAAAACTCCGGTCGAGGTCGAAATATCCGGTTATAATTTAGATGATTTAAAAAAGGTAAGCGATGAAATTCTCCAAAAACTATCTACCAACGAACGTTTTGCCGATGTAAAATCTACAATGGAGCAAGGTAGTCCCGAGATACAAATAACTTTTGATCGTCCGAAAGCATCCTCACTTGGCTTGCAGGTACACGAAGTGGCCGATCTCGTAGTCAGTAAGGTACGGGGAGATGTCGCAACCCGATATTCTTGGAGAGATCAAAAAATTGATGTACTGGTGCGTGCTAAAAAGAAGGATCGTTCCTCAATTGAGGATATCCAAAATATCATCATCAATCCCAATAGCAAATCTCCGGTTCCGTTATCCAGTATTGCCAATGTTAAAGTCGCAACGGGGCCAAGTGAAATTCGTCGGGCCGCCCAACAACGGGTTGCTATTGTCTCAGCGAACTTAAATTACGGTGATCTTGCTACTGCTGCAGATGAAATACGAAATGTAATAGATGAAACAGCAATTCCAATGGGAGTGCAAGCACAAGTTACTGGTCAAAACGAAGAGATGGCTGATTCATTCCGATCACTCCTTTTTGCCCTCTCACTGGCCATATTTCTGGTTTATTTGGTCATGGCTTCTCAGTTTGAGTCGCTACTCCACCCATTCATCATCCTATTTACCATTCCACTGGCCCTGGTGGGTGCTATCCTTGGTTTATGGATTACGGGATCAACAATTAGCGTCGTCGTTTTTATCGGATTAATACTACTGGCCGGCATTGTGGTGAATAATGCTATTGTACTAATCGATCTGATTAACCAATATCGTGATCGAGGAATGAATAAAATCAAAGCCATCCTTGAAGGCGGAAAATCACGCCTTCGTCCCATTGTTATGACTACATTGACAACTACACTGGGATTACTCCCGCTGGCTATCGGATTCGGTGATGGCTCCGAACTTCGAGCCCCTATGGCCATCACGGTCATCGCAGGACTCATCGTCTCAACCCTGCTTACGCTTATTGTGATTCCAACCATGTACGCCATTATGGACCGCAAGGTCTACAAACAGAAACCGGCACTTGATCAATCCAACAGCTAAAACGGAGGAACAACCATTATGAAATTCACTGATCTTTCGTTACGACGGCCGGTAACCACGATGATGATATTCATCAGTTTTGTGATTATTGGAATTATTGCCAGTCGTATGGTGCCCCTGGAATATTTTCCGGATATCTCTTTTCCTGGAGCTTACATTAGTGTCCCCTATCAGAACTCAACACCCGAAGAAGTTGACCGCAATATAACGCGTCCCATTGAAGAGGCTATTGCTACCATCAGCGGTATTGAACAGATAAGCTCAAACTCGAGCGAAAACCAGGCGGGCATTTTTGTAAAGTTTGAGATGGGGTCTGATATCAGCTTGAAAGCGATGGAACTGAAAGAAAAAATCGACGGTATCCGTAATCAGTTGCCGGATGATCTTGAACGCTTTACCATCAATAAATTCTCTGCGCAGGATAATCCGATGATGAACCTGCGAATTTCCAGCGAACGAGACCTCTCAAACGCCTATGATCTCTTAGATCGCAATCTTAAACAACGTATCGAACGCATACAGGGCGTAGCTAAGGTAGATTTATATGGCGTTGAGAAAAAACAAATCAGAATTGAGCTGATCCCAGAGCGTCTAAAATCACACAATATTAATCTCAACGAGCTTGCCGAAAGGCTGCAGCGCAGTAACTTCTCGGTAACGGCCGGAAAAGTTGAAGACGCCGGTAAACGATACCTTGTGCGGCCAACAGGAGAGATTACTGAACCGGCCGAGTTCGCTAATCTTGTTGTAGGCCCCAATGATCTAAAGTTAAGAGATATCGCTACGGTTGGCTATGGTAGTCCCGAACGCGATTATGGCCGTCATCTTGACCAAAAATATGCTATCGGCCTGGATATCTTTAAAGAATCCGGTGCCAACACTGTTAAAGTTGGTGATCGCGTAATTGCCGAAATTGATGAAGTTAACAAGCTGCCGGAAATGCGGGGCATTAAGATATTTGAGATGCACAACCAAGCAACGGGAATCATCAGCTCGCTTACCGAACTATTTAAAGCCGGACTGTTGGGCGCCCTGTTTTCGGTCATCATTCTGTATCTCTTCTTACGGCGCATTAGTACAACTTTAATTGTAGCCCTGGCTGTACCCTTTTCGTTGATTGTTACCCTTGGTCTGCTCTACTTTATGGAACTTTCACTCAACATCCTTTCCATGATGGGATTGATGCTGGCGGTGGGTATGCTCGTTGACAATGCGGTAGTAGTTACCGAGAATATCCATCGTAACCAGAATCTGATGGATGATAAAACTGAAGCTATAAAACGCGGTGTTAAGCAGGTTGGAATGGCTGTTACCGCAGGTACATTAACAACAATTATTGTTTTTCTGCCCAATATCATTAGTGAAGATTCGATGATCGCCATACAGCTTTATCATGTTGCCATTACGATTATTTTAGCACTTGCAGCATCCCTGCTGATTTCGTTAACCGTTATCCCCCTACTGACTTCCAAAATATCTCCTCCTGAAAAAAAGGAACAAACAGATTGGTTGGATAGGTTACAAAATTGGTATGGTGGCATGCTCAGCTGGTTGCTCAAGCGCAGATATCTGTCCGTAGCCTTGATATTAGGTACCCTATTAAGTGTAGCCATCCCAATGAACGCCGTAAATGTTGAAATGTTCGGAGCTTCAGAATCACGAGAACTCCGATTGCATTACAATCTTAATGATACCTATACCCTTGAAACGGTTGAAAAATCGGTTACTCGTGTTGAAGAATTTCTCTATGCCAATAAGAAAGACCTCGAAATTGATGCTGTTTACTCCTATTTCGAAACCGGTTCGGCAACTTCAACCATCCTTTTGACAGATGACGAAGACGCTCAAAAAGATGTTACCGTGATTAAAAAGGAAATTGAAGAAAAAATGCCTAAGCTCGCCATTGGTGCCCCTTCTTTTGAGTACCGAGATCGTACCGGAGGGGAACAGCTGCGAGTCTTTGTAATTGGCGAATCAACTGAGGTACTATCTGACCTTGCAAAAGAAGTTGAACGACGCTTAGAGGACATTCCAGGCCTTGCTGATGTCCGATCCGAAGCAGAAACCGGAACTGAAGAAGTCCAAGTTCAAGTTAACCGAGAACGAGCACGCAATATGGGGGTATCTTCTCAGCAAATTGCCAGTTTGGTATCCAATTCAATGCGAGGAATGAATTTACGACGGGTCCGCGGTGAACATGGAGAAACAGATGTAGTACTGGCCATTCAGAAATCTGACCGAAAAACAATACAGGACCTGATGCAATTGCCTGTTAGCATTGGCAATGGGAAGTCGGCACAATTGGCATCGCTGGCCGATTATAAAATGGATCGAGGACCAAGAACAATACAGCGTGAAGATCGACAAACATCACTGGGTATTACGATCAATCTTGATGGTATAACCATGGATAAAGCGAAAGAGCGCATTTTCCCGGTGTTAGATCAAATAAATTATCCTTCCGGCTACGGGTGGAACAAAGGCCGCAGTTTTCAGCAGGATCAGGAGGCCATGGACGAAATGATGGTAAACATACTGTTGGCCATGTTTTTAATCTACTTGGTGATGGCATCGCTCTTTGAATCAGTTCTATTTCCCTCCAGCATTATCACTTCCATATTTTTTGGTATCGTCGGAGTATTCTGGTTCTTCTTTATTACCGGAACTACTTTCTCGTTTATGGCAATGATCGGCATTCTTATTTTGATGGGGATCGTAGTTAATAATGGAATCGTACTGATTGATCATATCCATCAGCTCCGAGAAATGGGACTATCCAGATTTGAAGCTATTATTAAAGGTTGTAAAGATCGTATGCGTCCTATTTTAATGACCGCCGGAACAACTGTACTTGGATTGGTACCACTTTGCTTTGGAACCACACAAATTGGCGGTGACGGGCCGCCCTACTATCCCATGGCACGTGCTATCGTCGGCGGACTAACGTTTTCTACGGTCGTTACCCTCATAATTTTACCAGCTATCTATCTTATCCTTGATGATATTAAATTATGGGGAAATCGGGTTTGGCGTATGGGCCAAAGCAAATAATCCTATAACCACACTCCGAGTCATAGGTAAAGATCCCCGGTACTTTAGAAGTATTGGGGATTTCTTTTTTCGGATGCCTGCCAGTATTGTTTACTTTCCTTTTTTAATTACAATAGACTACTGTGAGCGACTTAACCTTTCAAGAACAATTCAAAATCAGAGCCTCGGAGATTGATATCAATCAACAGGCCACACTACCCGCCATCTGTAATTTACTGCAGGAAGTTGCCGGGAACCATGCTCGAAAGCTTCAATTTGATATTACTGACTTGCAACAAGATGAACTTACCTGGGTTCTACATCGGCTCAATGTTAAAATTGACCGCTTTCCCAAGTGGAGAGAAAAAGTAATTATTAAAACCTGGCCTTCAAGCGGCGATGGACTTCGTGCCTACCGCGACTTTTTAATTATGGATAAAAACGGAAAAATCATCGGCAAATCGTTGAGTTATTGGCTCATCATGAATATTCAGAGTCGCCGTCCCACGCGTATTCCGGAAGAAATTTTACAACTGGCTCCCGATGAAACCGACCATGTACTCCCTGTTACCAAAGCCGGTTTCACTGATTTAGATCAAGCAGATTACTCACAACAATTTGAAGTTCGAAAATCCGATCTTGATCTTAATCAGCACGTCAATAATGTTCGCTATGTTGAATGGGCTCTTTCCTGTTTGCCGGAAAATGCTTCTGTTAGCGAGATAGACATTAAATTTATGGCTGAATCGGTTCTTGATGATACTATTTTAGCTGAATCAAATAAGGTTTCAACTGATTCAAACAAGCCCTCTTTCAATCATCAGATACGAAGAATATCGGATAATAAAGTTTTAGCAAAAGCGATCTCAAATTAATGCCAAAAGATCTATCTCCTTCTTCATGAAGTAAGAATGAACCAAAAAAAATGCCCGACACTTAACGCATCGGGCACTTAGAATAATCTTACATTTATTTCAGCAAAAGCTTATCCCCAGTCGGGGGCAAAACTTGGATTGACAAGCCTTGTCGATTTTTCAAGCTGATCGATACGATCAAAGTCATCGTCTTCAAGATAAAAATCGAAGACCTCAAAGTTCTCACGCAGGTGTTTTTCGCTTGAAGCTTTCGGAATGGCCACGACATTCTCCTGCTCAATCAACCAGCGCAATGATATCTGGGCAGGTGATTTGTCATATTTTTCAGCAATTTCCTGCATATCTTCATTCTGCATGACTTTCCCCTGCGCTAATGGGCTATATGCTGTGACCATGATATCATTTTCGATAGCATAATCCAGCAAGTCAAGCTGATCAATAAAGGGATGAAATTCGACCTGGTCACAAAATATGGGAGCGCGAATTTCTTCTTTTACTTTTTTAAGCAAGTGTAAGGGGAAATTACTCACACCGATATTCATGGCTTTACCCTGATCTCGAAGCACTAACATTGATTCAATGGTTGCCCGGAGATCATATTGGTCATTAGGCCAGTGAATCATCAGCAAATCAACATAGGGAGTATCTAACTGACGCAGCGTCTCCTCTGTAGATTGAAGCACATCATCAGCTTCGAGATTTGTGTGCCAAATTTTTGTACTTAAAAAGATATCTTCCCGGGGTACGTTTGAAACGTTCAGTGCTTCAGCTATCGCTCGCTCATTTTTGTACATTTGTGCAGTATCAATATGTCGATAGCCGATCTCAAGTGCTTTACGTACTATTTGTGAACACTCTCTGTCGTGAAGTTTATACGTTCCAAGACCAATTTCGGGCACTTCAAGACCCTGAATATTTTTGTATTGCATTTGTATTAAAGGGAGAACTCCATTGTTGTTAGGATTAAAATCACTGTTTTAACAGTTTAAAATATTATATGATTCAATGAAAATATAGAAAGTTGGATAGATCTAAAAAATCTATTCTTGATTATGATCGCATAACGTTTTTTTTGGCATCCGTACCGCCTAAAGCAGCTAAATTTCCCAGCCCCCGTCAATGGGAGTTGTTCTCGTATGACGTTAACCCAAGTTGTGCCAGAACATCACCAAATAAGTTAAACAATACCCTTACCAAGATAATAAGAAACACGATAAAAAAATTCTTCTCCTCTTTTACCCTTCCAAAATATTTATCCTTTTACTTTATCAACGTCATTTTCCGAGTAAACACCTCGTTACCCACTTCAAAACGTGCAATATAAATACCACTCGGCATATTAGTAGCATTCCAAGTTTCTTTGTGTGTTCCTGCTTCGACCATCCCATCAACAAGCGTAGCTACTTTTTGGCCAATCATATTCCAGACTGTCAGTTTTACTTCCGTATCCTCGGCAATTTCGTATGGAATAGTCGTTGTAGGATTAAAAGGATTGGGATAATTAGGATTCAATTTAACAGATTCGGGAAGATCTCTCCCATTCGTTGTTTCCAAATTCGCATTTATCGAAAGTACAAAACGCGAATCTTCTCCACCGATTTTTCTTTTGTTCAAAAGCCTTTGGTTATTGATCGTTTCTTTTTGACCAGCTGATAAAACTGTGAACTGGTATTCTTTTGCAGTACGTAGATCAATTTTTCTGTTTGTCTCTTTATCAACCAGTATAACCTCCCAATCATTAGGAAGATCATCAATATTATTCCATCGGAAGGTTAAATTCCTACGCTCATTGGCATCAAAAGAAAGGGGGATTTCCAAATTACTTTTTAGATCCTCAGGCAACACACTTTTTTGCAAGCGATTGTTACCATGCTTACCAAATAAATTAATTGCATTGGGATTTAGCGAAATCAATTTGTAGGCATCATATCGATCTAAATCTATAGTACCATTTTTATTGAATTCAAGGGAATAGGTATCGTAATATTCATCTCCATGAAGTTCTACATCAAATGCAAAGGAATCTTTTACTTTGCTGTTATAAAATTCAGCACTGTTATTTGCCTCTAATGCACTTTTATCAAAAGTAAATGTTTGGTCATTTACTTCATTACTGAATCGAACAAAGAATGCCTGAAAAGGGGCTATTCGATCGCCATCAGATAATGTAATATATCCGCCATTGCCATTATTTTCGTTATGGTCCCAAACATAAATATTCGTATTTACTACAGGAGCAATATCTTCAAGAGCCCTAATCAATGCCCCAACAGAAAGATCAGTACCAAAAGGATTCCCCAATAAATTCCAGCCTTCATCACCTTCTATTGAAGAAGAATTATCTGAATCAGTAGCCGATACCGTTACGTCAACCGTACTGCTGTTTTCGTTTCCATCGGTTTTGATAACTTTTGGAAACCCTCCTTGTATACCGGTTGTATTAAAATCATCGTCCTCAAAAACATACACAATATACCCCTTCCCGCCCCTCATCTTATCAGACATGCTGGAAGGGATATCATCAAAAGATGTTTGTAACTCGTTCCATCCTGCCACTGTTAAACTACCGGAAGGATCATCAGAACCCGAGATGCCTTGCATCCAAAGACTTCCCAAGAGGTCATCGAAAGAAGTATTTGTGGTAGGCGTTGATATCATTCGCCAACCTGCAGATCCACGAATACCAATAGCGTATTTCGAACCAAAGGCCGTTCCATCTACTTTAGTACCGGGAGAGAATAATTTTTCACTATTTCCAGCAACAGTGGTATGTTGTTCGAATTCACCAGTAATTTCCGGTTTCCTCACAATTGATTGGTCATTATTTGCAGAGGTATAATCCAAGCTTATCACTTCATTACCGTCTGAGTCTACAAGTCTTATATTATCACCATCTTCACCCAAACTAAGTGATGCGGATTCATTACTGCTCTGAATTAAAGCACCACCAAAATTACCAACAGGTCTTACCTCGCTATCTCCAAAAAGGACTAAAGCATTATTAGCTGATAAAATAGTCCCAGTTGTAAAAGTGTGCTTTAAATCAGAATTATTGAAAACTTTCCAGCCACTAATATTCAAATCAGAATTTTGATTATTTACAAATTCAATAAATTCATCAGCACTGGCCTCTCTCTCTCCATTTCCATCTGCATCACCATCAAGTCCATCTGTAGGATCGGCATGTACCTCATTTATCACAATATCAGGGGCATCATCATCTTCAATAGTTAGCGTCAATACATCAGGTTCAATAATGGCACCTTCAGAAATATTCTGAAGCTGAAAAACAGCTTTTTCTAAGTTCTCAAAATCAGAATCATTCGTTATGTCCACTATAACAGTTTGGGTAGCTCCGTTGGAAGACTGATTATCAAAGCTAAGGGTCTGAGTAGAATAATTGGTAAAATCATCACCATTAATAGCTGAACTGGAATTGCTCAAAAAAGATACTTCCACATCTACAGCTGTGTTATTGGATTCTACTAATTCCACCGTAAGTTCTGCAGTACCATCTCCTTCATTAGCGGTAATCGCAGATGCTTTAAAAGCAATGGTTGGAGGGAGGATTAACGAAAAAGGAGTAGTATTAAAAGAAATACTTTGATCACTTGAGTTATCTGTACTTGACCAATTTTCTTTAACCTTACGAATTTCTTCTTTCAGAATTGAAGCGGTCCCTTCCCTGGTTCCGATATATTCTGCATTATTATTAATGTTACCACCAATATTAGATAGAGCCGTACTCCCCGCTGCCAACCCTGTATTGTTTAATTTGCTTGCCTCCCACGAATTATTATTAGTCATTGCGAACAAAAAAGAGGAAGGGTTATCTTCGGGACTCTCGATTGCCGTACTCAAATAAAAGTATAACTCGTCGCCTCGGTTGGTTAAATCAAAACTACCTGATATTCGAGAAACAACTCCACCATCAGTAGCTGTTTCGGAATCAGGATTAATAGTAATTACATTTCCAGCCTTAAAACCACCGGATGGAACCGTATAAGAATATGTCCCCTCGTTGCCATTAAAGCTTTTGGATTCTTCATCCCAAGAACGATCGGTAAAATAAATGGTGGTTCCAGATGGCAGATCAACAAATGTAGTTAGGGCAAAATCATCTCGATCCGAATTAAAACCAATAACAGCAATATCTCCTGCAGACTGGCTATACCCCTCTTGCAGGGCAAAGCCCAAAAGAAGTGTAAATACAATGATTATTTTTTTAAAAGAAACACTCGGTAGCCCTATGCCCATACACTATATATTGGGAAATGAACAATTGCATTATTAATTAATAATTACGTGTTTTTCGTAATCTTTTTCAAAAAAATGGAGCTCTATTTTTAGAGTTAAACATTTTTTACAAACAGATTATAATTTTTGCAACCTGTCTTTACTTTTCTGTTTCAAAATTCCCAATGCATTGGTATCCATAGCTGCAACCATTTGGTATTTTTCTCGTGCCTGAGCAAGCTGATTCGTCTTCTCCAATAGACGCGCCCTGTTATATTGGAATATGATGTTTTCGGGATAATGCTTGCACAACTCTTCTAAATGATTCAGCGCCTTTTCATCCTGTTGCTCCCGTTCATACAAATATGCAAGAATCATTTGGGCATCATTGCTAACGTAGCTATCCGACCGTGCTGCTTTTTCCAATGCATTAAATCCCTCCTGCATATCAGCCGACATCCCCACCATGTTGGAAACCCATTTTAGTCCATTGGGTACGCTCCCTACCATGTAGTAAAAAAGACCTTTGCCGATAAGTGCTTTGGGATCGTCGGCATCAAGTGCCAAAAGCTGTCGCGTATACTTAAAGCCCGTCATTCCACTTTGCAGAGCTTCTTTATAATTTTTTTCCGCAGCTGCTACCAAGCTCCGATATCCATACAGTCCACTAAGCATTAATACCATTGTGGTATCACTGGAATTTTTATTGAGCTGATCCTGACTAACCTCGATAGCATGTTGGGAAAGACTCAAAAACCGGTCAGCGGTTTGCTTTGAACGATCCCCAAAGTAATATTTCCAAAAAGGAATCATTGACTCAAAAAAGTAAGCACGGGAGTCCTCTGGCTTTACCTCCTGAAGCTCTTTAAACACAGCACCGGCCTTCGTCCAGTTCGCTCGGTAAAAAGCATCAATCCCCTCTTTCAACTCCTGTTCATAAGAGACAGAGTCTATCTGGTTGGCTGTTGGAGTAGCAAGTATTTCGATGGGACCAATACTACATAGAATTAAGAGCCAAGACAGGCTGATCACTTTCATATGCTCGGACTTTCTGATTTCATATCACAACGCCAGGTAAAACTGGGATTTATTAGTGTAACCGGTATGAGCCAAACAAGGCATCGAGATTAAAACGTTCGTGCTATCTGTTATTCATCATCAAGATGCATTTCTCCCAACAATCCCTCGGTATGTGCAATAGCCACCGAAACCGCAGCATCACCGGTTATGTTTACGGCCGTTCTGCACATATCAAGGATACGATCAACCCCCAAAATAAGGGCAATACCCTCAACCGGCACCTGAATGGCTTGTAAAACAATTACCAACATGATAATTCCCGCTCCGGGTACCCCGGCTGACCCTATAGATGCCAATGTAGCTGTAAGTACGATCGTTATCTGCTGAGCAATCCCCAAGTCCATGCCTAAAGCCTGGGCAATAAATACTGCTGCTACCGCCTGGTATAGACTGGTACCATCCATATTAATCGTTGCACCGATCGGCAGTACAAAGCTGGCAACCTCTTCATCAACGCCAACATTCTTTTCCACACGCTCCATCGTTACGGGTAATGTAGCTGCACTTGAACTGGTACTGAATCCCAAAAGCATAGCCGGACGAATGGCTTTGAAGAAGTCACGTAATTTCATCTTGCTAAAAATTTTAAACAGCCCAGAATAAACAATCATCAGGTGCAAAAAGAGGCCTAAAATTACCGTGAAAGTATACCAGAACAACGCCCCCAATAAATCCAGTGCCTGGCCTATATCATCGCCAGCCAGATCCACAATAACACCTGCCATTAAGGCAAAAACCCCATATGGCGCCACCTTCATGATCAGGTCTACTATTTTGATGATCACCTCATTCAGGGAATCGAAAAAGTTAACAAGTGACTTACTTTTCTCCGTCGGTATCTGCATAAGTCCAATGCCGAGAAGAAGGGCCACAAACACAACCTGAAGCATATTGCCATTGTCAGAGGCCGCGGCAAAAAAGTTCTCAGGAACAATATCTACAAAAAATGACATAGGAGTTCGATCCAGAACCTCCTGGGCGGATTGGTCAGCCCCCTCAATATTATCCTGATATCCAGACATCAGCTGTTCTTGGGTTTCAACCGGCAAAAAATTTCCAGGCTGGATAACATTTACAACTGTCAACCCAATGGTTATCGCCAGCATGGTGGTAACAAGATAAATACCAATAGTTTTCCCTCCCATGCGTGAAAGTTTGGCGATATCGTTAAGGCTTGTAACCCCAACAATAAGCGAAGCTAAAATCAGTGGGACAGCAATTAGTTTTAAAAGGTTTATAAATATGGTACCAATGGGCTGTATATAGTCAACCGTAAAACTTGATAATCCGGTGACACTGGCTACCAAGCCCCATATTAACCCTAAAACAAGTCCAATAATAATTTGCCAATGCAGTTGCTTATACCATACTTTTTTCATGCAAAAAACATTTTTGAAGTTATTGCCAGTAATCCACCAATACCCGTAGCAATTGCGTTCACCAAATTATTCGAAAAATTAATCTCGAAATTGAGAACCGGTAACATTACTGAACGTTTATTCTGTTGAAAAAGGGCTCCCAGATATGAATCTATAAGACATCCTAAAAAAGCTGCAACGAATATGATCAGAAAAACAGAAAAATGAAGTGAAAAAACGTAAACACTTACCCCCGAAATCATTGCTGCTGCAAAAATAGCTGACGTAGTTCCTTTAACACTTACGCCCCCGTCAGTACCGGGGTTAACCTTTTTAAAATTTGTTATCAAATAAGTGCTCCCCGGATTTCGGCTGGCCAGCTCAGTCGCCCAGGTATCAGCTGCAGCAGTTGCAATTGCAGCTATGGCTCCGATCAAAAATATTTGGGTATTTAAAATGGCAACACCTATCAAAAATAATACAACCCAAAAGCCATTAGCCCAAACCTGTAACCCCCCTCGTCTTACACTTTGCGAAATATTTTGATCGCGGCTTTTTGAGCGATCTGAAATAACAACACTGCTTATAAAAAACAGTAGCAGTACAACCGCCAACTCCCAACCTCCAAGTCCAAAAGCAAAAGTTCCAATAACTATCGCTGAAAACATCCCGTCAAGCGACAAACCGTTAAAAACAAAAGCTCCCAAAGAAAAAAAGGCAGCCAATAATACACCAAGCAGTATATTCCACTGCTGTGTAGTATTCGCAGCAGTAATAAATACGATAACCGCTATAAAAAGGAATAACGCATTTAGCTTCCGATCCATCAGCTCAAGTCAAAATATTGTCAGGATGTTTTTGAGGAGTTCCGGTCATGTTTAAGGATAGATAAAATGACGGTTGCATAACCGCTCATAATCACAATCGGAGAAATATATAGAGATATGAAACCTTCAACTTCATTTTCGAGATACATTGCTGAAAAGCCTACAATTACCAGAAATAGTCCCAATGCCAGCACTTTATAATTCCAGGCATCGAAAATCATTGGTTGGTTAGAACTTCTGCGTCCGTACTTTTGTGATCCCATTGTAATTTATCATTTTATAATATGGTGATAATGAACAATGTAACGAAAGAATATCTCTTTTCTTTCATCACGATGCTGCGGCTAAAGTAACGATTGATTTATTGAGCTACAAAAAGTACTGTCTTAGCATTACAATAATTCCCTCTATTTTGAGATCTTACTTCAATAATTAGTTGTTATAGCATATTACCAATTTAAATACCTATTCTTTTCTATTTTTGGATGATTATAAACCAATTCTAAACAGGTTGTAACTTCTTATTTTGAAAACCATTACCTTGGCCTCCGGTAGTCCCCGACGTAAAAAGCTCCTTAAAAAAATAGGCATATCTTTTAAGGTTCATGCCAGCAATATAACTGAAGACTACAATTCCCGTTGGTCGCCCCGCCAAATTGTAGAAACACTTGCTGATCGCAAAGCCAAAGCTGTAGCCCCTCACTACCGTAATGCTCTAACGATAGGTGCCGATACTATTGTCACCTTTAACAATAAAATTCTTGAGAAACCACCGACCCGTTCGGAAGCAAAAAACATGCTGCAGCAGTTGAGCGGAAATTCGCATCAAGTACTTACCGGGGTTTCCTTGGTAAAATCAGATGCCTCAAATAACATAACCGATACCACTACGTTAGTTGAGACAACAACTGTTATTTTTGGCAATCTTAATTCCAAACTTATCAATGCTTATATAGCAACGGCAAATCCAATGGATAAAGCCGGAGCGTATGGTATTCAAGATCCGCACGGTTCCCTTTTTGTGAAAGCAATAAGAGGAGATTATTACAATGTGGTGGGATTTCCGCTTCACAGCTTTTATAATGCGATGACATCATTTGCCCCGGAATTCCTTACGCAGCAAAAAATTTATCAACATTCCGATGATTCTTAAATCTGTCATTAAAAACGTTGTACTCTTAGTTTTCTTTTTGATGGGAGTGCTATCCCATCAAATGGTGTTTGCTCAGCAAAATGAGAGTTATTTTAAGGCTGACCAGTTATTGAGTGCACAAAAATATGAGGAAGCTGCTAAACAGTTTGAAGAGCTGTACAACAAAGAACCTCATCGATATCTGTATTTTAGTAAGCTTACTGAGAGTCTCATTAACCTTAAACAATATGATAAAGCTATTGCCATAACAGAAAAAGCTGTACGAGATGGCAGACATCTTCCACAAGCAAAAATACGTCTCGGCGAATTATATCATATTAGCGGTGACATTAAACACAGTGTGGAAATTTGGAATAACGTTCTTAGCGACTATCCCAACAATCAGCAAGTACACCTACAAATTGCTCGCACAGCTAAAGAACGTAAAGAATACGAAAAGGCTATCGAAATTTATCAGCAATTACAATCATCATCGGGACAATCAAACCTGGTTTCCTCAGAACTGGCAGAAACCTATATGCAGGCGGGCATCTATGAACAGGCCATGCAAGAATTTTTGGGATTAGTGAAAAACAATCCCGATCGCCTGACTTACGTGCAGCGTCGACTCATGCGCTTTCGGGATGATTATATATATGATGTAGCTATTCTGGAAATTTCAGACTTTTTAGATGAGCTTGCTCCCTCCCATCCCAGTTATCGAAATCTACAACAGTTGGAAGTTTGGCTGCTGATGGAACGCAAGCTTTTTGAACGAGCAGTAGTAACCGCAAAAAATATGGAAGAGGAATCATCCAGCCTCACTTACTCCCTCTTTAATATTGGCTCCAAATTGCGGGCTGAACAAAAGTTTAAGTTGGCCGAAGAAGCCTATTCCTACTACATAGATAACAATATCGTTTCCCTGTCAAACAGAAGCCGTCAGGAACTGGCGCAGGTATATATACAGTGGGCTAAATATCTTGAGAATCATAATCTGGATCTCTCCGCAAGACGTTCGTCTCTTTATCAAAAAGCTTTTTCAACCTTGAATACTCTCCGAACCAATGATCCCAATTATTATCAGATGGATCAGGTTTTAACGACCTTGAGCGAACTGTCATTGGATGTTTTGCATGATCCGGATAAAGCAAAAACATACTTGACTGAGCTGAAAAATTTAGCCGGTAATAATCGCACGATAGCAAAAGAAGCATATATCGAAGGACGCTTAAATCTTTTTGCCAAAGAATATACCCGCGCCCGACTATCATTTTCAAAAAGCAATAAGCAGGAGCGCATTGGCGACTTGGCCGAAAAAAATCGTTATTATCTGGCTCTTACAGATTTTTTTGCCGGGGACTATGAATTTGCCAAGATCCAACTAAACGCACTCGAGCGTCAGACGACCTCTTATTTTGCCAATGATGCTGTTCAACTTCGGCTATGGATACAAAAAGGATTACAGGCTGACAGCACGGGCTCTAAAATTGACCCTTTTGCTAAAATTATAGAACATCTTTCCCACGGTGAACAGGAACAAAGCATTGCCACCCTGGAGCAATTATTTCAAAAAGATCGCTACAATCCATTATTAGGGTATGCTCTGCTTGAATTAAATACTTCAAAAAACAAACAGAATGCATCGTTTTTATATCGCGCATTAGCCAGCTTTTTACAAATACAAGGAAACAGATCGGCCCTCCGTGAACAATTAATGTGGGCCAAAGTCCGATTAGCCGACCAGTTGATAACGAACAATGATATGAATGTAGAACAGCAGCAACCAAAAGGTAAACACGTTCAACTTCCTGAACATAAAACTCATGAAATTCCAAAAACGATAGATCAATTGTTACCTCTTTACGAAGAATTTTTACTACAATTTCCCAATGGATTTTATGCAAGTTATGCCCGCGAACGCATTCAAGAACTCGAAGATATTCAGGTCTGACATCATGCAACGTTCTCTTCTAATTTCGTTTATCCTCATCCTTTTGGCAAGTGTGCCCGGTTTGGCACAGGATAAACTTTTTATCCCGATGGATGCCTCCCAAACCAATCACCTTAAAGCCTACGGAATCATTTTCAACAATCTCCAGGATGGAAACTCTTCACAATGGCTGCTTAATTACAAAGGGGGGAGTTTTATGACTAATTATTCCGAGGATCTGGTCAAAAAAGCAAGAATGCGGAATGTAAAAATAGAAACCAAATCCAATTCCGAAGCGGCCCAAATTATTAATCAAGTTGAGAATCCCGATGCAAATACATCAGTCATTCAACTCGATAAAGCACCCAATATTGCCGTCTACACCCCCAAGCAAGCCCTACCCTGGGATGACGCCGTTACACTGGCCCTCACCTATGCCGAAGTAGAATTCGATAAAGTCTGGGATCCCGAAGTATTAAACGGCAAACTTTCGGAATATGATTGGTTACACTTGCATCACGAAGATTTTACCGGACAGTATGGAAAGTTCTGGGTCTCATCACGCAATCAGCCGTGGTATATTAAGCAAGTTCGCCAAATGGAAGCCATGGCCAAAGAATTAGGTTTCAACAAGGTAAGCAACGAGAAGAAAGCAGTGGCCGCCAAAATTAAAGAATATGTTGGAAACGGTGGATTTATGTTTGCTATGTGCTCGGGAACCGACACCTTTGATATTGCACTGGCAGCCCAGGATATTGATATTGCCCCTACCCAATTTGATGGCGATCCCATGGATCCCAAAGCCCAACAAAAACTCAATTTCGAAAATACGCTGGCATTCACTGATTTTGTATTGAGTACTGATCCTTCCGAATATGAACATGCCAATATTGACGTGCCAGTACAATTAGATAACGTAGATCAGTCGATCGACTTTTTTACTCTCTTTGAGTTTTCGGCCAAATGGGACCCTGTTCCAACCATGCTTACACAAAATCACGTAAGCAGCATTCGTGGGTTTTATGGACAATCAACGGCGTTTCAAAAAGATAAGATTAAAGAATCAGTTGTAATTTTAGGTGAAAGTCCCGGCCGTGATATGGTTAAATACATCCACGGAAATTATGGAAAGGGAACCTTCACCTTCTATGGAGGACACGACCCCGAAGATTATACCCACCGCGTCAACGACCCTCCCACCGACCTGAGCTTACATACCAGCAGCCCGGGCTACCGCCTGATTTTAAACAACATTCTGTTTCCCGCCGCTAAAAAGAAAAAGCGCAAAACGTGATAGGGATTCAGTGGACAGATGTTCAGTAATTTAAATTCCTAACTCTCATTTTACATCCCGATGGCAGATTACAGAAAACCCACAAAAAGTTTTGATGACCTTATCAAGATCGTGAAAATTCTTCGCGATGAATGTCCCTGGGATCGGAAACAGACCCACCAGAGTATTAAAGATAATCTTATTGAAGAAGCCTACGAAGCGGTTGAAGCAATCGATGAATCAGACTTTGAAGAACTCGAAAAAGAGTTGGGCGATGTTTTATTGCATGTGGTATTTCACAGCCGAATGGCCGAACAATCTAACACCTTTTCAATTGAAGACGTAATTTACTCCATCCAAGAAAAACTGATTCGCCGTCACCCCCATGTTTTTGGTGATGAAGTCGCTAAAGATGAAGAGCAAGTAGCCGAAAACTGGGAAAATATTAAAATGAAGGAAGGCAAAAAATCCTTGTTAGATGGTATCCCTAATCAACTTCCTGCCCTCATCCGCGCCCAGCGTATGCAGGAAAAAGCAGCTAATGTAGGGTTCGACTGGCCTGTATTTTCTCAGGTTTGGGATAAACTGGAAGAAGAACTCCAAGAATTTAAAGAAACACTGGAAGAAAACGATCCCCAAAAAAGCCACGAAGAATTTGGTGACCTGCTTTTCTCTTTAGTTAATGCCGGACGGTTTTTCGATCTCAATGCTGAAGACAGCCTTCGGTCAACAAATAAAAAATTCATCCAGCGTTTTCAATACATTGAAGAGCAACTGAATCAAGAGAACAAATCACTTTCTGATGCTACGCTTGAAGATATGGATGAGCATTGGAATCAAGCCAAAAAACAAAAATAAAAGCCTTCAAAATCTTCGATTTAAGACTAAAAAGTATTAATTTAAGTCTTTCAGGTAAACGCTGTTAACCTAACTTTCGTTATACATCGTAAAAACTGGGTTTATCGGTTGATAGCGTTCAACTTATCCCTGATTTTTTGATCTGTTTTTATTACATTTAACCGAAACAAAAAGTATATATTCAATCCAAAATTTCGGAGTATAGAATGGCTGAGAGTACAAATACAGAAATCGATTTAAGTCAGTATCCGCACATAAATAAAGGGCTTGCAGGTATTGTTGCCTTTAGCAGTACTAAAAGTTTTATTGACGGCGAAAAAGGCGAGCTTATTTATGCCGGATACGATATTGACACATTGGCCGAAAACGCGAGCTTTGAAGAGGTTTGCTTTCTTTTGTGGAATGATCGTCTTCCCAACCAAGAAGAGCTCGATGCATTAAATACTAAGCTACAAAATGATCGTGAGCTCCCCGAGCCGGTTTTAAATTATATCAAAAGCACATCGAAAAACGCCGAACCCATGGCTGTGCTTCGAACAGCTGTTTCTATGCTCGGAGACTTTCACGAAGTACAAACCGATGATGTAGAGGAGTTTCGTATTAATCAGGCTATTTCCATTACAGCCAAAATTCCAACTATTATTGCTGCTTTTGATCGGTCTCGTAATAACAAAAATATTGTAGCTCCTCTCGATAAAAAGAGTACGGCATATAATTTCCTTTATATGCTCAACGACGAAGAGCCGGGTGAAAAGGCCGAGCAGACGATGAATCTCTGCCTCATTTTACACGCTGAACATGGCATGAATGCTTCAACCTTTACCAACCGTGCCATCTGCTCAACGGAGTCAGATATGTACTCTTCAGTGACCGGTGCTATTGGTGCTCTTAAAGGACCATTACACGGCGGCGCCAATCAGCAGGTGATGAATATGCTGTTGGATATTGAAGATAAAGATGCCGATCCCGTTGATTATGTACATGGACGACTGGAGCGTAAAGAAAAAATTATGGGCTTTGGTCACCGCGTATACAAAACGATGGATCCACGCGCCCGAATTCTACGCAGCATGTCAAAAGAACTCTCTGAAGAAACAGGACATGAAAATCTGTATGAATGGTCAGAGGCTATCCTGAAAACAATGAAGGATGAAAAAAATATCGATCCCAACGTCGATTTCTTCTCTGCTACCGTTTACTACTCGATGGGCATCAAGCCTGATCTTTATACCTGTATTTTCGCTATGAGCCGCGTTTCCGGCTGGACGGGACATTATATTGAGCAAGCCGAAAACAACCGCCTTGTTCGCCCCCGTGCCCTGTATGTTGGCGAAAAGAATAAAGAATGGGTTCCCGTTGAACAGCGATAACCTATTGGATTCTTTGTATTAAATATTTAGCCCCGAACTTTTTCGGGGCTTTTTTATTTTCTTACTATAACGTTATTAGTCCAAATCATCCTGCTTTGAGTATTAAAGAAATTCAACAGCAACAGCTTATTCGATTACTAAAAACTGCCCAAAACACTAAATTTGGTCAGCAACACGATCTGCAATCCATCGGTACCTTTGATGAGTTTACAAATCGTATTTCGATCTCATTTTATAAGGATATCAAGTCGCAAATAGCGGAGCTCAAACAAGGCAAGAGTAATATTTTTTGGCCTGGAAAGGTTAACAAATTTGCTGTATCGGCCGGCACCTCGGGCGAAGGAAAACACCTGCCCCTGACGGACGCAAGACTTGAAAGCGATCGTAGTTTCATGCGGAAAGTAGTATTGAACTACCTTAAAAAACATCCCAACATATTTGATCTCTGGGGCAAGCATATAAGCATTCCGGGAACGCTTGAAGAAAAAGATAGGTATCAAATTGGAGAAATAAGTGCCTATACTGCACAACAAGCTCCGTGGTGGCTAACTCCATTCCAGTTAATTGATCCCATAAAACTAAGCCAGCTCCCATTTGATGAAAAAGTAAATCAAACCGTTGATAAAGCCATAGACAGTGATATTCGTGTTATCACTGCAGTCCCCAGCTGGATTTTGACCATATTTAAAGAAGTGCTCGATAGAACAGGAGCATCAAGCATTCGCGAAGTTTGGCCTAATCTAACCCTGCTGGTCTGTGGTGGCGTAAAGCTGGCAAACTATAAACCCCATCTCGAAAAACTGATGGATAACCATGATGTGAGTTTTATTGAGACCTATGGGGCTTCGGAAGGCTACTTTTCATTTTCAGATAACTGGACTAAACCAGATATGAAACTCGTTGCCGATAATGGAATCTTTTATGAGTTTATTCCTAATCCTCTCCCCGACCAAGACTCAATGGCCGTGCAAGAGACGGTACCTCTATGGGATGTGAAACCTAACACGCCCTATGCCATTCTGGTAACCACTAACTCGGGACTGTGGCGGTATGCGCTAAACGATATTGTAGAATTCACCCAGACTAACCCACCCCGGATTAAAGTTATGGGAAGAGTCAGTGAAATGCTCGATGATTATGGAGAAGCATTGTATGCCTATGAAGCTGAAGAAGCTTTAAAAATCATATCGCAAGATATGGACATTGAAATTGGCAACTTCACTATTGGGGCCACGCTTCAAGAAGGTGCAGCCGCTCCTCAACACTTTTGGTTTATCCGTACCCCGCAGCAGCTTCATCGTGATACATTAGATCGACTTGCCGAAAAAATTGACGGTGAGGTTCGTGAGATCAATCGTCACTACGCTATTCGCAGAGAAAGTAATGCTCTTGGCCTTCCCAAAGTCTATTCCATATCTCAACAGCAGATTAACAATTGGTTGGCCAGCAAAGGAAAAGATAAGGCTCAGGGTAAACTACCCGCTATTTTGCGCGACGAGGAAGATATCGCCTTCTTTAAATAGTTAAATAGGAATATGATATTCCAATATAATCAATAAAGCAAAATTACAACTGGCACCGCAGCAGAACTACGATGCCAGTTTTTTTTTAAGCCTGTCTTAATCCACTTAAACCAGCGGCTACTAATCTACTTCACCACCAGATTTACAATGCGTTCGGGGACAAAAATCTCTTTCACAAGGTTTCCATCCTCTAAATATTTTTTCACATTCTCCTCAGCCTTCGCCTCTGAAAGCACATACTCTTTGTCCTTGGCATTCTCACGAGGAACATGAATCTCACCGCGTACTTTCCCATTTACCTGGATAGGGTACAACTGCGTATCAGAGATCAAGTATTCCTCATTAAACTTCGGCCAGTCGGCATAAGCAATACTTTCATCATGGCCGAGTTTATGCCATAGCTCTTCAGCGATATGTGGCGCAAAAGGTGAAAGTAATTTCAAAAACGGTTCCAATACGGTTTTGGGATGTTGTTCCCACTTGTTTGCCTCATTAATAAAAATCATCATCGCTGAAATCGCCGTGTTAAACGACAGCTCCTCAATATCTCCGGTCACTTTCTGGATGCATTCATGCAGTACCTTCAGCTGTTCCTTGGATGGTTCGCCCTCCGTAACGGAATCGTTTAACTCACCACTATTTTCATCAATCATCAGGCGCCACACGCGTCCCAAAAACCGATAAACGCCGTCCACATCTTTCGTGCTCCAGGGCTTCACTTGCTCCAAGGGGCCCATAAACATCTCGTACAGTCGCATGGAGTCTGCTCCATACTGATCAATAATATCATCCGGATTGACCACATTTCCGCGAGACTTCGACATCTTGTGTGCTTTTGCATCCACGCGGATTTCAGTGCCTTTAATTACAAAGTCATCTCCTTTTTTTTCAACCTGTTTGTCGTCCAATTTGACACGTTCAAGGTTGTTGTAATCATCCTTGATATTCGATGAAATCCAATCACCGCCTTTTTTATATCCGGTAAACTCCATTTCACCCAGGATCATCCCCTGATGCACCAGTCGCTGGAACGGCTCTTTGGTGGATACAACTCCGCAATCGTACAGCACCTTGTGCCAGAAACGTGCATACAGCAAGTGCAATACGCTGTGCTCGGCGCCGCCTACATACATATCTACCGGCATCCAGTAATTCTCCTCATCGGGATCAACGGGACCTTCATTAAACTCTGGACTGCAATAGCGCAGGTAATACCAGCAGGACCCTGCCCACTGCGGCATGGTATTGGTTTCGCGCTCGGCCGGTTTGCCGGTTTCGGGATCTTCCGTATTAACCCAGTCCGTAGCTTTGGCCAGCGGCGGATTTCCGTCATCGGTAGGCTCAAAATCATCCATCTCGGGTAGCGTAACCGGCAGATCATCTTTGCCAACCGGTTTGGGTTCTCCATCCACATGTATGATGGGAAATGGCTCGCCCCAATAGCGCTGTCGTGAGAACAACCAATCGCGCAATTTATAATTTACTGCTTTTTCACCTTGCCCGATTACTTCAAGCCAATCCGTAATTTTTTCGATCGCCTCATCAACCGGCAGGCCGTTTAATGAAATATCATCATTTTTAGAGTTGACCATCGTCCCCTCTTCGGTATCTGTATAGGCTTCTTTAGAAACATCACCACCCTTCACCACTTCGACGATATCCAAATCAAACTTTTGGGCAAACTCCCAGTCGCGATCGTCGTGACCGGGTACCGCCATAATAGCTCCGGTTCCATAAGTCACCAATACATAATCGGCGACCAATATGGGAATTTCTTCTCCCGTAGCCGGATTAATTGCATGAGCCCCCGTAAACACACCCGTCTTTTCATCACTAAGCTCGGTACGTTCCAAATCAGACTTTTGCGCCGCTTCTTCCTGGTAAGCTTTCACGGCTTCTTTCTGATCTTCGGTCGTAATCTTATCCACCAGATCATGCTCGGGCGCCAACACCATATAGGTAGCTCCAAAAATCGTATCAGGTCGGGTGGTAAATACGCGGATCTCCTCACCGTATTCGGCCACTTCAAAATCGATATCAGCACCGATAGATTTTCCGATCCAATCGCGCTGCATCTTTTTGGTTGAATCCGGCCAATCCAGATCATCAAGTCCCTCAAGCAGCCGATCAGCATATTCCGTAATCTTCAACACCCACTGACGCATTGGCTTTTTGACTACAGGAAAACCACCAACTTCGCTCTTGCCGTCAATCACTTCTTCGTTGGCCAATACTGTACCCAACTCAGGGCACCAGTTTACCGGCACATCGTCTTCGTAGGCCAATCCTTTTTCAAACAATTTTAGAAAAATCCACTGCGTCCATTTGTAATAGTCCGGATCAGTCGTATTTACTTCACGATCCCAGTCGTAGCTAAAGCCCAGATCCTTGAGCTGCTCGCGGAACCGGTTAATATTCTTTTCGGTCGTATCACGCGGGTGTGTGCCCGTCTTTACCGCATACTGCTCAGCCGGTAGTCCAAAAGCATCCCACCCAATCGGATGTAGCACATTGAAGCCGTTCATGCGCTTGTAGCGTGCCAGAATATCAGTGGCGGTATAACCTTCCGGGTGTCCCACGTGCAGCCCTGATCCACTGGGATAGGGAAACATATCCAACACATAATATTTGGGCTTATCGTGATTTTCCGGGGTTTTGAACGTCTTTTGTTCTTCCCAGTATTTCTGCCACTTGGATTCAATATCTTCCGGCTTGTACGAGCTCATTCAGTAAGTTCTTAGTCTTTGGTATTAGTTATTTGTGTTATACGGCTGATTGGAATACAACCGATCTTAAAGAGTTAAGTTTCTGGAGTTATCTACCAGATTTACGTAATCTGTGTTCTATTGTCCTATAATTAGTTGCCAAAGATAAGCAAAATTAAGACTGGTTTGAAGGGTGATTACATTAGATATGGAGAGCAGTCCTTTAACACCAAAGAAGTTTAATAAAAAACCCATTTTTTTTTCTAATATAAATTTTTTAGCTATAATTATTATATCTCTAAATATTTTAGGAGAGATGCAATTTATAAAACAAAAATTAAATAGAGAGCTACTATGTTACATTTCAAAAGAAAAGTTACCTGCATATTCATAATTAGTATTTTTCTAATTACCTCCTGCAGCGATTCATCCATTAATGCGCCCACTCCAGAGAGAGATATTTCTTCAGAAATAGAGTCGTTATTAATGAACCGGATCAATAATTTAAGCATGACGAAAACAAAGGACCTTCGCCAAATTAGTTTAGAAGG
Organism: Fodinibius sp. SL11; assembly: GCF_052060035.1. Taxonomy (NCBI): domain Bacteria; kingdom Pseudomonadati; phylum Balneolota; class Balneolia; order Balneolales; family Balneolaceae; genus Fodinibius; species Fodinibius sp. SL11. The sequence goes on along the minus strand of NZ_JBPOEA010000001.1, from coordinate 314,381 downwards.
GGTCAGTAGTTTTGATGGTATAAATACCATGCTGAAAGATAAAGGATCAAATATTAGACTTGCCTATGCCGAAACTGTAACCAAAAAAGATAATAATAACCGTGCTTCGGGACAGACTATCTTCGCCAACGATCGTACCAAGCAATTGACGGCCCACTGGGTACCCAACGACAGCCGTCGTAATGCCGATGGAAATAACCTTACCTATATTGTTTGGGATATTTTTGCTCCGGCAAATTTTGGTTTTACGAATCAATTTGATGGGACAGCGGCAATTGACGCTTCGTTTGATACATGGAATACCATTAAAACCAATGCAAAACTGGAGATCGTCAAGCGATCGAACACGCAATCTAATCCAAGCTTTATATTAAGCGGTAATCCTTTCTTGGCAGATATTTCTCAAGTTGGTTTCCTACCTGGTATATTTTTTGAGACTTATGTAGGATCAGGGTCCAGTAACAATGTATTGGGAGTAACTTTTACATTTGTCTTTATTGATGAAGATGGAAACCCAACCGACATCAATAACGACGGAGCCGATGACACCGCCCTCAAAGAAGTTTGGTACAATGATGATTTTACTTGGACTGATTCTGGAAATACAGCTACAGAAATTGACTTAGAAACAGTGGCCCTGCATGAAAATGGTCATGCATTAGGTTTTGGTCACTTTGGTAAAATATCTGTTACCAAAAATAACAAGCTGCATGTTTCACCTCGTTCAGTGATGAATGCCATAATATTGGGAACTCAGCGGACGCTACTGGGAACTGACCAAGCTTCTTATAAAAGCATTTATGGTAATTGGCCCGCTAATTAATGTCATAAAATTCAATAAGGACTCTTCAATATGTTGAAGAGTCCTTATTTTCTTAGAGGTCAGAATATATCAGTAAATAAAACAATAAATCACTGGTAGTTGGGTATCGCCTTTCTTTTATAACCTACTTCTTCGATCGAGCTTTTTCGGTAACTTCTTAGATTTAGTATTCGTCATCAGTTTAACAGATATTTGGTGATCTGGATGCTAATCAACTCTCGCTGTAGCAATGTGCACAATCTGTGTTCTATTATTAAAAAGCTACCGATAACTTCAACTGGCTTGAACACCAGTTGAAGTTTTATTATGCCATTTCCTCGACCACTTCTTCGTAGGCCGCTTTTACTTTAACCCCGGCAATCGCTTCATTGACATTAAAGAGATGGTCACCAATTTTCTCCAGCCGGTTCAAGTAATCAAGAAAGACAAATCCCACCTCATTGGAATACACATTATTCTCAAGTTGAGAGTAGTGAAACTCCTGCAAATTATCCCGGCATTCATCAATGGCATCTTCGATTTCAATCGATTCTTGTAAATTGATTTTTCCGTTGGCTTCAGAGAGGTTATTTCGAACGTTTTGGATGGCATCGTGTACCAGATCGAGCAGCTTGTGAATTTTCTCCATTGCTGTTTGGGGTAGTTCATAGCCTTCCCCTTGCATTCGCTCAAAGGTTTTCGACATCTGATAGTAAATATCGGCCACCCGTTCAAGGTCATTGATCATACTGTGCATTCCGCGGATACGTCGCGTCGATTCCTCGGTAATATTATAGCTGGATATCTTGGTCAGGTACTCCGCTATTTCCAGCTCGATATTATCGGTTATGCCCTCTCGTTTCTCAATTTTTTCAAGAAATTTATCCTGTTTATTCTGCTTGTTAAACAATAATCCTTCAATGCTAAAGTGCATCTTGTCGATCAGACGGGCAAAAAACTGGATCTCTTTGTGCGCTTGCTCAATAGATAGTTCGGGCGATGACATCATCCCGGATGAAATATACTTTAAACGCGTCTGGGTGTCCTCTTTTTCTTTCTGATACTTCTCTACCAACTTGACAATATATGGCACAAAGCCAACGAGCAACAATACGTTTATTACGTTAAAGGTGCTGTGGAAGAGCGATAGTGCCAAGGTAGCATTAGCTCTTCCCATCTCACTGGTGGCATGCATTACGGATCCCGCTCCAGGAGCGAAATATCCCATAAGGGCGTCAATCCCCAAAAGAAAAGGCTGCATAAGTATCATCATCCATAGTACACCGAAGATATTAAACACAAAGTGAAATCGAGCGGCCCTTTTGGCGTACACATTCCCAACCACGGCAGCAATATTAGCAGTCACCGTCGTTCCAATATTTTCGCCCAGTACCATGGCCGCCGCAATAGGAAAATCTATCCATCCCTGAAAGAGCATCACGAGGGTGATGGCCATTGCTGCCGAAGAAGACTGTGTTAGCAACGTTAACAGCGTACCCACGATCACAAAGAGCGCAATTGAAAGGAAACCAAATTCGGTAAATTGATTCAAAAACTGAAACATCTCAGGATTTTGCTGGATGTTCGGCACCCCATTTTTAATGAAATCAAGACCAATAAACAGTATACCGAAACCAATCATCGATTCTGCCAAGTTACGCAGCCGCTCACGACCAAAAAACATAAAGGGGAAAAACACCCCAATCATAATCATCGCAAGAGGCGTAATTTGCATCTTAAATCCAAATACCGAGATAATCCATGATGTGACCGTAGTACCAATATTAGCACCCATGATAACGCCGGTGGACTCCAGAAACGTAATCAGCCCCGCATTGACAAAGCTCACTACCATGACCGTTGTAGTGGATGAAGACTGTGTTATCGCCGTCGTGCTAAAGCCGGTAAGGATACCGCGAAATCGTGTACTGGTCATTCCTTTAAGGATAGCCCGCAGCTTATTACCTGCCACTTTTTGCAGACCATCACTAAATACTTTCATCCCATAAATGAAAATTCCCAGTGCCCCAATAAGTTGTAGAAAATCCCAAAAGGTATAACTCATGATTCAGTTTATTTGTGTGCTGATCTGTATTGTAAGTCCATATTTGGAAATGGTGCAGGGCAAATATAAAAGATGTCAGTATCTTTTGACAGAAATAGTAAAACGAAAATTAATGTCATTAGTAATAAACAACTCATTGCTTTATAATACTTTTGTAAAGCAACAAAACTTCGCAAATAATGATGAAATTTACTTTTGACAATTTTGCAAAACGCGGATGTATTACCCTATTGGTTATCATGTCAATCACCTCTCTTTCTTGTGGCCAGGCTCCGGGTGACCAATCCGATGTAGATTGGCTTATTGAAGTTCTTGCTATTGAAGATAGCTCCGTAGTCGCAGATATCGGAGCCGGAGATGGTGATCAAACACTGGCCATCGCCCGACATATAGGTCCAGAAGGTAAAATATTCAGTACAGAATTGACAGCCCTTCAAGAGCTCCGGGCAGCCGTAAATGAATCTGATTTAGAAAATATTACTGTGCTCAAAGGTCTTCCTAACAACACTAACCTACCCCGGGAATGCTGCAATGCTATATTTATGCGCCGAGTGTATCATCATATTGATGAACCAGAAGCCTTTAACGCGAGTCTGTATCAATCTCTCAAACCGGGTGGGCGATTAGCCATTATTGACTTTAAACCACGTGGCTCAGAATCAGAACCCGAAGGGCGCGATTCTGGAAGTCAGCATGGTGTTACTGCTAAGACAGTTATAAAAGAACTCAAAATGGCGGGCTTTTCCCTGCTTAGTTCTGCGCAGGGATCAGGTCGAGATATCTATGTCGTTATGGAAAAACCATTAGCCAATTGAATTAGGAGGCAGTGCTCACCAAAGCTGCCATAACTATGAATAATACAAGAATAAAAACGCGGTGGTCGATTAAAACATCGGTTGCATTTTTCACGGGACTTATTGGTTTGGGCTGTTAAAACTATGCTTCGGCCCTCATTTACCAGCAAGCTCCCCCATTCGGAATTTTCCGATATGCTGGATGAACGCATTCCCCGAATTTTGAACAACTATGCTATTCCGGGCGTCAACATTGCACTAATCAGGGAAGGGAACCTTATCTGGAACAAATCTTATGGATATGCCAACCTTCAAACACAGCAACCCATGACAACCGAAACTTACTGTCGAGTGGAATCGATCTCTAAATCGGTTCCAGTCTGAGGCGTAATAAAATTAGTTGAACAAGGCATTATTGACCTGGATGACCCTTACTAACAAATTGTGTTTCTTTTCTAAACTATCCTCGGTATACCTGCTTGGACTCATTTACCTAATACCGTTTACTTTAATCCAGCTACGGGGATAAAAAATAATTTATTTTTGATTGTAGAGCTTAAAATTTGCTTGAATTTACTTTATCCATTGGGCTTTTCTAAGTAGATTATTAGTAACTATTTCCACCAAATGACCGGAGGTTGACTATGAGTTACGGACACGTAAAATCAGGGGATCGTATCAACCTACAAACACTGCGCGAAGAACTTAAAGTAGACACCACCTATGCGTTGGTAAAAACTGATAAGATGGAAGTCATTCGCATGGCACTCCCTAAGGGAAAGACCGTTGAACAGCATTCTGTTGACAGCGAAATATCTGCCCTGTGTCTAAAAGGGAAAATTCTATTTCACATTGACTCCAAAGCAGAAACTCTTATCAAGGATGACTGGCTCTATTTAAAAGAGGGACAACCTTTTTCGTATAGTGTAAAAGAAGATACTATCCTACTTATCACAATTGTATTCGGCAATTAATGCGATAAATATTTATGAATATTATCATCATCGGTGGTGGCTTATGCGGATTAACCACGGCATATCTACTTGAAAAAGAGGGGTTTAATACTAACATCCTTGAGGCACGAGACCGGCTCGGTGGACGTATTTACACATCCCGCACCGAGAACGAAGCTCCCATCGAAATGGGGGCAACTTGGCTGGGCAAAAAGCATCAGCACTTAACTGACCTCCTGGATGAACTCAATATAAGTATTTACAAACAGTATATGGGCAGTAAGGGATATTATGAGCCTATGTCCATTTCGCCGCCGCAACTTGTTGATTTGCCATCCAACGACGAACCCAGCTATCGTATTAAGGGCGGTACAGACAAATTGATTCAAATACTAAATGACCAATTACAGCAAAGCAATATATTGCTGAACCAGCAAGTTACATCCATCCATAAAAATGAGGGTTCTCTTGCCGTGAAAACAAGTACCGAACATTTTAGAGCGGATATCGTTATCAGTACGCTGCCACCCAAACTATTGGTGGATTCCATTGCATTTAAACCTACTCTGCCAGATACTCTTGTTGATACCGCAGAAGAAACACATACCTGGATGGCTGAATCAATCAAAGTTGCTCTCACTTTTGAAGATCCATTTTGGAGAGCCGACAGTTCCAGTGGCACAATTTTCAGTAATGTAGGTCCCGTCACTGAGATGTACGACCACTCCGATGAGCAACAATCCCGATACGCCTTAAAGGGATTCATGAACGAAGCTTATTATTCGGTATCTCGAGACGAGCGAAAAGAGTTAGTACTCAATCAGCTCCGCAGGTTTTACGGTCAAAAAATTGATAACTATCTCTCCTATCACGAAACAGTATGGAAGAATGAACCCTTTAGCTTTGCAAGCTACGAGACGCATATCCTTCCTCATCAACATAACGGACATACTGTTTTTCAAACTCCATACTGGGATCACCGATTAATTATATCAGGATCGGAAACAGCAAATGAATTCCCCGGCTACATGGATGGTGCGCTGGAAAGTGCTCAACGAACAGTTAACCAACTTATAGCGTCCAATCCATAACTTACTCAGTTAACCACATTAACGTATCTACGCCATCGGGTTTCCATGACAGTGATGGTTCTTGAGCATTGTTCAATAATTCTGTTTCGTGCTCAATTCCAGAAATTTCCACTTTAGAATCAGTTACATAAACACTTTGGAGTTGGGATTCGTAATATCGAGCCAACTCTGCCACGGCTGGCTCATCACCCTGTACCCAGTAGCATACAAAATCTTGATCTAACTCCAACCCACCCTGTTGCAACAAAAAGTACTCTAACCAGACTTGGGGTCGTTCAACGGCCATATTATAAGCAACTTGTTGCTTAAGTTTTGGAGATGGATAATCGTGCTGAGGATTTTCGACCCAGAAGCGTTTAACTTGATCTATCAGTTCTTCCTGAATCTCATCCAAAGAAAAAGGAGAAACCACAATGGCAACCGATCGGCACCCTTTTCCACCATACCGGAATATAGCTTCCGTCAAATTTTGCATGGTCTGTTTATCCTTTTTATCACAATAAGCCATTGAAAAATGAGCGGTACGAATCAGAAATCCTGCATCTTTTTTCGCTAAATTCAACCTTTGAATAGCCTGTTTTACCTCCGGCACTGATGATTCTGATCCTGCAAAAATAATTTTATCATGCGGCATTCCTTCAAAATCATCCAGACGATGTGTCCATTGCACGTCCCGATCAGACCATACATCGGTTTTCTTAACTTCATTTAAAAAAGTAGGCAATAAGTACGGGTCCTTGCGCGAAATTTTACCTGTATAACGAGCACCACTCAAGAGCGTAGCAAAGGCATCTTGAAAGCCCACCAGCGGCAAATTTCCGGCATGCAGGCAAAGTATATTATTGCCGGATGCATCCTGCTTGTCAGTTATCCCAGCACGGTTAATCCACTCCTCGATCGACTTCCGATTAATGCTTTGCTTTATCGTCCGAATGCTATGTTTTACATCCTCCAAGCTAAAATACCCTTCTCGCACGGTGCGGTCGATGGCGTCCAACAGGTAGTGATTATCATCGCTGAGCCAATTTTCAGAAGCTTTAAGCAAGGCTGTTATTCGTTGTTCGGTATCGGTCATAAAGGTAACTGTCTTTTAAATCTATGCGCCCTTAATTTAATCTTCGTCAATTAGAAAATTACAGCCACGTAAATCCTTGGGATTCCATCGTCCCAGCACCTGAAAGCGACCTTTTTTATCCATCACACCTTTATCTCCCGTTAACAAAAATGAACAGCTGTGAATGTTTGCCAGATCAATCACACCAATTAATCCTTCTTTGTATGGCGGTAATATGTTCTTTGGATTCTCAGGATCGCGTATCGTAACCTCCATCCACGGGACAGTAGAAAACCACTTCCCCCCTGAAGCATACGCCTGACTTAACAGCTCGGCCATGCCATACTCGGAATGAATACGACTGCCATCCAGTCCAAAACCTTTTTCCAATTGCCGATGCAGCTCCGCACGCGAAAGCTGGCGACGATGGGTTTTCATTCCTCCGGTCTCAATAATAAAACTATTAGAGGGCAGTTTAAGCTCTTCAATCTCCAGTAGGTCGACTAACCCAAAGGCTGCACCGAATAAAATTAACTGTTTCTCTTGCCGCTTAACTTCTTTCACTGCACCGGGATTCACTGGCTCGTCCAGCGGTAAAAATCGACTTAATCCACTGTTATCCTGCTCAATTAGGGTTTGGATCATGTAGATCAGTGAGGAATGTGGATTGTCAGCATAGCCCGGCGTATAGCCCCAAATTACAGCATTATCCAAGTTATAAAACTGACGAAATCCCTTTAACAGCGACTGCTCATAAAGCGTAGAATCATACACCCGATGAATACTCCGCTGCATATCGGAAGTCCCACTGCTTTTAAATACAACCTCAGGCTCTTCTTCGGGATGGGTTGTGACTTTTGCATCTTTGAATGCTTTGATGGGCAATAATGGTATACTATTGGGATCATCCCGAGCTACTTTCAAATCGATATTCAAAGCCTTGCAGTATCTCTGATATACCACATTGTTCTCAAACTGGTATTCGAAAACCTCCTTGGCTTTCTCCTCAAATGAAAGTTCTCCCGAAAAAATAAGTTTTGCCCAATTATTCATATAATAATATTTAAACCTGCCACTAAGCTACGTATAGCTCTACAAAGTACCATTGCCAAAATCCTGTATTAATCTGCTAAATCCCTGTTATTCTAATCCCACACGTTTAAAAATACGATCCACATTCCGGGTGTGGTGATCCAGATCAAAAGCCTCCTCAATTTCCTCATCAGTGAGATTGGCCTGTACCGTTTCATCAGCCTCCACCAGATCACGGAACATCGTCTTTTCCTCCCAAGCCTTCATCGCCAGCGGCTGCACAGTGTCGTAAGCTTTTTCACGCGACATGCCGGTATCAATCAGTTTGTGCAATACGCGCTGTGAGAACGTAAGCCCAAACGTTTTATAGATGTTGTCGTGCATATTATCTTCGAAAATCGTAAGCTTTTCGACTACCCCCGAGAAACGATTAAGCATATAATCCAGCAAAATCGTAGCATCAGGCAGAATGATGCGCTCAACGGATGAGTGAGAAATATCGCGCTCATGCCAGAGCGGAATATTTTCATAAGCCGACATCATATAACCGCGTAGCACACGTGAACACCCCGAAATATTCTCTGAGCTGACCGGATTCCGCTTGTGCGGCATCGAGGATGATCCCTTCTGTCCCTTCCGGAAAAACTCCTCCGCTTCTCGCACTTCGCTACGCTGCAGATGTCGTATTTCCACCGCCATCTTTTCCATCGTTGACCCAATAAGTGCCAGCGTAGATATGTAATCTGCATGCCGATCCCGCTGCAGTGTTTGCGTAGATATTGGGGCTGGAGAAAGTCCTAATTCTTCACAGACCGATGCTTCAACTTCCGGGGGAATATTGGCAAAGGTTCCCACCGAGCCACTCATCTTTCCAAACTCCACATTCTTGGCTGCCTTCTCAAACCGCTCTTGGTTCCGCTTCATCTCTGCATACCAGAGCGCGCATTTAAGTCCAAATGTGGTGGGCTCAGCATGCACCCCGTGGGTACGCCCCATCATCACAGTGTATTTGTGCTTTTTAGCTTTCTCAGCCAGTACATCAATGATATGCTGAATATCTTTTCGCAGGATCTTGTTAGCCTGTTTCAAGCGATATCCATTGGCCGTATCTACAACATCGGTGGAGGTAAGACCGTAGTGAACCCACTTTTTCTCTTCGCCGAGCGACTCCGAGACAGATCGCGTAAAAGCTACTACATCGTGACGTGTTTGTTTCTCGATTTCCTTAATCCGATCTACATCAAATGATGCCTTTTCGTAGAGCTTGTCGACATCTTCTTTGGGAATTTTACCCAGCTTGCTCCAGGCGTTACAAGCAGCCAGCTCAACCTCCAACCACGCTTGGAATTGGTTTTCCAGCGACCAGATATCGGCCATCTCCTTACGGGAATATCGCTCAATCATTGCTAATAAATTTGGACTTTATTTAAATAGAAAGTTCGTCCAAAGATATTGCTTATTTCTTTAAAAGTAAGGCAAAATGAGTATTAAATAACGAGTTCGAAAAACTCATCTCTCATTTACAACTATTGCCGAGGAATCTTAATCCAACTTCCTTGTTCAACTGTTGCATCGTCATCAATCTGGTTGATGATAGCCACATCTTCAGACGTTATATCCATTGGTAAATTATCTGTAAGTGACGACAGTGGCTGCGATCGATCCATCCTTTTTGTTTGCAGGCGAACTGGCTTCCGGTTCAACTTATCCTGATCGGTAAGCTCTTCAAACGAATAGCTGGTTTGCTCAAAGTTTGGTTGATAAATGCCAAATTTGTCAGCCAGACTATAATTGGTGAAACGATAGATATTGCCATCATACGTAACAGCGTACACTAAAAAACGATACTGGGTTCCATCTTCAGTCGTAGCAGTAGCCATCGCCCGATAACCATTTAATCCATTTTGCCGGGTAGACTGCTTCGACTGTACGGTAAAGCCATCCTGACTGACATAATTCATTACCGATGTTTGCGGCGAATCAGCATTAGCATCGATTTCCATAAGTGAAATGGCATCCTGCTCCGGACTAACCGCGGCAACAAGAGTAGGCTGATTTACGACCTCCCATTTATCCGGATAATCAAACAGAAACTTTAAATCCGGATGATAAAACACACCATTTTCAGTAAAACCTTCTCGCGGATTTACCCCGTAAATAATGCCATCAATCACCTTCATATACTCATCGGCATTTTCAACATTCTGTTCATATCCCCTTTGGCGCCACTGTTCGGCCAGTTCGGGAATACGTTTGGCTCGCTCGGAGGGATCGGGATGCGATGATTGCCACGTAGGAATAGTGTGCCCCGACTGGTTTGAAATTCGTTCCAAAGCAGAAAAGAAACCGGCACCATCTTCAGCTTCATATTTTTTCATAGCGGCATATTCTACCCCCAGCTCATCAGATTCGCGCTCGTCATTACGTCCGTAGCTCAGGAATAAAAATTGAGCGGCCTGACCTCCCAGTTGCAGCACACTTTGTCCCGGCACTCCAAGCAATTCTTCACCGGCAACCGCACCGCCAATCAATGCAATTTGTCCCAATTGCTGTTCAAGAGCACGCTGTGAGGCATGTCGTGCCGCCACATGGGCTATTTCGTGGCCAAGTACCACAGCAAGTTGTGCTTCATTTTCAAGATGAGCCAGCAATCCGCGAGTGACGTAAATATATCCACCGGGTAAAGCAAAAGCATTTACCACCGGGCTATTCAAAACTCGAAAATAGAATTCTGTATTCCGATATTGAGGATCGGCATCTTCGCGCCGCATATGGCTAACCTCCAGCACCTCTTGCCCAATACGCTCAACATATTGCTGTACCTCTTTATCATCATAAACTCCATACTGCTGTTGAATTTGTTGATCAGCCTCCTGCCCAATCTGTAATTCCTGCTGCCAGCTGTAACCATAAGCTCTTTTAGATCCGGTAATAGGACTTTTCTGAACAGAACAAGAACTTATAAAAAATGAAAGTACAAGGGCCGTGATAAATAATCTTAGAGAAGGTATCATTTCTTTGATGAATTAAATTCGGTAGTAACCATATATAAATGTACACAATTTATATATGTTCCTGTACAAAAATTTAGGATTCTTGCCTCTTTTTCTGCCAGTGCTGATATATCATCATCATAGCTAACGTATCAAGTTCGCAATATTTCAGCAGCGCATTTTGATAGGCGTTACGCTTTTCGGGGGGCAACTCCTGTGCTATCATTTTGCCGTACACCACCATCGCCTCCGTGCCACGACGTATAGGCGAATCCCCGGTCTCTGTCAGGATTGAGTAAGGATTACGTGCTCCGCCATGCCCATTGGATTGCCACCAAATAATTTGATCAAAATTACTGCTCGAATACGGTTTTGAATAGATATTTTTCAGATAGGGACTATGGCTCATAACCGAACGAAGTACATCTTTGATACTTAGGGAGTCTTCCATCTCCCTATTGTAATAATAATTCTTTACCAGGCGACTTAAATCGGCAATATAGGGTGGCTGAGAGTGTGAAGAATCGTGACGATTTATAATCTGTTCAATCCAGTTGTTAAGGTTATTCGCATCTGCAATTACATCTTGTTCATGCAGTAACTCTGACCGGATTGTTTTTAAGGCATTCCGTTCAAAGTTGGAATATTGTACGATAGTCCCTTCTTCAATATCGGGGACCTGCTTCAACTTTCTGATCAGTTCATAATTGGGGTAGCCACTCCGGAAATCATCAATCCACTCTCTATGTTTCCAGGATCCATCCCGATACAACGTATGACACGAAAACTGGAAAACAACTAAATGGTAAGGCCTGCGATTTTTACGGACCGGTACGGCATAGTTGCCCGCCTCAAAATCAAGAAAATGTAATGGAAATTGCCACCGTTCAAGCTCTTCAAATAAATCAGGTCGGATAATTTCCTCAGGAACCTCTTCATCCTTCTTCTTATGAACCTGCAACGCCTGGCGCATCTCCTGAGAAATCCGTCCCTCCGATTTCATAACACTTGCGGAACTGAAAATAGAATCAGTAGGAATATCTTTTGGGTCAAAATTGCCATTAGAAAGTCGCCGATTGGTACCCGGACCTATTAAATCAAAAATGTGATTTTCGGATGGATTTTCTACCGGCATTACTGAGGACCAACATTCGTTAAATCCACTTTTTTTTTCGTTACTAATTCTCTCCGACTCAATACGGAATTCACATCTTTTACACTTTAAACCGACCTCCGTAGCCGGTTTTTCATCTCCAAAATAGACCGAACGAAAAAAATTCAATGTATCTTCCACCGAAGGTTTGGGAAGATATTGTTCAGCAAAGCCAGTGTTTCCTATCAATTTCTTAACTACCTCAGAAACATCCAATTTGGCCAACAATTCCTGATTGGAAGCATCAATGGATTCGGCTTTAGCCCTATTATCCAACGGATGCAATAACAGTGGCAGATCATCGGTATATGCGTTGCTCGACTTTTCCGGCATAACCAGTATTGCCCGGATGTCCGCCTTAGGCCAATTCTTCCAAACCAGATATATCTGATAAGCTAAATCCAACAGATACTTTTCCCATTTACTATTGATTTGCCCCTCGGCATCTGTAATGCTGTGTTTACGGGAATCAAATGCTTTGGTACGGATATAAAAAACCGTTAGCTGATTACCTGCTTTATGCACGATGGGCAAACGCGCCATCATCTGCTGATGCTCAAATACTGCATCAAAAACAACAACCTCATCACTCTGCAAAAACTGCGCAGTTTTATCAGATGCTTTGGTTACCTGCTTCTCATTTACCAATATTCCGTTGGAATAAACGGAACGAGCTAAAGCCGTAAGCAATCTCTTATTATAGATCGCGTGTTCTATAAATGGTCGCGACTGCTTATTTTGGGGATAGCCTTGCCGGTAGTAATAAAGCTTTACCGGACATTCCAGACCGGCCCCAAAGAGGTGTCTGCTAAAATATTTATTACGATCGTTAAACCAGGCCATCCGAACTCACAATATTAACTTCCGGAACAAGATCGATGCCGAATTGTTCTTTCACTGTCGTTTTGATGCGGTCGGCTAAGTCCATAATCTCTCTACCAGTGGCATCGCCATGATTTACTATAACCAGCGCCTGTTGCTTGTAGGTTCCGGTATTCCCCACAACTTTCCCTTTCCAACCGGCTTCTTCAATCAGCCAGCCGGCCGGTACTTTCGTTTTCTGATTTCCCATATCGTAGCCCGGCGCTTCGGGATATTTCTCTATAATACGCTCATAGACTTCTTCTTTGACAATGGGATTTTTAAAGAAACTGCCTGCATTACCAAGTGAATCAGGATTGGGCAACTTACTATTTCTGATATCAATAACAATATCACTGATATCCCTAATGGTAGGCTGCTTAATATTCCTTTTATCAAGCTCTGATTGGATCGCGCCGTATGAAGTATTCAGTTCGGGTTGTTTAGATAGTTTCAGTACAACACTTGTTACAATAACAACCCCCTTTAACTCTCCTTTGAAAATGCTATCGCGATAGCCAAATTCACAGTGCTGCTTTTCATATCGGCGGGTTTCTCTTCCCTCTATATCTACAGCCTCCAGCCACTCAAAAACCTCTTCCAGCTCAACGCCATAAGCGCCAATATTCTGAATGGGGGCTGCTCCCACTGTGCCGGGAATCAGCGAAAGGTTTTCGATACCGCCCCATCCGTTATTCACACAGTAACGCACGATCTGATGCCAGTTTTCTCCTGCCCCAATTTTTAGCCAGATATCTTCATCCGTTTCCTTGATCACTTCTCGTCCTTTGATCCCAATGTGCAGTACTAAACCATCAAAATCATTTACAAATAAGACATTACTGCCCCCGCCCAGCACCAAAATTTGTAGTCCCTCGCTTTTGGGATGTTGCAATATTTGTTTTAGCTGCGACTCAGATTCAACCGAAGCAAAATATCGCGCTTTTGCAGAAATATTCAGCGTATTATAAGGCGTTAAATCTACATCGGTTTTTACAAGCGATTCAAAAACAGTGCTCATTTATAGCTATACTATTTTTCAAATAATTTTATTTTTTGGGGCGATCCTGAACCTTTACACGGAGTTTTTTTACGCGATTATTTTTAACGGAGTGGATTGTAAGCTCCATATTATTATAATATACCCGTTCGCCTACATTGGGGATACGTTCTGTAAGATGATAGACAAGACCACCCAACGTTTCATATTCATCATCCCCGGAGGTAAGCTCCATATTCAGTATATCCTCCATATCATCGAGATCTATTTTAGCATCAAAAATATATACGCCGCTCTTAAATTTTGTATACAGACTTTCTTCCACATCATCATACTCGTCAGAAATTTCTCCGACGATCTCCTCCAAAATATCATCCAGCGTAATAAGCCCTTCAGTACCACCGTATTCATCAACAACAATAGCGATATGTGTTTTTTCCTGCTGGAAATCGCGAAGCAGATCATCGACTTTTTTAGTAGAGGGAACAAAAAGAGCTTTGCGAGCAATGGTACGCCAATTTATTGTTGTCCGTTCAATATCAGAATTGATATATGGCAGCACATCTTTAGAGTGAATTACCCCTAAAATATTATCGAGGTCGTTTTCGTATATCGGCATACGCGACAGCCCTTTTTCCCGAATAAGCTGTAACACCTCATTAAGGGAGTTGTCGGTAGATATAGCAACAATATTAACACGTGAAGTCATTATCTCACGGACCGTAGTTGTACCAAACTCTATCACGTTTTCTATAATCTCCCGCTCATCACTTTTGATAGACCCCTCCTGCTCGCTGACTTCTGCCATCGTCATAATATCTTCAGAAGTCATCTTGCTATTAAGTTTGGGTAACCGTTCTTCCAGGCTAAGTGTGCTACTGGCAATAAGAGTGGAAATCGGCTTCAACAGCATAAATAATACATAGACAAAGGAGCTTAGCTGCCGAGCACTATTCAGCGGATTATTTATAGCAATGACTTTAGGCGTTATTTCACTGAGGATTAAAATCATGAACGTCAGCACGATAACCTCCAGCGTATAGATCAAAAACTCCGAAAGCCCAAAATAGGCTACAATATTCCCTGCAACTACTGCAGCCAACACCGAAGCCACAATATTGGCAAAGGTATTGCAAATCAGGATAGTCGCTAACAACCTCCGGGGATATGCAAACATCTTGCTAAGCATATAATCTGGAGAACCCTCGGTATCACGATTGGTCAGCAGGTCTTGCTGGTTAACTATTGAGAAAAAAGCTACCTCAGATCCCGAAAAAAGAGCCGAAAAAAAGAGTCCCAGAATAATTAATACAATCTGTATCGTCAGCGCCACTGGATCTAACGTAGGATCGATGAGCACAGATTCTCCCTGCTGCGACACAAAGTCGAAAAGAAACACTAAACTACTCGGGTCGTCCAACTACCTATTTTTAATTTCAGATTTACTTAAAGCTATTGACTGTAGCCACGAGGTTCAAGAATAGTAAAAGCGGCAAGGAGAACTCCCTACCGCTTTTAATTTAGGCTAAATTTTGAAAGGATACCACTAAAATGGCAAGTCGTCGTCGATATCCTCAAAATCTTCATTAAGGTCAACATTGCTCGATACCGGTTGCGAGTTATCCGGCTTGGGAGGCACATTGCCGCCGCTTTCACCTTTGCTGTCAAGCATCGTCATGGTCAGCGCCTTAATCTCTGTGGTATATCGAGTTTGCCCCTCTTTATCTTCCCATTTTCGTGTTTGAATGGGACCTTCAATATAAACTTGTGATCCTTTTTTTAGATACTCTTGGCAAATTTCGGCCAAACGCCCCCAGGCCACCACGCGGTGCCATTCGGTGTTTTCTTTCCATTCGCCCTGTTTATCCTTATAGCGTTCTGATGTTGCTACTGATAAATTCGCGACGGCGGTATTGGACTGCGTATAACGCACATCCGGATCTTGTCCTAATCGGCCGATAATCATTGCTTTATTGAGTGAACTCATAACGTTTTCCTCATTAATTTTTATTATTTCGTTCTAAAGGTAAGATATATTTCGGAGGAATTCCTTACAGAAATTTTTGCGTAGAAGCTTGTACCTATTATAAATAGGTAAAAAGTTTTTATACCCATTGCCATTGCTACTTTATTTATTTATCTGTTGATATGTGTTCTAATAGTTCTCTTGGTGTCAACTTCAATATTCTTAAACTACCAACTTGATATGAAATTTCTGTACTCACTGCTATGCGTTGGTCTGCTGTTTTTGTCTATCAATGATGCAGCTGCGCAAACTAATGAATGGACGGTCGAAGACGTTATCAATCAGGAACGGGCATCTTCGCTTACTTTTTCTCCGGATGGAAATTCCATGGTCTGGGTTAAATATCAGCCAGATAAGGAAAAAGATGCCTCTCAAAGTGATCTTTATCTCACACATTTGGATAAACGGGATAACGGAGAATATAAAACCGTTCAACTAACCCGCGGCAATGAATCTGATTATAGTCCACTGTTTTCTAAGGATGGAGAAACAATCTATTTCCTATCCTCACGCGACGAAGGAAAAAAGCTTTGGGCAATGAGTACGTTGGGGGGCGAACCATACGAAGTGCACGAGTTTAAGACCGGCATTTCCAATATACAATGGATGGGCGAACAGAAACTGGCTTTTGAATCTAACGAGGGAAAAACACTTTATGAGCAAAAGTATGAAGAAATGAAAGATAACACAGTCGTCGTAGAAGACACTGCTCATTTTAAAGCCATTCGGGTTTACTCTTTTGATTTAAAAGATAAAAACATTAACCGACTTACGGATAATGAATATCCGGTAGGACAATATAAGGTTTCTAAGAATGGCCATTGGATGGTGACATCACATATTATGTCTCCGTCCTACGAAGCTGATGCCAATCCCAAGCCCACCTATTATCTATGGAATCTTGAAGATGGATCAAAACAGCAAATTCTAAACGATGGGTACCAGACACCGGGCAATTTTGAGTTTACTGACGATGAAAATGGATTTTATTTTGTCTCAGTTATTTCATCTGATCCGGAGTGGAATGGTGCCGGAAAAAGTGTGCTACACTATTATTCTCTTGAAAATAATAATGTTACTGACGTACCCATCGATTGGAATTGGGGACTTGGAGGCGGCTTTGATGTATTTGGTAATGATGTGATGGTCAGCTTGGCCAACGGACCTACACGCAAGCTTGCCTATCTTGAAAAAAATGGGGCCGATTGGCGCAAGAAATCAGTGGATGCCGGAGACAGAAACGAACATATTACCGTAACAGCAGTCGGGGAGGATCACAAGAAATTCGTTTATGTCTACTCCACTGCCTCCCTGCCTCCCCAATATCGCCTGGCCGAACTGAATGAAAAACGTCGATCGGTAGAAATCCCCGAAGGCAATGAAGTTATTAAACTTAACAAATATCTCGATAAAAAGAAGAAAGCCAGAACCGAAGTTATCCGCTGGACCGGTGCGTTGGATGAGGAAGTGAATGGCATCCTCTACTATCCACACGACTATGAAGAAGGCAAAAAATATCCCTTGGTCGTAACTATCCATGGCGGTCCATCGGGGGTAGATCTGGACCAGTGGAATGAATCGTGGACCGATTTTAATAATATCATGGCTCAAAAGGGAGCGTTTGTGCTACAGCCGAATTATCACGGCTCAGGCAATCACGGACAAGAGTTTGTGGAGTCGATCAAAGGACACTACTATGAATATGAGGTTCCCGATGTGGTTAATGGTGTTGAAATGCTGATTGATGAAGGCAAGGTCGATCCCGATTCGATGGGCGTTAAGGGTTGGTCAAATGGTGCTATTATCACAACAATGCTCACCGTCAAGTATCCCGATATGTTTAAGGTTGCAGCACCGGGTGCCGGAGATGTCAACTGGACGTCCGATTACGGAACCTGTCGCTTCGGCGTCTCTTTTGACCAGAGCTACTTTGGTGGTGCTCCTTGGGATGATACCAATGGAAAAATTTTCAACGAGACCTATATCCAAAAATCCCCGCTTTTTGAGATGGAAAAGATTAAAACCCCTACCATCATCTTTCATGGTAGCGAAGACCGGGCTGTACCGCGTGACCAGGGATGGGAATACTATCGCGCACTGCAGCAAATTGATCAAGCCCCGGTACGTTTTCTATGGTTCCCGGGACAGCCTCACGGCCTGCAAAAGATCACCCATCAAACACGTAAGATGAAAGAGGAAATCAAATGGTTTGATAAATATCTATTTGGCACCTACGAGGAAGAAAATGAAGCGTTTAAAGAAGAAAGTCCTATCGCTGATTTGATCACCAAAGACAAAGCCCAAACAAATACCGGGCTTTTTGGAATAATAAAAAACGGAACGCTCATCCCTGAAACTACCCCCATAAAAAAAGACTCTACTTCTATCGGCCGATTTGAGGTTACTAACGCCCAGTATGCAGCTTTTGATAATAATCATTCCTACGCTGAAGTGCGAGCCAATTACCCGGTAACTGGTGTAACCAAAGCAAAGGCTCAAGAATATATTCAATGGCTCAACAATCAAACCGGTGAAAGCTACAGACTGCCCAATTCCCAGGAGGCTGAACAACTGAATAAAGAGGCAAGAAAGGTGGCAAAATCCGAAAATACGCTAAACTATTGGGCAGGATACGATATCAACTACGACGATTTTGCCGATTTTCGCCAGAAAATGGCAGAACTCAATCACACAATGTTAAAGGAAGTCGGATCATATAAAAGTGTCAAAATTGGGGAGGCAAACATCTATGATTTAGGAGGAAATGCAGCTGAGTTATTTGATAGTTCTGATACCAAAAGTACTTACGGTTACTCGGCCATTAATTTTGTGGATGAGCGGGATGAGGTTCCTTCTGCTCCCACCAACTATACCGGATTTCGGGTAATGAAAGAATAGTCCTTATTATCCCGGTGTTGGCCCCACCGGGATTTACAAAAAGCAAACAATTTATTCCAAATTGATAAGCTATGTGGCGAAAAATTCTTGCTTTAAGTGCTCTATTATTTTGTGTGGGATTTGTTCAAAGCGCTGCAAAAGACTATGAGATTCCTGAAATCCGTGTTGAAGTTACTATCAATGAAAATGGCACCGTTCAGATTACAGAACACCTTACTTATGTGTATGATGGATCTTTTTCCTGGGCGGAGTACCAAATTCCAAGACAGGGTTTTTCGGCTATTACCGATATTCAAGTTCGTGAAAATGGTAAATCATATATTAATAAAAACACAGAGGCGCCCGGAACTTTCAGCATAGCAAAAAATGATAACGCCATTAAACTGAAATGGCGTTATTCAGCAGAGGATGAAAAGCGAAGGTTCACTGTTTCCTACGTATTAGAAGGGGCTTTAACTATTGGACCGGAATGGTCACAATTTTTCTGGAATTTTCTATCGGATGAAAGAGACAAACCTACTGCCAAGCTGCAAATCAATATCCAACTCCCCAAAGCAGTTGTAGTGGACTCTCTTTACGGTTGGACAAGAGGCCCCAAAGGACGGTTTAATCTTCAAAAATCACCCAATGCACTTACGGGAAATGCATCTAATATCAATAAAGACGAATTCACTAAAGTTAGGACCATATTTCCTACCGGGATTCTGAATAAGTCACAGATCGCTGTTACCAATAACAGTTTTTCTCTTGATCAAGCCGAACAAGAAGAACGGGCGTACCAGGAAAAACGTGATCAGCAAATAGAGCGCCAAGCTTATCTGTCAGATCTTTGGAGTACCCTCAATTACCTCATCATTCTACTTAGCATCGGGGGATTTGTCCTGCTTTATCAAAAATATGGTAAGCGGCATTCTACTTCCCGATTTTCATCCACAGAAACAATCATGGCCCCAGGCCAAATTCGTCCGGCAGCTATTGGCTGGCTTCTGCAAGGACGAAATATCACCAGCAACTTGTTGATGGCTACGGTTCTTGACTTGGCTCGAGACGGGTATTTCAAAATTCAGGAGGAACCGTCCGAAGAAGGTTTTCTGGCTGATAATAAGCCTACATTTTCTATCAAGCGAACAGAAAAACAGTTAAATACAGAATTACAGGAGTGGGAAAAACAGATTATCACCTTTGTGGAACGACGCCTCGAAGAGGGTCACCAGAAATTGCATAATATCTTTGAAGGAACATCTTCGGAGGTATCATCATGGTTTTCCAATTGGAAGAAAAGTTTACAAGGTTATGCATTTGACCAATATTGGATTGATGAGCAAAGCTATACCGGCTGCTATTGGAATATTGCAGTGCAATTATTACTGGTTATAGCCAGTATTCCGGTACTAATTTATGCGGGTCCTGTTGGGTTAATAGCTCTCTTTGTTACCGTGCTTGCATTAATATTGTCTTTTACCATCATTCGACGTACGCCCAAAGGTGAGGAAGTTTACCATCAGTGGAGTAACTATAAAAAAGGGCTTGAACACGCCAAAGAACACAGTATTTCCTCAGATAAACTGGATAAGCATTTTATTTATGCCTTGGCTTTCGGTCTGGGAGAAAAAGAACTCGAAAATATTATTACGGCGAATACTGATACCGTTCCTATAATCACCTGGATAGCCTTTAGCTCAAATACCCCTTCGGTGGCAAGTGTTGCCAACAGCTTTTCTACACTCGGGGCAACAGGCACAGCATCTTTTCCCGGAACAACCGGAGGAGCAGGTGCTTCTGCCAGTACTGCGGGAGGCGGTGCATCTGCAAGCGCGGGCTAATACTCCCATCCAATAAGGGTTTCAATATGATCAATGTCCGGTGGATTTTGTGCCTTTAATGAGCTTTCAAAGGTATCTGCGAAGTAATCAAGTGCCAGCTGAAACCGTTTACTACCATCTGATTGTTTCTCCTCTACAAGAAGTGCCATCTGAAAGACCTTGATTAACTGTTTAAACAATGGCTTTGCAGTGGCCTCCACTCTATCACGATTATCAAACGCACGGATGTCTTTCCAAATCATTTTGATTTCAGCCAATCTCTCTTTTATAACTCCTCCATAATCTGAAGATCGCTTGGCTGCTTTTTCTATGATTTCAAAAATTATATCCAAACCACGAGACTTTTTGGAGGCACGAAGCATATCCAATACAATAATATTTCCCGACCCCTCCCAGATGGGTAAAACATTGACATCACGCAGCAGCTTTGGCATCACAAAATCCTCGATATAGCCGTTACCACCCATCAGCTCCATGCATTCGCGAACGCCATAAACCGCATTCTCAGCCGACCACCACTTTGCCATCGGCGTAATCATGCGCAGCAGATGCTGTTCATCTTCATCCCCTCTTTCAGCATCATCCATAGCCCGCAAACCACGCCAAACCAACAGAAAGTCAGCTAAATATTTTGAACCCAGCTCCAAAAATTTTTGCCTGATCAGCGCATGCTTTACTGCGCGTTTGCCAAAAGTTTTTCGGTGATTCAGGTATTGCCAGGCTTCAATGATGGCCCGACGATGTGCCGCCAGAGCTGCTACCGAATTGTAGTTTCGGGATATATTAATCATGTGCGCCATCGTCTTAAAGCCCTCTCCTTCACGACCAATGCGTTTACCCAGTGTATCGTTGAAGCGAACTTCGGCCGAAGCCATTGATCGCACGCCCAACTTATCTTTTAGCCGAATAATCTCTAATGAATTTCGCTCTCCATCGGGCAGCTCCTTTTCAACGAGAAAAAGCGACAGTCCGCGCGTGCCTTTCTCCACCGGCCCTGTACGTGCTAAGGCCATAATCACATCTGCATTGACATTACTGCAGAACCACTTTTCACCATTAAGACGGTAGGCATCCCCACTAACTTTCTCAGCCCTGCATAAATTAGCCCCTACATCCGAACCGCCCGATTTCTCCGTCAAAAACATCGCTCCTGAAAATAATTTATGCCCCAATCGGGCTCCCAACCTTGGCAATAAACGTTCTTTGTCGTCATCATCAGCAAATTTTTCTAATAAATAGGCAGCGCCATCGGTCATGCAATGCGGGCAGTACTGCCCAAGTTCACTCATGGCATACAATTGACCGAGTGCAAAACCCATTTGATGTCGACTTCCCGTAAACTCTTCCCGTTTTTCAGGATGATATTTCAAATAAAACATCTCTGATTCAGCGGCAATATTCATTAACTCCCAATAAGCCGGATGAAATTCGACTTCATCAATATCTTCCCCAAACTTATTACGCTTTTTAAGAACCGGTTCATTTTTATCTGCTTGCTGCGAAAGTTCATCCATCTCAGTTGCTGCTACTTTTCCCAACTGATTTAACTTCTCGGCTAAAAATCTATTCGCCTGTTCAGACAGATATTGGTTAACATAATCTTGGAGAATCAGATCAGACTTATAAAAATTTTTACTGGCTTTATAATCATCGGTAAGCACTTCGTTTTTCGGACGTGACATAATGAAACTCTCTTTTTAGGTTTTTGATCTAACAAAGTAGTATAAATAAAAATAGGACGGGAAATCATCCCGTCCTTATATTAAAAGCAAACCTTGGACTATACCCTGTCACTTGTCAGTTAGCGCCACTACTCCCGGCAGATCTTTGCCTTCAAGAAACATAAGGCTGGCACCACCTCCGGTAGAAACATGAGAAACGGCATCTTCAAGTCCTGCCTGCTTAATCGCTGATGCCGAATCACCGCCACCAATAATAGTGGTAGCTCCCAACTTAGTGGCTTCTGTAAGTGCTTCAGCCACGGCGTTTGTACCCTCGGCGTAATTGGGCATCTCAAAAACGCCCATCGGTCCATTCCAAACCACAGTCTTGGCATTCTTAATAATATTGCCAAACGATAGACAGGTCTGCGGTCCAATATCAACGCCCATCCAACCGTCTTCAATCCCCTCTTCATCGACGACCTTATGTTCGGCATCATTATTAAACTCTTTGGCAGCAACGGAATCCAAGGGCAATACAAAATTGACCCCCTTTTCTTCTGCTTTTTTCAATAATTCTTTGGCCAGATCCACTTTTTCATCTTCCACCAGTGAATCACCGATCGGCAAGCCCTTGGCTTTATAAAAAGTGTAAGTCATTCCACCACCGACAAGAATACTGTCCACTTTATCAAGTAAATTTTCAATTACTCCAATTTTATCGGATACCTTGGCTCCGCCCAGAATAGCTACAAAAGGGCGCTTGGGATGATTTATTGAATCGTTCAAGTATTTAATCTCTTTTTCCAATAAATAGCCCGATACAGCCGGCTGTAAAAACTTCGTCACCCCTGCTACTGAAGAATGTGCCCGGTGACTACTCCCAAATGCATCATTACAAAAAAGATCGCCATGCTCGGCCAACTGTTTACAAAACTCTTCATCGTTGGCTTTTTCTCCTGCATGGAACCTCACATTTTCGAGCAATACAATCTCCCCATCCTCAGCCTGATCGATTACGTTCTTTGCTTTTTCTCCGATGCAATCTTCAGCAAAGTGCACATTCGTATCGACCAATGTTTGCAGATGCTCAGCTACCGGTTTCAAGCTCAACGAAGGGTCAACTTCTCCACCAGGACGACCTAAATGGCTCATCAGAATGAGCTTTCCCTTATTCTCAATTACGTAATTGATAGATGGCAACGCCTGCACTATACGATTATCATCGCCAATTTTTCCATCTTTAATCGGCACGTTAAAATCCACGCGCATTAAAACCTTTTTCCCTTTAACCTGCACATCTTCGAGCGTCATCTTATCCATGAGTGACTATAATTTTTGAGCTGTTAAACTAATTATTGCACAGGTGAATTTACCAGTTCATAGAAAAGCGTCCAAACTGTTTTAATTGATATATTTGCCCCAAAATCAGCTTCTATAATGAATGCCACTAACCTATAAAGGACACAGATAAAAACCGGATTAACTCAAAACATCATCTTATCCTCCTTTTTGGATGACGATAGCAGCTGTTTTTCTACCTGATTTTAAATATCTTTGGACTGCTTTAATCGTTAATGAAAATCTGTGATATGGATACCGTTTATTTTGATCATGCCGCCACCACTCCAGTGGATGCACGTGTGTTTGATGCAATGAAACCCTACTTTACCGAACACTACGGAAACGCTAATTCTCCACATGGAATGGGTAATAGCGCAAAAGTGGCTGTTGAAGAAGCCCGGGAAACCATTGCCGAAATGATCGGGGCCGAACCGGCTGAAATTATCTTTACCAGCGGCGGGACAGAAAGTGACAACTGTGCCATCAAGGGCGTTGTCAATGCTACAGGAAAAACGGAAGTAATTACCTCTCCGCTTGAACATCATGCAGTTTTACATACTGCTGAAGCGTTAAAACGTCATGGAGCCAAACCGGTATATCTGGAGCCAAATTCCAAGGGGCTTATCACTGCTAAGCAGGTTGAGGAAGCCATCAACGATAATACGGCCATGGTTTCACTGATGCACGTAAATAACGAAATCGGTTCCATCAATCCGCTTAAAGAAATTAGTGAGGTTTGTAATGAGCACAATATTCCTTTCCACTCTGATACCGTTCAGAGCGTTGGCAAACTTCCGGTGGATGTAAATGAACTGGGACTCGATTTCTTGAGTATCAGTGGCCATAAAATATACGGCCCCAAAGGCATTGGGGTATTGTACATGCGTCATGCTACACCTTGGATGCCTTGGATGCACGGCGGTTCTCAAGAACGTCGCCGGCGCGGTGGTACGCTGAATGTACCCGGTATTATCGGCTTAGCTAAAGCAATGGAGCTGACCCAACGAGAAATGAACGATCATCATAAACACTTCACCAAACTTCGGAAAAAGCTCATTAACGGGCTTGATAAAAAATTTGGCGATCGCTATCAGATCAATGGGGATATCGAAAACGGCGTGCCTCATATTATTAATATCTCATTTATGGATTCAAACGGAAATGGCATTGACGGGGAGATGCTTATTCTTAATCTCGATGTGGAAAATATCTGCGTTTCTAACGGATCAGCTTGCACTTCGGGAGCTATGGAGCCCTCGCACGTGTTAACCGGTATCGGACTCGATGATAAAATTGCCAATTCGAGCATTCGTCTCAGTCTGGGCAAACAAAATACGCTTGAAGAAATCGACTATTTCCTTGAAAAAATCGGAGTTGTCGTAGAACGGATGATGCCAACGGAAAAAGTATGAGCTTCAAAAAGAGAGTTTGCGTTTACTGTGGATCCAAAACCGGGAATAATTCTTCCTTTATCCCTCAGACAAAGGCGCTGGGCCACGCATTGGCATCTAATAAAATAGGCTTGGTGTATGGCGGCGGTTCGGTGGGCTTAATGAACGAAATTGCCAATGCTACATTGTCACGTGGCGGACAGGTTCACGGTGTTATCCCACAACATCTGTATGACATGGAAGTTGCCACGAAAACCTTACTGCCCTGCATATCACTGATACCATGCATGAACGAAAAGCGATGATGGCCGAACTTTCGGATGCGTTTATAGCTCTGCCCGGTGGTTTCGGCACCTTCGAAGAGCTGATGGAAGCGATTACCTGGCGGCAACTTGGAATCCAGGACAAAACAGTAATTATTTACAATATTGATGGTTACTACAACAAGCTCATTTCATTTATTGACGAAGCAGTAGCAAATAAATTTATCAGCCCGAATAATCGATCACTGCTAAAAACGGCAAATACCATTGATGAATGCTTGAGCCACCTCCCCTTTTACAATAAATAAAAATAAATCAGAATCAGCCAAATGCCTTCCTCCTTCTTTAGCCAATAACTACCAATACCAACATGATTGCTGCTTTAGTTTGAGAAGATGTCATCAATAAGATGGCCATACTTTTCTTCAACAATACGGCGCTTGATCTTTAGAGTGGGGGTCAGCTCACCAGACTCAACAGTAAACTCATTGGAGACAATGCGGAAATCCCTGATTTTTTCATGCGATGCTAAGTCCTTAGCATGACTTCGAATTTCCTTACGATAGATGTTCTGTATTGCCTCTTTTTCAATCAGATCCTCAAGAGAATCATACGCAATCCCCTTCTCCTTAGCATGTTCTTCAAGCACTTCAAAATCGGGTACAATTAGTGCCGCCATGTAAGGTTGACGTTCACCGACAACGACCAACTGATCAATCCACTTACTTGTTTTAAACAGGTCTTCAATGGGCCCCGGATAAATATTTTTGCCACCGGCATTTACAATCATGTGTTTGATGCGATCCGTAATCTGCAGTTTGCCATCCACAAATTTTCCTACGTCACCAGTATGCAGATAACCCTCCTCATCAATCATTTCGCGAGTAGCCTCATCATTTTTCCAATATCCCTTCATTACATTGGGGCCTTTGCATAAAATTTCACCCTGCTCTGAATTCTGATCTGTCGGATAATCTTCACCGCTTATCTCGGCAATAATTTGGCTATCCTCCAATCGCTGAATGGCTACGGTAACGCCCGGCAACACTTTGCCAACGGTTCCCATCTGCTCATCTCCATAGGTATTGCAACACATAACGGGAGAAGTTTCGGTAAGGCCATATCCCTCAATAATATGGAGGCCCGCCCCCATAAAGAAATGACCTATCTCTGCCGGTAAAGCCGCTCCACCCGACACAAAAAAGCGGATACGCCCGCCAGTACGTTCTTTAAGCTTATCAAAAACCAGTTTATCAGCCAATTTCTTCTGCATAGAAACCACCCCGCGCTGACCATCAGCATATTTGCGGCCCACTTTCTGTGCCCAATCAAATATTTTTTGTTTGATAGCACTACCTTCTTCCACGCTCTTAGAAACAAGATTATAAATCTTCTCAAAAAGACGCGGCACACTCAAAATAATTGTGGGATGTGCTTCAGTCATATTTTTGGCCACCGTATCCACACTTTCTGCATAATAGATTTCAGCCCCGCCAGCCATCATTGCATAATAGCCCGCCGTTCGCTCAAAAGAGTGACAAAGAGGCAAAAACGAAAGGCAGCGATCATTATCCATGATTTCGATCTGCTGATGGGCGGCCTTTACATTGCTGACAATATTACGATGCGTAAGCATTGCTCCCTTAGGCTTGCCCGTTGTCCCCGACGTATAGATAAGCGTAGCCAGATCTTCGGGTTCAATTGCCTTACTGCGACGAGCAATTTCATCTTCTACTTTTGGCAATTCTTTTGCCCCCTCTACCATCGCTTGATCAAAAAGAGAAACGTAAGCATCATCCATGTAGCTTGATATATTGGGCTCATCAAATGCAATAACACGATTCAGATGCTCACAATTATCAAAAACTTCGCGCGCTTTTTTAAGCTGTATGCCCGTAGAGACAAAAAACATCTTCGCCTCCGAGTTCTTCAAAATATACTCACACTGTTTTGATGGCAGCGAGGTATAAAGCGATACATTAATGGCCCCAATTAGTTGCAGAGCTAAATCCACTACTGCCCACTCATAGCGGTTTTCACTGAGGATGGCTACTCGGTCACCGGCCTCAATCCCATGCTTAACTATGTAGGCAGCCAAGGTATGAGCATCTTCGTGAACTTGATCCCAAGTTATCGTCTCATAGGGTTCATCCGTCTTCGGCTTTCGTGCAAAAGCCGTTTTATCGGTCCCTTTATATTTTTTCGATAAATTTAGAAATAGGTCGGTTAACGTTTCAAAAGCTACAACTGTGGGCATAAATCAAGAATTAGTTACTGTTTAAAACACTGATCACAATCAATTTGTACAGATCGAATATAACATTCTGAATTGAAAATTCAGCACCATTCAATATTTGTGGTTTTAAAATGGTATAATACGGCATTGAATGAATTTTTTTAGGTATCCCAATTCCTTATATTAAAAGAAAAATTTTATCCTCTTTTTATGGCTCATCCGGCAAGCGAAGAAACAATTGATTTAGTAAAAGAGATTTTTAGCTCGTACCTAAAAGAGCACAATCAACGACAGACTCCCGAACGTTTCATGGTTCTCGAAGAAATTTACCGCGCCGACGGGCACTTTGATGCCGATGATATCTTTTTCAATATGAAAGAAGGGGGCACACGTGTTTCGAGAGCAACGGTGTATAATACACTTGATTTATTGGTGGAATGCGGACTGGTGCAGCGCCAGCAATTCGGTGAAAACCAATATTATTACGAACGTGCTTACGCCTACCAGCAACACGATCACATCATCTGTAAAAAATGCGGCAAGGTCTTAGAATTTTGCGATCCCCGAATTCAGGAGATCAAAACGATGATGGAGAAAATCCACAAATTTAATATTACCGGGCATTCCCTCCACTTTTTTGGGACATGTCAGGATATTGAGGCTTGTAAAAAACGTCAGGGAGAACAGATGGGTAAAAAGAAATCTAAAGTAAACTCATAGTCTCCCATTACATTGCCTTTTGACTCATGATTACCCGGGCTGAGCCTGAACATCTAAAAGCCATAAATGATATTTATAATCAGGCGGTTGCAGAGGGATTTCGTACGGCACATACCCACCCCGTTTCTCTAAAACAACGCAAGCAATGGTTCAACCGCCATCCCAAGAATACCTACCCTGTTTTTGTTTATCTGGATGATAATGAGCTGCTTGGCTGGCTATCGGTATCAAAATACAGCAAAAACCGCGCAGCTCTTTCCGAAGTTATTGAAGTTAGCTATTATGTGGATTACAACCATCAGAACCAAGGAATAGCTACCCAGCTGATGGAACATGCCCTGCAATTTTGCAAACAATCAGACTACCGAATTGCCGTTGCCATTTTGGTAAGTGATAACGAAGCAAGTATTGCCCTCCTAAATAAATTTGGCTTCAGTGAAGCAGGACGTATTCCCGATGCCCTCAATTTCAATGACAAATACCGAGACCATCTTTATATGTATAAAAAGTTGTAGTGTCACACCGAGCGTGCATCACTCTTGGTGTTTTAGTATCCGAATTGATTAGCTCCCACTTCTTTTAAAAATTTAATTTTTTCCTATTGTAAAACCTCGTAATATACTTTTGCACGATGGGAATTTAATTTACTTCCTGCCGATATCAACAGCAATTAACTGAATAAAACTAATGAATATTTACGTGGGAAATCTTTCTTATAAGGTTTCAGACCAAGAATTAATGGACGTTTTTGAAGAATTTGGAGAGGTAACCTCCTCCAAAGTGATTAAAGATCGAGAAACCGGTCGATCCAAGGGATTTGGGTTCGTAGAAATGGAAAATGACCAAGAAGCTCAAGCTGCAATCGATCAACTCGACGGTGCCGAAATTAACGGTCGTGCCGTTAAAGTGAATAAAGCCCGTCCCAAAGAAAAAGCCGGTAACCGACGATAATATCATATTGTCTAATGATATAAAGCCTCGGATAACACTCCGGGGCTTTTTTGTTTGTAAAATACTAAGCCGCTGATAAAAGATAAGCCATTTTCAGACATCGCTTGGCGCTCTAAATCCGGAATAGTATATTTAGCGCGAGCTAAATTTCAATACCATACCTATTTTAATGATGAAGCGCTGCGCCTTTCTGTCGATGGATAATTATGAGGACTTTGAAGTTTACGATCACCTGCTTTTTGATCCACTCAAAGCATTAGGCTGGTATGCCGAAGAGGTTTCCTGGCGCAATGCTACGGTAAATTGGAACAGTTTCGATGCCGTCATTATTCGCAGTCCTTGGGATTATCAAGACGATCCACAGGCTTTTATGCAGGTTTTGACAGATATTGAGCAATCAGATGCAGTGCTCGAAAATAGTCTCGACATCGTCAAATGGAATATCGACAAAACTTACCTTCGTGACCTCGACTCCCAGGGGGTTGAGATCGTTTCAAGCCTTTGGTTTGATAAATTTTCTTCGGATTTATTTCCATCGGTATTTACGGATTTGGAATCCGACGAAATCGTTGTAAAACCAACCATCAGCGCAGGAGCCGACGACACCTTTCGCATCCATCAATCAAATTATGATGTGTTTGTCGAAGATCTGGAAACGGTCTTTGCCTCCCGGCCTTTTTTGGTGCAGCCTTTTATGGATAACATCACAGAGGAGGGAGAATTTTCGGTATTCTTTTTTGGTGATATTTACAGTCACACCATCCTAAAAACACCAAAAACCAACGATTTTCGCGTGCAGGAAGAACACGGCGGTAGACTTACATTGGTCAAACCGAAAGACCATCTATTAAAAACGGCCCGTTCTATGCGTGATATGATTGATCCGGAACCGTTGTACACCCGCGCCGACTACGTCCGCACAGCCAACAACACTTTTGCGCTGATGGAGCTGGAGCTCATTGAACCCTCACTCTATTTTAATATGGATCCGGAATCACCAGAACGTTTTGCCAAGGTTTTCGACAAATGGATGGCAAAAAAAACTGCCTGAAATAAAAAAACAGTAGCACGGGATACCGTACTACTGCTGATTTTATCTATTATCTCGTGGCAAAAAACTAAGTAAAAACATCTTTGATCTTCGAGAAGAATCCCTTGCCGTCATCTTCTTTGTTTGAGGCCTTAAAGTGTTCATTGCCTCTCAACGCCTCGACATGCTTTCTCTCTTCATCAGAAAGATTCTTAGGCATATATACATTCACCCGCACAAATTGATCTCCGATTCCAGATCGGTTTAAGCCATGGATGCCTTTTTCTTTCATCCGCAACAGCCGACCGGGTTGTGTACCTTCTTCAATCTTAATTTTTGCTTTGCCTTTAAGCGTAGGCACTTCAACTTCAGTCCCCAAAATAGCATCCGGGACACTGAGTACCAGATCGTAATAAATATCGTTACCATCACGCTCAAAATGCTCATGCTCTTTCTCTTCAATTAGCACTACCAGCGATCCTGCTTCTCCACCGCGCTTACCGGCATTACCTTTACCGCGCAGCGTGATATAATTTCCTTCGGATACGCCGGACGGGACATTTACTTTCACTGTTTCTTTTCCTTGATAACGACCCTCTCCGTGACATTTTGAGCATTTGTTACGGATGATACGTCCTTCACCACGGCATTCCGGACACGGTTGTACATTCACCATCTGTCCGAGCATCGTCTTGCGAACCTGTCGTACTTCACCTGTACCGTTACAGGTACCGCACATCTCGAAATCTTCTTCTGATTCCGCACCGGTACCATTACACTCGTCACATTTAATGTGCTTTTTAACCTTCAGCTTTTTCTCGGTTCCGAAAGCAATTTCTTCCAGTGATAGCTCGATGCGAAGTTTCATATCCGAACCCGGCTGCCCCGAAGAACGACGTCCGCGCGAACGACCACGTCCACCACCAAAATCACCGCCAAATATATCACTGAAACGACTGAAGATATCCTCAAAACCGATATCTTCAAATCCGGCGCCGCCACCAAATCCGCCATTGCCATTCACTCCGCGGTGACCAAACTGGTCGTACCGCTGACGCTTCTGCTCGTCACTTAACACTTCATAGGCTTCTGAAGCTTCCTTAAACTTCTTTTCCGCTTTCGGATCTTCAGAATTGCGATCCGGATGGAACTTCATTGCCTTTTTGCGGTAGGCCTTTTTGATTTCACTTTCGGATGCATCTTTGCTGACGCCGAGTACTTCGTAATAGTCTCGTTTAGACATGTATTAAATTACTAACTAATCTTAAAAATTCTATTCGCTTACAATTACTTTTGCGTGTCGGATAGTGCGATCTCCCATACGGTAGCCGCTTTCCACAACATTGAGCACAACATCACTGTCAATGCTATCATCTTCTGGCTTTTGTCGCATCATCGCATCGTGTAAATCCACGTTAAACGGAACCCCTTCTTCGTCAATGCGTTCTACGCCGTACTTGTTGAGCACATCTTTAAACTTACTGGCCACGTTGGTTACACCATCCATCAGCGTATCATTAACATCGAGTTCTTCAGCCGCTTTGAGCGTGCGTTGCAGATCATCATTAATCTCAAGAAAGTCATCCAGCGCATTGGCTTTTGCCGTCTCATACACCTGTGATCGTTCTCGCTGTACCCGCTTGCGGTAATTCTCCAGTTCAGCAGCTTTACGCAAGTGACTGTCCTTCGCTTCAGCCAGTTCTTCTTCTAATTTCTGCACTTCCTGATCGCGTGCAACAAGCAATTCACGCAGCTCATCTGCTTCAAAATC
Source organism: Fodinibius sp. SL11 (assembly GCF_052060035.1). Lineage (NCBI taxonomy): Bacteria > Pseudomonadati > Balneolota > Balneolia > Balneolales > Balneolaceae > Fodinibius > Fodinibius sp. SL11. The sequence continues at coordinate 282,469 of NZ_JBPOEA010000001.1, read as the reverse complement.
TTCATACTTCGCATGCAGCGCTTCAGCTTTTTCATTTTGTTCAGCCGACTGCTCCTGTTGTTCCTTTTCGGCTGTTTGTTCTTCAGTTGCTTTATCTTTGGATTCGCTCATGTGAAACTAAATTAAACAATTAAATTCTATTTTGATTCTTATGAGTGCAATAATGCAAATAACATGCCATCACCCTATACCTCCATATCTGCTGACAAAGTTACGGAAGTTCTATTCTCCAAGAAATTGAAAGATTCAGAGTGTCAGCTTTTAGGATTGATCTATAACGTTTCAATCCTAAAACTATTCGTCATCTTCTTCGTAGAAAAACTCCAGCATATTGCCGTCAGGATCCGAAATAAACACAAATCGGCCACGCTTTCGATTCGCCGGTCCACTTAGTACCGTCACCTCCTTTTCACGGAAATATGCTGCCATCTCGTCAACTTCTTCCTCCGAATCCAGGTAAAACCCAAAGTGATCAACCCGGTAATCACGCGATTCAGGGTCATAACTTGTTTCCGCCTCAACCAAGACCAGCGTATCCTCATCGCCAACCTGGTATACAGCCATACTTTTGCCCATTTTTCGGAGTAACTCAAATCCTAAAATATCCCCATAAAATTCTTCAGCTCGCTCAATATCATTAACGCGAATAGTAATATGATTAATACCTGATGGACTAAAATCTGTCATAGTAATAGTATCCTGATTATTTAGGTGATGAAATTCTGATAGGATTGATAACACAAAAACCCTCAATCACCATTCATTTTCTAACGGAGCTTAGTATAGCCTTTTTCCGCCTAAATATCAGCCCGCTTAATTACGATAGACAGTCGAAATAGTTAAGAAGTTTTTGTTACTTTTCATGGGATTTAAAATCCGAAAACCTTAAAACTTGATCACTTTTGAGCACCCTATATATTGTTGCAACGCCCATTGGAAATTTGGATGATATCTCTCAACGTGCCATCCAAACGCTCAAATCTGTTTCCTATATCGCCTGTGAAGACACCCGCACTTCGGCTGTTTTGCTTAACCGGTTGGAAATTGATGCCCAAACATTTGCCTTTCACGCACATAATGAGCATCAAAAAGTAGAACATTTGCTAAATATATTGGATGCCCGCCAAAATGTTGCCCTAATTTCGGACGCCGGCATGCCGGGCATTTCCGACCCGGGATTTCTGGCCGTTCGTGCTGTACATCAGGCAGGTCACTCAGTGTCCGTAATTCCCGGACCTGATGCTGCTACAACAGCCCTCGTTGCCAGCGGACTTCCGTGCGATAAATATGTATTCGAAGGCTTCCTGCCTCAGAAAAAAGGTCGTCAAAAGCAGCTAAAACAACTGGTGGACGAAGAGCGAAGTATTGTGCTATACGAGAGTCCCCACCGGCTCATGAAACTCTTAGAAGAGTTGCGAGAATATATGGACGACCAACGCATGATGGCGGTTTGCCGTGAACTTACCAAAAAGTTTGAAGAAGTGATTCGCGGATCGATAAAATCAGTGCATGACACTTTTCAACTTCGCGATAACATTAAAGGAGAAATAGTGGTTATTATTGCCCCAAAAGATTACAGCGAATGAAAAATACTATTCAACAACTCTGGAATAACAGCTGGATGCTAAGCATCACGGCAGGAATCCTGCTGGGGTTAAGCTATCCCCCGTTACCGCTGCCCTTTCTTATCTTTCCGGCATTCCTGCTTGTCTTCCGTATCATCGACCTGTCTGATTCGGCTCGGGAGGCAGCCTACAAAGTCTATCCAGCTTTTCTCATCTGGAATATCATCACTACCTACTGGCTGGTGATGGCAACCGTAGCCGGCGGTGTGGCTGCAATTCTGGCCAATGCCGCCGTCATGACCATCCCCGTGATGCTGCAGTACAAAGTACAGCATCGAAGTTTTTCTCCGTGGTTTATTGCCCTGCTACAAACGGCCTTCTGGCTCAGTTATGAATACCTGCATCACCTTTGGGATTTAGCCTGGCCGTGGCTCGCTGTGGGTAATGCATGGGCTAACGTCCCACAGTTAGTGCAATATATCTCTGTGACCGGCTACTGGGGTATCTCTTTCTGGGTGATTCTCACTACAGCGCTTGCGTATCAACACCTGAAAAAGCCCCAGCGGACCACAAAAATTGTAATGGCTTCGGTACTGCTTATTTTTCCCCTCTGGTCGGGTCTTATCTCCCTGTTTGGAAGTGAAACAGAACCCGAACAGACCCATGACGTGGTGGTGGTACAGCCCAACTTTGACTCCTACCAACCCAACGGTGGTTTTGAGAACGCTCAACAGGCTAATAATCATTTATTATCCCTTTCCGATTCCCTGATCACCAAAGGTACTCAGCTGGTTGTCTGGCCCGAAAATGCCGTGCAGAATCAAATTCTAAACATAAACAATTACCGTAGGTTCTCAGATCGCACGAAAAAACAGCTCCAGAAATATGCTGAAAAATGGCAGATCACCCTCATCTCCGGAGCTACTTTTTTTGAATTTTATGACGATAATATCCCTGCCCTTACCTACGGAAGTCAGCGTGGAGCATATCTACCATTTAATGCCGCACTCGGGTTTTATCCTAATAAATCGATGGAAGTCTACCGTAAGCATAACTTGGTACCCATTGTAGAACGCATTCCTTTTGTCCATTTTCTTAATGCTGTTGACATTTTCGGATGGGTAGACTGGAATCAAATTCAAGGTTACGGCAAAGGATATGCCGCTGATCAGTTTTCTGTAAATGGCACGGCAACACCTGCGCTGATCTGTTATGACTCAGTATTCCCTAACTGGATCCTTAACTACGTGCGCAATGGAGCAGGCTATCTAACCATCATTACTAACGACGGCTGGTGGGGCAATACCAGCGGACATGAGCAACATTTTGCGTACGCACGTCTGCGTGCCATTGAATTTGATCGCTGGGTTGTGCGCAGTGCCAACAACGGTATTTCGGGTATCATCGCCCCGGATGGTTCTGTCGAAGTAGAAACCCCCTACTGGGAAACGACCGCTTTTGATTTTGAAGTACCGGTACTTACTTCCCAAACACTGTACACCCGCTTCGGAGACTGGCTGCCCTATTTGATGATAGCTCTCTCAATTTTTGGGATAGGAATTTCATTTGGTGGCAAGAAAACAAATACGGAATAATTTTTTTGCATTCATATCGGTAAGTTTCCAAAACTTTGCGGATCTTTTTCCTAATTCGACCGAATGGACACCACAATATTAAACCTGATATCGTGATCGGTACGTCCGTATACTCCTGATGTTTTGGGCAGCAACTTACTGTAGTTGTATTCAAAATTGGCCTGAATCATTTGTGAAAACTGGTAACCAATAACGGCTGCCCCATTTATACGCGCCTGTCCACCAGTAACCGTACTTGAAAACTCCGCACGATTGGGATCTTTAATAATATCATCCGGTCCGGCGGTAAGAGCCTCATCCAGATCGGAATCGAGTTTAAACTTTTTCTCTTCATCCTCGATATAGCTCCCATTCAGCGTAATATCTACGGCATTATCCAAGCGCGTGAGAAATGGAATTTTGAAATTCCGGATGGTATAGGCAAAGGTGAGTTTGAGTCCCTTTGAAATACGTTCGATAACTGTGGAATTTGATAAAGCAAGACTTGTAACCTTGCTCTGTTCATATTGCACATTGGTGCGTAAGTTCGATTCCCAGGTCAAATTTAATCCCAGAAGTGGACTAAATCGCTTCTCAATATTAATACTATTGGGTTCGAACTCAGGACGACGGTTACTCACTGAATAAGCCCCCAGTGAAATATCCGGCAGCCTACTTTGATCCGCATTGTAAACCCATCCCAGTCGGTAAGTACCGCTATAATTATGCGATATAGATGCGCGAGACATAAAGTCCCCAAAGTAGGGAATAAATTTTTCAATGCCGGTCCATGTAATTCGCCAGCCGGGAAGTGGAAACGGCGCAAAGCTACGGTCGCCAATAGCTCCTTGGCTAAAGGTTAAGTATGATCTCCTGAAATCATCCTGAAGAGCAGTTCGGCCCAAGACGGTACGTCCATCACTATTACCGGTGGAGTCGATAATAACTGTATTATTGCCAATATCATTGAAAGCGGTGTTCAGTTGTTCCTTGAAAAAATCCTCATAACCGTTCCCAAATACCCATACGCTCGAAGAAATAGATCCATTTTGTGAACGTACTATACTCTGATTTTGATTAGGATCAATAGTAATTGATTGTGAGTTTGTCTCACTCCATTTGGTATTCCAAGACAAATCGATTCTCAAGTTTTTAAATGGCTGTAACCGAGACCGTACGGTAATATCGTCGGTTAAACTACGATTTGATGGGAGCTGCAGCGATGATTTTTCACTTGGATTATCAATCAGCCGATCGAGTCCAATTTCGTTTGCAAATCCTGTGCGGTACAAGAATGGGGGCGAATATCCTTCACTATTGCGTCCAAACATATCATAAAGCGGTGAGGTGCCGGCGTATCCACTTTGGAGCGAATTCTGTGAAATATTAAATGAGAAGTCTATAGACTGTATACTTAGTAATGCTCCTGCCGCCTTTTTCCCAATACTGCCAAGCGTTTTGGCAAGCTGATCTTCTGATAAGCCTTTGGACGTATCCGCCGCTGAAGTATTATTTGACCTACCATTATTTTGCAAGTTTCGATACCAATCCATTCCGTTTAGCAGACTCCGCATACTGAAATCCAGGGTCTGATTTAACGAAAAATTATTCGACACGTTTGCCCCCAAATTGGATCCCCTTGGACTGTTCCTCCATTGATATCCACCGCTATAATTAGCAGAATAGTTAATCCAGTCTAACGCACGTACCTTGTTTAATCTTGGCTGCCAACCGGCAGTATACGACTCCTGGTAGTTGGTACGTCTGGATGACAACGTATCAAATACCAAGTCGTTCAGCACATTAAAAGAAGGACGAACTGAATACCGGGTAGAATCAGCCATGGGATTAGCCGAGCCGGCCTGTTCAATTCCAGCTCGCGATAAATCAAAGACCGTGCGAGAGCGAAAAGTTGTTTTAATACTTGGCGTAACATTATATCCAAAGCCAAATTCCGTATCGTAAGTAAAGCTGTGTGACTGTTGCAGCGCATTCTCCAAATCGGGATTGGTAACCCTGCGAAGCTGTTCGTCGTATTCCCGATCAATCCCCACCGATGCGTTGATCGAAGCCGGAGTATATCCCAGTTGAATGCCAGCTAAGGGATGCAAAAGCGGCACTTGCCCAAGAAATCCCAGTGGCCGGAATACCTTTGTTTGCGGGAAATTATAGTTGTACCGAACAGAACCGCTATAATTCCAGTTATCCTGGCGCTGATATTGGGGATTTCGTCGTTTGCTAACATTGTAAACATAATTTATAGTAGTTTTATCGAGCGTATATTCAGCAAGCTTTGACTGCGATCTGGACTTTGATAAATTTGAAACATTGATGGAATAACTCTCTGTTACCGTCTGACTTTGACGGATACGCTGATCAATAATTTGTTGTTTCTGGGATTCAGTAATATCGTTGCGAGAATTTACCGCATCTTCAAATTCTGAGAGCCGAACATCTCCCTGGTTCGGCAAATATCGAGGCGTAGAAGATGAACGTCGTGTTGAAAGGGATACCGGGATATTCCAGCCAAAACGATCGGGTATAAACTTGTGCATATTAACCGTTGAATTCAGATCGTACGCCTGAACGTTAGACATCCGCCGCTGCCCCAGCCGTGAATTAAGAGCACCAAAACCATCCGTTTCTCTGTTAAAGTTTGCATTTACCGTAGCAAAATCGGCCAACTTCATCTCTGCTTTGGCATTGGCTGCCCAACCCGATTTATTATCAAAGCCCGATACCCGTAACTCATTAAACCAAAATTGCCCGTCCAATGAAGCAATTCCACCGGCATCGGGATTTTGCGGATCAAAGGGATTTTGAATCCCCATTCCGATCTCTCCCACTCTGTCAAGTGAAGGATTTCCTTTAACAGCAATTACGGCCCCTGAAGGAGCGTCCTGTAACAGATCGCTGCGCTCAAAAACCGTATTGGCTTCGACCCCCTGTTGATCGCGAAGCTGTTTTAACTCATTAAAGGCTCGCGTCAAAATATTCAGGCTGTTTTCTTCGTAGAGCCAGACTTCCTCAGCCTCCATCTCGCGTTCGGCCTCACTCATTTCACTTAACTGCTCAGTACTATAAGGATAATTCGGGTCGGAGGGAGAAATAGGTTGACGGTACTCGTAGTAATTGTTTGTAAGATCCGTCCCAAACCGTACCACCAGCTCTGCATCACTGCGATTATCGTATCCCTCCCCATGCACAAACATTCGCACATTGGAATAGTTAATCATATTCAATCCTCCTGGATATACGCGCTTCATCATCTTCAATTCACCGGGTCCCAGATTTTCTACATTCATGGTGATTGACTGCTCATTAGCAATAGTTTGCCGCTGACGATCGCGATTGACAGCTCGTATTGCTCCTTGGGGTTGGCGATATGGAATTGGGCGGCGCTGGCTGTTTTCTTCAATATTTACCGATGAAATATTGAACTCTCCTTGCGTAGTACCTTGCTGCTGATCTACATTGGTGGCCGGGCGCCATTGGCTACCCACCAGCTCAAAAGTAGCAAAGCGAAGGGTAAATGGTTTTTCATATCCCGAAAGCCATACCCTGATATATGAGATATTCTGGAAATTTTCGATACCGCCCACTTTGCGTACCCAATCCTCTAATGGCAGGCGAACCTGATACCACCGATCCTGCTGATTGGCCCCATCTACTTTATCAACAATAAAAGTGCCTTCGGTACCCGGTTCCAATTCAGAAAAGTCGGCAGGATTCCAGTCAATTTCGTACTGAAAATAAGCGTTGTTTTGCTCAACAATAGATGGCGTTATCAATCCCTCGGTGTCGGGCTTATTGGTCACGGCACGCTTTTCACCCTCGTTTGGCGGGGTATTCCCATCATGATAGCCATACATACGCGCAAATCTTTCCTGGAGGTTTCTATTATTCAATTGACTCTCTCCATAATACACGTAATCATCGTTAGAGGGATCATTTTCAATCTGCTGATATTGCTGCGTCCCCATCCCATATTCTGAAGCCATAGCCTCAAGAAATCCTGAAAATAAATTCTGCTCGTTTTTATTATCGACTCCTCCAGCATTCGGTGCACCATCTAATCCTACATCCGACAGCTCCCGAGTATCATTTGAAAATTGACCCTCGGGAGCTGGCAGCGGTGTGGGAATATATGATCGGGACTGCCCGCTAATATTATCTTCTTGTAAATCCTGAGGGCGTCGTACCAATCCATCCTCGGTATTGGTTTTATAATTGGGAACCACATCTTCTGAAACGACTCCAATATCTATATAAATTTTACCCTCATAATCCTGCAGGTCCTGTGCTGATGGAGATTGTCCGTTAGGCAATACCGACTGCATCCAAAATTCGAGGAATTCGATATTATTTTGCGTTAAATCTTCCTGACCCGAAGGCAGGGTGGTCGTCATCCCACTCCAGGTACGTTCCGGTTCATCCCGCAGCAACGTTCGTAGATTTTCGTTGTAGTTATAAGGCCCGCGTTCAGTGGGATCAAAATAAATATCGAGCGTGCTAATAAAATTTTCTTCGGTAAGAACATCCCGATTAGGAAAAACATCCGTCACCTTAACTTGCTCGGTTTCAGGCGTAAAGTTAACACCGCCCAAGATTTGATCAATATTTTGTGGAATACTGTACCAGGCAAATGTTCCCCTAAGATCGGAGCGGGCAATTTTATCTGCAATATTCGTTGATAGATTTTCCGGCGGATTATCCTCAAAAAAGACCTCATCCGGCCCATAGCCCGGCACGGCTGCGGGTGCTGCAGCAAGATTCCAGCGGCTGGGGTTCATAAAACTCAGTCCAATATCCGAACCTTCAAAATCATCGATAAAAGACAACCCATTTTCTTCATCTTCAAACAGGCGGTTGCTTTCAATCGCATCATTTACAGCGCTTGTCTGGGATACGCCCGGTCGGAGATGGGCAAATTCTCCACTCAAAGACAAGTTCGAATTTTCCTTGGTCTGCAGCAATGGAACCTGATCAATAAGCCGTGTAAGCCAAGGGGTGTCAAAATGAGCATTGGCATCAACCCCCACTACCGAATTATTTACCGGTTCGTCCCCAATACGAATTTTGTCCTGTAACGGACGCTCTTTAAGATTAAAATAGGTACTTCCAAGCGATATATTATCCGTAAACTGATACTCTGCTCGTAGTCCGGTAAAGCTTTTCTTCCCAATCTGGGTAAGCTGATTGTTTTCGTATTCAATTCTAATCTCCTGTCCCTGCCGCAGATACTGTTCATTTAAGATCGTAATACTTCCAATCGAATAATCAACAGCGTAATCAGTGCCCTCCTGCAGCTCGCGTCCGTTTGCAAAGACCTTTACCGATCCTTCTACCAGTGAATATCCCAGTGAATAACTCGATGAAATACTACCCTTTGAGCTCCCCTGAATCCGATAAAAACTATTTTTTGAGCTTTGATTCGCATTGACCTTCTTCTCGTTGTAAAGTTCATCAAATGTCAGATCACTTACACGATCAGGCGGAGTCCCCGATTCTGTAAGTAATTGTTCAATACGTGAACCAAAGGGCTCCAAATAGGGAAAAACAAGGATGCCCGTAGAAGGCTCTAACACTGTTGTACTAAAATCGATTTTGTTATCCGGGTTTAATGCCCCTTGCTGATCTACGCGGTCAAGCCCCAAATCTTGTAGCAAAATTTGATCGCGTTGCGGCAGAGAACTGCTGGGAACATTTTGCTCGGTATATTTAATATCGAGTTCCAATCCATCCTGTGTTAAATTATTCGCGCCCAATGAATACACATTCTTCATCATCAGATCCCACAAAACATTCGTGGTGGTCACCGTCTGAGGACGCAGCAACTTTAAATACATACGCTCATTCCCCCCTTGGCTCACATCCCCCACACTAACAGTTTCACCGGTCTGGGGATCACGATATTTAAACGAAACGGCCAGTGCCTGCCGTGAACCTAAATTCCGTTTGATAGATAAATAGCCCAGGTTTCGATCCAACCTATAGTCCGCGCCTTCCTGCAGGGGAACAAAGTATCCTTCTACAAATGAGGTGGCCTCCACCCCAAAACTTTCGGCTGATACCCCTTGAGCAGGGTCCCGATATTGGGCCAGCGTGTCCTCATCAAATACATCTTGTTCCTCATTCGGCGGTAAAAAGGTACTATCCGGATTTTGCACAACGCCTAAATTGCCCAGCGCTATTGCCTGACGTTCGCCCTCTTGTGATTGTGAAGATTCACGAAGCACCCACACGTTTACCTCCGTAAGCTGCAACGCCTGTCCCTGCTGCTGTGGATTTGAGACGTTATTTTCAAACTCCTGGCGGGTAAAGAAATCCAGAAAGAAGTGTTTATCCGACTCGTAATCCCCCGGACGAATAGAAATTTCCTGTTCTTGGGCACCGCCCGTAATCGTTTCTGTTTTACTATCCCCCTCCTGCTGTGATAAAACGGACGTCAACTTCAATGATCCAATTTGTGCTACGGATTTAACCCCAAATAATGCGCTACCGCCTCTGATAAGCGAGTTGCCTGTTTGCATAGATACGTTCCCTAACTCCAGACGCTGCAAAATCTCATCCTCGTAACCATCATAGACAATACTCAGGCGGTTCATAAAATCGAAGTCACGCTCGGTATCCCAATCCGTTTGGATCGAAAGCTTATCCCCGATGGTTCCCTGAATATTTAATTTCAAACTTTGCTCAAAAGTAGGATCGATCTGCCGGCGCTGATCTTCCGGTATTTCGGGATTTTCGGTCGTCTGAATCGAAGCCCCAACATTCATATTGGCCGTCCCGTTGATGCGCAGATTAACTTCAGGCTTGCCGAAAATAGTTGTAAATGCAGACTCCTCCCCGCCCGGTATATCAAGATTAAAATCGAGCAGTCCCGCCTGTTGCTGACTTTGGGTTTGCTGCTCTTGTATTAGCTTCTGCCAATTATCTTTCAGATGGCGCTGTTTAGACTTTTCAGCATATTCCTCAAAACTCATCCGCATGCTGGATGCAATCGGCATCTCAAATAGCATGCGCTGACTATGGTACGCTCCCAAAGAATCACGCTGGATATAGGTCTGTTCTTGTGGGAGTTTTATATAAAAAAGCTTGGGAGGAGTATCTGGAAAAGGTTGTGAAATAGCAGGTGGCTCATGCAACCGGGGCAAGGTATCTGGTTGGGCAGGCGTTATGTGCAGTAAATCCTCTCCACCCTGAGCCATACTCTGCTCGGGGCCCGCTACCATAGCTGCCAAGCAAAAAAATAAAACTAAGGTTAAAAAATTAAATGCGTTGAGCTGCACGAAACCGTTGTAGAATATATTTACATATTATTTCTATCAGCAAATCTATAGTAGCGATTCTCTATATACAGCTCCTTTTTTTTATTGAAATGATCGTATCTCCATGCACTCTGAAGAATTATAATGGATTCCTGCTTTCCATAAAAGTACAAACTCTGGTTTTGTCCTCATAATAAATCTCCATTTTGTAAAGAACCCATATAGACCTAATTTTAGGCTTCTTAACTGATCAACATTATGCGATTATTACCCAACAAACTACAATTAGATATTCTTAGGCGGCATATAGGCCCCTTCATCTTCTGCTTTTGCACGTTGATGTTCCTGCTGCTAATGCAATTTCTGATTCTTTATATAGATATGCTGATCGGCAAGGGATTACCACTGGGAGTTATTTTAGAGCTGATTATTACCAACCTGGCTTCCATGGTGGTTCTTGCTGTACCAATGGCCGTACTTGTGGCTTCGCTGATGGCTTATGGCAAAGTTACCGAGTTAAACGAGTTAACAGCTATACGGGCCGCGGGCATTAATCCCATTCATGTTATAAATCCTGTTTTGACAGCTGCTATTTTGCTTTCTGTCTTTTTAATGTGGTTTTCTAATGATATACTTCCCGACGCCAATCAGCGGGCTCGCTCCCTGTTTATCGATATCCGACTCAAAAAACCGGGTTTTGATCTGAAGGAAAATGAATTTTACGAGGGTATCGATAATTACACTTTTCTGGTAAAGGAAATCACCAATGAATCTGATTCACTCCGTGATGTAACCATATACCAACATCCTACGCGCGACCGTAAAGAAGCCTATATAAAAGCCCAAAAAGGACGACTGGAGAGTAAACAGAGCGGACAAACTTTAACCTTGTTTCTCAGTAACGGATCCGTGCTCCGCAAACTTGATCGCCGGCAAAAAGGAAAACTGATTGACGTATTTGAAGAAACAAAATTTGAACGGTACCGCATCAGTTTTGACCTTTCAGATTTAGCTTTTTCGCGCTCTAACCCTGCTGATCGTTCCCGCAACGACCGTACTATGAATATTCAGGCAATGAGTAGCGTTGTCGATTCCCTTCAGAATCAAATAGAAGAACAAAAAGAGCATATCCAACAAAATAAAAACTATATCTATCCTACACTTACCAAAGGCAATACCGGTCAAAAAAGGGAATCTAAGTTGAGACAATCCAATAGTGATACTACAGATATCCCTTATGAAAGCCAATTTGTAGCTTTGCAACAGTTCCAGTCAAAAGCAGAACAATTGAGACTGCACGATATTGGCCTGATGAAACTTCGCAATTATAAATCGTTTATTGAAGAAGTCGTCTCCGATACTGAGTGGCGCCTCGAAAAGATTGCGCAATATCTGGTTGAAATCCATAAAAAATTTTCTATCCCTATTGCCTGTATTGTTTTTGTACTCCTCGGCGCCCCTATCGGAATGTATACCAGGAAAGGCAATTTGGGATATGCTGCACTTATTGGTACGGTATTTTTAACCTTCTACTGGATCTCTATTATACAAGGCGAAAAACTGGCAGATCGGCTTTTCATTTCCCCATTCACCGGCATGTGGATATCAGATATTGTGCTCGGTGCCGTGGGGCTTCTCATGGTCATCAGCATTAGTACCCCTTTTAAACTTTCAAGATTGTGGACTCAACGTGACAAAAAAAATTGACCGCTATATCTTTTTTAGGATGTTGACCATCACTTTGTTTGTAATGATGGTGCTGATATTCATTTTTATCGTCATCGACTTTTCGGAAAATAGCGAAGACTTTACGGATAAAGGAGCCACCTTTATCCAAATTTTTGGAGTCTATTATCTCAATTATATTCCTGAGATTACCCGCCTTATTATACCTGTTGCCGTATTTGTTGCCTGTTTGTATTTAACAGGACAAATGGCCGAACGGCTTGAAATCACAGCCCTCAAAGCAGCCGGAGTAAGTTTATACCGCCTCATTTTACCCTATCTGGCTTTCGCTTTTTTAATGACAGCCACTATGAGCTATCTCGATGCTTTTGTGATCCCCAATGCCAATGAAAAACGCATTACGTTTGAGCAGGAATATCTAAGCGGTAAATCGGATAAAGTAGATACAAACCGAATATTTCGACAAGAATCTGAAAATTCCATCTTTAAAATCAACTACTTCAATCCCGATAAGGGGATCGGATACCGGGTAGATGTGGTAAACTTTAAAGGCGATAGTATCAGCGAAAAACTATTCATACAACGCATGATTTGGCAGAAAAAACAGCAACACTGGAAGCTTGAAAATGTAAAGAAACAAACTTTTTCCCAGATGGGATATTCCGAGGTCCATATCGATTCCATGGATACAACGCTGAATATATACCCACGTGATTTAACCCGCAAAACGTCCGACATTTATCAGCTTACCTACCCCGAAGCACAAAACTATATTCAATCTATTCAACGCAGCGGAGCAGGCGGTATAGAATTGCCACGAGTACAGCTTTATGGACGATACGCTTACCCGTTTTCTATAATCGTAGTCACTATTGTGGGATTTGCCCTGGCATCAGTACGACGACAAGGCGGCAAAGGATTCTATATTGCAGCCGGACTGGCAGTAAGTTTTCTGTATTTGGTCATGATGAAAGTCATTGAACCCTTTGGTGGGCAGGGACAAATTGACCCCATGTTAGCCGCAACGCTCCCACACCTGATATTTATGATTATTGGGATAAGTATACTCGTAAACGCCCGTAAATAACTCGTAATTACCTGTTTAGCTTACCGAGTAGTTGGGGGCCTCCTTCGTAATCTCTACGGTATGGGGATGACTTTCTTTGTAAGCCGCCGCCGAAATTTGTACAAATTCCGCTCTCTGTAGCGAGGGAATATCCGGTGCTCCGCAATAGCCCATCGCAGCACGTAACCCCCCCGTCATCTGGTGCACGACCTCGCTTAGATATCCTTTATAAGGCACACGTCCTTCAATGCCTTCGGGCACCAGCTTGTTGATATTATCTTCCACATCTTGAAAGTAACGATCCTTTGAACCCTGTTCCATTGCGCCCAAACTTCCCATTCCACGGTACGACTTATACTTGCGCGATTCGTAAATCACCGTTTCGCCCGGAGCCTCATCAACACCGGCAAACATCGACCCCATCATCACAGCATGAGCACCACCGGCCAGTGCTTTCGGGATGTCCCCGGTCTGCTTAATACCACCGTCTGCAATAACACTCACACCAGCTTCGTGTGCAAATTCAGCCACTTCCATCACAGCGCTCATTTGCGGCACTCCAACGCCGGTCACCACGCGCGTGGTGCAGATAGATCCCGGTCCGACTCCTACTTTCAGAATATCGGCCCCGGCATCAACAAGAGCTTTAGCTGCGGATTTCGTCGCGATATTTCCGGCAATAAGGTTCAAGTCGGGATAGGTGCTTCTCACTTCTTTTACCATTTCTAACACTCCTTGCGAATGCCCGTGAGCCGTATCAATCGTGATGACATCAACCCCGGAATTCACTAATGCTTCAACGCGGTCAAGGGTGTCAGCCGTAACACCCACAGCCGCCCCTACACGCAAACGCCCCATATCATCTTTACAGGCATTGGGAAAGTTCATCTTCTTTTCGATATCCTTGAAGGTAATCAATCCCACAAGCTTCATATCTTCATCAACAATAGGTAGCTTTTCAACCTTGTGCTTTTGCAGTAGCTTCTCTGCCTCATCCAGTGTCGTCCCTTCGCGAGCCGTAATAAGATTCTCAGTCGTCATGATGGTACTGAGCTTCTTATCCACATAATGCTCAAAACGAAGATCGCGATTGGTAACAATGCCAATCAGGGTATTGTCATCCTCCACAATGGGTATTCCTCCAATCTTGTGCTTTTTCATCAATCCCCGTGCTTTGCGGACCGTCTCATCTTTCCCCAGTGTCACCGGATCCACAATCATGCCGCTCTCGCTGCGCTTCACCATGCGTACCTGATCAGCCTGATCCTCAATCGACATATTTTTGTGCAGCATAGCGATACCTCCTTCACGCGCCAATGCAATAGCCAGTCTATACTCGGAAACGGTATCCATGGCCGCACTGATGACGGGAATGTTAAGCGTAAGATCCGAAGTCAAATCCACGCTTGTATCTACATCGCGGGGAACAACTTCGGAATGCCCCGGGACTAAAAGCAAGTCATCATAGGTTAGTCCTTGGCGTGATATTCGATCAAAAGGAGAGGAATTTTTCATAGCACAGAGAATCTGCAAGCATTGCGGTTCTGGTTTGAGCAAAGATAAAAAAAATGTGAGCGACCTGCTTAACAGAATTTCTTAAAAATGCTAAATAAGACCGCTCACATACGCTTGCTGCCAAGCGCCTCTCCAATAATTTCACAACGATTTTATATGCAAGGCCTTAATGGCGGTATCCAGAGAGCAGATGCCATCACGATAACTTTCCACCCAGTGCACCACGCGCTGACGACGACGTTCTACGTATGGATCGCAGCTGGAGTATTGGCCCTTCAATTCATTAACCATTGCCGAAACATCATCTTTGATTTCCAGCTTCAGAGTGTCGGGTATATCGCCCCATCCCATCAGCTCAAACATCTCCTCGAGTTGACGGTGTTCTTTTTCAGCCTCCTTCAAAACCTTACGAAGAACTGGCTCTAAGTTCGTATCAAGACTTTTTTGTGTTGTTTTTATCGCGGTATTCATGGCAGATTACTTTTGTTTAATTGATGTTCAGTTCTAACTTAATTACCATATGTGACACCATTATGTCACCCCTTTTTTAGTAAACTATAAATTCCATCTAATGCCGTTTCTATTCTTTGGTCAGGAAGTTGTTTTTTATCCCAAAAGCATGAATTTTAAGTCCTATTAATAATTACTTACATCAATAGCTTACTATGCATTATTTGAAAGCGTTTACGCTCGCAATAATCAGCTCGCTCGTAATTTTTAGCTGTGACATGATGAATAAATTATCAACAGTTTCTTCTCCGGATGGAAAGCTCGCAGTCACATTTTCTATTTCCGATTCCGGAAATCCTCAATACACTGTACAGTTCGAAGGAAAGCAAGTTGTTGACACTTCAGGCTTGGGATTTGAATTCAAAAACCGCCCTCCTTTAAAAGACGGTCTGCAAATTTCAAGCATTGAACGGAGGTCTGTTGATGATAGCTGGCAGCCGGTTTGGGGCGAACAAAAAGAAATTCGTAACCACTATAACGAACTGCTGGTATCACTCAAAGAAACGGACAATCAAGAGCGTGTAGTAAAACTTCGTTTCAGAGTTTTTAATGATGGGGTTGGATTTCGATATGAAGTTCCTGCCCAGAAGTCGATGGCTGACAGCCTGTTCATTATGAATGAGCATACCAATTTCGCACTGACCGGCGACCACACCAGCTGGTGGATCCCCGCTGATTATGACAGCTATGAATACAATTATAAGCAGTCAAAAGTAAGTAAAATTGACGCCTCTGAATTCGCCAGTGAAAATGAGCGTGTTGATCGACAGATTGATAACTTCAAGGCGGCCAACACGCCCATCACCATGAAAACGGACGATGGCGTTTACCTGAGTTTTCATGAAGCGAATCTCACCGATTATGCAGGAATGACCCTTGGTGTTACGGAGGATTTGAAATTAGTAAGCGAACTCGTCCCTTGGGCGGATGGCACAAAGGTAAAAACCAAACCGCCCTTTTCTACGCCTTGGCGTACTATTCAAGTTGGCAAAAGTGCAGGAGAACTGGCCGAATCTTTTATCCTCGAGAATCTAAACGAGCCCAACAAACTGGATGATACTTCATGGATTGAGCCCATGAAATACACCGGCATCTGGTGGGAGATGCATCTCGGGAAATCAACCTGGGGCATGGAAGAAGCGGCTGACGGTTCTTTTGGTGATCAGGGTGGATCAACACATGGAGCTACTACTGAAAATGCCAGTCGATATGTCGATTTTAACAACAAAGCCGGCATCAAAGGGCTGCTCATCGAAGGATGGAATACCGGCTGGGAATACTGGGGAACAGATTCACTGGGCTTTTTCGATTTCACCACTCCATACCCTGACTTCAATCTGCAGAAAGTGGCCCATTACGCCCAAGAAAACAATGTGGCGCTGGTTGGTCATCACGAAACCTCAGGACAAGCTGCTCATTACGAAACTCGTCTTGATACCGCCTTTCAGCTTTATCAGGATCTCGGAATTCATCACGTCAAAACAGGCTATGCCGGAGGGGTTATTCCAAAAGGAGAATATCATCACGGTCAGTGGATGGTGCGTCACTATCGAAAAGTGATCCAAAAAGCGGCTGAATATCAGATTGGAATCAATGCCCACGAACCCATCAAGGGAACGGGACTACGCCGAACTTATCCCAACATGATGACCCGCGAAGGAGTGCGCGGCATGGAATATAATGCCTGGAGTGAAGGCATGCCTCCCGAACACACCACTATTCTACCTTTTACGCGCGTGCTAAGCGGACCTATTGACTACACGCCCGGCATTTTTGATATCACCTTTGATAAATACAGTGATGACGAACAAGTGGGGTCAACATTGGCTAATCAGCTGGCACTTTATGTCGTATTGTATAGTCCCATGCAGATGGCTGCTGATCTACCGGAAAACTATCTTACTGATAATGGCGATTTTCATCCCATGTTCCAGTTTATTCGGGATGTTGCGATAGATTGGGATGCTTCTCACGTGCTTGATGCAGAGATTGGAGATTATGTCATTACGGCTCGTAAAGAGAAAGGCAGTGACAACTGGTTTTTAGGAGCAGTTACAGACGAAAATGAACGCACGAAGGAAGTATCTCTCGATTTTCTGGATACCGGAAAGACTTATCATGCCACTATATATCGGGATGCAGAAACCGCTCACTGGCAGCAAAACCCCACAGCTTATGAAATCGAAACACAGGAAGTTACTGCAGATACGACGATCGAACTCTGGATGGCCCCGGGCGGTGGAACAGCCATCAGCTTTGAAGTAAAATAAGAGCTTATGAATTTGATGGGATGACTGATCTTGTCATCCCATCAATATTATAGATAGCAAAAAACCGATAGCTTATTCCGGGTAGATTGACTTTTTAGCGGCAAGCAAGGTGTTTTTCATCAACATGGCCACAGTCATTGGGCCCACGCCGCCGGGTACGGGGGTAATCCAGCTGGCTTTATCTTTAACGCTTTCAAAATCACAATCACCTACCAGGGTATAGCCTTTTTCCTTTTTTTCATCTGCTACGCGATTGATACCAACATCAATAACAACAACCCCTTCTTTGACCATCTCTCCCTTGATAAGCTCTGGCTGTCCCGCTGCTACTACCAATATATCAGCATCGATGGTATGCTTGGTCAAATCTTTAGTAAACTTATGACAAACAGTTGTTGTAGCCTTACCCTGCTCTCCACTTTCTTTATTCAGCAAGATTGAAATCGGCCGTCCCACAATGTTACTGGCCCCAACCACAACGGCATGTTTTCCTTTCGTTGGAATGCTGTAATGCTTTAATAGTTCGATAATTCCGGCCGGCGTACACGATCGAAAGCTGGGCTCTCCAACGGTCAGCCGACCTACATTCATAGGATGAAACCCATCCACATCCTTTCGATAATCGATTGACTCAATAACATCATGCGCCGACAAGTGATTAGGAAGCGGAAGCTGAACTAAAATACCATCCACAGAATCGTCATTATTTAATTCATGGATAGTCTGTTTCAAGGCTTTGGCAGAAACGGTATCGGGGAGACGCATCGTATCCGTTTCAATTCCAACTTCTTTACAAGCCCGAGTCTTGGCCCCTACATATACATCCGAGGCGGGATTATTCCCCACCAAGACCACCTGTAGAAATGGAGGACGATGACCGGCATCTGTCCAATCCTCCACATCCAATCGAACTTCATCACGCGTTAGCTGAGCAACTTTTTTTCCGTCTATAATCTTTGCTGACATTCTAAATGCTGTTAGGAACTAAAATTATCATACGTAGGATACGAACTACGAAATATCCTGTTCCTTCATAAAAAGGATATTTCGTATGCCGTATTCTCAACGTTCAATATTGTACTTTTTCATCTTGTTATACATGTGACTCCGCTGAATATCAATGGCTTCGGCCGTTTGGGAAATATTCCAATCATTTTCATCCAATTTGCGTATCAAAAACAACCGTTCTGCCGATTCCTTAAATTTCTGAAACGTTTCTACATTATCCGCCAAATCGGTAAAAGTATCACTTTTCTTGCCGCCAGAAAGCGTGAGGTCTTGGACATCCTCTTTGTTTATCTCTGAATCATCCGCCAATAATCCTAATCGCTCAATACCATTTTGCAGCTCACGCACATTCCCAGACCAGTCCTGCTTTTTGAGTTCTTCCAATGCTTCATCAGTAAAGCTTATTCCTGAAAACATAATATCTTTTTCAGCCAACTTCTGGAGACAATCTTTGGCCAGCAGTGGAATATCCTCGCGGCGTTTGCGTAGTGGCGGTACATGAATTGGAATGACATTTAGGCGATGATACAAATCTTCGCGAAATCCACCAGTTTCTATTTCATCAAGAAGATTCTTATTAGTTGCCGAAATCACTCGCACATCAACCGATATTTTCTTTGTTCCACCGACACGAACAATGGCATTCTCCTGCAAGGCGCGCAACACTTTTGCCTGGGCATCTGGACTCATATCCCCTACTTCATCAAGAAATAATGTTCCTCCGTCGGCCTGTTCAAACTTACCGATGCGCTGGCTGCTGGCCCCGGTAAAGGCTCCCTTCTCATGACCAAAAAGTTCGCTTTCCAACAAATCAGCCGGAATAGCTGCACAATTCACATCCACAAAAGCCTCACTACTGCGATCACTTTTCTCGTGAATCCAACGTGCAACGAGCTCTTTTCCCGTTCCATTCTCACCGGTAATCATCACCCGTGAACTGGTCTGCGCCACTTTATCAATGGTTTTCTTAATCTTTTTAATGGCATCACTTTCCCCAATGATGTCAGGAACATCAGGCAGACGCGATTTGATGCTCTTATTTTCTTCGGTAAGGCGATGTTGATCCAACGCATTGCGAACGCTAACCAACAGTCGATTGAGATCAGGGGGTTTTTCAATAAAATCAAAAGCGCCCTTTTTGGTAGCTTCAACGGCAATTTCAATATTGCCGTGGCCCGAAATCATGATCACCGGAAACTGATAGTTTTCCTCTTTTATTTTGGTAAGGATCTCGATCCCATCCATGCCACGCATCTTAATATCCAGTAGCATAAGATCGATTCCATTTTCATCCAAGAGATCAAATACCTCTTTCCCACTTTCTGCTTCAAGCACGTGATAATCCTCAAACTCGAGGATATCTCGCAACGAATTCCGGATACTTGTCTCGTCATCCGTTATTAAAATGGTGGGTTTTTTATCTGTCATCGAATCCTAATGTTTTACGTATATCTTTTCCAGAATTTGCTCCTGCACGGTATCAATATAAGAGGTCTTTTGGGTATAGTTGTTCGTCACTACCGAAAATATTAACGGCTTACCCGAAATGCTTTGCATATAACCGCTCAAGCTCCGTACCCCGGAAACATAGCCCGTTTTACCCAATAGCTTACCCTTAAGCGGCGAATTCAAAAATCGACTTTTTAACGATCCATCTTGCCCCGCTACCGGTAAACTCTTTTTGTAGATACCAAAATAGGGATGGGATCTCATCTCAACTAAAAACCGGTTCAAGTCCGAAATCCTTACCATCGTACCGGCTGACATTCCAGAAGCATCCTGAATTTCAAGATCCGTGGTATCTATCTTCATGGATTTGGCAAAGTCTTTAACCAGGCTTATTCCCAGCTCAGTACTTCCCGTCGCATCATAATGCTCGGCAGCAGCTGTTTTAAGCAACATTTCGGAGTAAAAGTTGTCACTTTCTTTATTTACTTGCGTCAACATCGAATCAAAGGGAACGGAAACATGCTCGGCCAACTGCTGATAACTTTTTTCATTCCAGTCCTGTGGCTGACTGTCAACCATAATTCTTCCGCTCAGCTCAATGTTTCCATCTTCGAGATACCTTTCAAACGTATCCAAGAAAAAAAGCGGGGCGTTATGTATCGAAAGTGATTCCTTCTCTACATATCCTTTGGGTAATTTACTGGCCAGCTCAATAGTATTGGTTCCAAGTTTACGCCTATAAAATTCGTCATACTCGGTATTGGCCGGTGCAATAACCTGATCATTGATAAAATTTACGTAATCAGTATCAAAGGGAAACCACTCAATTTCGGGCGTTTCTCCCACATCGCCATTTGCATAAACTGTCAGATCCACCGCATTATTATTGAAAGAAAGGGCATTGATCTCGACGCCATAATAGAATGAAAGATCTTCCCAGCTCCATCCCTTGGGATAAGGCTGCTGATCAAAAAAAGAGTCATTCCCAATTAAATTGCCATCAATTCTGCGTATGCCTCTATTGTACAATGCCGAGAAAAACTTATCGAATACATGAAAGCGATCATCCCGATAAAACGTTCCGCTTATGGATGGATCACCAGCGCCGCGAATAATAATATCACCTTTCCAAGTATCATCCACCAGTGAACCGATGCCGTACATTTTTGTACGGAACTTATAATCGGGCCCCAGCTCGTCTAAAATTGCCCCTGAAGTAAGCAGCTTTAGATTTGATGCCGGACGCACTAATTTTTCAAAATTATATCCTTCTAAAATTTTTCCTGTGGTGTCGCGAACAATGACCGACCAATAAGCATCATTAGCCCGACTATTTTCAATAGTGTTAACGACTTCCGGCGAAAAAATGATTTGCTGTGCCTGAACCGTACTGATCGAAAATAAAAATGCGAAAAACAGGCCGGTACCCAGAAACATTGATTTTTTTTGAGACATATATCTCGGTCTGATTGCTTTCTACAAATATTAATCATTCAGCGAAACATGCTCTTCATTTTTAAAAGCCTCAATGATTTCTTCAGCAGTTGAACAATTTCGCAGCCGTTCTCTAAAATCACTGTTATTCATCAATCGTGAGATACGGCTCAGCATTTTTATGTGCAAGTTATTACTGGCCTGTGGCCCCACTAAAAGAAAAACCATATTTACCGGTTCGCCATCAATAGCTTCGTAATCAACCGGTTCGTTTAAAATAGCAAAAGCAGCATACGTCTGATTAATTCCTGATGCCTTGCCGTGTGGAATAGCCAATCCTTTGCCAACCCCCGTAGACATAATTCCTTCTCGTTCAAAAACGGCTTCTCTAATTTCATCAAGTTCTTCATCAGATACATCATTTTCTAACGAAGATATCATCCTGTTTAATATCTCAGCTTTATCTTTGGCTTGTAGATTTGAAAACACTGTTTCCTCATTTAATAAGCTGAAAATATTCATGCGAAAAAATCTAAATTATATATATCATATGCAGGTCAAATATACTCATCGTTTTTCATCTGTTACAACTTAATTACTCGACCAATTTGTGCACTCATATTTTGTATTTTGGTTTAAAAGTTGGAAGCAAATTTTGTAAACTTTGCTGATGGATTTTTTACAAGGAATATCGGCAGTATTCGCCAAAGATTTACAAACTGAGCTACGGTCGAGGTATGCGATTAATACCGTGCTGACCTTCGTAGGAGCATCGCTGCTGCTTATCCTCTTTGCTCTTAATGCCGAGCAGCTGGCTCCCACCCCCAAAAGTGCACTTGTCTGGATTGTTATACTCTTTGCCGCCCTGTCCAGTCTGTCACGTTCTTTTGTAATGGAAACCGACCGCAATACTTTTGATCTGCTTCGCATCCACAGCAATGCCTCCGAAGTATTTGTAGGTAAGCTGTGCTACAACTTTTTATTTACACTCACTGTAAACCTCGTCACGTTTTTACTCTATATTTTTCTGCTCGGTATGCCGATTGCAGATTTTTGGGCACTTATTTTAGTATTACTTTTTGGAACAGCAGGACTATCAGGGGTAGCCACTATGCTCGGCGCCATCGTTTCTCAAGCTGATCGCAAAGGAGCTATTTTCTCAGTGCTCAGCATTCCGCTTCTTTTCCCGCTAATTCTTATTCTTGTGCGAACGACCAAAGCCGCATTGATAGAGGGATTTACCGATAACTATCTCAACGATTTTTGGGCGCTCTTTGGCTATGCCGGTGTAACCATTACCGCAGGAATTTTACTTTTTGATTACATTTTTGAAGAATAACACATCATGATCGACTATAAAGATCTTACATTTAATTTTGGTGATCGTCGCCTGGTGGGGCAAGATTTTGCCCGTGAGCAGATAAAGCGCATTATCAACTCGGGGCGCATTAGTCATTCCTACCTTTTTTCGGGTCCGCCGGGCATCGGTAAAACCGCTTTTGCACTGGCCTTTGCCGAACTTATTAACGGTGTTGATCACCTGACTGATTTGGGAGACCAAGCCTTTTCCAAAAAATCATCGTGGTTTACCCATCCCGATATTCACGTATTTTTACCTGTTCCAACAAACGTCTCCGTAGAGGAGCTTCGGGAGCGATTAGAATTGTTACGAGAGGATCCCTACGAAATCGTGGATTTTAGCCTACGGCCATCACTCACCAATGAAGAAAGTACCAAAAACAAGCGTGCTTTTTACCCAATCGATTATTTCAGGGAAGAAATTCGTCCTGCTGCTTATTACAAACCAAACGAGGGACAAAAAACCGTGATTATCATGACTGGCATTGAAAGCATGAAGAAGGAAGCCGCCAATTCCTTTTTAAAATTGCTTGAAGAACCGGCCGAGGATCTTATATTCTTGCTCACTACTGATCATACTGAAGCGCTGCTTCCGACTATTATTTCGCGATGCCAACATATTCAGCTATCTCCCTTAAAAACAAAAGAGATTGAACAAGCTCTTATTGAACAAGATGGTGTAGATGAGAATGAGGCTTCGTACCTGGCACGCGTCTCGGGCGGTAATTATGCGATGACACGCTTTTTTGACGTAGATACGCTTAAAAGTACGCGCGAAGCTATTATTGAATATTTGCGGCACTCTTATTCACAGGATGCCGTTAATATTACGCAAACGGCCCAAGACTGGCAGAGTCAAGAGAATCTCGAGGGTCAAATTGCGATTTTGAATGTGATGGAGGTTTTTCTACGCGACTTGCTGGTCTTTAGAGCTACAGAAAATAAAGATTTAATTACCAATGCTGATCAACTGGAAGTCATCAAAAAGTTTTGCGAAACACTGGCTAATGCCCGACTTGAAGAAATGATTGAACACGTCAATGACTGCAAACCAATGGTTTACCGCAACGTCCAGCCCAAACTCATTTTTACCTCTTTGGCACTTCGATTTTCGAGCCTGATGCGTGGCAATGATCCCATCATCAACAAAGAAGATTCCTGGCAACATTTACCCGCTTTCTCTGAATAATGGATACCCCGAACCAAAACATACCGTTCACAAAAATGCAGGCGGCAGGCAACGACTTTGTTGTAATTGATAACCGTTCCGAATCATTGACCAAAGAGGAACTCATTTCATGGGCTCCTGTAATTTGTGATCGAAAATTCGGGGTAGGTTCTGACGGCATCTTAGCATTATTTCCCCCGGAGCTAAACAACGTTGATTACACCATGTTCTATCGTAATCCTGATGGCAGTGACGCAGGGATGTGCGGCAATGGCGCTCGTTGTATTGCGTTGTTTGCACGCTCTCTGGGGTTTGATAGCCAGCACGCTTTTAATGTGCACGATAATATATACATGGCTGAAGTCTCCGGTCCGGATTCCGTAGTTATCTCATTTCCCATGGCGGCTTCAGTTAAAGAAAAAATGGTTAACAACGAACAATTGTATACTATTCACACCGGCACCGAGCATGCGGTAAAAACTATAGATGAAGAAGAGTTAAATAACGAAAAAGAACTTGTTAACCGGGGACGCCAGCTTCGATACCATCAACAGTTTGAACCAAAAGGAACAAATATAAACTTTATCTGCGGCACAGGGTCCTCCGCTCTCAAGCTCCAAACTTATGAACGTGGGGTAGAAGATTTAACGCTTGCCTGCGGCACCGGAGCTATCGCCTCTGCCCTTGTCTGGCACTATCTACAAGATGATCAAACATCTAAGAGTAAATATTCGGTGGAAACCAAGGGTGGGACATTAACGGTACATTTTTCATTTGAGCCCGAATTAAATAAATACAACAACATTAAACTCGAGGGGCCCGCACATTTTGTATTTAAAGGTACATTTTTACAGTAGACTTATTTTCAATGTTTTGCTGGCAGTCATTACCGTGGGATGTGCAGCCTCAGGCCCCTCACAACAGCAACAGTTTTCTTCAAAAAAACCTTTGGATGGAAGCCTTGCGCTCACATCACAAAAAGCCCCGCCGAATGATATCCAGAGTATTCAACTATACCCTACAGGACAACCCCAAGAAGCGCCCATAATAACACTCCATTCGGGCCAATCCCTTCAGCTCTCTTTTGATTATCTGGGGACACAAAACCGGCAATTCCGTGTGACGATTGAACACTTTGATCAAAGTTGGAACAAGAGCAGAATTGGACCCAATACATACCTAAACAGCTTTTCAGAGACTACCATCCAATCTTCCAACATAAGCTTTGGGCAGCGTCCATCATATCAGCATTTAGAATTTTCTTTTCCCAATAACGAACTGCAACCTGCAGTAAGCGGAAATTATCTTATTAAGGTATACTCTACCGATGATAGCAGTCTTTTGTTTTCAATGCCGTTTTTTATCACCGAAGATGAAGGACGGGTTCAAACGAAGGCGGAGCGGCTTTTTGCCCAGCGCAATGATGGCCGGCCCCTCGAGCAGCTTTTTAGCACCTATGACTATCCTGATTTTGTAGAATATCCCCAATTTGATCTGGCAATGTCATTCGTACAAAATAGGTTTTGGGGACGAACGAAACAGGTTGAGTTTCTGGATACCATTACCCCGGGCCAACTGCGGGGATACATTGATCATGATAATGCTTTTATAGGCAACTACGAGTTTAAACGTCTTGATCTTCAAAATTTTGAGGTTGATGGTCAACAAATTCTGGATTATCAGCCGGGTATTACACCACCCAGAATTATTTTGCGCCGGGATGTACAAAACCTTGATACGAATCCAAATCAAACCCAAGCAGCTGCCACGGAAGGCAATCGCGGTGATGAACGCAATAGCAACTATGCACAAGTAGCCTTTAGGCTGCAAACAGATGAAAGAATCTCTTCTTCAGCAGATATCTACATCGTGGGTCATTTCAATAATTGGATGATTAGTGACCTCAACAAAATGAGCTTTGATCCCGATGAACAAATGTGGACAGGGCAAGCACTCATCAAGCAGGGAACCTACGCTTACAAATATATCATTGTACAAGATAATCAACTGGACGATCTGAGCCTTGACCAAGGATTTTTATCGGCCCAGCAAGAGTATTTAACCTTTATTTATTTTAAAGATCCCGACAAAAACTTTGATCGTCTGCTCAAAGTAGATCGAGTTTTAAAACGATAGAGTTGCGACTCACAAAGAATTCAGCCCCTCAACCTGATAAGGTTGATTAGAAGTCTACACCAATAGTAATGTAGTGAATTGGGTCACTATCAAAGCCATCACGATAATACGGCCAACCCACATCGTAACGGAGCGGGAATCCAAATAGAATAGTACGCAATCCAAAACCCGCACCCATCAAAATATCACCGTCATTCACCGGTACATTAAATGTACCGTTACCGGTATTAACTTGACGCTGAGATTTTTTACTAACTTTAAAATTAAGATCTGACTCGTTGAGCACTACACTCTCACGTATATATTGCTGGTTGACGTTTTGCCGATAATACTCAAAGACGATATCCTGTCCCCAAGCCATGCCAGCATCCCAAAAGGCAACACCAGTTAAGTTATAGAGAGGCAGAATAGGAATGGGACCCGGAAGAATGGCCGCAAAGAGCGGAAATCGAAATTCTGCATTAAGCAAGGTAAATTTATCTCCATAAATAGAATTATATGGATGTCCTCGTAACGGCAGTGCCGGTAAGGTAAAAAAGGTATCTCCCAGTCTATCTGTGGGGATACTGCGTCCCGAGTATTTGGAATTTATCCATCCAAGCATACCCCCCATGAAAAAGGTCTGCGAATCGCGTCCAAACGAAGCAGCACCGGATCCGCGAAACGCTAATGAGTATCGAGAACCTAAATTAAAGTACTTGCGATAGTCACCTAATACAGAGGCAAATTGTAGCGTTTCATTGGTGATGGGCGGGCTCCCTGTAAGACTAAGTGAATAGCGCGAACCTCCGGCAGGAGTAATATATCCGGGCAGTGTTTTATCACTGGTATAAATAATTTGTGGATAAGCAAAGGCTGTAGTCTCATTTTGACTGGTATCCGCATAAGCAATACTGTAATCTTGCGCTATTCCCACTGCTGAGAGACCAACATCAATACGTCGAAATTTATCGAACGGATATCGCATATTTATACCTCCGCCATAAGATCGAAATCGATAAAGCTGGCCAGAAAAATCCTGAAAATTACTGGCGTTGTGAAAGAACGTAAACTGCCAGTCAGCCCTGTTTTCTAAATAGGCATACTGAAGAAAGTAGGTGCTATTCCGCAAATCCAGGTTTAGATTCGTACCAAATGCTATCTGGTGATTTCCCAGTAAGTCACTAAACTGGATCTGTGTTATGCCATAGGTACCGTAAGCGGTAGAAAAGTTACCCCCCGCATAAATAATATCGGTACTAAAACGTAATCGGTACTCCCGTGGGATATATCGCCCATCATCAGTTTGATTACCTTCCAGGTTAAACTTTGCCTCATCCATATATTCTTCCACGAAAGCCGTGTCTTCTTCTACCGAAGAATCAAACACATAATTTCTAAAATCAAAGCTGTCGGATTCCTCTTGTTGCTGGGTGGTATCTTGCCGGTTAGTTGTTGTGTCTGGCTGGGTAGCATTAGTATCTACATACGCCTTTTTGGGCGTTGGATCTATTTGAGAGGAAACAGCATCGGTCAAGCTGGTTGAATCTATCGGTTGCGCTGTCAACATTTCGCGTACGTACTTGGTAGCCGGTACCCGTTCAGCTTCGGATTCTTGTGCTCTTCTCTTAGCCCACTGGTTGGGTTCAAGCGGACGATCTTTAACACGAGTTAACGGCGACTGAATCATAAATATATCCAGGTAGCCATCATTAATTGAGTTCACGGCCAATCTGCTGGCATCAGCACTAATCGACATCTGCATAACACCGGTCTGTAAGTCTGTAACCGGTGAGGAGGTGCGATCTTGAAGATTCATCAAGTAGATATTGGGAATCCCATTTTCATCGGAAATATAAAAGAGTTTACCATCTCTGCTTGTTGCAGGTTGCTTTTCATTCCAATTGGGAGTCTTCGTAAGTCGCTGTGCCATTGAAGAACCAATTTTAACAGAATAGATATCGGAAGTGTAAAGATCTTCATCCATTAACAAGCGCGAGGTATTCTGCACGTTATTCAAACGAACCTCATTGCCGCGGTGCGAAACAAAATAAAGCGTATTGGAATCAGCACTCCAAGCAGGCTCATAATCTGAAAATACATCATTAGTGACATTATTAAACTCCTGCGTTTGCAGGTTGTATACGTATATATCCTGATTAGGGCCAATATTTCCGTCAAAGGCAATTTTATTCCCATCCGGTGCCCAGTCAACTGAACCGATAGCATCAAGTTTAGGAAACTGAACCATCTTCACTTTTCCGGTCTCATAATCAACAATAGCCAAGTTATCAGAGCCTTTAGACTTACTGGAAAGAGCAATTTTCTGTCCATCTGGCGACCATGTCAAATTGGGATTAAGAATATTGAGTTCTTCAAAGTTTACATTATCCTCCCCTTTAATAAGAGTCTTAATTTTTTCACCTGTTATAGCACTGATCACCACAACATCAAAATAGCCCCGCTTGTTAGTAATCATCGCTATTTTATCACCTTGTGGTGACACAGCAGGACTTGTATTGTAGGTTCCGGCTTTATCACGTTCTGTCAACAGATCGGCAAATGATGTAATATCCTCTCGGTTAGCAACCTCCGGCAAATATCGTTTTCGATAAAAATCTTGCCAACGTTTCGACAGTTCCTCCAGACTTAAGCCAAGCGTTCTGTTTATGGTCACTTCCAGATTTCGTTGATTATGCAACGACTGCATAATTTCGGTGATTTTTGGGCGACCATATTCCTCAGCAATATAATTCCAAACCGATTGTCCCCCTCGATAGGCAAAATATCCACCAAGCCGGCGAATCGGGGGAAGATAATTATTGATTGTTGCATCACGGATCCACATATCGGTATTGGTATCCCATCCGAGAGAAGTATACTCAGACATCCCCTCACTGTACCACAACGGAATTTGCAGGGCATTACCACTCAAACGTGATTGCACATTGCCGCCATAAAACATGTCGTTCATAACAGCATGGACAAGTTCATGATGTAGTGTACTTCTAAATTTGGCAAAGTTCCCATCAAAAGGCATAGTTATGCGGTTTTTATACGCATCCGTTACCCCACCAATACCCTCAGAATTAACCGGCAGGGGTACTACATTAGTCTGGGAAAAATCATTGTGAGAGTCATAAATAATTACCTGTATACGATCAGCAATTTCATGATCAAAATCCTCGCTCAGCTGTCTATAAGCTGATTCCATCGAATAAACTGTAAAATTGGCCAAATCATAATTCTTTGTCTGATAGTAATATACGTCGAAGTGCTCCGACTGCACATACCGCCAATTGAAGTTCTTATACTGTACCCTGTTCTTCCCAAATGAAAAATACTGAGCTTGCGCTTCTTGTATCATCCCACCAACAAAAGCGGTAAGAAAAAGAGCTACCAGAAATCGCCGAAGAAATTGAGATAATTTCATAAGTGGATACGCATTAAAATTAATTTCAACTATCTGCCAATTTTAAATCTATTTGTCGCGCCTTTACATCTGTTCTAACGACTTTAACTCGAACTTCTTTCCCTAATTGATATTTTTTTCCGTGATTTCTACCAATCAGGCAATGCTGTTTTTCATCATATTCGTAATAATCATCATCGAGATCACTAACACGAACCATACCTTCGCAGTGGATATCTTTTAAATCAACAAAAATACCACCGTCCATGACGCCGCTAATAACACCGTCAAAATCTTCTCCTACGCGCTCACTCAGATATTCTACCTGTTTCAATTTAACCGAATCTCGTTCGGCCTCAATTGCAGCCCGCTCTCTTTCACTACAATGCGATCCCAGCTGTTTAAGTTCATTATGAGAATAACTGGGCTTTCCAGTAAGATAGCTTTTCAATAAGCGATGTACCAGCACATCAGGATAACGCCGGATGGGGCTGGTAAAGTGTGCATAATTCTTAAAGCCTAATCCAAAGTGACCAATATTGTTAGGACTATATTCCGCTTTCGACATTGCCCGAAGCATTAAATCATTAATTGTGAGCTCCAGCGATGTATCTTCTATCTGTTCTAATAACACATTTATCGCCTTAGAGCTTACCGTCGGGCTGTCAATATGAAAATTGATCCCAATGGGCTTCACATTTTCCTCAATATTCTTGAGTTTATCAAGATCGGGCTGGTCGTGAATACGGTATAAAAATGGATAAAGGTCTTTGGATTTCTCCTTGTTGGACTGCTTGCGTATATCTTCGATATATTTGGCAACCGTCCGGTTCGCCATCAACATACATTCTTCAATCAGCTTATGGGCAAATAACCGTTCTTTCAGTTTTACATCAATGGGCTTACCATTTTCATCCAGCACAAATTTTGGTTCGGGTGTCTCAAAGTTAATACTCCCCTCACGAAAACGTTTATCCAACAGCACATGTGCTAATTTGGCGGCCGTTTGAATCTGCTTGGAATACTCGCTTTCCTTGCCATCAATAATTTCTTGTGCCTGCTCGTACGTAAATCGCTTATTGGAATGGATAACGGTTTCCTCAATAGAATAATCTACCAATTTACCGTTTGGGGCAATCTCCATAAAACAGCTGAAAGCAAGCTTGTCCTCACGCGGATTCAAGCTACATACATCGTTGCTCAAAACCTCGGGCAGCATGGGGATAACGCGATCTACCAAATACACACTGGTAGCACGATGTTCAGCCTCATCGTCAAGTACTGTATTTCGCGGCATATAATGGGTTACATCAGCAATATGTACGCCCAGATAGTAGTTCCCGTTATCAAGTACGTTGATACTTAGTCCGTCATCAAAATCTTTGGCCGTATCGGGATCAATGGTAAGTACTACCTCATCCCGCATATCGCGACGTCGGTCAATTTCTTTCCCGGTAATTTCTCGATTAATATTACCCGCAAACTCTTCAACTTCTTCAGGAAATCCTGCCTTGATCTGATTTTCCGCCAATATAGAAAGTACATTGGCGTCATTGGTCCCTTCTTTACCAAGCACTTCCACTATTTTGGCTTCAGGTAGCGACTTGGGATGCACCCAATCCACCAGTTCAAAAACCACCTTTTCACCCGGGTGTGCATCACCAATATTATTTGGAAGCATAAAGAAATCGGTATGAGCTGATTTTTCGTCAGGTTCAATAATGTAGTTTTGTTTGCCCTGCTTTTTAAGAATGCCGACAAATATACTGCGTCCGCGTTCTACAATATCAACAACCTTTCCTTCCTGTCGACTTTTGTTACCTTTTTTTCTCAAGAGTTTTACTTTTACCGTATCATCCTGCAGGGCGGTGCCAAGATTTTTCGAGTGCACTCGAATATCTTCATCAAATCCTTCAGCAATCAGATAACCAGTACCGCGCCGACTGATATCCATTTTGCCAACTACGGTGTTACGATCCCTCTTGTTGTTGTCACTGCCGTTGTTGGCTGAGAGTTGTATAGCACCGCCTTTTCGCTTTACGATCAAGTTGCGGTCGTATAAACTGTTAATGGCGTCTTTAAGACGCTGATTATCTTTCTTGCTGTCTACCTTCAAAATATTCTGCAAAACCTCGAATGGCAGATGTGCCTCCGGATTATTCTGCAAAATATCGAGAATAATATCTTCAAATGTCTCTTTCTTACTTTTCTTCATTAATTATTTATATAAAACGTTTTAAAAATTTCTTATTTCTTTTCCGCGTTGCATTTATTTCAGCAACATAAATTTACTATTCACTGTTTTCGGAATCTTTGTTTATCCCAAAAATCCCTTTAATTCGATTTATCAATTCCCGCCAAGTATTAAACTGTACCTGCGATTCAATCCCCAATCCATCTACATACGGTGTTACATCACCGGCTTGAGGCCCCTGAACATTACTCAAAGCTTGATCTTGCCGATGAAAGGCTGTCAACGATAATCCTTTTCTGATGCGGTATGTAGCATTTAAATCACCAATACGATCACCCGGCGTACTTTGCGTGCCACCACCTGTTATTTGTCCCTCACGCCGTAAAATTAACCGATCATTATACAAGCGCAATGCAATACCCAAGTCCACTTCGTTATAAGCATTCAAGTTGAAATCAATATCCAGACGACTTACATCACTATTAAGTAAGGTATTTATTTGATTAGATAACAACGAACTTACCTGGCTTGATAGCAGTGGATTCAAATACGTAGATCCACGAGTTAGATTTTGACTTAGCGTTGCAGTACCGCTGCCCATACCTTGGGTGGGGATAAACTGCCCCGTAAAAAGAATACTGGTGGCCTGCAACAGTTTTTGCTGTTCGTCTCGGTTGATTTGGTTAAGTGTATATTGCAAAGTTGAATTTGAGGAAAGCTCCATCGTAGAAGGGAGTCTAAAATAGTAATTATTTTCAACACTATTAAGTGTTCCGTTTATTTCAACAATAAGGTCTACCGGTACCTGTTGGCTACCATTCTGATTTGGGTCATTCCCTCCCTCCCCATTCAGCAATGTTGATACATTGGGACGCGCATTGTAAACCGCACTGATATTCAACCGGGCATTATCGGGAGGGCCTTCCCAAACGATCGTACCGCCGGATTCCAACTGCAGACGACGACTAATAATTTCTCCTGTTACAAACTGATAGTTTCCAGCATTGATATTGTATTGACCAAACATCTGTACGTCTTGGTCTTGCATTGTGATGCGAAGTTGCCCGGTTCCTTGCGCGGTAAGCACTTCTCCCGTTACGGGATCGAAGATAAGATTAACTCTTAGGTTTTCAGATGCATTAAATCGCAGATCCAGGTCAAAACGCTCGCTAAATGTCATCTCTTCAAGAGCCTGTTCTAACGCCTCTTCGGATCGTTCAGACTGTTGGGCAGTACGCTGAATAGCCGTTTCCGACTTTTTATTCACCTCATCAAAAGAATCTACAAAGCGAATAAACTTTCCACTCTCCTGCAGTTCTGTCTCTTCGAGTAGTGGAATGGAAACCTCAGAGTCGCTGGTTATCTCTACAGGATTTTCTGTGCGCAGAAACATATCAGTGTTTGACCCCGAAAGCCTTACAAGCCCCGAACCTGATACATTGCCATAAAATGGCACATCCGGATTCATCTTATTATTAAGAAACTGTAACTGGTTCATATCCAGCGCTAAATCAAGATAGGTGATAGGATCAAAATCATTAAGATCTACGGTGCCCCAAACTGTTCCCGTGCCTCCCTTGGTATCCATCACATTTAACGAATCAAGGATCACCCCTCCCCCCTTATTGAATTGTACCGGGCCGCTTAAAAAGTAATTGGTATTTAAAAATTCTGGACGTGCAAATACGTTCTTCGTTTCAAATTGGGAAGCAAAATCATAATTCTCTAAGTTGCCGGTAATATAACCCGACCCCGAAGCTTGCCCCTCGACCTCTGCAAAAACATTATCAGCAATTACCGCTAAAAACCATAGATCTACCTGCTCAAAATTGGCGTCGAAGTAGTATACGGTATCTTGTCGGACCGACGGGTCGGGAGTAACAAAATATCCATCCAACCGAATATCCTGCCCTATTCCATCATTTGATTCAAGATAATCCTGATACTTCGTGCTGTCAGTTAAAATATCAACATGCGTATCAAACCGTTGTAAGTCTTGATTATATTCACTGTTAAAATGTACATCCCCAACCATACGGTTATTTAACCTTAACCGGTTTACGTTAAGATTACCCTGTATTGTCGGCTGGCTCGTAAGGGATTTGGTAATTAAGCTGCCATTAAGTACTCCTGCAAAATCAATTTTTCCTTTAACCAGATCCGATATCCGCTTCAGGTTTATATCACGCAGCGTATAAATCAACGAATCACTGCGGTTGGGGCTTAGCTTGCCCTGTAATCTGAAGTACTCATTCCGGTTCCGAAAGCTAAACTCATCAAAATCTACCTCTCCATTGCGATGGTACCGCAGTTGCGGGGTTCGTTCGTCAACCCACGCATATAACTGATTTCCCAGAAAAAATTCTTGTATCGATATAGTAATCACTGAATCAGAAATTTGTGATTGTACTGCCATATCAAATTGCGCATCGTTTGATATGGCACCTATATGCTGGGTTAAAGAAACAGAATCCTGCTTTATAGACAGGTCAAAAACAACTGAATCTAAATCAACTGACTCCGTTTCCAGTCTTGATATATTGGCTTCCCAGTCTATCGAAGAAAATTCACTCAGCGTTCGATCACTCCTAAAGCTGGCAGTAAATTGAGTATTGGCATTGCCAAAATTGAAATCATTATAAGCCAAGGTATCCGATGTCATTTCTGCTGACAGAAGCAATCGCGTACCGTCTGTATTTACATTAAAAGCAACATCCGACTCGGCATAAATCGTGGGAAATGATGGGAGATATTTTTTAATCAATCCCAAATCCTTTATTTGAATATCACCATCCACAACCACATTCTTATCTTGTGGAGAACCATTAAAAGAATCAGCAGAAATTGGCTGAGTCATTGCTATTTCGGAATTGAACCTACTTTTAAGATATGAGCTCCAAAATTTTGTTTGCGAAATCACATCAGAAGGAGTTACCTCTCCACTAATGCTCACATCAACCAGAGAGCTGGTGAGTCTAAACTGGCGGTTCGAAGCATCCGGTGCATTTAAATCCATATAGAGCTGATGGGCACGTACTGTATCACCAGCAATAACCGAAGTGGCTATATCAAGATTCGCCCGGCCCTGAATACGTTCGGGATCAATTCCCTGCGTCTCTACACTATAATCAAAATTAAGAGCAGTTTGAGAAACCGAATTACGGGGCAAAAAATTCGCTAAATTAATGTTTTCGGCATTCCCTTTAATGGCCAATGCCGGATCCTTTGATCTAAAATTTATGGATGCGGAACCCTGCAGAAATTCATCATTATTACGATATTCGTAATTTTGATTTAAAATTTGATTGCCCAGTGAAGCAGCAAGAGCGAACTGCTCAAATTCATGAGTCCCAATTCTGCTATTCGTAAAGGTTATATTTAGATCCGAGGCTGCTTTCTTCAACGAAAACTCTCTGCCTGTAATCTGAGCATTAAAATTAAGTGCAGTCGTGTCTACGCTTTCAGCAAAAAAGGGAGCAATATCCAATCCCTTTCCTGTAAGAGAACCATTATAGCTAAAGGGGGCTACAAGCTGCGTTTCCACCTCAACTTCAAGCGTTCCAAGAGTACTCGATAGGGAAAAATCACCTTGCACCTTCTGCAAACTACCAGTAGCCTGACCCGAAACGGTTAAACTTTGAAGTTCTTTATTATTAGGAATTGCAAGCGAATCCAAAAGTTGTGCAAGATCTTCATTTCGGAGATTTATCCCTTCAAAACGAAATCGATAAAAAAGGTTTTGCGGGTCAATAACATTCTTTACAGACCCATTCAAATTTACAAAACTATCGCCAATCCCAAGTTCAGCACGGTCAATCCATAGAGAATCTGCCGATCCTTCAGTTCTGAAATCCAGGCTCAATGGTTTTTCAAGTTCTGGGGTATTATCCATAAAATCTGCGAGATCCTGCAGATGGATTTCATTGGAACGTACATCAAGATCATACCGAGCCGCTTTAAGTTGATCTGTCACATCAGGCTCTAAAATATTTACTCCATCAACTTCTCCATTAAAAACGAACCGGGAATTACCCAATGTTAAATAAAATGAATTAAACTCCAGAAATCGGTGATCATTATAAAGTTGTCCGGATGCAGAAATATTTTCGACCTGTAAATTTTCTGACTCTGCGAAAAAAGACTCGATGTCCAGGTAACGCTGTTTTTCACTCCAATCCACAAAGACCGAAGCATTAATATTCCTCAGCGAAAAAGAAGAGGGCAAATTCCCAATTTGATGTTTATCCGTTTCGGCTTTTAAGTGAACGTGTCCATTTTTTATGCTTACACTGGGAGCAATTATTTCAATTCTACTCAACCAGGTATCATCATTTACCGCCTGGCGCTTTTTAGCGTCGACCCTGCGTTCAAGCAACACCAATTTACCCCTCTCATCTGATCGAAGATTAATCTCCGGCGACTCCAACGAAAAGCCCACAATGGTCAATTTATTTTGCAGTAATCCCCACACATCAATTTCACTGTCAAGCTGCTCGATGGAGGCCAAGGTATCAGTATCAGCATCGTCAGTGCGCAGTAATGTAACATCATACAAACTTATTTCGAACGGAAGAAAGCCATCGACATCCCTGATATTTAATTCTGCTTTGTAAGTATCTTCTATCTGTCGCACTATGCGGTCGGCAAGATAATTTTTAGCCACGTCAAGCTGTAAAACACCAATCACAATTCCCGATAAAACGGTAGCGATGATTAATAGTACAAAGACTATTCTCCAGAAGTATTTCCAGCTTTTATGTAACCAGCGATAAAACACAAGTACCTGCGAAAGAGTTAATCATTAAATTTATCTAAAGCATATTCCCAACTCTGCCTAAGCAGCGAAAGGTCTTTACAATTATAAAGATACGGCGATCCCCATTCATTCAACAACACTAAACGAATAGTATTGTTTTTTACTTTTTTGTCAGATTTCATGGCCTCCAAAAGTTCTTCGATATTTACGGAAAGCGACGAAATTTGTTTTTTATACAACGATAGAAAAGGAGAAAAACGTGCATCGCTTACCGGATGTCCCAACTCTTGCGACAAATGAGAGGCCGCAATCATCCCCACAAAAACGGCTTCGCCATGGGTAACCTCCC
Organism: Fodinibius sp. SL11; assembly: GCF_052060035.1. Taxonomy (NCBI): domain Bacteria; kingdom Pseudomonadati; phylum Balneolota; class Balneolia; order Balneolales; family Balneolaceae; genus Fodinibius; species Fodinibius sp. SL11. The sequence goes on along the minus strand of NZ_JBPOEA010000001.1, from coordinate 245,768 downwards.
CATACCCTGACACCTTCTCGAGAGCGTGACCAAAAGTATGACCAAAATTCAAATACGCTCTTTTTCCGGCCTCATGGGCGTCTTCTTCTACAATGTCAGATTTAATTCGGGCACTTTCTTCAACAACTTGAACCCATCGCTGCCTGGGGGTTAACGGTTGATGAATCAGCTCTTCCATCTCATTAAAAAGTTCCGGATTCCGAATGGCAGCATATTTCAATATTTCTGCCATTCCAGTAATCCACTCTTTTTGTTCGAGTGTTTCCAAAAATGCGATATCCGAAAATACGGCATGCGGCTGATAAAAACTACCAATCAAATTTTTACCCGTGCTGTGATTAACGCCTGTCTTGCCGCCAATAGAACTATCCACCATCGCCAAAAGTGTAGTCGGCATGTGGATAAGTGGAACACCCCGAAGCACTGTTGCTGCAACGAATCCCGCTAAGTCACCCGTTACCCCGCCTCCTACAGCTAAAATCGGTGTTGATCGTTCTATGCCTGTTTCCAATATCTCATTAACAAGATTGTCCCATACCCGAACTGATTTCGAAGATTCTCCCTCCGGAATTTCAATAAAATGAATACTTCTGAAATCCTGAACCAACTTTTCTACCCTATCCCGATGCAAACGGTTAACATTCTCATCAATGAGAACAAAAATGTTACTTCGATTGTAATGTGCTTCGCAATATGCTTTAAAGGATTCAGTTAACTGCTGCCCAATAGTAATTTGATATTGTTGTTGCAGCGAAATGTGCACATCAATAATATTCGACATGATTTTTAATCTTTTTCAATAGCATTTCTACAATTTCTTCAACGCTCTGCTGTCCATCATTTTCCACTTTGATTACCGCTTGCTGATACAGAGTGAGTCGTTCTTCATACAATGCGGTCAATTCATTTTTTAGCTGTTTTTTACTCTTGGGATTTCCCTGCTCATCTAAAAGAAGTGGACGGTTTTCGTCCTGCGAGATGCGGTCTAAAATAACAGAAATCGGTGTCTCTATAAAAACAAGCAATCCATTTAATTTAACGTGGTCGAGCATGTGCTGATTTTGCAAACTCCCTCCCCCAAGCGATACTACACCCTCGAAATTCCGGATCACTTCCAGTAATGCACGTCGCTCAGCTGTCCGAAAAGTCGATTCACCGGACTCCTCAAACAACTTGGGAATGGATTGTCCAACTTGTTCTTCGATTTTTTCATCCAAATCTAAAAAAGCCAAATCTAATTGCCGCGCTAATGACTTACCGATTACCGATTTACCAGCGCCCATAAATCCACTAAGAAAAATACGTTTCGGTAAATTAGAAATCATTGTTATGCATTTTGGGGTTTCATCGGGGGTACCATTTCTACTTGTTCACGTTCCACAACTACTGCTCCCGGTGCGGCCCCTTTCGGCTTACGGACATACTTAACTTTAGTGTACATTACGGGAGCCGATTTCATGCCTCGAGCCTTCGAAAAATAAGCTGCATAGCTTGCCGCTTTCAACAAAACTTGCTGCGGGGGAAAATCCTTCCGGTTGCCCATGCGGATAACAACATGTGAGCCGCCCACACCACGAGCGTGAAGCCAAATATCCTCTTTATGGGCGTGACTGGTTAACTGATCATTACTTTTTGCACTTTTTCCAATCCATATTTCAAATTTCCCCTCCTTGAATTTACGAAATGGCGAAGTAGCCTGCTTATCATCTCCACTGCCAAAACCAAAATCCTCAAGCTGCCTCTTATGATCCTTAATCCAGCTGTTGAGATCTGGTAAGTGTTCTATTGCCTCGAGTTCACCTAACAGCTTATTCACTTGTTCAAGTTCCTCCTTTACCTTGGGCAAACGCTGCTTGGCATTCTGATATGATTTCTTGGCATCTTTGGACTTCTCGTAATAATACTCAGCATTATCGGAGATTGATTTCTCTTTTTTCAGCGGGATCGTAATCTCTTCGTTGCCTTCATAGAAATCCTCAATGGTAATTTCAGTAGTCCCCTCGTTAACCGTCTCGTGAGCATGCGCCATCAACAGATGCCCATATTTCTCATATTGTTCAGCTCGCTCTAAACTTTTATCAGCCTGTTGCAGCTGGGCAATCAAACTTTCTTTTTGGGATTTACTTCGCTCTAAAAACTGCAAAATATCCTCTTTTTTTTCATGCAGCCTACGCAGATGCACGGCATTTTTATAGGCAAACGCCACGCAATCATTCACTTCTTCACACTCTTTTTCACTGACAATATCCAGCCATTCTTTCGACCACAAGCAAAAATCACCGGTCTTTAGCACCCGGGGATTGGGATCATCAAGCAATGCCCGTGTAACTTTATTAGTAAACTTCTTTACTTCATCGGGTTCCATATCTGCCACATTATGCTCATCAATCAAATACGGTAACAAATTTCGTGGCAGCAGTGGATTTACTTCCGTCATCTGATTTTTGGCCGATCGGCGTGGGCTTACCTCATCCAAAAAAATGGGTGCTTCGGGCTTAGGAGGTTTTTGTCCTTTTACTTCTTCTGGATTCTTAAACGCATCAACAATCACATCATTCTCAACCAAAAACACATTGGGATTTCCACTAAAAAGCTTAAAAAGCAACTGCTGTCCGGTCTCAAAATAAATTGTTACCAAGCGATCTTTTTCAGCCAATGTCATATTGGTAATCTGTTTACCCTCAAGCGGATCAAAAAAATCAATGACATTACTTTTTTTGGGGGGACGATAAAAATCCAAAAATAGGGCTGTCTCTTTAGGGTTGGCACTAAATATCAGTCGCGAAGTTTCATCATCCCTGTCAATATATATATGGAGCACATCTTTGTGGGGGGAAATTGCAAAACTAAAAAATGCATCCTGGATTTTTTCTTTTATCTCACGGTTTAAATATATTAGCGTGTAAAAGTTATTCATGCTTTAAAGAGACGTTCTGAAATACAAATTTTGAACTTAATAGGTTGAACGAATGACATATCCGATATTCAACTCTGTAGTAAACCGGATAGAAAGTGACTTAAATAAGAGAGACTTTACTATCAATACCTTTCGCACTTGGAATGAAGATAGAATAAATGCGACGGGACTGGAAATAGAATTTGATCTCAAACCCAAATCCGATTTCCTAAAAGCACTATCGATTAATTTTGATTGGGATCGGTTTCGTGAAACGGTGTTGGCCAAGGAGTTAAAAGGAATGGAAGAACATCCCTTTTTACAGGAAGACAACATGGTTAGCACTAACATTTCACCGGCCATTGATATCGAAATCACTTGGCTGTTTAATGAAAAGGCCCCTCATTCTACGCTGGCGGCCCATAATGGTCACCATCGGTTAGAAGATGCCAGCCAATGGATGGAGCAAATCAGTAAGGAGGTTAACGAATTGCTGTCCGATGACGATATTATTACACGCTGGCACATTGAAGTTGAGGGTTCTGAAAGTGGAAAATATTTGTCAGCAGTTAACCTGATATCCTACTTTCAATATACCTTTGAAGATATGAACAGCCTTAATGATGTGCATGATTTTGTGAGTCGATGCCTGCAAGAACTGCTTGTTAAAGCAAACCGCGTGTTGCGAATTGCAGATCAAACCCTGGAATCTCAGGCCGCATAAGATTTATCGGGATAGAATCACTATAAAAAAAGCCCTCAGAATAATCTGAAGGCTTTTTTAGCCTTATAGATAATCGACACTATTTCTTCTTGTGTCGATTTTTACGTAACCGTTTTTTTCGCTTATGCTTAGCAATTTTTGATCGTTTTCTTTTCTTTCCGCTTGGCATAATAACCACCTCAATTTTTAAAATTCGTCGATACCACAGGCATCCGATAATTGTAATAACCAATTAAGTTACGGATATCTCTAAAATAAAACCCAAAAATTTGGGCTCAAAAAAAAAAACTATTCTATTCTCCCTCGTCCTCCATAACCGACTCATTCACAGCCTCTTTGAAATCTTTCGACATTTTTAACACCGGCACATATTGCTCCGGCACTATCACTTCCTCATTGGTCTTGGGATTTCGAGCAACCCGTTGAGCACGTTTTACGACTTTAAATGTCCCAAATCCTCTCAACTCAATATGTTCTCCACGCTTCATTGCATCTATCACTGTTTCCATAAAACCGTTAACAACAGCCTCAGTTTCAACTTTTGTAAGTCCTGTTGAAGATGCAATTACGTCTACAATGTCTGCTTTAGTCATAGAGCCTCACCCATTTTTCTAATCACTATTAACCGTTGTTCCTTCGAAATATAAGTACTTTAATCAATTAAGACGATTGCACTTACCTATATCATTTTAACGTTTTTTAATGGTTTGTCATAGTAGATTATCAATTAAACTTAAAAAATTCGAAAATCTTTTTATACCTTCCGCTTGATTGTTTCTCAAAAATAACCCAAGAACATTTATTAACACATGGAGACATTTGATCAAATTATAAGCTGGCTTGTAGATCTTATCTGGAATACCCCCGAAGCCATGCCCGCCATGGTCGTCATCTTGTTGGCCTTCGGAATTTACATTACCGTACGTTTGGGCTTTATACAAATTCGGAGATTTGGCCATGGTTTAAAAGTTGTAACGGGCTTTTATGATGACCCTGAGGACGAGGGTGATATTAACCACTTCCAAGCACTTACCACGGCTTTGTCGGCAACAGTGGGGATCGGTAATATTGCAGGTGTAGCCCTTGCCATACACTACGGCGGTCCGGGTGCTTTATTCTGGATGTGGGTAACAGCTTTATTTGGAATGGCTATCAAATATACCGAGGTAACGTTAGCTCAAGAGTATCGCGGAACTAATCCCGATGGCAGTGTCTCCGGAGGGCCCATGTATTATATAGAAAGAGGGCTTGGAGAAAACTGGAAATGGCTGGCTGTCGCATTTGCCATTTCAGCTGCCATTTGTGCTTTCCTTACCGGTAATGCGGTGCAGGCTAATACCGTTGCCGATGTGATGAAAACAGACTTTCAAATCCCAGTTTGGATTACCGGTCTTATCACTGCCAGTTTAGTTGCTGCTGTTGTTCTTGGCGGTATTAAGCGTATTGGAAAAGTAACATCGCGTCTGGTTCCATTTATGGGTATTCTTTATGTATTGGGCGCCCTGATAATTCTTTTGATTAATTATGAAGACGTTATTCCATCCTTTGTGGCTATCGTCAGTAATGCTTTTAACCCAACAGCCGGTGCATTGGGGGTCGGTTCCGGTGCCCTGATCTTTACATTGAGCTACGGTGTTCAGCGGGGATTATTCTCAAACGAGGCGGGACAGGGATCCGCTCCTATTGCTCACTCAGCAGCCAAAACCGACCAACCAGTTCGCGAAGGGGTTGTTGCACTACTTGAACCTTTTATCGATACGCTTATCATCTGTACCATGACCGGACTGGTAATTATTTCTACCGGTGCTTGGGACATGCATCATAAATCTTCTGTTGATCCTACAGCAGATATCGTTTCCTATACGTACACTCAAACATCTGGTGGCACAGGACAAGCAGGAGATGCTCCTGTACTTTATTTTGAAAATGGACTTCCTACCAACGGTGAAATGACACATTACGAAGCACCCGTTGATACAATGTTTTCTGATGTATCATACAACACCCCTTTTAACGGTCGTATTGAATTGGCCCCCCGACAAAATGAAGACGGGTACCGTGGTGTAACTGTCTACTCCTCTGATGGCACCCAGTTAAATAATCTTTATGGTGGAGTAGTACAAAACGGTGCTCCGCTAACCTCAGCAGCTTTTGAACGAGGATTAGCCCCTATTATTCCAGGTGGTGGATATCTGGTAACATTTGCAGTACTACTGTTTGCTATCTCGACCTCCATTAGCTGGAGCTACTATGGTGATCGCGCCGCTCAATACCTGTTCGGCTTTGAATCTATTTTCTGGTATCGTTTGGCCTTTGTAGGTATGCACTTTTTTGGTGCCGTGGTTACGCTCACAACAATATGGGCGTTCGGTGATGTAATGCTGGGGCTGATGGCTTTCTTTAACATTATTGCGCTATTTGCATTGTCCGGTGTTGCTTACAAAATCACCAAGAAATACTTTGAAAATCCAGATGTATAATCACAATCATTATGTCTGATTTTGAAAATGTCACGCTTATAAAACATCCCGTAGTCAACAGAGATCTAACGATACTGCGGGATGTCAATACAAATATTTCTGAATTTAGGTCAGCCATAAAGCGTATTGCTATGATTCTGGCTTATCATGCGCTTAAGGAGTTACCGCAAACCACTTTTGAGGTCGAAACACCGATCAAGAAAACAACCGGATACGATATCGATCAAGGGGTAATGGTGGTTCCGATATTACGTGCCGGCCTTAGCCTTTCTGATGCTCTGCTTCAGTTTATTCCCGATGCGCGGGTTGGACATTTAGGCATGGAACGAAACGAGACGACTCATGAGCCGGAAGACTACTATTCCAATATTCCAAACGGCGTTGAAGATGATATGGTTTTGGTTGTTGATCCAATGCTGGCCACCGGGGGCAGTGCCCACGATGCACTTTCTTTTTTAGAAGACAAAGGAGCACAACATTTACGGTTTGTATCGTTAATTTGTGCACCCGAGGGCTTGCAAAAAATGGAAGAAGAACATCCCAATGTGCATACCATAACCGCAGCCATCGACGACCACTTAAATGAAGATGCATTTATTGTCCCCGGATTAGGTGATGCAGGTGACCGCTATTTTGGAACAACATAAAAAGCTTATTTCGCTTTGCATATGCGTGCTGATTATGGTAGGCATTTCTTCTTGTGGCGATCTATCACAAGAAGAATCCCAAAAGGTTGACGAAGCGTTAAAAGATTCGCTTACCTCTTCCACTGAAACTTGGGATGTAGATATGGAAATTATGGAAGACGGTTTAAAAAAAGTCCGCCTTTGGGGTTCATATGCAGCAACTTATTCATCCAATAATACAAACGAAACCCGTATTAAAGGCCCGGTTACCGTCCACGTTTTTGATTCGCTGGGAGCAGTAAAGACAAAGGTATTTTCTGACCGAGCAATATATAAACCAGAAGATGCCATCTTTGAACTCTTTGGGAATGTACAGGTAGAAACCAGAGATAATCGCTATCTTGACTCCGAATATCTCAAATGGAATCAATCCAACAATAATATCAGTACACCCAAATTTGTCATTATTAAAACCCCGACTGACAGCATTGCCGGTACCGGCTTTGAAGGTGATACCGACTTAGTAGACTATACTATAAAAGAACCAAAGGGACGCGTAATTGTTAATTAAATGGACCCGAAAAACATCCAGAAACTATATACAATATTTATCCTGCTACTTGCCTGTTTAGCAGTTCTGCTGGCTGGATGGAATCAAGAGGCACTGGCTCAAAATCAGGTTAATATCTTGGAGGCTGATAGTATTCAAGGCGGGCAATACCAAGACGAACGCGTGCAAAAGATTCTGGGGAATGTACATCTGCAAAGCCAAAATATGGAGATGTACTGCGACAGCGCCTATCAGTTTGTAAATAGAGATGAAATACGCGCTTTTGGTAACATTCAAATCAATACAGACGAAGAAAAAATTTGGGCGGACACGCTCAGATATTACACCAATATCGATTTTAGTCAACTGCGTGGACGCGTTATCATTGAAGCGGACAGCACTACCCTCTTTGGGAATAGCGTTGATTATCGATTTACAACCAAAGTGGCCAACTTTCTCAATGAGATTCGCCTCGAAGATCAGCGAGGAACCCTGGTAGCAGACTCTGGCTTTTACTACCGCGAAGCCGATAGTGCAAAGTTTTACGGCAAGGTACAGCTTTCTGATTCTCTTCAGTACCTCGAAGGAGATTCTCTTTTCAGCAATCGAGAAACAAAATATTACGAACTCTACGGCGATATTTTTGGGGATGATCGTGAGAACGACTCCATGATTAAAGGCCAATACCTTGAAGCCGATTCTACCGGTCGTCGACTCCTTGAAGGCAACGCCTGGCTCAAAAGTTTCAAACAGGATACCGCCGACACTGCCCAAGCTGATACGACACATATCAGAGCCAAAACCATTTTGTCTAAAGAGCAACGCACTCTTATCGATACCACAACCATAGTGTTTGGTTATGACAGCGTTCGCATCTGGTCTCCTTCTTTTTCATCCGTTTCAGATACTTCAAAATATTCCGACAGCACGGATACGTTTGAGCTATGGTCGAATGCAAAATCATGGCATAAACAAGTGCAGCTAACCGGACCTTACATCAGAGCAAAAATTACTAATGGCGATATTGATAGCTTAATTTCTCATCCTCGTCCCTTTTCAGTACAGCAAGACACAAGTATAGATCGCTTAAACCAAATTACAGGTGATACTCTCCATGCGGATTTTATGGAAGGAGCACTGCATGAAATTTATGTATTTGGCAATTCTAAACTTCTGAGATTTACAAAAAACGACCAAGACCAACCCGACGGTGCTGTAGATTTATCTGCTCCGAATATCCGCATCTTTTTTAAAGAGGGAGAATTGTCGAGAATGAAAGCCATTGGGGCCGTTAACGGATCGTATCTACCGGAAAGCGAAAAGACCAAAGCCCGCCGCCTCGAAGGGTTCAGCTGGAATCCGGAACAACGACCACAACAACCAAAAGAAAAAATGGAGCAGCGCTTTCCAGCAATCCGCGAGGAACTCTTTTTTGCATTACCAGCTCGATATATTCAACATTTGGAAGCCAATCATCCCAACAGCAAGTGGTTAAAAAAAGAAAACGCTGATTAATCCTGCAATGAAAATCAGGACACTTCAAAAGTATCCTGATTTTTCAGTGATTTATACCTCCTGCATCTCCATTGTTTTTTCCATAACACGCTGTTGAATATCATGAGGCACCTGATCGTAATGAGAAAATTCCCGACTGTATCGAGCGCTACCCTGGGTTATGGATTTTAAGCGTGTAGCGTAGTGATCCAACTCCTCGAGTGGAACCTGAGCTTTAATTTTCTGGATAGATCCCTCAGAATCCATGCCCAGAATCTGTCCGCGCCGCGTGCTAATATCACTCATTACATCCCCCATATAATCGGCAGGAACGTTAACCTCAATCGTGTAGACCGGCTCCATTAACTTTGGTTTAGCATCCATAAATCCCTGTTTGAAAGCCATAAGTCCCGCTGTACGGAACGCCGCATCGTTGGAGTCGACCGAATGCATATCACCATCATATACCGAAATGCGCAGATCCCGAACGCGACAGTCGCTAAGCGGACCATTTTCCATCTTCTCCATGATTCCTTTCAGGATTGCCGGCATAAAGCGATTATCGATAACGCCACCCACAATGCAGTTTCTAAAGATTAGCTTGCCCCCCCACTCCAGATCAATTTCCTGTGTATCACGTACTTTCAGATCATCATGCTCGGGCATATTGTCGGTAAGCGGCTCTATTAACAATGATACAGCAGCATATTGCCCCGCTCCACCCGATTGTTTCTTATGTTTATATTCCGTTCTTACTGACTTTGTAATGGTCTCGCGATACGGAATTTTAGGCTGAACATATTCCAGATTCAGGTTAAATCGTGTTTCAAGTGCATATTTGATAACAGCCAAGTGCTCCTCACCCTGTCCGTGGACAATCACCTGCTTTAGCTCCTGACTGTGCTCAATCTGCATGGATGGATCTTCGCGCTGCAACTGATGCAACGCATTTCCCAGCTTATCTTCATCACCTTCCTGTTTTAATTTTATAGCGGTACGAATTACCGGATCGGGAAAATGAATCGGCTCAATTTCGACTTCACCGCCTTTAGGATGCAGCGTATCATTCACACCGGTATTTTTCAGTTTCACGGCAGCTGCCAAATCACCCGTGGGTACACGATCTGCTTCTTTACGTTTGTGACCATTCACCCAATAGAGTCCAGACAGTCGTACCCCACTGCCCGTTTTATGATTAACAAGATCTTGTCCCGGCTGAACGGTACCACCATATGATTTAAAATAGAGCATATCTCCCACATGCGATTCCGAGCTGTTTTTCCAGACAAACAATAGTGGATCGCCATTAGTCGTCAAAGCAACATCTTCTCCATCTACCGATTTTGGTGGATTTGCCTCCAGTGGATTGGGAGCCACATTGCCCAAAAATCCCATTACACGACCGGTACCCATATTGCGCTTGGCACAACAGCAAAAGAGCGGGAAAATATCCCTGTTCAATAAAGATTTTTGCAGGCCTTCTCGCATCTGGCTTTCCGTGAGTTCTCCCTGTTCGAGGTATAAATCCAGCAACGTTTCATCATTTTCGGCCACTGCTTCAACAAGTTCATTATGCAATAAATCAGCCTGCGCTTTATGCGAATCCGGAATGGGCAATTTATCTGGTTTGCCGCCATCTTCGGGAAATTCGTACATCGTCATTTTCAAAACATCAATAATAGCATGAAAATCTTCGCCCTCACTATAGGGATATTGAACCACAACCACCCCGCGACCAAAACGCTCCTTGGCCATATCTACCGTTCTTTGAAAATCAGAATATTCGTTATCCGGTTTATTGACAATAATAAGCGACGGAATATTGTATCGATCCGTGTACTTCCAGTGCAGCTCGGTTCCAACCTCCACCCCGTATTCTGCATTGAGAGAAAAAATAGCCGTATCAGCCACGCGAAGCGCCCCTACCACCTCTCCGATATAATCAGCTGTGCCCGGCGTATCGATGAGATTAATCTTACTGCCTCTCCAATCAAGGTTCAACAGGCTGGAAAATACCGACTTTCCTTTTTCGTGCTCAATTTCATGATAATCCGACGAGGTATTCTTTTCTTCTATGGAACCCCGTCGGTTCTTACTTCCCGATTCGAACAGCATCGTTTCTGCCAAGGTCGTTTTTCCCGAACCGGCATGTCCCAATAGTACAACATTTCTAATTTTTGATGGCTTATAAACATTCATAGGCTACCTCCGTTTTTTGGAATGAGGGGAAACACCAAAGTAATCTGTCAATATACAATGGCAGCAGTCATTTGTAGGAAAGCTGATATGTAACAGAGCCTTTTCAACCATTGTTTACTCCGGTGCGTTGCGTTGTCTTTCAACAAGTAAGGCAAAAAAAGATTTGAACTCAATACTTTGCGGTAAATTTGGTAACATTAATCGCAAATAAATTTAAACCTTTACCATTCATGAAAAATATTTTACTAATACAGACGGGCGGTACTATTGCCATGGATACCAGCGCTGGTCAAAAACCGACCCTGAATCCCCAGAAGTGGACTGAGTTGATGTATCAGTCCATTCCGGAGCTTTCAAAAATTGCGGATATAAAAATGGAACGACTCTTTTTCGAGGACAGCTCCGACATCAACAAAAAACACTGGGCGAAATTAGCAGCATTTATCCACCACAGGTATGAAGATTATGACGGTTTTGTAGTTCTGCACGGCACCGATACCATGGCTTATACGGCATCTGCATTATCATTTGCTTTACAGGGATTGGACAAACCCATTATTCTAACCGGCAGCCAAGTGCCCATGAGTAATATCCGCAGCGATGCACGCCGCAACCTGATTAATGCTATTGAGATAGCAACCATGCCGTTGCCCGAAGTGGCCATCTGTTTCAACGATTTTGTATACCGCGGCAATCGGGCTACTAAAATGAGTATCGGTGATTTTGATGCCTTTGCGTCCCCCAATTACCCGCCTTTGGCAGAAATCGGAATCAATATTGATATCCGTAAACATGTGCATACTCCTTCAAATTCACTGGATGTCTCTACCAACTTTTCTGATCAGGCTTTTCTGCTAAAAATATATCCAAACTTAAATCCCGATTTTTTAAATCAAATTAACTTTAGGGATACGCGCTCCCTCATTATCGAAGCGTTTGGAAGCGGCAACTTTCCCATCCACGGTAGGGAAAGCCTGCTACCCTTTTTTGAACAATGCCTGCGTAACGATATTCTTCTAATTATTACCTCCCAAGCTGCCTATGATGCGGTGGAGCTTAACAATTACGAAAGCGGACGCAAAGCACTTGAGCTGGGAGCCCTCAGCGCAAAAGATATGACGACCGAAGCAACGCTCACAAAAATAATGTATCTTCTTGCCAAGCATGAGGATAATGCTGCTGTAGCCGAGCAATTTAATAAGAATTTAGTTGGAGAAATGACGGAGTAATTATGTTTTTTGTTTTTGATGTTGAGACCATCCCCGATTTTGAATTTGTACGTAAGGTCATTGAAAATCCCGAGAGCAATGACGATGAATTACTTATACAGGCCAGTGAAGAGTTAGCACGCAACTCATCCGGATTTCTACCGCCTATGTATCATAAAATGATCTCTTGGGTCGGATTGTGGATCGAAAATAATGGTATGCCAAAAAAGAAAGTGGGCTGGCACGGCACTGATGAAGAAGAGGGACTAAAAAAACTATTTGACGCTCTGAGCACCTACAAGGATTTTGGCTTGGTACATCATAACGGTCGTGGTTTTGACCTCCCTCTACTCACCTATCGTGCATTAAAGCACGGGTTACAGATGCCCAAGCGCCTCAACCATTACGATATCAAATATCGATACAGCAACGACAATGTTGATCTCCTTGATGAGTTCAGTAATTATGGGGCAAGTTCATGGCCAAAACTCAAACATTTGGGCTACCTGATAGACATCCCCTTTAAACAGACCGGCGAAGGGAATGAGGTGCTCAAAATGTTTCGGGAGGATAAACTGGCTGAAATCGAGCATTATTGCTACGAGGATGTGATGGCGACCTACGTAGTTTGGCTCCATCTCAAATTCACCGTCGGCGATATTGACAAAGAACTGTTTGACAATCTCAACGACCGGGCGATGAGTAAGCTTAAAGAAATTCAAAACGGTGATTAGTCATTTACGATATCTCATCACAAAAAAATAACTCGATCCGCAATATTGCAACGGATCGAGTTTAAAAAAACTGAACGTATTTTTTTCAGTACTCATCACTTAGTACGAATGGCTATATCTTCGTTCCATCTTCGATGACCTCCCCCTTGGGTACAATCACAATGCCATCAACCACATGGTAGTGTTCGTATTCCCCATCTTCGAGATGGTCACCGCCGGCAATGCGTACATCATCTCCGATTTTAACATTTTTGTCGACAATGGCATTACTGATAAAACAGCGTTGCCCAATGCCCATGGGGGGATTTTCGTCGCTACTTTGCTCAATTTCTTCCTGAGACTGGAAGAAATCATTCCCCATGATGATGGAGTGCTCTATCGTGGTCCCCTTTCCTATTCGTGATCGAATACCAATGACGGATCGTTCAATGCGGCTGGCTTCAATCAAGCAGCCCTCAGCCAGTACCGAATGATCAAAGGTTGTTCCAGACAATTTGGAGGCCGGAAGCATCCGGGCATGGGTATAGATAAAATCCTCATTGTCATAAAGGTTAAACTTGGGTAGATCATCAGTAAGTGCCAGGTTCGCTTCAAAGAAAGATTTTATCGTCCCGATATCTGTCCAGTAACCATCAAACTCATAGCTTTGTACCTGATAATCTTCTTTGATAGCCTCGGGGATGATCTCTTTTCCGAAATCTGTGGCATCTTCATATTCATCAAACAAGTCGTTAAGGATCTCCTTTTTAAAGATGTATATCCCCATCGATGCCAAATATTCCCTTCCCTCATTTTTAAACTTTTCAGGGGTTTCTGACTTCCATTGGTCCAGCTCATCAAATTCCGGCTTTTCAACAAAGTCTTCAATAAATCCATTTTTATTCGTCTTCATAATTCCAAAACCGGTAGCATCTTCGGCAACAACCGGAATGGTACCAATGGTAATATCAGCATTATTATCTTCATGCTTTTTCATCATCTTGCGATAATCCATTTGGTAAAGTTGATCCCCGGATAAAATCAACACATGCTCGTGGCTGTGGTTTTCCATGTGATGGATGGACTGCCGCACTGCATCGGCCGTGCCCTGATACCAGTTTTTGCTGTCAGGGGTTTGCTCAGCAGCCAAAATATCGACGAAACCTCTGCTAAACACATCAAAATTGTATGAATTTTTGATATGTCTGTTTAGCGAAGCAGAGTTAAACTGGGTAAGCACGTAGATACGTCGAACACCAGAATTAATACAGTTTGAAATAGGTATATCCACTAACCGATACTTCCCGGCTACCGGAACGGCCGGCTTCGACCGCATTTTCGTTAGTGGAAATAATCGAGTCCCTTGTCCACCGCCTAATATAACCGCAATTACTTTTCTACGCATATGTAAATATAGTTTTCTATAAATTGACTATTGTTTAATCAGCTCGGTATACATTTTAATATATTCTTTGGCCGAGGCATTCCAAGAAAAATCCAGATTCATAATTCTCTTACGAATACCTGCCATTTTCCGTCCATCTTCAAAAAGATTGATCGCTCGTTGCACCGCATCGTGGGCTGCATGAAAGGTAAAATCGTTAAATGTAAATCCATAACCATCATCCTTACCAATATCGACCACCGTATCTTTCAGTCCACCGACATTGCGCACAATTGGTACCGTACCATAACGCATACAATACATTTGATTCAACCCACATGGCTCAACGCGCGAAGGCATAATCATAAAATCACTGCCGGCATAAATCTGATGCGCCAACGGTTCGTTATAATCCAACGTAGCATCAAAATAACCAACGAACCGATCACTCATAGACTCAAACTGATGATGAAGCTCTCGATCACCGGTGCCCAGTACGATGAAATTCACCGATTGCTCAGACTCCAAAAAAGAACGAAAAAGATCCGGCAGCAAATCGGCTCCCTTTTCATGAACCAAGCGTCCAATAAAGGATATGGTGGGATACTGTGGATCCAAACCAAATTTTTCGCAAAGTACTTTCTTATTTTTTCGTTTACCAGCCGCCGTTTTGCGCTTGTTAAACGAATGAGCAATCATCGGATCGTTGTCGGGATCCCAAACATTAGTATCGACCCCGTTAATAATACCGCGTGACTTCTGTTGTTCGTCTTGGAACAGCCATTCCAAGCCGTTACTGTTATAGGAAAGCTCTTTCATATATGACTCTGAAACAGTGGTAATCTGCCAGCAGGTTTTAAGTCCGGCAGCAAGACAATTTAATTTACCGTCCCAGTCAAGTAGGCCAAAGTTATACTCATCAAAATTAGGCAACAGGTGAGCCTTACCCCGATCGTAAGCGCCATGATATTCTGCATTATGCACGGTTAATGCTGTGGGAATATGTTTCAGGTCATTATAACGATAGCACTGAGTAAGCATAAATGGTACCAGCCCGGTATGGTGATCGTGGCAATGCAGCAGATCGGGCTTCTGCTTCATCCCATTTATCCAATCCAACACTGCAATTTGGAAGCTGGCAAAACGCTCAAAGTCATCCCAATAACTGTTGCCAGTATCAGCATCGGTATAAATGCCGGGACGATCGAACCGTCCGGGAATATCAACCAGGTACAGGGGAAAACCCAATGTATCTTTGGACTCTCGTTCGATGGTAAATTCAAACTGCCAATCGCCTAACGGTGCAGAGCCCTGCAATACCGTCTCAAAACTGTGATTGGCCATCCATCCATTGGCATACTTGGGCATCACTACAGAAGCCTCAGCCAATTCTTTATTCAGATACTTGGGCAATGCTCCGACGACATCTGCCAACCCTCCAACTTTTGCAACCGGATAACATTCCGCACTAAGATGGAAAACTTTCATATATGTAACCCTTTAAAATGTGATTCGTATTAGCATTGCCTTATTGGAAGCACTCATTTATTCTTGTTGAAAGAATCAAAACTTTAGGCGTCAATCAAAATCTTTCTTTATAAGTAACTTTGTCCTACTTTCAGTAAAAAATAATCATCAAATCCATTTATGGCAGTAATTGAAGTAAATAATATTTCGAAATCGTTTGGGGATACCCGAGCTGTTGATAATGTAAGCTTTGAAATTCCCAAAGGCCGCATATTTGGGTTATTGGGTCCCAATGGAGCTGGCAAAACAACAGCAATTCGTATTATCAATCACATTCTTATTGCCGACAGCGGTACGGTAACGATTAACGGTTATCCCGTGAGCTCAAAAACACAGAGCATGATCGGCTATATGCCAGAAGAGCGCGGACTGTATAAAAAGATGAAGGTGGGTGAACAACTTATTTACCTGGCACAGCTCAAAGGGTTATCCCACGACGAAGCCAAAAAGAAAACCCGCTACTGGCTGGATCGTTTTGAGGCCATCGACTGGTTTGACAAAGAAGTCGGTGAGCTTTCAAAAGGAATGTCTCAGAAAGTTCAATTTATTGCGACCATTGCCCATGATCCGGACATCTATATTTTTGATGAACCGTTTAGCGGTCTTGATCCTATCAACAGCGAAATGCTTAAAGAGATCGTCATTGAACTGCGCGATAATGGTAATACGATCCTTTTTTCAACGCACCGAATGGAACAGGTAGAGCAAATGTGTGATGACATCTGCCTATTCAATAAGGGCAAAGCGGTATTAAATGGTAATCTTCGTAAAATAAAGCAGCGATACGGAAAAAATACTATCAATATCGAGTTTGAGGGCGATGATTCGTTTCTGGATGAATTACAAGAGGTACGAATCAACAACCGCTCGGCGAACTATGCTGAAATTCGGGTACTCGATGGGCAATCCATGCAGGAAATCCTCAAAAAAGCCATAAACTATGCCCAAATTTATACCTTTGAACGTGTGGAACCCTCACTTACCGAAATTTTTATCTCCACTGTTGGCGAAGATAATATTAATCCAAAAGAATTAAGTTAATTACATGAGTTTGCGTCAAATTTTACTCGTACTCAAGCGGGAATACCTGACCCGCATCCGTTCAAAAGCTTTTATCCTTGCTACCATATTAATTCCTCTGGGGATGATCGCTTTTATTGGCATTATTGTTGGGATTGCTGCCTGGGATTCTGATGCCCCACAAAAAATTGGCATATCGGATCAAACAGAAGTCCTATATCCGCGACTGCAAGAAATGGCCCCTGACAGATATCAAAATTTATCTGATCTCACCGAAGACTCACTGCGCACCCTGGTCCAACAGGAAGAGATCGACGGCTTTATCGTTCTTAATGAATCGCATATTGAAGGTCAACAAAATCCTGAATTTGTATCCAGCGGCAGCGGCGGACTTAAACTGCAAAATACGCTGCGCACAGATTTACGCGAAGTGATTCGCAATGAGCGGCTGGCCCGCGCAAATGTATCCGAAGATGTGCAAAAGATTTATGAAAGTAGTATCACCATATCGACTACAAAGCTCACCGATACCGGGGAAGAAACTGAAGATGATACTGGATTTCTCACGATTGTCGGTATTTTTATGGGGATCATCATTTTTGGATCAATAACCGGCTATGGCGGATTAATTACTCGTAGCGTTATTGAGGAAAAAACCAACCGAATTATTGAAGTTATTGCCTCATCAGTAAAACCTATTGAACTTCTATACGGCAAACTGGCCGGTATCGGTGCTTTGGCCCTTACCCAAATGACCTTCTGGGTGGTTTCTCTGCTGGGCCTTGCCGCAGCAGCGGGTCCAATCGCCAGTATCTTCTTAACCGAACAGATGTCGAATATGCCCGAGGCAGCCCAAACAGCTCAGGCTTCGCAGGGTATTGATCCATCGGTGTTTACCATACCCACTATTGAAACTTCATTAATCATCTATTTTGCAATCTTTTTTATCCTTGGATATCTGCTTTATGCAGGTCTTTTTGCAGCCATAGGATCAGCCGTTGATTCTGAAGCTGACACCCAGCAGTATATGTTCCCCATTATGGTACCTATCATGATCGCCTATTTTATCATGTTTCAGACTATGGAAAATCCGGACGGAACATTATCCGTGGTTGGCTCACTAATCCCGTTTTGTACGCCTATCGTCATGATTACCCGTATTGCCATCACGGATGTCCCCTTCTGGCAGATTGGTTCTTCTATTCTGTTGATGATTGCTACTTTTAGTGGAATTATGTGGATGAGCGCTAAAATATACAGCGTAGGTATATTAAGCTATGGTAAAAGTGCTAACTGGAAAGAACTCATGAAATGGATTAAGCAGGGATAGCAAATTCTGGGAACCCCTCTCCGGATCTTATACACCATTAAAAAATGCCGCGACCATTCTCAGGCTAATGCCGGGGGGTTCCAATATTCCATCCAATCAAAGAATATCATTAATTTTCTGATATACCCGAGCGTCATATTCATCCTGCATATAATCTTTCAGGTACTGCCGGATTTCATTATTCATATTCCGCTCTAATCCCTTCAGCACCAAAAACCGAATACGGGGATCAGCTTCATCAAGTAAATTTTGCGCTAATGACAACCAATTATTAGCCGCATGGTCATGCTGAATTAAAATCTGCAGCGCCGCACTCCGGATATCAAAAGAGTATTGATTTTCCGTAAATAGGTTAGCCTGTTCTATGGCATCCGCAACCTGTCCAACGTTAGCAAGCTGCCGAATAGAAAAAATAGATCGATGACCCTCCGTATCCGACTGGACGACCGATTGTACAAATCCACTGAATGATTCCTCAGCCATCACAACAGTAAGCACTTCCGTAGCTTTTTTAAACATGGGCAGTTCATCAGACCGTTGAGCCACGGCCTGTACGGTATTCACAACCGTACTATTCTGGGGA
Source organism: Fodinibius sp. SL11 (assembly GCF_052060035.1). Lineage (NCBI taxonomy): Bacteria > Pseudomonadati > Balneolota > Balneolia > Balneolales > Balneolaceae > Fodinibius > Fodinibius sp. SL11. Next base: position 227,034 of record NZ_JBPOEA010000001.1, on the reverse strand, counting down.
TAATTTTGCAGTGCCATTAATCCGGCCTCACGAATAACACGGTGATCGCTTTTTAGAGCGTCCAAAAAAACTTGCTCAGTACCGGAAGCACCGTCCGTAATGTCTGCCAGCGAAAGCAGCAGCCCCGCTTCCACTTCCGGCTCCAGATCCTGGTTCATAAAATCCTTAATTGCAAGCTGCAGATCAGGATTATCGCTATGATATCCCAGCTTACGGGCAGCTTTTGCACGGTCTGTCACCGTTTCACCATCGCGGAGGTCGTTGATCAAAAATGAAGACGGCTTAAACTCTTCGAGAGTCAGCGAAGGATGGTCCTGTGTATCTAATTTAAGCGTATTTATTGTCGGCTGAACCTGCAGCACAATAGAATCTTCCTTGCCGGTAAAGGTTACTTCTGAGGTATCTACTTTACCCGGATATATCGCATAGGCATTTATGGTCGTCAGCTCCCCAAAAAATCCATTGGTAGCTTTAAATTGCAGCTTAATTGTTCCTTCTGCTTCATTGAAATCATAGTACACTTCATAAGCTACAGAATCTCGTTGCGTAACAGAATCCTCAGCATCCAATGAAAATTGTGGTTTTTCAAATAACGGTTGTCCCTTATGGGCATACCAGAAATTTGCATACTGTTCCCAGCTGATTACTCCACCGAGATCCATCATCTGAGTTAGAGAATCCCGCATAAATGTTTTTATGGATTCATTTTGCCATTCTCCAATGCCTTTTTGCCAGCTATTCCATCGTTCCGGACCAAACTGTTGGTATAATGAGTTTGAAAATCCTTGTGGTTGATTACTTGTATTTAGCGTAGTGTTATCTGACATTAACTCCTGAAAAAGGAGTGTCTGACTCAGCGTTATGGCATCGGCCTGGCTCCACTGTCGCTCGCGTTGATGGATGCCAAACCACTGACCAATGATGCCCCGCATTAATTGGGTATCCCAATCTCCCCTATTCTTATATAAAAAAACCGTAGAGGCTCCCCACGATTTGGTCTCTCCGCTGTGATCGCCTAACACCACAACCTGCAACTGACTGAAGGGATAATCGCGCTGTAATGCTTCCTCTACGGATTCTAAATAATTGTATGCATTCTGCAGTACGGTTTGCTGATCAATTTCATTGGCAAGCGATTTTTCAACAACCAAATTAATTTTCTTTTCGCCGTAACTCGTTGATTGACTTTCAAAATCACCCATGGCAAAGGCCAAACTGGAAGCCGGAATTTCTTGCTGTGATGCAAACGTATAACGAACAGCTTCAACCGAAAGCACTTCCTCGTCCACTTTTTCACCGGTCGCCCAAACGCTCACCCCTGATGGCACCGATATATTGAAAGTGGTTTGGAGTGTTACCTGCGGATGATCAACGATAGGGATCCAGTGACGTTGTGCCCTTGGCAGTTGAGAACTCCAAATAGTTTCGTGTTGGTTTTGCAGGACTCCAAACTGGGGACGTCCGGAATAACGGATATTGACTTCGTACTGCGATCCTGCTACCGTAGAGTCATCCACAGGAATAAACAGGGAGTCATTTTGTAGTGAGAAATCAACAGCTTCTCCATCTACCGACACATTACTGACATCCAGATGCGATGCATAAAGCGTTAATGTATCCGCCCCACTGATATTGGCCTCAACTTGGTAGGTAGCTTCCCCATCAATGCGCATATTTTGAGGTTGTACCCCCAAATTCAGATTTACCGAAATGAAATCATAATCAAGTTTTGGATACGGTTCGTGATCAAAAGATTGAGCCTGTACTGAGCTAATACCCGTACCTATCAAAATGGTGAGAGAAACGATTATTGCCGTAACAGAAAAAGAATTATTACGATTTATGGACATGAGCAAGATCAAAATTGGATGTTAAAAAGTCACTTCTAAATACTTGGCAGCTATTACCTAACGCAGGAATATAAGGAGTCTTATACTTTCCGATAAATCTAAGTGAAGCTTTTTTTAATTGTTCCCAAAAATGTAAATGATTGGGCTCGCTTTTCTGTTGGTAAAAAGCAAAGAAAGTTCAACTTTAAAATATTATTACTTATGAGTGCAATGAAAGCAATGCAAGTATCAGAACCGGGTTCAGATTTTGAACTCGTTGAAAAAGATATTCCCACTCCTTCTGAAGATGAAGTGTTAATTAAAGTACAAGCTTGTGGCATTTGTCACAGTGATGCCTTTGTAAAAGATGGAACTATGCCGGGCATTGAATATCCGCGCGTACCGGGTCATGAAGTGATAGGTACCATTGAATCAGTTGGCAGCAACGTCTCCGAATGGGAAGAAGGTCAGCGCGTAGGCGTAGGCTGGCACGGCGGACATTGCCACGAATGTGAAGCCTGTCGTAAAGGTGATTTTATTAACTGCGAAAACGCTCAAATAACGGGACTTACTTTCGACGGCGGTTATGCCGAATATATGACGGCTCCTCAAAATGCACTGGCTGATGTACCCGAATCACTTGATTCTGCTGATGCGGCTCCCCTGTTGTGCGCCGGCATTACCACTTTTAACGCTCTGCGCAACAGTGATCTTAATCCCGGTGATTTGGTAGCCGTCCAAGGTATTGGTGGACTCGGTCACCTGGGCGTACAATATGCTCATAAGTTTGGATGCGAAGTCGTTGCCCTATCGCGCGGAACGGACAAACAGGAACTGGCTTATGGGCTCGGTGCCGATCATTTTATTGATACTGAAGCCAATGATGCCGCTGAAGAACTTCAAAAGTTGGGCGGAGCAAAAGTAATACTGGCAACAGCTCCTAACAGTGATGCCATTTCATCGGTTATTGACGGGCTCGGTACTGACGGTACGCTGATGATTGTCGCTGCCACCGGAGAACCGGTTGAAGTAAGTCCTTTTCAACTCATCATGGGACGTAAGTCTGTTCGCGGATGGCCCAGCGGCACGGCAAAAGACTCCGAAGATACGCTGGACTTTAGTGCGCTGACAGATATCACGCCGACTATTGAAACTTATCCACTTGAAGAAGCAAATGAAGCGTATGATCGAATGATCAATAATGAGGCGCGATTCCGAGTAGTTCTGGAAATGTGATAGCTATTATTAGTTAATTGCTAATAGGGTCGCAATGTTTTGCATTGCGACCTTTTTTATTAATTACTTTCAAAAACCTCTATTACCTCCGGCAATAATTCCCTGCTGCACGAAAACCCATTTCCTGATTTAATTGTTTCTTTGCCCTCCGTGTCACAAAATACTCCCCCCGACTCTTGTAGAATAGTTAGAAGTGGTGCCGCATCCCAAATATTCAAAATGGGATCAAACATCAGGTCGGCGCGTCCCGTTGCCACAAGCATGTGTCCGTATGCATCGCCCCAAGTACGATGAATGCGCGATTTTTCGATCAGAGCATCAAGCGCATCCCCATACCCAAACTTCGCTGCTGTATATACATCCGTGCTCATAAAACTGGCCTCGGACAGATTATCACAAGAACGCACGCTGCACGGTTCCCCATTCAGGCGCGCTCCCTTGTCCTTAGCCGCATCGCAAAGTTCATCAAGCGCCGGAGCATAAATGATACCAATCACTGGTTCGTCATCAACCATCACTCCAATCAGCGTCGTATACAGCGGCACCCCGTGGATAAATGACTTCGTTCCATCGATGGGATCCAAGATCCACTGCACGCTGCTATCGGGATTATGAACGTCATACTCCTCTCCCACGATGCCGTGCTCAGGAAAACGGGCTTGAATCTCCTCTCGTAAAATTGTTTCCGCCTCCCGGTCGGCAACCGTTACCGGAGAATCATCTGATTTGCGCTCTATATCAAATGACTTATTAAAATAATTGAGCGTATGATCGCCCCCTAACTTTGCTATTTCAACAGCCGCTTCGTGTACCATATCCAAGTCAAAATTCATGTGTACTTATAGTCTTAGTGTAGTTATTTTTGGCAGGTCAAATATAGGATTCTGAACTCAGGATTCAGAATCCAGAAGACTCAAATTTACCATTAAGATTTTATTTCATTACATGACTGATTCACAGATTTTTAGCAATATTGCGCAGGAATTGAACTTTAAACCGAAGCAGGTAAAAGCAGTAGCTGACTTTTTGGATGACGGTGCCACCGTCCCATTTCTGGCACGTTATCGTCAGGAGGCCACCGGCGGACTTGATGAGGAGGATATCCGAGGTGTGCGCGACAAGCTGGAGTTCCACCGCACGCTCGAGGATCGTAAAAAAACCATTCTTAAGACCATAGATGAGCAGGATAAGCTTACCGAAGAGCTTGAAGAAAAAATCAAAGCCTGCACTGATCTAAATACACTGGAGGATCTCTATCTACCCTACAAGCCGAAGCGCCGCACCAAGGGCGATATGGCCAAAGAGAAGGGATTGGAGCCGCTGGCTGAGCTTATCTGGGAACAGGAGATTGAGCAGGGCGACCCCATGGAGCACGCGGCCAAGTTTGTGGATGACGAACAAGAAGTTGAATCCGCGGAGGAGGCCATGGACGGTGCCCTCGATATTATCGCTGAATGGATTAACGAGTCAGCCGATGTGCGGGAGAAGCTGCGCGATATCTTTCAGGAGCATGCCGTGATTAAAACGGAGAAAAATCCCGCAGTAGAAGAACGTACCAATTTCGAAGACTACTACGAATTTTCCCAAAAGGCTAAACATCTTAAACCGTATCAGATTTTAGCGATCAATCGCGGGGAACGTGAAAACGTGTTGTTCGTGAATGTGGAGCTATGGGATGAAGTCACCCTCGAAAATATTGACGATGTGGTAATACAAAATGACATGAGCATTTTTGTCCCCCACATTCAGGATGCGGTTGAAGATGCCTATAAACGACTGCTGCTTCCCTCACTGGAACGTGAGCTTCGCAATAATCTGACCGAGAAAGCCGACCAGCACGCTATCGAAACCTTTGCAACAAATCTATCAAATTTGTTGATGCAGCCGCCGCTCGATCACAAAGTAGTGATGGGCATTGACCCCGCTTATCGGAGCGGGTGTAAAGTGGCCGTGGTGGACGAGACGGGTAAATATCTTGAAGGAACGACCACTTATCCCACGCCGCCACAGGAAAAGGTCGCCGAAGCCGAAGAGGTTTTTGATACACTTATCGACAAATATGATGTCAATCTGATTGCCATCGGCAACGGAACTGCCAGTCGCGAGACCGAACAGATTGTGGCAAATTTCTTACAGAAGCGAAAAGAGAAACACCCCGATGAGGAACTCAATTACATGATTGTCAACGAGGCTGGAGCCTCTGTTTATTCAGCATCAAAAGTGGCGGCTGAGGAATTTCCGGATCTGGATGCCCCGCAACGCGGCAATATTTCCATCGCCCGCCGCGTGCAGGATCCGCTGGCTGAACTGGTCAAAATAGACCCGAAATCGATTGGGGTGGGATTGTACCAGCACGACGTAAATCAAAATCAGTTGGCACAGTCACTGGATGATGTGGTTGAAAGCTGCGTAAATCAGGTGGGAGTGAACCTAAACACGGCAAGTGCGCCATTATTGTCCCATATTTCCGGTTTAAGCAGCCGAGTAGCCAAACGCATAGTGCAACATCGCGAAACCGAAGGGATCTTCTCAGATCGCGAGCAAATCAAAGATATTAAGGGGGTCGGTGAATTTCGTTTCCAGCAGGCAGCCGGATTTATGCGTATTCCAGAGTCTGGCAATCCTCTCGACAACACCGCCATTCACCCGGAAAGCTATGAAGCAACTGAAAAATTTTGCAATCTCTTTGATATCAACTTGGAAAAGTTGAGCGAACAGACAGAAGCTATTGCCAAAAAACTCAAACATATAGATAAGGAACAGATCGCTGAACAGATTGGCGTGGGTGTTCCGACCCTTGAACTCATCATTGAAAACCTGCAGAAACCGGGACGCGATCCGCGGGAATCGCTACCCAAACCCGTGCTCCGAAATGACATCATGAAGATGGAAGATTTGAGCGAAGGACAAGCGCTTGAAGGTACGGTTCGCAATGTTGTTGACTTCGGTGCTTTTGTGGATATCGGAGTGAAGCAAGACGGTCTTCTACACATCTCAAAAATGGCTAATCGGAAGGTCGAAGATCCGCATGATGTTGTTGCCGTTGGCGACATCCTAAAACTCACGATTGTATCGCTCGATTTGGAGCGTGGTCGCATTGGATTATCACTCGTAGATTAATCTGATTTAGGACTAAAACTTTCATCTAATTTGAGTTAGAAAATGAGTACCTGACAGATAGATACCTCATCCATTTCAGGGACTAAATAGTCGTTTATTTACTGACTGTTTAGTCCCTTATTTTTTTGTCAAATTTTTCTATTTCGTATTGACATTCCTATGGTTGTTACAACGCAAATCTTATCTATAATTACCTGTCCATTTCCTTTCTCCAGATAAAAACTTTTCTCCTGAGTACTGAAAATTTCCAAAATTCTATTACAGTAGAGAGGCTCTAAAGTGTAACTTTCAAATTTATTTTAGCCAATAAAGGTCTACCTCAGCCCTTTTTTATATTTATTTTACATTAAGTATATCTTGTAATTAATTGCCTTTCATTTATTTGCATACTTTCAATATTGTACTGAAAAATTGTCTTCCATCCATTTTGAAGCATAAACTTAAATTATTTAGGCGGAGATTGACTTTAGTAATCCAACAAATTAACCCGCAATTAATATACTATAAACCCTTAATATAATTGGACTTACAGGAATATAAACTATCCTTCTATTCCATTCTTCAACAAACCGTCTATTTCCTACCTAAATAATTTAAGTACCGCACAATATTAACACCGGATACACTTAAAGTACTTTTTAGGTATTCGGTGTATTTTACTTAAAGGCTAATAAAATAAATTATACACGCTTAGAATATCAGTACTCTTGACAATTTTATTTTATAGCTTTTTCGCCTCTTACAATGTAAATGATAAACCCAATTAGATTAATCGCTGTAAGTTATTGCAACCCAACAAGGTATTGAACCTGCAACCATTCATTACTCAAATTGATCGCTTTATATGTCAAATTGCCACACTATTCAAAAAGGAACTATCACTCCATGTTCTTTAGTACATCAATGAAGTTCAATAACATATTCATAAACTTCATTTCAGTTTTTTTTTCTTCCTTGTTACTCCTAATATGTCCCAATTTTTATCTCCATTCTGGAGTACTTTTTAGATCAAATATTCGGTAGAAAAATATTCGATACCCCTTCCCTATTTGGGCATCGGTGCATACCAAAATATTAATTGAAAAATGATTTCCATTTCCACCGCTAATGATCTAATTGACCAGTGATATTATGGGCTCTGCAGACTTGGCATTAGGGATGAAAATAGCAGCATCAAATACCCATAAAAAAGCTTCCAAATCTTCCGAAATATTGAGTCTTTCTTCATGTATTTTTGCGTGTAAGGATGAAAAGTCAAACAAGGTTGGTTGCTCTTTTTTTAAGGAAATAGAAGATTCTGTATCGCCATTGTCCTAACCAAAAACCTGCCAGACCCCTAAAGGGAATACTATCACTAACAAGGTAAGCAAATCCGTTTTATTCATAGTTTCGGTAAATTTTTATTACTATTGATCTTATTTTTAGAAGCTTTAATACTTCGTACAAAAAGAGTTTATTGTTATAATTTTTAATTGGCTACAGCTTTCACCGTTTTTATGAATTATCAGCAGCTTACCGAACAGTACCACCTGCCCGTTTATAACCGCTATCCTATCACCCTTACCAAAGGCAGAGGCGCTTATGTTTGGGATGAGGAAGGCAACAAATACTTGGATGCCCTGGCCGGTATTGCGGTTAACAGTTTAGGACATTGCCACCCGAATGTGGTGGAAGCAGTGCAAGATCAAGTCGGGCAGCTCATGCATATTTCCAACTTCTATTACAGTAAGCCACAGGCTGAGCTGTTGCAATTGCTATCAGAAATTACCGGACTGGATAAAGGATTTATATGCAACAGCGGTGGGGAAGCAATGGAAGCATGTTTAAAGGCAGCAAGAAAATATGGCAAAACTCATCAAAAAAAAGGTTCTCTCCTAACGGTCAGCAACGCTTTTCACGGCCGAACAGTCGGGACGATATCGATGGGCATGGACAAATATGCTAAAGGCTACGATCCCCTCTTAGGTGGCTTCCAAGAGATCCCAATGAATGATATTGAGGTGCTTAACAAACATTTTGATGAAAACACGCTCGGTATTGTAATTGAGACCATTCAGGGCTCAGGCGGATTGCATATAGCTTCGCAGGCGTTTATGGATACCATTCAAGAGCTTTGCGATCAGCACAATGCGCTTTTGATTGTTGATGAAGTCCAAACGGGCGTTGCTCGAACAGGTAAAATGTTCGGCTTTGAACACTATGGCGTACAGCCCGACATTATTGGGATGGCTAAAGCGATGGGCGGTGGATTCCCTATTGGCGCTATGGTCTGCCAAAATAAGGTTGCCGAAACGATGAGCTATGGTGATCACGGAAGTACTTACGGGGGCAATCCTCTGGCTTGTGCTGCTTCCCTTGCTGCTCTCCAAACGGTTATTGATGGAAATCTGGTCGATCAGGCAAAACAAAAAGGAGCGTTCTTGAAGCAGAAAATTGCTGACCGTACTTCTGATATGGATGAGGTAGTTGATATCCGTGGCAGAGGACTTATGATCGGAGTGGAGCTCTCATTTGAAGGACGTCCGGTCGTGGAAGAGATGATGCATCATGGCGTACTGTCGAACTGTACACAGGGGAATGTAATGAGACTTGTGCCGCCGCTTGTTACCAAAGAAAAAGACTTATCTACATTGGCTGAGGTTTTGGTGTCGGCAATCCACAAAATATCATCCTGAAGAAAACAAAATGGGTGTTTTTTTGTTATAGTTACTGGATAAAAAAATAATTCAATAACCAGCATGCATTTTTATCACTTTTTGATGCTCATTGTTTTGGGCGGATTTTTGTTTGCAGTGCCTGAAGATGGGGCTGCGCAGGAAATCGACTCCACGCGGATTTCTATTGAGCCGGATGAAGAAACTGATACTCCCATCCAATTAGATCAGCAATACAGCCGGTCGGTTTCGGGCGGAGCACTTACGGATATGGGTACTTATAACGTGCCTTCGGCTTCGCAATATTATCGGGCACCTTTTGAAGCGCAAAAAGAGCTGGACCAGTTTGTGGAAGAGTACCGGAAAGAAATGGAGAAAAGTGCTTACTGGTACTTTTTGAGAGCCGTTAGTCCTTATATTCGGCTGCACCTGGGGGTTCGTGATTTTAACCAATTACAGATTGTGGGACGTGACAACCCACTGTTCCAATCGTATCAAAGCGACGAAAAGCGCCAGTAGTTTTTTATCCGTTAAACAGCTTCTCAAATGCTTCTTTGACGGTCGCCAAGTCGTCATCATCAATCTGAAAATGGAAAGTGGCACGCAGTGTTTTTGGTCCGAAGGGCACTACTTGTATGCCTTCATCCGCCAACTGTTCAACAGCTTCCTCAGCAGCCATTTCCTTTACGTTAAAAATCAAAATATTGGTCTCTACGGACTCCAAATCAATACTTAGACCTGAGCATTGATTTATTACTTTGGCCAGCTCTTGAGCTCTTTGATGATCTTTTTTGAGCTTTGGCAGATGGTGTTCGATGGCATAATCTGCCGCGGCGGCTAACAACCCAATCTGACGCATACCTCCGCCCCACATCTTGCGCATGCGACGAGCCTCGGTAATATTTTTTTGGGATGACAGAATCATGGATCCCACCGGTGCGCCGAGTCCCTTACTAAAACACACCGACATCGTATCGGCAATTCTGCTAAAAAAGGTGGGCTCTGTTTGGGTAGTTGTCATTGCATTCCAAATTCTCGCGCCGTCAAGATGGATGGCCAAGCCATTTTGAGTAGCAAACGAGCTTATTGCCGCAAATTCCTGCTCTGTATAACAGCACCCGCCCCCTTTGTTCGTTGAGTTTTCTAATGCAACAACCTGCGTTCGGGGTTCCCATTCTTTTTGTCCGCGGATGGTATCTTTTAGCACATCTGCGGAGAGTTTGCCCTTCACTCCTTGCAGCGGACGAAGTAAAACTGATGAAAGGTGTGAAGCTGCTGTTGACTCATAGTTAAAAATGTGCCCTGTTTCTTCGATCAAGACTTCATCTCCCTGACCGGTTAATACATTGATGCTCAACTGATTAGCCATGGTACCACTTGGCGTGAATAGTCCTGCCTCGAAACCAAACATGTTCGCAACCTTCTCTTCAAGAGCATTTACTGTTGGATCTTCTCTAAAGACATCATCCCCCACTTCGGCCTCGGCCATAGCTTTTCGCATTTGAGGGGTTGGAGTAGTTACGGTATCACTTCGTAGGTCAATCATCAGTATTCATAATTTTTACATTTATTTGATAGTATATCCTGCATCAGAACCTGTTGCGACACATTGGGATTCAAGATGAGGCTTTGCTTTTTACGCTATCTTATATCATCAAGTATTGTCTGAAAACTTTCAGTGTCAATATTAGTGCCGCAGACAATAATTCCCACATTTTTATCCATGACCTCATCAGCAAGCGGTCCAGTTGCTGCAGCCAGGGCTGAAGCCCCCGCCGGTTCAACAGCCAATTTCAACTCTTCAAACATTACGCGCATGGTCTGGGCCATCTTCAAATCGGTAACGGTAACAACTTCATCCACGTAACGCTGACACAATCCAAAGCTATAGGGTGCGGCATGTGGTGCTCCAAGGCTGTCGGCGATGGTATCAGCTTCATCAATTTCGACGGGTTCACCTGCTTTTAGGCTTTTACTCATACTATCGGCCCCCACCGGCTCTACACCATATACCTTACAATCCGGGACCATTTGCTTGACGGCCGAGGCAATGCCGGCACATAATCCCCCCCCGCCAATAGGAACAATTACAGCATCAAGGTTTGGGACATCCTGCACAAATTCGAATCCAACCGTTGCAGTGCCTAATGCTGTTTGCTCTCCCTCAAAGGGATGAATAAAGGCACGGTTTTCATTCTTTTCGATTTCCTTTACCCGCTGAAAGGCCGTATGAACATCATCAACTAATTCTACCGCTGCTCCATGCAACTTACACTTTTCAACGCGAAATGAATTAGCTGTCTTGGGCATCACGACTTTTGCGGTAGTACCAAGAGACTTCGCAGCAAACGCAACAGCAATAGCATGATTCCCAGCACTGACGGCCGTAACGCCATTTTTGAGCTGCTCTTCTGAGAGATTCAGCATATTCATAAGCGCACCGCGTGGCTTAAAGCTGCCGGCATATTGAAAGAGCTCTAACTTCAAAAACACATTGGTTTGAGCACTTAAAAACTGATCTTTTACATCACTCTTCCACTGCCAAACGGGTGTCCGTCGCACCCGATCTCCCAGTTTTTCTCGTGCCTGCTCAATTTCGCGGGGCGTAGGAATTTTTATCGTATTCATACTACAATCAGAATCATTATTAATTCATTGTGAATTTTAAAATTACTCATTTTTCATTCCTGGCAGTCCTGCGTCGGGTTTATCATTCCCCCACCACCGCTCCGGAGCTTTGCGTTTTCGGGGGTAGATCTCATCGAGTGTTTCCCCATTATACAGGCGGCCATTTTTCATTACCCAGTGTACCGAGTTGGTATTACGGATTTCATCCAGCGGATTTTTATTTAAAATAACCAAATCAGCCAACTTGCCTTTTTCTATGGAACCCAGATCTTCATCAAGTCCCAGGGATTTAGCACCCAAAATCGTTGCCACTTTCAATGCATTATGATTCGACATTCCACCGGCATGTACCGACCAAAGCTCCCAGTGATAACCAAGACCTTCAAGCTGACCGTGACTTCCGATACCAGTCCACCCTCCGGACTCAACGAGATCATTTATAAACTCTGCATGTTTGTAAAACGCATGTTCATCTTTTGTAGCCCAAAAACCGCGTCTTCGTGATTTGGATGCAAGCTCGGCATAGGGTGTAAAGAATGAGAGCTTTGAATCCTGATAGGGCTGTTCGGTAGAATAATAATACTCCTCGGCCCATGGACCGCCGTAGGTAACAAGCAAGGTGGGAGTTACTGCCATTTTAGATTCGGCAACCACATCAACCACATCGCTATAAATGGGATACACCGGGAAATTGTGTTCATGTCCGGGATAACCGTCAATGAGCTGATTAAGATTCAACTTCCAATCGAGCCCGCCCTCAGTAGTAGGCATTATTTTTTGATCTTTTGCAGCCATCACCAGCCACTGTCGCTGCTGACGATTTCCGGCAAGGTACATCTTGATATATTTAGTATGATAATATTCGCTGTATTGTCGCATCACATCCTTGGCATGATCAAGGTCGCGAATGTTATACGCCCAGTACCCAATGCCGGGACCAGTCGAATATACGCGTGGACCAAGCATCTTTCCGGCATTCACCATATCGCTATACGAAAGAACATCTGTGGTAGAAGTCTGTGGATCACGAGTGGTTGTAACTCCATAGGCCAGATTTGCCCAATAGTTCCATATTTCATTTTTGTGAATGCCCCACGTCGGCCACATATGAGCATGGGTATCCACCAGGCCGGGAATAATCGTCTTGCCCGATACATCAATACGTTCGACACCGGACGGCACATGCAATGTTCCACTCATTCCCACCTCTTTGATGCGATTGTCCTCAATAAGAATATCTCCCTTTTCGATCACTTCGCTTCCATCCATCGTGATGATGCGAGCACCCCGTAATAGCACAATCCCTTCTGGCATATCTCGATCATAAGCAACTTCAACTGCATATTCTTCCGGACTATACTTTTCAGGCGTTTTCTTTTCCTCGGGTTTCTCCTCTTTCTTATCCTCTTCGGATTCTTGTTCGCCATCTTCAGCTTCTTGCTCTTCCTCCGCTTTTTGAGCCGCTTTTACGCTATCATCAAAAGCTTTGGCCTCATCCAGGTCATAGACAAAATGCCCGTTACCAATAGACCAATGTACTTTCCGTCCATCCGTATTCCATTGGGGAAACTGACCACCAATTTCAGTCAACTTGCGGGCGGGAAATTGCGCGTTATCTGGGTTTGCAACCGATACACTAATCTTATTACCCACCTTGGGCACCGTAGCCACATAAATTTCATTATTGATCTTCGCCAACGCCTGATCTCCTTCCGGAGCCATAGTTATCAGGGAAGCTTCACTTGGAGGATTATTTTCTTTTGGTGAAACCGGGTGAAGGATACGCTCTTCGTGCGGAACACCATTTTGATTCCCAAATCCGGCCGTTGTAATACCGGTCATCTCCACATACTCTTTCTCATCAGTACCATCCCAACGAATCGAAACCAGCGTATTATCATCATTGAGATAAATACGATCATTACTTTTAATAAAATGCGGATTGGTACGTCCGTCGGCTTTAGCAACCAATGTTGCCTCTCCTCCATCAGCCGGAATCCACAAAATATCATCTAATGAGCCAAAATAAGCCCCGGGACCTAATCCGTCACGGTAACTTTCAGCAGTTCCTTTCAAGAACACAATTCTATCGCTGTTGTAAGACCAGGCAGGATTTCCATAAATTGCCGCTTTCTCGGTAAGTTGCTGAAGATTTCGTCCGTCAGGTGTAACTTTATAAATATGCCCTCCTTCGTCTTTATCCCAGGTCGCAAAAGCGATCCATCTGCCATCGGGCGACCATGTGGGATGAGCCTCGGTTACGTCCAGATCCGTAACGCGACGCGGTGTACCACCCGGGAAGTCCATTACATATAATTTATTCATCACCGTAAACGTGAGCTTTTCTCCTTCCGGTGACGGCACGGCATCTCTTATTTGAGTAGCAATAGCCTCCTGTTCATCGCTGATGGGATAATTAAAATCCAGTCGTGGGCCAAGCTCAATTTCTGTATCCACTTTAAACGGTACCTCTTGGACCTCTCCCCCATCAATCGGGATCCTCCAGATTTTACCACCGTAATAGGCCACCAACTCCTTGCTGTCCGGAGTAAATGACATTCCGGGATACACCCCCAATGTAGCGCGCGACTCCTGCTCATCACGCTGCACCGGATACGCCAGCCAACGCTCATCGCCGTTATCACGGTTGCGAATGACTAATCCTGTCTGATCTTCATACCGAGATCCATAGACCAACCACTTCCCGTCAGGCGAAACAACCGGGGTAAACGCCGAACCATAGCGCGACGTTATGGTACTTGTTTCACCGTTCTCGCGATCATAGACGCCCAACTGATATTGGGGCAATTGTGCGTTATAATTCCAGGCTCCCATCCGCTGTGAATAATAAACAAATCGTCCATCGGGACTAATAGCAGGTTCTATAGTGCGGAGCGATTCAGGGCCATCAACAAATTGAACACCACTGCCTCCATCTTTATGGAATAACCAAAGCTTGTTCGTCAAACCTCCTTTTGCTGCAATAATATAACTCCCATCTGGTGTCCATTCAGCTGAATTATAGCGGTTATCATTACCTTTGGTCACTTGATGTAACTCTTCCGTTCCCAAATTTATGTACCATATTTCATCAGAACCATCTCGGTCTGAGGTAAACAGCATATTTTTACCATCCGGACTAAATTTTGGTTTGGCGTCAAAAGCCATTCCATCAGTAATCTGTTTAGCCTCTCCACCCGAAATCGGCATGGTGTAAATATCCCCCATCAAATCAAAAGCAATTTGCCGGCCATCGGGACTTACATCAACCGACATCCAGGTGCCTTCGGAGGTGCTGATATCAATAATCCGTTCCGCTTTAAGTGGCAAATCCGCTTCCTTCGTTGTAGCAGTATCAGCCGTATCAGCTTGAAAAGTCGAAAATGAACGATGAGTTAAAATTGTATCCTCGAAGTCTTCTGCCTGACCATTGGAAATAGTGATCAACGTGCAAAAGACAATCAGTAACAGTGGTTTTATTTTTTCCATAAAAATCCCGTTTTCAATAAATGTTTAGACGTCAACAAATAACAAGAATATGATAAAAATGGAAACGAGAAACATTTTTTTACAGCTTCCAACACCTAAATAGCTAATACTACAGGGAGATTTTTTTATTTATCAATAACTTTTAGAACCTTACTAATCGATGAATAACAAAATGACCTGCATTGAGTGAGAATGAATTACATATTGATGAGCGCAATCACGAACGGGTACCTACATTAACCGAACGACTAACCCACGCCCTATTAAGTGCTTTCCTTGGCTTTGCGCTAATTAACATTATAGCTTTCTGGATGTTTCCGGGCATAGGATTAGGAGGGATTTATATGCTTTCTGGCTATCACGCAGTAACGACTATTGCCAGTAGTTTAACAACGGTACTTGTTTATACCCTCATAATTATATGCTTTGTTTTCGGATGGTTCCAAGGCCAACATTTCATAGATCGCCTTAAACACTACCTTAACTATTGGAAGTTTTGGTAGGGAAAACAAAAACCCTCAAGAATACAGATTCCTGAGGGTTTAACATTCAAATAAACTCATTGTTTTACTCGTGCGTATAGAACCCTTCTCCGGACTTATCCCCGAGCTTGCCGGCATCTACCATCTTAACCAACAGCGGACACGGTCGATATTTTGGGTCTTTGAATCCCTCATAAAGCACATTTAAAATATCCAGGCAAACATCCAAACCAATAAAGTCAGCCAGCCGCAGGGGCCCCATCGGATGTGCCATTCCTAACTTCATTACTTGATCTACATCTTCGGGTTCTGCCACGCCTTCATAGACACAATAGATTGCTTCATTGATCATCGGCATTAACACCCGGTTGGAAACAAAACCCGGATAATCAGCCACCTCAACGGGATTCTTGCCTAAAAGTTCAGCTGTCTCTTCAATTGCTTTCACAACATCTGCATCCGTATCCAGCCCACGAACAACCTCTACCAGCTTCATTATAGGCACGGGATTAAAAAAGTGCATGCCCACAAAGCGCTCCGGACGCGAAGTAGTTGCAGCTAACTTTGTTATCGATATGGATGATGTATTAGAAGCCAATATCGCCTCTTGCGGTGCAGCTTTATCGACGTCTGAAAATACTTTTTTCTTTAGCTCAAAGTTTTCAGGCACCGCCTCTACAACCAGATCCACGTCACTAACAGCTTTAGCCGTATCAGTATGCGTTTCAATGTTTTCGAGCGTCTGCACTTTTAGATCCGCATCAATCTTTTCTTTTTTGACCATCCGTTCCAGGTTTTTCTCGATGGTCGCCAATGCCTTGTCAGCCAGCTCCTGATTCATCTCTACCAGATTCACCGGAATGCCATTCATTGCAAACACATGACAAATGCCATTTCCCATGGTACCGCCGCCAATGACAGCTACTTTTTTAATATCCATATCACTAAAAATTTATTGCTATTAATTGTTGTTTATTGATAAAAGAGAGTATCGATTTTCTGAGGCATTTTCAACGAACTTAAAGTAATAATACATCGCAGATTGTTTAAAATAAATGACAGCAAGACATCTTTATCCCAATTTATCGAACTAACCTTTTCCCCGTTACTCATTAATTGCTATGTTTGCTACATTCCTGATTTACCATCAACTATTTTCGCGGACTTATGAATAAATTTTTACGTATTGCGCTTTTTCTGCTCATCCTGATTGTTGGAATCGGCAGTCTGGCCATTTATTGGACTTTTTACCGACCGCTTCCCGACTATCAATCCACTCAAACGCACGATAGCATCCAGCAACAAGTTGATATCCACTGGGATACCCATGGCGTACCCCATATTTATGCTGATAATATGGAGGATCTGTATTATGCGCTGGGATATGTCCACGCCCAGGACCGCCTCTGGCAGATGACCTTAAGTCAGATGGCAGCCGAAGGGCGGTTTGCCGAATTTTTGGGAAAAGACCTCCTTCCCTACGACGAACTACAGCGTACCCTGGGGTTTTGGGATATGGCCCAAAAAATTGCTCCCACCTTATCCGATTCCACGAAAAATATACTTCAAGCTTATTCGGATGGCGTCAACTCTTATGTGAAAAACAATCCCAAAAGTCTGCCTATACAATTTACGCTGGCCGAAATGGAACCCATCCCATGGACACCAACTCATTCTATTGCAATGGCACGTATGATGGCTTGGGAGTTAAATCTGGCGTGGAAATCGGAATTAAACTACACTTATTTTGCAGATACTCTTTCAGAGGATAAATTCGGCCAGCTGCTGCCCGACAACCGATTTCTAACCAAAAATAACACCACCGAATCTAACTGGGCGCAAACGCTGATGCCACTGCTCGAAAAAAATGAACGGTTAAATAAAAGTATGGGGCGGCAGGGTTCGCACGTCGGAAGCAATGCTTGGGCCGTTGGCAGTGAAAAGTCTTCCACAGGAGCACCTCTTTTAGCGGGTGATCCCCACTTGGGACTGAATATGCCGGGCAAGTGGTACGAAACACACTTGAGCGTCAACAACCGAAACCTTTCTGGAGCAACGCTGGCCGGTGCGCCTATCGTAATATTAGGGCAGAACGATCATCTGGCATGGTCGCTGACAAATGTCATGCTTGATGATACCGACTTTTTTATAGAGGCTGTAAATCCCGAAAACCCCAACGAATATGTTATTGATTCGCTGGCTAACGAAGCGGTTTATGACAAGTTCGAAATCCAAAAAGAGGTCATAAAAATAAAGGGAGCAGATGATACGCTATTTACCCGCAAGATCACCAACCATGGACCGGTGATCTCGGAAGTGTATCCTGAGCAAAAATTTACCGAAGACCGCGTTATATCTATGCAGTGGACCGGCTACGAGGTATCCAATGAGATTGAAGCGCTTTTAACCATGAACTGGGCACAATCGTTTGAAGAATTTCAAAAAGGGGCCTATAACTTTAAAGTACCGGCGCAAAATTTCATCTATGCTGATAAAGCTGGCAATATTGCCCAGCTGTCGATGGCTAATATTCCCATTCGGGATGAAAATCCGATATTATTGCGAGAAGGCTGGAATACCGAACACGACTGGCAGGGATATGTGCCGGACGAACAGCTGCCAACGATCATTAATCCAGATCGAGGCTGGGTAGCCAACGCAAATACCTCTCCTGTCGACAGTGATTATCCCTACTATATTTCGGTGTATTGGGAGCCGGATTCCCGCATCAGTCGGATAGAACAATACCTGACGGAAAACGATCAGCTTTCTCCACCATTGTTCCAGCAGATGCAAAATGATAACTATTCCAAATTTTCCGAAGATCTCTCACAACTCATTCTTCCGGTTTTAAAAAACAGTGATCAGCAGCAGTACGAGACCGCCATTTCCTACTTAGAAAACTGGGATTCTCGGTATGAGCAATCGGAAACGGCGGCTTCTATCATGGATGTCTTTTTAATCCATCTTGCTGAAAACACTTTTAGAGACGAAATGGGCAAAACAGGATATGAAAACTTTGTACGATTCTCTTCAATGCCCATTCGTGCACTCAGCCGCTTTATGCAAAACGGTAGCAGCTTTTTTGATGATATCAATACGAAAGATAGAATCGAAACCCGCGACGATATCATTAAAAAAAGCATGGGCGAAGCTATCAACTTTCTACAGCAGAATTACGGCAACCAGCCCTTTGAATGGCGATGGGGGCAGTTGCATACTATCACTTTTGAGCCTCAGTTATTTGGGCAAGCCGCCAAAGATCCCAATGCCCCGCAAGCATTGAAATTGATCGTTAATAACTTGCTTAATAATGGGCCACATCCCGTAAACGGGCATGACATGAGCATCAACAACGGGGAATACAGTTGGAATAATCCCTACGAAATGGTGCTGGGACCCTCTATTCGACGTATTATTGATTTTTCTGACGTAAGCAAAAGTTGGTCTATCAATCCAACGGGGCAATCCGGAAACCCACTTTCAGAATATTATGGGGATCAAACCGAAAGCTGGCTGAACGGTCAGTATAAATTTTTGTATCAAGACAGTACTTTTTTTGACGAAAATCAGTTTAAAACTATGAGCTTTATCCCTGCGGAGGAATAAAACTTCCGCTTACTATTTTGCTGATGTTGATTCCCCTTCGGCATTCAACTATGTTATCAACCATTTAGTATTATTAGATATCATCTTTTCAAATCTCATGAACAATTATTTGACCATTTCTTACAAAAACACCTTTCTGCTGGTAGCTTCCATTGCCGTTTTCATCACTTCAACTCAGTCGTGCTCTACATCTAAAAAAACAACCTCCGAATCTCCAAAGCCAGGGAGCATTCAACAGGAAAGTGTGTTGAATAACATTTCCGAGCAAAACACCAAAACAAAAGAACAATCAGTAGCAGCTGATAAGCACAAACAGGTTAGCGGTTCTGTAAATGTGGATTCGCTCCTGGCAGAGATGTCACTCAAAGAAAAGATTGGTCAACTGTTTTTTATTCGCGCATATGGAAACTACCAAAGCAATGACAGCGATACTTACCAGCAGTTGTTACGCCATGTTCAAGAGTATCAAATCGGCGGACTTGTTTTCTTCAGCGGATCTATATACGGTCAGACGGTTTTAACCAATAAACTTCAGCGTGCCTCGAAAATCCCCCTATGGATCACCCAAGATATGGAATATGGAGCCGCTATGCGGGTAGAAGGTACTACCCGATTTGTACACGCCATGGGAGTAGCAGCAACCCAAAATCCCGAATACGCTTACTGGAAGGGAAAAATCACGGCACAAGAAGCCAAGGCACTCGGCGTTCAACAGATTTTTGCTCCGGTAATGGATGTAAACAACAATCCTAAGAATCCGGTGATTAATGTTCGTTCCTTTTCAAGCAATCCTGATGTTGTAGCTGAATATGGAAATAAATTTATTGAAGGCGTCCAGTCCGAGGGAGTCATTCCAACAGCTAAACATTTTCCAGGACACGGCGATACAGATATCGATTCTCACCTGTCTTTGCCCGTAATTAACTACGATTTTGCACGGCTTGATACTCTCGAATTGGTACCCTTTCGTTCAGCTATCAATAATGGGGTAAATAGTATAATGAGCGCCCACATTTCATTCCCTAAAATTAGTCCCGACTCCGCATTACCCGCAACAATGGACGCTACTGTACTTAATCGCATACTCAGAGATTCTCTTCAGTTTGACGGTGTAGTTGTAAGTGACGGATTAGATATGCACGGTATTTCCTCCAACTTTTCGCCCGGCGAAGCAGTTGTAAAAGCACTGAAGGCGGGCGTTGATCTTATGCTATTGAGCCCTGACGAATTAACGGCCCTTCGCGAAATTGAGCAAGCTGTTAATTCGGGCAAGATTACAGAAAAGCGCATTGACCATTCAGTTCGCAAACTCCTCAAGTGGAAAAAGCAGCAAGGACTCTTTGAAGACAAAGAAATTGATATTGATTCCTTAAGCGCTAACATTAACACTCGAAATAACCGGTTAATTGCCGAAGAAATCAGCAGAAAATCACTGACGCTGCTTAAAAATGATAGAGATATTCTACCGATCCGAGCATCCGAATATCCCAAAGTAATGGTGGTATCAGTCTCAGATGGAAAGAGCGGATATACCGGTTCTTCTTTTGTCTCACGGCTCAGAGATTATCATCCCGATGTTAGCTCCTACCTGTTGGATCAACGTACAAGCAAAGAAGACAAACAGGAGATGGTCAAAGAGGCTCAAAAATCCGACCTCATTATCATTGGCTCATTTATCTACGTAAAATCCGGTCAAAAAGTACAACTCAACAATGAACAGTTACCTTTTTTAAAAAAGCTAATCCGCAACAAGCCCTCTGTGTTAACCGCTTTTGGAAATCCCTATGTGGTTCAGGATTTATCAGATACCGATGTACAACTGTTAGCATGGTCAGCCAATGGTAATCAGGTAAAAAGTACCGTGCCCGCGCTATTTGGGGGATCAGCAATAAGTGGCAAGCTGCCCATTAATATTCCGGGATTATATTCCATCGGCCATGGAATAGAGCTACCGCAAACTGCATTGCGTTATGATGAACCGGAAGTGGCAGGTCTGTCGCGAGATTCACTACGCAATATCAATCATATCATGAATGAGGCTATTTTTGATTCCACGTTCCCGGGTGGTGTAGTCACTGTCGTAAAAGATGGAACCATAGCCTATCAAAAAGGATTTGGGTATGAAACGTATAAAAAGCTCAACCCGATAAAAGAAGATGCGGTTTATGATCTGGCTTCACTCACAAAAGTAACGGCTACAACAGCTGCAGTAATGAAACTGGTTGAGGAAGGGAAAATTGACCTCAAAGATAAAATTGGGAAATATATACCTGCGTTTTCGGAAGGCGAAAAAAAGGATATCACTATCCGAAACTTTCTGTTACATAACTCGGGCCTCCCTCCTTTTAGGATCTATGTTGATTCGCTGAAATCAGAGAAGAAAATTATTGAGGCCATTAAAAATGAGCCGCTCACTTATAAAACCGGCACCGATTATCGATATAGTGATCTGGGGTTTATTCTACTTGGAGAAATTATAGAACAAGTTTCCGGGAAGCCGCTCGACCGGTATTTGCGAGAAACTTTTTATTATCCCCTGGGGATGTCTTCTACCTTTTTCAATCCCCGAAAAATGGGCTCCTATTTTGTTGATCGTATTCCTCCCACTGAAATTGACACGGTTTTTCGAGACACTACGATCCATGCCGAGGTCCATGATGAACGGTCTTATTATCTAAATGGCGTTGCCGGTCATGCGGGATTATTTTCGAGCGGTCGAGACCTCGCTATTTTTTGCCAGATGCTGCTAAATGATGGCTGGTATGCAGGACGTCAATACCTGGACGGTTCGACCATAGAACAGTTTACCAAGCGTCAAGGCAAACACAGCAACCGCGGCTATGGATTTGATCGAAAAAGCGGAAAAAATAGCACTGCGGGATCACTGACCAGTGAAAAAACGTTTGGTCATCTTGGCTTTACCGGGACCAGCTACTGGATTGATCCCGAAGAAAATCTGGCAATTATTATTTTAACAAATCGAACGTATCCCTACCGGTCATACGGTAAAAATATCAGTAATATAAGAGCAGAAGTGGCGAACGCTGTTATGTCATCAATCATAGAGTAATGGATATTAACGACCTTTACGATCAAAATTATGTTCCCTATTCCAAAAAAGCTTCAGCGGCTGTTGTCCGCAGCGAGAGCGGCAAATGGTTTCCCGGGGTTCGTATCGAAAATATCTCTTATCCACTGAGTATCAGCGCTGCCCAAAATGCCCTTTTTTACTGCCTAAGCGAGGGCCATCAACCCTCGGAACTATTTACGGATGAAATAAATTCATCGATGATTCCAAGCTGGGAAGCGGAATTAGGGTGTACTGCCAAACCCCTTCATAAGGATAAGTTTCAAAGTACTGTATTCGAAAATCCAGCTCTGGAGTTTAATATCAACAAAATAGAAAAGCTAAAACAGCTATTGGATATGGCTGTTGTCAATGAATCAGATTTTCCAGTTTCAGCGCTGATTGAGACCGATCAGGGATATTTTACCGGCGTAAATATAGAATGTACTTCGTGGAATATGGGACTTTGCGCCGAACGTGTTGCCATTGCAAAAGCTTTAACGTTTGGCAGCGATAAATTAAAAAGTCTCGAAATACACACCCGCAAAGGAGAATTCAGCAGTCCTTGCGGTGCTTGCCGACAGGTTATTATTGAACACCTGCCAAAGAGACAAGTGCATCTTCATCATGCCGACAATTCTGAATCCATTCACTTTAGCGAAGATCTTCTTCCCCATAGTTTTAGTTCCACATCACTTTCAAACAGATAATTCTTTTTATATGAAATACATTGCAGCACTCGACTACGATCACTTAGATAATGGGGTCTTTTTAACCAGTTTAGCTCGCTCACTTTCACAACAGCAAAGCAACTCCGACCTGCATTCTATTATTATTCATTCCGATAGCGAATACACCGAACGAATAATACAAACCGGGGTTATGCGAAATGAGGCAACAATCCGTAGCATCAAAGATCTCAACAACCGTCTTATTGCCCTTCTTGCTGACGAGGGCGTATCTGCCATTGGTATTAATCCTTATAAACGCAATGTAATAACCCAACAAAACGGTGAGTTAATCCTTGATCATACATTTATGGATACACTGCCCAACAAATCGGTTTTAGTACTTTCTACGTTGATCCAAAACGCTGATGAAGATAAATTAGAACCCTTACCTTTGCCACGCTTATCTACCTTCTTGTACAATGAATTACAGGCAGAACAACTGTTTCTTTTTTCAAAATCCGATGAATCAGAAATTTTTACAGATAATAAACCCAAAACCGATCTAAGCTGGGACTCGATGGATTCCAAATTCCGGGAGAACCAAATTCCGGATGAGTTTAGCAATTTTCATCATCCCGTACGAATTGCAACGGCCCGAGATTTTAATCAGCTTCCAAATTTAGATCAAACTATTGCCATCAATACCCATAAAAACTAACCTATTTTCCGAAAACAAATTCAGAATCCCCATTTTTTTGTGAAAAAAGTCCATTTAATGAATTAAAATGGGCTTTTTTACTTGACACGACAGTTCCATATACATAGATTCGACCATTCGATGTAACAAAAGTATATATATCGGAAGAAATTTTTAAATATTAACACTAATCAAACGGAGTCATATAATGAGCCGATTCGATGAAATGAATGAATTGTTAGATCAACTGGAACCAGATATTAATAAGTTCTACAACAAGGGAAATAAAGCTGCAGGAACGCGCGCTCGTAAAACCCTTCAAGCTATGAAGAAAAAGGCGCAAGATATTCGAATGGAAATTCAAGAGTGGAAAAACACTGGAAAAGTTGACGAAATTTAATTTCGTTTATCCACTTATCTGATTTCTAAAGGCCGCTAAAAGCGGCCTTTTTTATTATCAATAAAAAAATGCCGCAAGCATGAATCTCGCGGCACCTCAAATAAACTACATATCCTATATCTTTATTCCTCTTCACCTTCTTCTCCTATTGGATCTTCTTCGTACGATTCAATAGCCTCCTCAACCGTCCGATAACTATTAAAAACAGTTATCAATTTTGTAACCATCAATAAACTTTCAATTCTCTTATCAGCCCCTGCAATCCGCAAGTCGCCACCGGCATTTCGCATTGTTGTAAGTCCGCCAATTAAAATACCCAATCCGGAAGAGTTCATAAACTTAACGTTGCTCAAATCTGCTACCACTTCCTTTTTGTCCTGGTCGATTAAATCATGCAGGTCTTTGTTAAATTTATTGGCATCCGGACCTCCCATAAGATCTCCATTAAACTCTATCAAAATACAGTTATATCGCTCGTTTATCGAATAATTCATAAGGTATTTTTTCTGTTTAGGTTGTCTCTCTAATTAAATTTAGAGCTAATAATATACAAGACTTAGCTAATTATGCGAATTTGATCGATAAAACTAAAATTGGTACCCTTATGAACAATAAAAAAATATTCAGGGGTAACGTTAGAGAGACCGTTATGGACCAGCAAACAGATTTTATTAACAATAAGACAGAACAAATTCTTGGAGATGAGCGCCTTGACCTTTTGATGGAACTCACCGGGCAGATCAATTCCAACCTGGATCTGGATGACATGCTTCAGGATATCATTAATGCAGTTAAGCTGATCATGCAGTGCGAAGCCAGCTCGCTTATGCTTTATGAAGAAGAAACTGATGACCTGGTACTAAGCATCCCTACCGGGCCGGCCACGGAAGAGATTACCGGTCAACATATCCCCAAAGACGAAGGCGTAGGCGGTTGGGTTTTTATGAATGAAGAGCCGACCATAGTAAATGATGTTGAGAAGGATTCCCGCTTTTTGGGTGATATTGAACCGGATCTATTCACAACTCGAAATATTATTTGCGTACCGCTCCTTAATCATAAAAAAGAGATTATTGGAATCATCCAGGCGCTGAATAAAAAAGAGAATGAAGACTTTATAGAATCTGAAATTCCTATCTTTCAGGCACTGGCTAATCAAGCAGCTATAGCCATAGAAAATGCACGTCTGCACGAACAGCAAAAACAGAAAATGCTGCTTGAACAAAAGCTGGATCTGGCACGCTCAATTCAGTCAGGATTTATTCCTAAAGAAGCCCCCACCATCCCCGGCTACCAAATTGCAGGTATAACGCAACCGGCAACCTATGTGGGCGGTGACTATTATGATTTTATTTCAATGAGCAACAATATGGATCATGTTTTGGCATTGGGCGATGTAACCGGAAAGGGTATCCCCGCTTCTTTATTGATGGCTTCTTCAAGGGCCGTACTTCGAACCCAGATTGAAAATAATCACTCTCTTACCAAAACTATTGAATTTGTTAACCGTTCGCTTTTCAGAGATACGCCAAACCACAAATTCATCACCCTTTTCTGCGGTCAGCTCGATGCTGAAAACCACACCTTTTCTTATGTGAATGCCGGCCACACCGATGCTTTTCATATTGATTATGACAAAGGCGATATCAACCATCTCAACAAAGGTGGATTGATGGTAGGTATTATGGATGATGCGGAGTTTGAAGAAGGAGAAGTTACGCTCAAACCCGGCCAGCAAATCATTATTTATTCTGATGGTATCAGCGAACCACAAAATGCTAATGGCGACCTTTACGAAGAAGTCCGTTTTAAGGATTGGTTGCTTGAACATCCCGAATGTACTCCCGAAGAAACAATTAAGCTGCTTATTGAGGACGTCAAAGAGTTTAGTAAATCGAGTGAGCAGAGTGATGATATTACGCTAATTGTCATAAAGCGTGATGAAGAATAAATACCAATTTGCTGCAGGTGATCGATGATATGGACTACAGCCTTAAAGTTAACCCCGTTACTGAAAACAAGGCCTACAAGTATCGACTATATCGAGCAAATAATCAGCTTAGCTACGAAGCATTTTTAGATCTCTTGAAGCAGCAAAAAGCATTCCGGCAGTTCTTTATTGATCTATTAACGGATATACCATTTCGCGCCTATCACTGGGAAACACCCCCTGCTACCCAGCATTCATTAGATCAATCCTTTGAGTTTACAGTTACGCGTGCACCTGCTATCGACTTGCCTCCGGATCCGAGTCCATTTCTTCAATATTTTCAGCCCGGCAAACAAGTTGTACTCTTCGAGAACCTGGGTGGCGATGCCAAATTGATTGCCCCGACCCCCAGTAATCAACAACTCAATTATTCACATATTGGCGTCTTTACTAAGAATGCTCCTGAAGAACAACAATTGGCCTTTTGGCAAATGGTAGGGAAAGTAACCAAGAAGCTTATTTCGGATCATACTATTTGGCTCAATACCGCCGGAGGCGGTGTAGCATGGCTCCATGTTCGGTTAGACTCGCAGCCCAAATATTATAGGCATCATCCCTATACTGTAACAAGGTGATTTATTCGTTCGCCTATTGGTTGTAGACCAATCCACCTCCTCGTCCCCCCGGACAAGAAATAAGTCCATCATCCATATCGATAACACCCAGCGCAGAAGAATAGCGAAAATTATCTATCGTTTTTGATCATAAAGAAAATAAACCATCAATATTTGCTGGATAAGATAATCCTGTCGTTGTAAGATTTTCCACCTTCATAGGTATAATCTTATCCTGCTGATGGAGAAACTCCATATTTTTTCCATGTACCAAAATACGGGGCCCATTCTAATCTAACATCTACCTATTAACAAGGCTGAACCGAAGTATTTGATTAAGATTTTTTTACAACAAACGTCACTTTCGCATTCACGCGATATTTCTCTATGCGGTTGTTTTCTACAATACCCTGAATATTTTCGCAATATACACTCTTGATATTATTTACCGTTTCCGAAGCTTGTTTGACGGCATTTTCAACAGCTTGCTCCATGGTATCTCCCTCGGCAATTACTTCGATTACTTTTGCTAAAGACATAATTACTCTCCTTTTAAGATTTTAATACTATTAACCAGACTTTCTAATCAGCTCTCCAAACATAGTTGAGATCACCTGCAAAATTTGAATGGTTTAACCTATTTCTACTGTAAGCTTTTCATAGCAATACTTGTACCTATTATCACTAACATTGCTTATCATCGGGCCATACAGCCTGATTGATAAATAAATGGTCGTCACAATAGTATCACCATTATGGGTAGAAAAGAGACTTTTGTAATAATTTAAATCATCGGTTCCGTTGTCATTCCTTATGGGTCCCGGCTTTTTCTACCTGCTGCTCCGGAACATCAAAAGGTTGCTGCGTATCACGACCATACTCGGGTTGCCGCTTTAGTAATAGATATCCTGCGGTACCACTGATAATTGACCCTGTGAGGATACCGACTTTTGAATATTCCAACAATAGTTGATTATCAAATGATAGGTTGGCAATAAAAAGCGACATCGTAAAACCTATTCCACCCAGAAGTGCCAGCCCATATACTACCTTCCAAGTTTCTTTGTTATCGGCAAGCTGAGAAAAGTTCAGCTTGGTCATTATCCAAGTAGCACTGAAAATTCCGATCTGCTTACCGAAAAAGAGTCCCAGTATAATCCCCCAAGTCAATGTAGAAGCAAAAGCATCACCTATTATTTGGGGGTCAAAAACCAAGCCCGCATTAGAAAATGCAAAAAGGGGCATTATGACAAAATAAACCGGAGTATGCAGCTTGTGCTCCAACCGGTGCAAAGGGGATTCTGCCTGGTGCATAGTTGCATCCATGTGATGCAGGGCTTGATCCTTGGTAACGGGCAGGTTATGGTCAGCAGCTTGTTGAAATAGCTCAAATCCTTCACGCGCATACTCTTTTAGACGCTCTACACTCCATCCCCGGGCCGTTGGAATGGTAAAGCCGAGCACTACGCCTGCAATTGTCGCATGAACGCCGGATTCAAGAACGGCCCACCACATAATAAATCCAATAATCAAATAGGGCGATAACTTGTTTACTTTTCCGTAATTCAACATCAGTAAAATCACAAGGCACACCGCAGCAATACCCAATGCAAACATGCTAATCTGTTCGGTATAAAATATGGCAATCACCATCACGGCTATCAGGTCATCCACCACTGCTATGGTTGTAACAAATACTTTAGCCCAAATAGGTACTTTTGACCCTAAAACGGCCATTATCCCAATTACAAAAGCAATGTCGGTAGCCATGGGTATTGCCCAACCGTTCATATAGGGCGATCCTCCGTTTAATGCCCAAAAGATCAATGCAGGAAGTGCCGCCCCACTAAAAGCAGCTATAACCGGCAACAGAGCCGACTGTACCGATGATAGTTCTCCATACTTTAGCTCCCGTTTTATCTCCAAGCCCACTAATAGAAAAAAGATGGCCATCAACCCGTCATTAATCCATTCATGCACGGAATGGTCAATACTCAGCGAAGAAATGCCAAGTGATATATGTAATTCCATAAAATGATGGTATAACCCACTGATTGGACTATTAGCTACTAATAATGCTGCAAGAGTAGCAAGTATCAACATTATTCCAGCAGCCGAATCTTTTCTAAAAAAGTTTTGAATCGATTTTTTAAATGTTGGTTCTTTCACGTTTTTTTTTCAATTAAGTTAATAGTTAATCAATTTTCTTTTCCTTTATATATACTTCGAATGTCCCCAGATATAAGCTTCGCGACAGACAAGCAGCACTATTGCAATTCCCCCGACGATAAATACCGTTTCTTTATTGGAGGCGTAGGTTTCATATAACAACACACCCATTGCCGAAAAACATCCCACGGCCCCTGCGACAGGAAGACTGCTTTTCCAACCTTCATAAATAGCATGTTTGTATCCCATAAAGTTGACGATCGAAAAAACAAACAGAAAGACAAGACTCGAGAAGGTTGTAATCTGTTCCAGGTTACCAAAAAATTGCACGATAATCGCAAGTGTTGCAACCAAAAAGGTGAAATAAACAGGCAAGCCCGCTCTTTGTAAGCTTGTAAGTTGATGCGGTAGCTGTCCGTCGGCAGCTATACGTTTTGCAAGCCGCGCTATCGCAAAGGTTGTAGCTAAAATTGCGGAGGCCGTAGAAAAAACAGCAGCTACCAAAACAACCAGGATCCCAAATTGTCCTAACACAGGTTCAGCCAACATCGCGAGGACCGTTTCTTTATGATGACTGATAACATCGGGACTTAAAGAGCCCGTTAACACAAAAGCAATCAGTATATAGATTGCAATAACGGTCGTTATCGAAATTACGACTGCACGCGGAAGATTTTTTTTATGGTTTTCAATGGTGTTGTAATCGTAGGTCAGCAGTTGAAATCCCTCATACGCTACAAATACCAGAGCCCCCGCCTTTACAGTACTGCCAATACCCATATTCACAATCGGATATACCTTATCCGGACTCACATTAATAAAGCCAACACCAATCAATCCAATCAGAATAATGATTTTCGTATATACCAGTATATCTTCGGAGATCCCGGATTTTTTAACACCGGAAAGGTTAAGCCCGACAATCACCATTATCACGATGCTGCCCAATAGAGCATTTGGACCCGACCCCAACCCAAACAATCGTCCCGCATAAGCCCCAAAAGTGTACGCATATAAACTTATGGTGAACACATATCCCAAGAGTAGAAACCAGCTTATAGTACCTGCAAACCGCGCTCCTGCAATATGTTCTATGAAGACAAACTCACCACCCGATTCATCAAATTGAATGGTTAACTTTGAATATACAATACCCGTAATAAGTGCCAGTACCCCACCCAGTCCAAGGCTAATAAATGCCGCATTCCCGGAAGTCATAACGGCCTCTCCCAGGACTGCAAAAATTCCCCCACCTACCATACCTCCTATTGCCATTCCACAGGCATCAAAAAGTGAAAGTTTAGTTTCAGATGGCATGGCTTCATAGGTTTCTGTTAATCTTGGATGAGTTCATTACAATAGATTAACCTTTTTTGCCAGCTGTTTTAACCGATTGATGTTTTTCTTTACAAACTGCCATGCAAATTCAAATTGTCCCAGTAAAGTGCCGTAAATAAGAAATAGCAACTGATATGATGGAACAACGACTAACAGCCAGACTACTGCTTCTTCCCAAAAGGGTGTTTGGTTGGTAAATCCTAACCATGCAAATGCCGCCTTGCGAACATAAAGGACGGACATGCCAGAGATAGAAAAAATGACCAAAATTAGCAGCAGTTGACGGTTACTGTTAATTTTCCACCGCTCTTTCAGTTTTTTTAATAAGGTCTTCATGTGATCAGATTCTTCTTGCAATGGTTCTTAAAGGGTAGTCCCCCTGCTATTCACGAGTCCAGGTAAATAGCAAAACCTTTAATGCAAGAATACTACAGTAGAAAGGAGGATCAGCGGTAAGTCTTTTATCGAAAAATTCCTGAATCCGGATTTTGAAAGATGGGATTTATTGATCAATGTCGGTATCGCAAATTCGATAGCTCGAGAAACTTTGATCCAATTCTCTTTTTTGTCCTCGGTATTCTGTTCATTCTCACAGACTGTGAGAAAAGAGAAAAGAGATCGATTCTCCGAAGATCGAGACGAAAAAATAAGCGCCTGAGAATTATATGTTTTTGCTAAACTGCGAAACGAAAATCTTGAAGGCGATTGGAATGATTGTGTCTCCTGAATATGGATTGTCGAAGCATTATCTATCTGATGAGACGATTCTACTTCAAATTGCATCCCTGTTAAGAGCAACAGAATTAATGCAACCTGTAAAAAGGAAAGGTAATATGTCTGCTTAGCTTTCTGCATATAAAACAACTGAAGAAAGTAGTAATATACTTGGAATGATAAAAGTACAAATACTTTTCACCTCCCGCCTCTTTGTTAGTCAGATAAATATCTGAAAATATACTGATCTGCCCCACCGGATCAATAATATTGTAGATGCTATGAGTTACTTAAACTATTACTATTCGCAAAAGCTGGTTATACTCAACCTAATCAACTTTTATTCCAGCCAACTATTCCCAACTTTATGAAAACGTGGTTTGTATATATGATTCGCTGCACAGATGGGACTCTCTATACAGGAAGCACAAATCATGTGATACGGCGTTGGCACCAACATAGACGGGGTGATGGAGCCAAATACCTAAAGGCCCACAAACCAAAAGAAGTCGTTTATGTAGAGCTATTTCCTAATCGTTCGCAAGCTTGCAGTAGGGAATATCAGATCAAGCAGTTCACAAAACAAGAAAAAGAATCATTAATTACTTACTAACTTCTTGTTATTGGTAACAACGCAATGGTATTGTCAACTACCTGTTAATGAACTGATTTTAATAATATTACCCCTCCCCTTTTTTAATCCCTAAGCACGCTCTACTCATACTGAAGCATTCCGATGGATTCATAAAAACCAAATATAATCCCCACCAGACCGGAGAAATAGAAATTCAGGCTGAGCAATGTGAAATTTACAAGGAATTTATTGATTCAGTGAAAGGGAAAACCCAAGCCGAAATTGCTCGAGAGTTCGGTATCAGTGGGGCTTGGATTACGAAGATATTGTCATCCCTATAATTTTACGTCTTATCAAAAAATAGGAGAGTTTTTAAGCTTATTTTAAGCAATACTTTTTATATTAGATTTAAACTCCAGTTAAGGCAGAGGTTTGTATGAAACTCATCAAAGCTTATATCCGAGCCAAGCTCTTAGAAGATGTTTATTGTTCACTAAGAAATGAAGGCTACAGTTCCATGACCGTTTTCGAAGGTGAAGGAACAGGTCGGTACAGTGACCCCGATAAACAACATGGTTCTCTAAATTTTCCGGCCATGCATACTCATGTTGTCAAAATTGAAATAGCAGCTAAAGCTGGACAGATAAGCTCGATTCTTCAAATTATTCAAGAAAACGGCCGAACCGGACGCAAAGGTGACGGTATTATTTTTGTCACGTCCATTGAACAAGTATACCGAATAAGAGATGGTAAAGAAGGGGCTGAAATACTCAATTAATTAAACTCCACACTTTAAGGTTGCTTTAAGGGAGGTTGTTGTATGTTACAGCAGAACATCAAAAACCTATTGAATCTTAAAAGACCAAAAACACTATGGAATATTTCACATCACAGAAAGTCGATCTTTCCTATGATCAGGCCATCGAAAAAGTAACCAGCCTACTCGAAAAAGAGGGCTTTGGAGTGTTGACGGAAATCGACGTCAAGGAGACGCTGAAAAAGAAGCTGGATGTAGATTTTAAAAAGTATAAAATCTTGGGAGCCTGTAATCCAAACTTTGCCCACAAGGCGCTGCAGGCGGAAGACAAAATTGGTGTGATGCTACCCTGTAACGTCATTGTAGAAGAAAATGAAGATGGCATGGTAGAAGTTTCGGCCGTAAACCCGGTGGCTTCGATGCAGGCCGTATCCAATGACCGGCTTCAGCCTATTGCTGACGAGGTCCGAAAGAGATTAAAAAAGGTAATAAACAACCTATAACAAGAAATTAAACTGGAATTTAATCCAAATAAAAGGTGACTACTATGGAACGCTTAACAATGATTCTATCCTTCATGCTACTCTTTACAACTATGGGTATGACCCAGCAGAAGCAGGGAGACATGACACAAAAAAGGCAACAAATGATGGAGATGATGCAAGACTCCACCATGCGCGCCATGATGATGGAACACATGGCCCAGAATCCCCAGATGCGCCAACAAATGATGCAGCAGATGATGGGTTCGATGAAGATGGACAGTACCATGATGATGGGCAATATGCAAAAGATGATGAATGACCCTCAAATGAAGAAGCGCATGCAACAACACATGGATATGATGCAGTCTATGATGAACGGCAATATGAATCACTCTAAAATGATGGAGATGATGGGTGATTCATCCATGATGAAAATGCAGATGATGTGCATGCAAATGATGCAGGGTAACATGATGAATGGCCAGGGAATGATGAACAAAAAAGATGGCATGAAAGGCAGTAACCATCAATAACATCACAACTGATCATAGATTGGCTAAACGCTCTAAATACTCATTGGGCCCCGGTACTGTGGTTATTTCTTGCTGGGGTCTTTCTTCTGATCTGGTATCTTGCTCTTTGCGACAAGCACCGGCTTGAAACCAGAAATGCAGCCGTCGAAGTTCACCGTAGACGATTTCAAACCGGTGAAATATCAAAAGAAGAGTTCAACAGGCTCAAAAGTTCCCTTACCAACAACTAACCATATCATATAAAAATGAGCAAGCATACCCTTTGGATGATTATTGGATGTGGTGTTCCACTTCTGCTTCTGTTTTTCGCCCCAACGCTGGGGCTGAGCAATAATATAATCATCTTTCTATTTGTCGTGGCGATGTTTGCCTGCCACATCCTGATGATTGGTCACCACCAAAAAAGATCCAAACATCAGGATCATCAACATTAAATTCGGAGGTCACTATGAAAACGCTAAACATCAAAAAAATGGGACTGGCCGTTGGTGCTACCGGCACTGTTCTATATATCGGCTGTATTATCCTGATGGTTTCGGTGGGAAGAGAGGCGACTATCTTTTTCTTTAACAGCCTTTTGCATGGGCTGGATGTAGAACCCATAATTCGCATGAGTGTCCCGCCATTGGATGCATTCTTGGGCCTCATACAAACCTTTATTCTGGGTTGGCTGGTCGGTGCTTTGATAGCAACTATATACAATATTGGATTGGGTGCAGATGAACAGGTGGAAAGTAACCCATCATGAAATGGGTTGCAATATATCGCCAACCTATTCAAACAATCGATTAATTACAGAACAGGCTGATTTTATCAGCTATTTTAAGGTTGTTTTAAGGCACCTCTTCCTATCTTAAATATGACTTAAATACAGTTATTGATGTATTTACCAGCTGTAAACTAAAATATCAGGATTATGTTTTACGATCATCACTTTATAGGCATGCATTGGATATGGTGGCTCATTGTGGTTGGCATTATCCTGCTGGTTGTTTTCAATGTCATCCCCTATCGTCCCAAAAAAGAACTGGAAGAGGATGCCATGGAAATCTTAAAAAAGAGGTTCGCACACGGCGAAATTGAACGGGAAGAATTTGAAGAGCGGAAAAAGATTTTGAACCAAAACAGCTAGCTATCAGGCCTGTCTGAAAGGTTATCAATCAACTATGCAGGAATGGCAACAATAAATGTCACAAAAGCATCCGGAGAACAAGAGCCTTTCAATGAGGCTAAGCTTCGCCGTATGCTGGTTGCTACCGGTGCTGATTCCAAAGTGATTGACCAGGTAATTAAGGCTATAGAGGATAAACTCTATGATGGTATTTCTACCCAAAGGATAACAGAAGAAGCATTTCGCCAGCTTCCAAAAAAATCAGAAAATATTCGATTCGATAAGATACCAACAGAACACGAACCACCTTCCGACTTTGATAGTGAAAGACTGGATAGGTTGCAACGCCACGCTTTCGATTATTTCTTGCATGAAACCAATCCGAATAACGGGCTGGTAGCAGACAATTCACAGTTGGGCGCGCCTGCCAGTATAGCGTCGGTCGGTTTTTCACTAGGAGCCTATGTGGTAGGCGTTGAACGCGACTGGATATCACGAAGGGAAGCAATTCAACGTACCTTATCCACCCTGCGCTTCTTTTGGACCAGCGAGCAAAGTCCCGCTCCAAGTGCTACTGGACACAAAGGTTTCTATTATCATTTTCTGGATATGAAGACTGGGAAACGTGCTGGTAAGTGCGAATTGTCGACGATCGATACCGGTATTCTGCTGGCTGGCATGCTACTGGCTGCCGCTTTTTTTGACCGCGATACCAAACAGGAACAGGAAATACGTACCCTGGCCGATGACATTTATCGCCGCGTCAATTGGAAATGGGCTTGCAACGGTAAGGCCACAATCACCCACGGGTGGACACCGAAGGACGGCTTTCTGCCCTATCGGTGGGAAGGCTATGACGAGGCCGGGCTCCTGTACTTCCTCGCCCTCGGCTCTCCGTCTCAACCATTATCAAAGGAAAGCTACAAAGCCTGGACATCTACCTATGAATGGAAAAAGATATATGGCTATGAATTCATCTATGGCGGACCGCTGTTTATCCACCAATACTCCCACATCTGGATCGATTTTCGTGGAATCCAGGACGATTTTATGCGGGAAAAAGGAATCGACTATTTTGAGAACAGCCGTCGTGCTACCTATATCCAGCAAGAATACGCCATACGAAATCCATTGGATTTTAAAGGCTATGGGAAAAATTTCTGGGGAATAACAGCCAGTGATGGTCCGGGTTGGAGTACCAAAAAAGTTAACGGCATTGAACGCTCCTTCTTTGGCTATATCGCCCGTGGCGCACCCTACGGCCCCGATGATGGCACGGTTGCCCCGTGGGCTGTCCTCACATCACTCCCCTTCGCCCCTGAAATTGTCTTGCCAACTATCCAAAATTTCCAAGACGTATATCCTCAGATCACAGGAAAATATTGTCTCAGATGCAGTTTTAACCTGAGTTATCCAAATGGGAAAAATACCAGTAATGGGTGGACGTCTTCCTATCATTATGGTATCAACCTTGGTCCTGTTATCTTGATGATAGAGAACTATCGGTCGGAATTGATCTGGAAGCTTATTCGAAGCTCCAGTCATATTGTAAAGGGGTTGAAAAAAGCAGGACTTCGAAGTGGATGGCTATGAATCCCAACTAATAAATTTTGTGATAAGTTAATTTTAACTATAAAAGAGAGTTGATATGAATAAAAAAGGCATTGGATTTTATCTGGTTATAATTGGGCTCTTCGTTTTTCTATCCTCCTGTCAAATGGGACGCTCAAACTACATGAGTGAAGAGCAACGAGAGCAACTACAAGTCGCCTATGATTCTTTGCAATCTAATTACAAAATGCTAGTGGCAAACTACGAAGGCGCAACGGACACACTTCCTTCGGACTTACAATCACTTTACCGCCAGATGCAGAAGATGCACAGCGACATGGATGTCAGCCACCGCCAAATGATGGCTGGCAACATGGGGCGTCATATGCAGGGTGATAATATGATGGCTGAAGGCATGGGGATGCACATGCAGGGTCATATGACCGGTGAGTGGTATAGCCAGATGATGGGCATGCATGATCAGATGGCGCGGCTGCACCAGCGGATGGGGCAGCAAAATATGGCCCAAATGAACCGTCGTCTCTCCGAAGAATATGGCAATATGAGAAAAATGATTCCCGGCCTCGATGAACCAAGCGAAGTACCTTTTAACGAAGAGGGGGATCCGGCGTTATTGAATGGTGAAAACCTGTATTCTCAAAACTGCGCCTCCTGCCATGGAAGTAACGGCGAAGGGGTATCAGGCGTTTTTCCACCACTGGTCAATTCAGAATGGGTCAGCGGCGACAAATCTGTTCCCATCCGTATTTTACTTCATGGTCTGCAGGGTGAGATTGACGTTCAGGGACAAACGTATCAAGGCATTATGCCCTCATTCAAAGCCCGTCTGAGTGCTGCGGAAATTGCCTCCATACTTAACTATTTACGTGCCCAAAATCAGGAAGATTTACCTGAGATCAGCCAAGATGAGGTTATCAAAGTCTCCAAAAAATATAGAAAGCGCACCCGCCCCTGGACCGCGTCAGAACTTCAACAAACAACAGATGAGTAACTCGACAGTTGCGTGAGTTTTGTTGTAGGTATTTTCATGACAAAGTAAGGCGATAAATCTTCTGCGCGTGCTTAGTAAGACAACCGTATTTTAATATATGTATTATTAAATATTCAACAATACTAACGAGAGGATCAAGATGAGAAGCCTGATAAGTTATCTAGTATACATAGCGGTCATATTACTGCTTAGCAGTTGTGGCAGCACCAACAGCCAGCAAGAAGATGACGCCGTCTATCCCATGTACGTAGATGTAAACAGTAATAACATCAATGACTATGTGGAACAGTCCACCCATGAAGCAGGTTCGATTGCTACCTCAAATAGTAATGATGCTCAGTTGATGAAAGATCAACACTTCGGGGAGCGCGGTCATGATTTCATAGATCAGGATGGTGACGGTATCTGCGACTATGCCCAAAATGGGAGCCCAACCTGGCACGGACCGGGGTTTGTAGATCAGAATAGTAATGGTATCTGTGATTACTGGGATACCTCCCATGCTATGCATCAACGTCATGAAGGCATGAGATTTCATGATGAAAACAGCAACCAAATCAATGACTATTTTGAAAGAAATACTCACAGTGGGCCTGGTCATAACTTCGTAGATCAAAACGGAGACGGTATTTGTGATTATGCCCAAGACGGCAGTTCCACCTGGCATGGGCCTGGCTTTACTGATGCTAACCAAAATGGAACCTGTGATTATTGGGAAGAAGGCGGACGCGGAAATGGCCGCGGTCATGGCATGGGCGGAGGAAATCACTAATACCTAATTATTTGTCAGTCTTTTTTCACCACTATTTGCACACGCTTATGAAGGAGCTGAAAAACGGACAGACGGAATTTACCCGCAAACGATATAACACTGTATCGACCATCTATGACTTGATGGAGTGGCCGGTAGAACAGCTTTGGTATAAAAAATGGCGACAAAAACTCTGGCAGAAAATCCACGGTCCAAAAGTACTGGAAATTGGAGTGGGCACCGGGAAAAATATTTCGTACTATCCTGAGAATATTCAACTAACGGGGATAGACCTTTCCCCAGGCATGCTGAAGCTAGCCAATAAGTTGCTGCCGAAATCGATGGGCGATTCAGTAACCCTCCGCGAAATGGATGCCCAAGACATGGAGTTTCCCGACAATCATTTTGAGGAGGTGGTTGCCACCTTTGTGTTTTGCTCGGTGCCGGATCCGGTGCGTGGCCTACAGGAAGCCTTACGAGTCACCAAGCCCGGCGGCCGGTTGCATCTGCTGGAGCACATGCGGGCAGAACACACCTTTCTTGCCAGTCTAATGGAAAAACTGGATACTCCCATCCACTACCTGAGTGGCGTTCATATTGCCCGTAATACGGTAGAAAATGTTGAAAAGGCCGGTTGGAATATTGAAAAGGTTCAGGATTTAACTGCGAAGGGCATCTTCAAAAAAATCGAAGCGAGCAAACCGCATTAAATTTCCTTTCCATCTGCCAGCGGCAACTCAACCACGAATGTACTTCCTTTCCCCTCTCCTTCACTATAAGCTCGAATCTTTCCACCATATAGTTCGATAATGGCTTTTACGAGTGGCAGCCCTAAGCCACTCCCGGTTTGCTCTTGCACTACTGACTCATTGGCCCGGTAAAACCGTTCAAACAGATGCTGTTTGGTCTCTTCATCAAAACCGATTCCGGTATCACTCAGGTGAATGACCGCCTTGCCGCTGCTGCGTTGCAATTGCAGCTTCACCTTTCCGCCTTTGGGCGTGTACTTCACAGCATTGTCCAGAAGATTGTTGATGACTTCTTCTATATAAGCTCCATGCGCCATAACTTGCAGGTCAGGATCAATTTGTGTTTGAATACTAATATTCTTTGCCTGAGCACTTTCCTGGTGTTGATCGGTCACTACTTCTGCAATGCGGCTGATGCTAACGTTCTCCGGCTTCGAGCGGTGTACCGATTCTACCCGTGAAAGTTGCAGCAACAGATGTATCATTTCGCTCATCTTTCGAACTTCGGTGAGCATTCGCTCTATTGTTTCCTGGTACTCCTCTTTGGATCGTGGTTTACGGAGCATAATCTCGGCATCACTGCGCATTGATGACAGTGGCGTCATGAGCTCATGAGCCGCATCGGAGGTAAAGCGTTTCTCTCGTTCGAAACCTTTTTGCAGCCGATTCAACATCATATTGAATGTCTCGGCCAAGTCGGTCAACTCATCTTTTACTTGGTAATTGACCGGAATGCGTTTATCCAAATCGGTAGCTGTGATTGATTTGGCCGCATCATTGATAGACGCTACCGGTTGAAGTGCTCTACGTGACAACCAGTATCCCCCAAGGATGGAAAATGCCACACTTATGGCAATCAAGACAAGAAGATATTGCCTAAACCGACTTAGCTCCTCATGCAGGGTCCATTCAAAACCAGTGACTTCAAGCCACCCGCAGAATTCGCCTTCACTATTGTTAATAGGGTAAAACAGTGTCCGTGCTGGAAGTTCCTGCCACTGGCTGCTGAACGAATATTCCTCGGGCATATCGGGAATATCTGTATTCAAAGTCTGTGATACATTTGAAAAATTGGGGCTCTTATAAATCAGGCTATCATGTTGGTTATACAGTCGAACATATGTGCCGTATTCAACCCCACTTTCAAGTGCGGCATTTCTGCTATACCCTGTAAGATCTATGGAGAGCGAATCTTCGGTTTGGATATAAGGAATCAACTGTTCCGCCTCAAACCGGAGATGCCGGTCATAGTTGTGGTGAATGGAATTATGAAATGTCTCGTACAGGAAATAGCCAAATAGGCTAAGCATCACGAAAAGGCTAAGCCCATACCAAAATGCCAACTTTTTGGAAATTGAAAGTCGGTCAAAAAATGAGGTAAAATGTGCCACTATGTTATTCTTCCGTCTGTGTTAAATTGCTATTAAGGCGATAACCTGCTCCTCGGATGGTTTCAATGACCTTTGAATTATCCTCCAAGAATGTCTCCTTACACTCTTCAAATGATTCCGCCAGCTTTTGTCGTAGCGTAGAGATCGTAGCTTCAATCGTGTTGTCACTGACGTAATAGGCCGATCCCCAGACCCGCTCGGCAATCTGTGTTTTGGAAAAGACGGTCTCCGGTTCATTGAGCAAAAGTTCTAAGAGGATAAACTCTTTGGGCCGCAACGAACGCTTAATGCCACAAACTTTTACCCAGTGTTTGCGCGAATCCAATTCAATAGGCCCCACCAAAACCACTTCATTATTCTGTATCTCCGAGGATCGCCGTCCTAATGCTCGAACGCGAGCCAGGAGCTCTTCAAAAGAAAATGGCTTACCCATATAATCATCGGCCCCGGCATCCAAACCAGCAACCTTGTGATCCAAATCTCCCAGTGCTGTTAGCATAAGAACAGGAAAAGATCGGTCTTCTGCACGCCAGTGCTCCAAAATTTGCTTGCCATCACGGTTAGGCAGCCGCCAGTCCAGGATAACCATGTCGTAATCATTCACCAGTCCCTGTAGCTCAGCTTCCTCTCCGTCGTGCATCACTTCCACCACGTGACCTTCTTCTTCCAGTCCCCTCTTCAAATTGTTAGCCAGCTGTTTTTCATCTTCAACTAATAATATCCACATAAAACTGTAATTCTATTTAATGAAATAACACCTCTAAGATAAAAGACACTGACCAATAATGTTTTAAGCTTAATTTAAGGTTCGGTTCGTATGTTTCGGTTCGATATTTGGAAACCGACGCTTTAGCTAATTAAAAACAATAAGTTAGGCTGATTTATGAGTGACGATAACAATAATGGTATGGATCGCCGCACCTTTCTCCGATATGCTGGCTCCCTGGCAGCTTTTGCCGGGGCAAGTGCGGTATTGCCGGGTTACGCGTTAGCGGGCTTCGGCAGCGAGAAGTGGGAAGTGTTAACTCCCAAGGGCCCCGACAATGTCATTGATTTGACCATCGGTAAAATGCCTCACAAGATTGACGGTAAGCGGGGCGAAGCCATAGGTATAAACGGTTCGGTGCCGGGGCCCTTAATCCGCCTGCAAGAAGGACAAGACGTAATGCTTCGAGTAACCAACGAACTGGATGATACGACTTCCATCCACTGGCACGGGATCCTATTGCCTTTCCAGATGGATGGGGTACCCGGCGTTAGTTTTGACGGCATTGCCCCCGGTGAGACCTTTGAATATCGCTATCCGGTGCGGCAAAGCGGCACATACTGGTATCACAGCCACTCCGGCCTGCAGGAACAGCTGGGGCATTACGGGCCATTGGTCATTGATCCCGCCGATGAGGATCCTGTTGAATATGATCGCGACTATCCGATTGTGCTCTCCGACTGGACCTTCGAAGATCCGCATGACGTGTTGGCGAACAACATCAAAATGGAGGGCTATTACAATTACCAGAAACGAGATCTTGGAGAATTTATCAGTGATGTCAAAAAGAACGGTCTCGGCGACACCATTAAAGACTATGCCATGTTTGGAAATATGCGCATGAGTGCTACCGACCTGCTGGATGTCACTGGTGCCACCTATACCTACCTGATGAACGGCCACGGCCCTAACTCCAACTGGAATGCCTTGTTCAAGAAAGGCGAAAAAGTACGACTACGATTTATTAACGCTTCAGCCGGTACTACGGCCTTTGATGTTCGTATTCCCGGCCTGGAGATGACCGTAGTAGCAGCCGATGGCCAGAATGTAGAGCCAGTGCCCATTGACGAGTTCCGCATCGGCATTGCCGAAACCTATGATGTTGTCGTTGAACCCAAAGAAGAAAAGCCTTATACCATATTTGCCGAATCCCTGGACCGCAGTGGCTACGCCCGTGGAACACTGGCGCCTCGTGAAGACATAGAGGCACCAGTCCCAGACCTCCGCCCCCGCCCCAAGCGCGACATGAAAGATATGGGCATGATGATGTCGATGGGCGACATGGAGATAGAAGGCGACAATATGGAAGGAATGGATGATAGGGATATGAATCACGGAGATATGGATTATGGCAACATGGAGATGTCCAAAGACCCCCAATCCCCCGTCAAGCATGGTCCCAACAAGCACGGACCGGGCGCGGCTGCTATTGCACAGAATCAGTTTGACCGGCTCGATGAACCGGGCATCGGCCTCGGTAACGACGGGCGAAAAGTACTGGTATATAATGATCTAAAAAGCCTGCGTCCTAACAGGGATAAACGCAATGCCCAGCGAGACGTAGAACTACACCTGACCGGTAACATGGAGCGCTACATGTGGTCGTTTGACGGCAAGCAGTTCCACCAAGTGGATGGCCCTATCGAATTTAAACACAACGAACGGCTTCGGCTAACGCTGGTCAACGATACCATGATGGAGCACCCGATTCATCTGCACGGCATGTGGATGGAGCTGGAAAACGGCAACGGGCAATACAATCCTCGTCAACATACCCTATTGGTACAACCCGCTCAACGCATTTCAGCGCTCATTACGCCGCGAGACAAAGGGCGCTGGGCGTTCCACTGCCACATCCTGTATCACATGGAGCGTGGTATGTTCCGTGTGGTCCAAGTAGCCGATAAAAATGGAAGCATTTACGGACAGGACTATTCGTAAGTAGATCCAGCGAACCTTTACGAACGAATTCTATCTGACATACAAAATTGCAACATCATGACCATGATTAAACGCGCGTCAATATTCATTCTTACTGCTATCGTTATCATTGTAATCGCCAGCAGCTCAGCCTTTGCTCAAAAAGCACCTGAGTTCAGCAATGATTTGATGATGGATAATCAAACACAGGTTTACCTGATTGCTGAAAAGCTGGAATACCGCAGTGTCAGCGGTGTTAATCCCCTGATGTGGGAGGTGCAGGGCTACGTGGGCAAAGACCT
Source organism: Fodinibius sp. SL11 (assembly GCF_052060035.1). Taxonomy (NCBI): domain Bacteria; kingdom Pseudomonadati; phylum Balneolota; class Balneolia; order Balneolales; family Balneolaceae; genus Fodinibius; species Fodinibius sp. SL11. The sequence goes on along the minus strand of NZ_JBPOEA010000001.1, from coordinate 184,485 downwards.
AAATAAGTTCTGGTTCAAATCCCGCGGGGAAGCGCTAACCACCGAACGGGAAGCCGAAATGGAATTCCAGGGCTTGTATAGCCGAGCCATTGGGCCGTACTTTGACATTCAGGGCGGTATCAGATATGATTTGGCCTATGAAGGCGGAGGCAACAAGTCGAGAGGCTTTGCGGTAATTGGCCTGCAGGGCATGGCCCCCTACTTCTTCCATGTAGACGGCGGTATGTTCATCAGCGAAAACGGCGATATTTCTGCCTCCCTGGAAGCCGAATATGATCTTTTGTTTACACAACGATTGATTGGCCAGCCGGTATTTGAAACCAGCCTTGCCCTTCAGGATGTACCTGAATGGGGCGTTGGGGCTGGCTTCAACAACATCGGACTCGGCTTCCGGCTTCGCTATGAATTCGCACGAGAATTTGCGCCCTACGTCGGCATCAACTGGGAGCGCAAGCTGGGAGAAACCGCCGACATGGCCCGCGCCGAGGGCGGCCACCTAAGCAAGCTGAGTATGGTCGGCGGCGTCCGCATGTGGTTTTAATAGTTAGTACAGGTTTATTGAATCAACAAAAATTAAATTTCTGAAATTGAATTATGCATGATTTTAGTTTATTCGGAGGCGGTTGGATGATGTTTGTATGGTGGTTTTTAATAATAGCGCTGGTTGTATTTGCTGTTCGATCTCTCATGAATGTAAATCAAAACAGCAAAAGCAAAGAAACCCCCATGGAGATACTTAAACGCCAATATGCCAGTGGAGAAATCGATGAAGAAGAATTTAATAAGAGAAAAAGAGAATTACTTAAATAACTATAACTGACAGAATCATTTATAAACATCAACGTAGTCAATTTCTTTAAAATCCCATTACAAACAAATATCCTGCGCCCGGTTTAAACGACTTGGTGTATTGTTTTTTGAAAGCAACTATTTTGCAACCATCATTGCTTATGGATTTTTTAAACCTATATGGTGAATCAGCAAAAACGGCCCTCGGGTTCTTCTGGAAGTCCGGCTGGGCATTTATACTTGGCTATTTTGTCAGCGGGATGATCCAAGCCTTCGTCCCCAAGAAAGAACTTACCAAATACATGGGCGATGCTAATCTGAAAAGCATTTCGCTGTCTACCTTCTTTGGCGCCGCTTCTTCCTCCTGCTCTTTTGCCGCCCTGGCCGCCGCGCGATCGCTGGTCAAAAAAGGAGCGCACTTTATAGCTGCCGTAGCCTTCATGTTTGCCTCCACCAACCTTGTCATTGAATTGGGCATTCTGGTCCTCATTTTTCTGGGCTGGCAGTTCCTGGCGGCTGAACTTATTGGCGGACTGGTACTCATTGCTATCAGTAGCCTGCTTATCAAATGGACCTATCCCGAAAGCTGGCTGCAGGCGGCCCGCGAAAAAGTAGAACAGGATGACGACGGACTGACTGAGGATTTCGACTGGAAAGAACGCATCACCAGTAAAGAAGGATGGCAGCTGGTCGGACACAAGTTTGTCAATGACTGGAAGATGGCCTGGGAAGATATTCTGATCGGATTCACCATTGCCGGATTTGTGGCAGTGCTGGTTCCCGAGTCGTTCTGGGCGAGCCTGTTTCTGACCGAAGCCCAGCACCTGCCCGGCTGGCTGGTAACCTTGGAGAATGCCCTTGTTGCTCCTTTTGTAGCAGCTGCTACTTTCATTGGCTCAATGGGCAATATCCCACTTGCGACGGTGCTCAATCAAAACGGAGTGCTCTTCGCCGGCATCATGGGCTTTATCTATTCCGATCTAATGGTACCCCCGCTGGTACATATCAATGCCAAATATTACGGCTGGCGGGTCGCCCTGTATATTGCGGGAATCATGTTTGTCAGCATTGTACTTACGGCCTTGATCCTGAACGGGCTGTTCTCACTACTGGACATCGTACCGGAAAGTCGGCGGATCGTATCGGAGATCACACAGTTTAAAATCGATTACACCTTCTGGATGAATGCTGTTTTCCTATTTATAGCCGGATGGCTGGTATGGCAACACAAAAAATATATGCAAGATCATGAAATGAAAATGATGGACATGGAAAGTGGTGGTAAAATCAAGAAAATTGCTGTCTCCATATTTATTATCATTAATGTTTTAGGAATATCCGCATTCGCTTATACGCAACTGTTATAATTAATAGAAACTCTTGTTATGGAATTAATTCCAGAGTGGGCTCCCAATATTCACCCGATCCTTGTTCATTTCCCAATAGCCATTATTCTACTGGCAGTGTTGATGGACTTGTTAAACTTCTTTCTACCCGATAACTGGTGGGATGACCTAAAGTCTACCATCCTCTATGGAATTGGGGCAGTATCAGGTATAGCCGCCTACTATACAGGGACCCTTGCGGCTGACAGCGTGTTTTTGCCGTCGGGAGCGCAATCGGTTTTGAATGAACATGCTGATTGGGCCCTTTGGACCGTCTGGTTCTTTGGGATCTATGCTGTGTTGCGGATACTACTCCACTGGTATCAAAAAATGGATCAGCAGGCCATTCGAATTGGGCTGTTTGTGATCGCTCTGCCCGGAGTGTTCTTCCTCTATGAAACCGGCGACCACGGTGCCAAAATGGTCTTTGGCTATGGTGCGGGTACCGGACAGCTGGTAGAGCAGCAAAGCACTATTTCCGTTTCCACGGATAGTCTGCAACAAGCAAATACCACCTTCAGGGTCAGTGATAATGGCAACTGGTCATGGGAGATCGGTCCCAATGGCGTGAGCACGTTGCTTTCCCGCTTCCGCTGGCTGGAAGGTTCTGCTTCTAAACTGCAGCCAACGGTTGTCAAAAGCGGCAATAATCACCTGCTTAGGATATCGGCTGACTCTACCACGAATTTCTTTGTAGGAAAGGACTCATTCCAAGACGTGCAGGTCGATTATTACTTGGACCTGTCTGATTTTGAGGGTAGTATTTCTCTCGTCAACCATGTGCAGGATGCTCAAAACTATGATTTTGTGACGCTCTCTTCCGACGGGACTATTTCACAAGGACGTGTCAGCGAGGGCAACCGTGAAGTCTTTGCCGAAGAATCTTATTCTGCTTCGGGAATGCTGTTTGTTCGCACGGTCGGAAACGGCACTCATTTCCGGGGTTATATCAACAAAGAGATGGTAGTCCATGGCCATGGGGATGCCCCCGAGACGGGAAGTGTGGGGCTAAAACTAAATGGAACTGGAAGCATACTTATTGATCGAATGACCTTAACCCAACTCAATTAATCATTAAAACAACATTATGTTTACTCGAATATCATTAGCTGCAATTTTCCTACTTATAATCGGAACTTCTATATCTGTAGGCCAGCCTTCTGCTTCAGAAAAGAATGTAATCAAGGCACTTGATGCGTTCCACCAGGCAATTATTGATAATGACAGCCAGGCAGCCAAAAACCTACTATCAGAATCTGTACGAATCCTCGAAGGCGGGAATATCGAAACAAAGGAGGAATATTTGTCTCACCACTTTCATTCTGATGGGAAATTTCTGAGTGCTATGAAACGGGAAGTTGAATCACAAAATGTAACGATTAAGGGCAATACTGCTTGGGTTTCAACTCAAACACATACCTGGGGTACCTACAGCGATAGAAAGTTAGATCTGAACAGCCTTGAACTGGCCGTCCTTAAGAAAGAAAAAGGAAAATGGAATATCACTGCCCTTCATTGGTCGTCCAGTAATAATTGAGATTTAATTTGACTCTCGACCATGGTACAGGGCTAATATTATTGTAGGTGAATTACATTCTGTAATAAAAAGGGTATTGTTATGCCACTCAAAAAAGGAGAAGTTTATCAGTGTCCCAACAAGAATTGTGGCTGCGAAGTCACCGTAATCAAAGAAGCACCAAGCGACTGCTCGGGGACCCAAAACCCAACCTGTTGCTGTGGTAAAAACCATGGTCAAGAAAAGTTAATACTACTATCCGGGAATATGTATCCCCGGATTAAACAATCCATCTGTTATGATAAAAGATATGGAGGAAAAATATGAGGGGATCACCACTTACAAAATTGGTGAAGTGGCAAAAAGAGTCGATGTCAACAAAGAAACGGTCCGCTACTACGAACAGCGCGAACTTATTCCCAAACCTGATCGGCGCCGGTCAGGCTATCGCATTTTTACCCAGCGTCATATTGATCAGATTACATTTATCAAACGTGCCCAGCAACTTGGATTTACTTTAACTGAAATCAAAGAACTGTTGGAGTTGCGGCTAGATGAGAATACCGCTTGCTCGAAAATCAAGAAAGAGGCCCAACAAAAACATCAAGATGTCTCAGAAAAAATTGATGATCTAGTAGGTATCAAAGAAACATTGACCAATCTCATTGATTCCTGTTCTGAAGATAGGCCTATTGGAGATTGCCCTATTCTTGAAGCGTTAGAAGGAAAGAATGAAACCGGAAAGCAACTTAGAAAATGAATAACGCTGACCGAAAAATTAAACTTCAATCAACAATCACTTGTCCAAAATGTGGACATGAGTCTACAGAGACTATGCCGACCGACTCCTGCCAGTATTTTTGGGAATGCCCGAATTGCAAAAAGGTACTAAAACCCAATAAAGGAGATTGTTGCGTATTTTGCTCTTATGGGGATATTCTATGTCCACCTGTTCAAAAGGATGAAAATCATTGCTGCTAACAATGATCTAACTTTATTCCATCCACTATTGAATCTGATGAATACTTTACAGAAAAAACCTTCTGGGCGAACTCATTTCCGCAAAATTCTGCACAAAATTTACATAAAAATGCGAGAACAGTAAGAAACGGCAGTTATCTTAAGGTCAAAAAAAATATTTAATACCAAAACTTTAGAAAGAATATCGATAAGTTATAACCATAATGCTTTTCCTAAAAAAATATAAAGAAGCCGTTGTCAGTTCGCTGTTCTTAGCAGCAGCCTTGATTGTTGAACATGCAATCTCGTTTTCAGGCCAAGCGTATGTGTACTTGCCACTGTATGGGTTTTCGTACCTTTCAGTCGGCGGCCCGGTATGGATCAAAGCATATAACTCAATAAAAAATGGCACTATTTTTAGCGAGTTTCTGCTGATGGGAATTGCAACGGCAGGGGCTTTTGCCATTGGGGAATACGCCGAAGGAGTTGCTGTAATGCTCTTTTATATGATCGGCGAATATGCCCAGGGCAATGCGGTCCATCGTGCTCGAAGATCTATCAAGTCACTTGTAGACCAACAACCGAATATTGCCACTGTAGAACGAAATGGCAGCACAAAAGAAGTTCATCCTGCAACTGTCAAGAGCGGTGAAATTATTCAAGTTAAACCCGGTGAAAAGGTCCCGCTAGATGGAAAACTGATAACACAAAAAGCCTCCCTGAATACAGCAGCTCTGACGGGCGAATCCAAGCCGATGAGCAAAGAAGCCGGAGAAGAAGTATGGGCCGGCTCCATTAACCGGGAAACACCTATACGGGTTGAGGTGACCGGTGGCTATGAGGATACCAAACTGGCAAACATCCTTGCCATGGTACAAAAAGCTGCTAAACGGAAAGCGCCCACCCAGCGATTTATTACCAAATTCGCCAGGACTTACACTCCTTTCGTTGTTTGGTCAGCGGCAGCACTTACTTTTCTACCTTATTTAATCGTTGAAAATTATGTCTTTCAGGATTGGTTTTACCGTGCACTTATCTTTCTGGTAGTTTCCTGTCCGTGTGGTTTAGTCATTTCCATCCCTCTTGGCTATTTCGGCGGCATAGGGGCAGCTTCCCGCAATGGCATTCTCTTTAAGGGATCCGACTTCTTAGATCAGCTGCGCAAAATGAAGACGTTGTTTATGGATAAGACAGGAACCCTGACTGAAGCGTCTTTTGAAGTGGAGCAAGTATATCCGGTGAATGGTTACGACAAAGAGGAATTAATTAAGCTGGCGGCTTCATTGGAAAAACAATCTACGCATCCCATTGCCAAAGCCATTCTCAATCACACGAATGGTCAATCCCTTTATACCGTTGAAAATCAGCAAGAAATTTCCGGCAAAGGGTTGCAGGGAATCATCAATCAGAAAAATGTAGTCGTTGGAAACCGGGAACTGCTGAAAGAGTTTGGTATTCCCCTTACTGCGAATAGCTGGGATGATGCTTATACCTACGTACATGTAGCAGAAGATGGCAGGTATATCGGAACCATAAGTATTGCAGATCAGATTAAAGAGGATAGCAAGCAAGCTATTGAAGCGCTTCACAAGCTCGGGGTTTCTCATATCATCATGCTTTCGGGAGATAACCAACAGATAGTTGATCATATAGCTCGAGAATTGGGAATAGATAATGCCTATGGAGACTTGCTCCCGGATGATAAATATGCCCACGTTGAACGGGCCTTAGGTCCCAATAAAACGGTGGGCTTTGTTGGGGACGGCGTTAACGACGCGCCGGTAATTACACTGGCTGATGTGGGCATTGCCATGGGCGGTATCGGCTCGGATGCGACCATTGAGACCGCCGATGTGGTCATTCAAACGGATCAACCTTCAAAGATTCCCATTGCCATCAACATCGCTCATTTCACGCATCGCGTAGTTTGGCAGAATATTGGCTTTGCACTTGGAATTAAAATATTCGTAATGATACTGGCCTCTTTGGGCATAGCCACGATGTGGGAGGCTATTTTTGCCGATGTGGGAGTCGCTCTTATCGCCATTGCAAATGCAATGCGGATTCAAAACAAGTATTCCGATAATAGCTTTTGGAGTCCTTCAAATAGTGATCGTCCCGACCCTATTGATTCGGAGCCGGCCGCTTGTTGCAGCACTTGCCAGTAAACAATTTAACCCACTCCTTCCCAAAGGCTTAGTCGGTTTCATAGCCGGTCATCTCGATGAAGCCATTACCACTGATTTGTTCTCCGTTCATGCTGCCTGAAACAGACAGGGCACCCTCATAATACTGCACCGATACCGCCATCTCCTGATCATCAAATAAAGTAGCCAAATCAAGGGTTAAATCTGATTTAGGAATATGCACTCTCCACTCCGAAGGATATTCAGAGTTCGTATGCGGACTTTTCCATTGATCCAGTACTTCGATAGTTACATCTCCGGGTTCCAACAATACTTTCTCCCCCTGCGGATCAATTAAAGCACCAGTCGTAAATTGACTGACAGAGCCATCCTTATTTCGCAGCTGATAATACATCAGGTCGTAGCCGTTGGAGAGCTGAATGGAGAACCAGTCCCAGCCTTCTTGCCCTTCATCCAAAGCCGAAGTGCTCCACTCGTGATCCATCCAGCTCGACCCCGAAACCTTGAATTGCTCGCCACCTTTGGTGATCATTCCGTCGGTTTGCATACGCGTAAACGACAGATAATAGGAGGCGTTGCCTTCTTCGGTCCCTTTTTTATCATATCCCTGCTCGCCTTGCAGCACCAGTGGCTTGGCCGGGTTGATATTCAGATTGATGGCTGTGCCGTCCTCCATCTTAGCTTTTATTTCAACCGGAAAATTTTTGTCACGGCCACTTCCAGCATTAATTCGTTTAATCTCCCAATCCTCCAGCCAAATGCGATACGGTTCTACCTGAGCCCCGGCAAGACCTGCTGCCCCGCGACTATATCGCTCTTCAAAAACATGTTCTTCTTCAGATACGTCTGAAATAGCAAAATGACCCAGGTACAGCTGATTGGTATTCCAGTTAGACTGTGCATTCAGGCTGTCATGGTCTTCGGAGGGCGGTGTCAACTGGTTTCTAAAAATGGTGAACTGATAACCGAACTGGCGTCCGTCATCGGTAAAAAGATTCCCAGTATAGTACCACCACTCGGTTTTAAATCCCGGGTGCGGACCGTGATCATCGGGAAACACAAATTCGCGCGGCCCAGTAGCCCGCAGATATCCCTCCTGATCACCTCCTCCCATCGCCTCGGCTACCGAAACCGATCCCTCAATTGGGGGATTATCTTCAACCATATACCATATTCCCCCGCCCACACCAATGATTAATGCAATTGCAGCGATATACCAATAGGATGTTTTCATCATCTCCTCTTCTTATTCGTTTCGTAGTGCATCAGCAGGATTGGCTTTGGCCATTTTAAATGATGGATAAATTCCCGCCAACAGTGCGGCAACAATTGACAGTCCAACAGCCTGTAGAAGCAACTGATAATCAATCACGAACTGTAGCGTCCATCCAAAAGATCGCAGGTTAATCACATATACAAGAATGTAGGCCATCAGAATCCCCAATGGCAGCGCCAACAACCCCGCTATTGCCCCCATAACCCCGGTCTGAGTGATCACATAATTCCATAACTGACCCGGCGTCATACCATTAGCTCGAAGCACTGCATGCTCACGAGCACGTTCCAACTGCAAAGCCATCAAGGCACTTAAAATCCCAATAAACGCCACTAATACTGCAAGCATGCGCAGTACAATAGTAACGGTGAAAGTGCGATCAAAAATTTCAATAGATGCTTCCCGGAGTCCGCGATTAGATCGGATAAAAACGTCTTGCATACCGGCCGCACGCTCCCGGAGTTGCTCCACAAGCTGATCTACGTTTACATTCTCCGCAGCATAGAGCGCCAACCCCGAAATGGCATTGTCATCAAAATATTGGTTGTAGACAGCCCGATTAATGGTAATCGTGCCTCTATCCGAAGCGTAATCAAAGTTGATAGCTTGCACCTGGTAGCTGACTTTACCACGATCGGTTTGTATGAAAATGGAGTCACCCATCAATACCTCATTGTGATATGCATATGCTTCCGAAACCATTACGATATCTTCGTGGTTATAGCGTTGCCAAAAATTACCGGCCTGACTTTTCATCTGATAGTTATTTTGAGCCTCAATCCCCTGATCAATGGCCACTAAATTATCCGTCCCATTATTAGTGCGCACATCTACGCTACGAACAGTATGAGATTGGGCAACTCCTTCTGTCTTTTTAAGCAGATCAACCAGCTTAGGATCCAGTTCTGAGTCCGTTTTTCGAGCTACCGAACTCGGCGGCTGTATATACACATCAGCCTGGAGTTGGGCCTCCAGCCAAGACACTACGGTCGTTCGAAAACTGTCGACCATAACGCCGACACCTACCGTGGATGCCACAGCGACAACCAACGCCGCGATGGCCACCGACGTCCGACTCAATTCAGTTACAATACCCCGGACCGACATCTTACCGATTAATCCATTCACCTTACCCATCATCGGCCGAAATAACTGCGCCAACCACACAACCAGCAGTGGAATCATCAATGAAAAACCGACAATCATAAAAAGCAACGAGGTGTAACCTGCGGCAATTCCTCCATTAGGAACCAGCAACATAGCTACGCCCAAAAGCCCGGCACAAAATCCTGCTCCGGCCAGAAACCATAATCGATCCGTAAGTTTTGATTCGCCCGAGGACCGGCGAAGTACCGTCGAGACTTTTGCCTGCGATGCTTCGCGAGCCGGCCAGAATGAAGCAGCCAATGTAGCGACAATACCTAACACCGTTGCCTTGGCCAGAGAGAAAAAACCAATAGATAGCTCTTGAACCGACAGAACAAAATAAAGATCATTAATCGACTGCGTAACTAACTTTAGCAGTACTTGTGCCAAAAAGAAACCCGCTATAATGCCGATCAGCGTCCCAAGAAAACCAATTAATGCTGCCTCTTTAAGGATAAAGGTGAGAATCTCTTTTTTGGTAACGCCCAGCGCACGAAGACGGCCAATAAGTTGGCGGCGCTGTACAACCGAAAAGGTCATGGTATTATAGATCAGGAACATGCCAACCAGCAAAGCCAGCATACTCAGCGCCTGCAGGTTAAATTCAAATGCCCGGGTCATCTGTGAGACGGTTTCAGATCTCGAATCCGAACGAACAATACTCACGCCCTCCGGCATCTGGGATGCTATTTCCGGGATAAGCGTCTCTTCCTGATTCTGTGGAACGATCAAGTCGATACGAGATAACTGGCCCGGCATCTCAAACAATCGCTGAGCCGTGCTTACATCAACAATCAATAGGTTTTCAAGAGCGCGTTGGCTGCGTTCATTACTGGCATTGATAAGCCCCACCAGCCGCAACGAGTAATGGCGCCCGCCCACCGACACCGCCAAGGTATCACCTATCGATGCGCCAAGCTGCAACGCCACCGGTTTAGCCAAGATGCCTGTATTTTCTCCGCTCATAAATTCCGACAGCTCTATGCCGGATTGCTGACTGGCAAAATCTCGAAATGGACCTTCTGCCAACGGGTCTACCCCTAATACTTGGAAAGTCCTGTTCATGCCTTCGATACGCCCATATCCTTCGATCACCGGCGCCGACTTTCGAATATTCTCTTCTATTCTAATTGTTCGATACACCTCTTCATTCAGGTTTTCCCCCGCCCCCTTGATCTGATGGGTAGCCTTTCCGGTCACTGTTTCTGTTGATAATGAAAAGGCCTTTTTCGCAGAATTGTTAGAGAGGTCAATAGAAACAACTACAGACACGCCCAGGGCAACGCCCAATATCGACAGCGCAAAATGCCACGGGTGGCGCAGCAAAAAACGAATACTGGACAGCCAAAGTAGATTTTTCGATGATTGATCCTTCATTCTACACCGGAAACACTAAATTCAACATCATGCAGCTTCCCGCTTTTCAGTTCCACCACCCGATCGGCTATTTTGCAAATATCACGATCGTGGGTAGCAATGATCATCGTTCGACCATTTTTACGCACCAAGCTGTTCAACATATCCAGGATGGTTCGGCCGGTTTCGTAATCCAAGTTCCCGGTAGGCTCATCGGCTAAAATCAGCATCGGTTCATGGGCCAGCGCCCGCGCAATAGCAACACGCTGTTGTTCTCCTCCCGAAAGACGATCGGGATAACTTTCGCCCCGATCTCCCAGTCCTACTTGGTCTAAATACTGTTGGGCTTTATCTGCGATATTTCTGTCATCATCACCCTTAAGCTTGAGTGGAAGCAATACGTTTTCGAGGGCGGTCAGCGTAGGGATAAGATTAAAAGACTGGAATACAAAACCGATCCCCTTCCTTCTGAAAAGGGTACGATTTTTTTCGTCCATATTGGATAAATCCGTCTCCCCGATAATAACTTTCCCGGAGTCAGGCCTATCAATTCCACTTACAATATTCAGCAAGGTACTTTTACCCGATCCGGATCGACCTAATAAAACTATCATCTCCCCCTCTTCTATTGAGAGATCTAATTTATCAAGTACTGAACGGCTCTTATCGCCCTCCTTATAACTTTTTGTTAAACTTTTTAATTGTATATGATCTTGTTTCTTCATCTATGCTTTTTTCATTTTTCAATCACCTCGCTCAACATAGGGCCGCTGCCAATTGTTCCTTCACCGGAATAAAAATTTTTTTAGGTGCAAAAAGATAGGGAGATCTGTCGGTATACAGGTTATTCAAACTTGCTTATAATAGTTTACAGTATTAAAAAAATGCCATTCTCATATTAGAGCAAATAAAAAAGGGCACCCCAATGGTGCCCTTTCATTTTTAAACTTTAAAAAGTACTTGGTTTCCCTCCGCCCCTTACTCTGTTTTGGGAATACCAGAACCAAGTGCCAGCGGCGCAAAGTTGGAATGTATCAACTTCCAATCGTTATCCAATTTCCACACCTCGCTCGCACGAGTCTTGTAAGCCACCAGCTTATCGCTGCCTTTAAAGGTATATTCTCCGTCGTTATTGAAGGTCGTAATCGCAACCGTCATATCCGGACTGAAATAAACTTTTAGGTCGCTGACATCCCAGCGTTTCCATACGTAATTGGGATCTTCCTCTTCAAGAGTAGTATAAAATATACAAGGCTCCATATCAGAGTTACATCCAACCATTCCTAAATCTTCAGAATAGAACTGTGCCAAACCTTCATAATCATTGTTCATCTGATAGGCTATTCTCTTTTGGGTCATTGTTTTCAGGGTATCAGTCAGACTTTGCTTGTTTTTCTGGCGAAAATAGATGCCTGCATTGACACCGTAAACAGATCCACCGCTTGCCGCATAATCTAAAGCCATTGCCTGGTGCTTAAAAGCAGATTCATAATCTCCCATTAAAGCATAGTGCTCGGCCATAGAGTCATATGCATTAGGCCCATCGTGGGTAAGAAGTATCTTTTGTGCCGTTTCAATAGCTTTCGTCATATTCGGCTCTTCACCGTAAGTACCATCCGCATACCGGTACGACATAATATTATAAGCGGGGGCAGCATATTCGGGAAACGCTACAACATATTCCGACAATTTATCTTTTCCATCCTCAAGGGTTGCACTTGACCAAAAAGCAAAAAGCGGCACCTTTGGATTTGCTTCTGCAATTTCTTGAATTATTTTTGTTCGATCTTCTGCCGGCGTAGCCATTATCTTATGCCAGCCTTTCTCTTGGTTTGTAAAAGTCTTCGTATCAAGATCTTTCACTTTTTGGCTGCGAGACCCATATTCGCCCTCCATTGCAGCATTCGTCAACACCAATTTAGCGGTGCCACAATTTTCATCAATCATCAGTGCCGCATTTGCCATACCTACGGCCAAAGATGATTCCACATTTACCAGGTGAGCAATTGCTTTGTCAACTATTTTTTGAGACTGCTGAGTGCATGACGTTTCCGTCAGCCACTGAGCATTAACGCCCATTGCTATCAGAAATAGCGCAATTGTTAAGAAATATTTCTTCATTTTAACTTCTCCTATTTTATTTGGTTTTGTTGGATATCCAACTGCTAATCACGTTACAAAATTCTGAACTATAACTTTCATTAATTTATCCTAACTATTTGTTTTTATTTATTTTATCGGAAATAAATTGAGTTTAAGGATAGGTTAACCCATAGAAGTGATTAGAAAATCTTTCAAATACATTTCAGCACTGCATCGGTTTTCCACACAGATCGTAATACACCAAAGAAATTCTTTCTAAAAAAAAGATAAACACTGTTCGTTATTTTTCATCGCCTCTCTATTATTACAGCATAAGTGCTTGAAAATATTAAATTTATATATAGGATACGGTTTGTAATAGAGCTACATTGATAAGACAAAACTGATATTCAGGAAAGCCTCCCCCCAGAAAGCATTCCTTACAAAAGTGTTACTGACTGAGTCCCCCTTCTTATCATGTTTCCCCATAAATAAAATGAGTATAACTACTCAGAGGAAAATGATGAACACAACAAATAAATTTCTAACCCTGATCCTAACCACAGGCTTCTTGTTCTTTAACGTTCTGTTAGCCAATGCACAAGTGGCTAATGATAAAGATTGCCCTTGTTCGGAAGTAGTAATTTCCGATCAAAATATACTCAAAATCATTGGCGAGATTGGAGAAGACGACTACCCATACTTCATGAATATTTCAGAATTACAACAATACTCAAATATTAATTTTGAGGGGGTAATTAATCTCCCTTCATATATAAAAACATACGCCATAAAAAATAGCAGTAGAAGCAAGCAAGTAAAACTATTTGCTACTTATAATAAAAAAGATGGTAATCTGATTAATGGTTTGCTTGTGACAAAAAATACGCGTCTTCCAAAGATTATTTTATTGAATCTGATAGACGAAGACTACAAGGATTGGACAATGACCAATAACAAAGTGGTTGTTCATGACTTTGATGCTCTCAGGACAGAATACGAGGTAAAAATGAAAAAAGATAACAACAAGCAGACCTTGTATTTCGACTATGCCGGAAAACCCATAAAAAGACTTTCTCGAAGTTAAGATTAAGTTAAGTATGGCACGTTCACCGATATATCCAAAAAGGCCATGCAAGTTTGCGTGGCCTTTTTATTTCAATAAATATTATATCACAGACTCATTTACCACATTCATTCAATTTCGATTTATATCGAATATCCGGAATAACATTCCATAAACTTTTACAAACAGGATAACTATGAAACCAGAAACAAGAGATTTAACCAAAGAACTGAACTTGGAAATCATCCGTCCAACAGATGATAATTATGATGAGGCCCGTAAAATATATAATGGCATGATTGACAAGCATCCTGCATTCATAGCCAAGTGCAAAAACACCGAAGACGTTATAAAAGCAGTTAATTTTGCCCAAAAAGAAGGAATTGAAGTTTCTATACGCAGTGGTGGACACAACGGTCCGGGGCTTTCTTTAACCGACAGTGGATTGGTTATCGACCTATCTCCCATGAAGAAGATACAGGTAGATCCAAAAAATAAAACAGTCCACGTGGAAGCCGGGTGTACCTGGGGAGAGGTAGATCGCGCCACTCATGAATACGGCATGGCAACGGTTAGCGGAATTCTCTCTACAACCGGAGTCGGCGGCCTTACTCTCGGAGGCGGTCATGGATATCTAAGCCGTAAATATGGTCTTACCATTGATAATCTGATTAGTGCCGATATCGTGCTTCAGAATGGTAAACTTGTGCATGCCAATGATAAAGAACATGCAGACCTGTTCTGGGCATTGCGTGGCGGTGGCGGTAACTTTGGAGTGGTTACTTCTTTCGAATATCGGCTCCATCCTGTAGAAAACGTTATCGGCGGCCCGCTGTTCTGGCCTATCGACCAGCTTGAAAACACGATGAAGTGGTACCGCGACTGGCTACCTGAAATGCCAAACGACGTTTACGCTTTTTATCTCATAGCACAAGTAGCAGCAGGTGATCCTTTCCCAAAAGAGATACATGGAAAAAAAGTATGCGGCCTTGTATGGTGCTACACCGGCCCAAAAGATCAATTTGAAGAAATCATACAGCAGGCCCGTGATGTAGCCAAACCGTTATTTGAATTTACCGGAGAGATGCCCTATCCGACACTGCAATCCCTGTTTGATGGTCTTTATCCATCTGGCGATCAATGGTATTGGAAAGGGGATTTTGTCAAGGAATTAAGTGATGGAGCCATCGAACAGCATGTGCGCTTTGCCGAGGTACCCACCGCCCAATCCACCATGCACCTCTACCCGATCGATGGAGCAGTTCATGATACTGAAAAAGAGGAGACGGCCTGGAATATGCGTGATGCAAGGTGGTCAATGGTCATCGTAGGCGTGGACCCGGATCCTAAAAATGCAAAAAGAATCAAAACATGGGCTCGGGATTACTGGAAGGCATTAAAGCCCTTTACGCTTGGTGGGTCCTACATCAATTTTATGATGGATGAAGGAACCGACCGTGTAAAAGCCTCGTATGGAGATAATTACAAACGTCTGCAAAAGATAAAATCGAAATATGATCCGGATAATTTCTTCCATGTAAATCAAAATATCACACCAAAAAACTGATGAGTGAAAAACCTGAACACCTGCCCATTCTTATTTGGGGATTGACTTCAGGACCATCCACAATATATCATCGGGGAGGCCTCTTAAGGAATTTCAGTGAAACCTTAAGAGACTTTCTTTTTTAATTAAAACTCTATTCCTCTTCAATACTATTGAGCTCTTCTTCCGTAAAAAGCCTGGATTTAACGACAAAACGCTTTCCCAATGGTATTTCAAGAGAAAAGCTGGAGCCTCTCCCTTCCTTGATATCGATGATAAGTTGCATGTGTTTCCAATATTCAAATTGATCTTTTGACATATAGAAAGGCGTATCAGCAACCTCTCCCAATTTGATATCACTTTTTCCAATACGAAACTGCCCTTTTTTATAACACATTGGGGAAGAACCATCACAACACCCACCACTTTGATGAAACATCAGTTCTCCGTGTTTTTCACGCAACTGCTCCAGGATTTCCGTAGCCTCCGGTGTTATCTTTACTTTCTCAACTGACATAACATTTAGTTTGTCTTTATAACCTATTTAGGGAGGGCTCGGATTTACCGCCCCCTCCCCATTACAGGTTTTGTAATTTACATATTACTTGTTAATACGATAGACAATCAGGGAATCTCCAATTCCTTGGTACCCGTTCTTTCTTTCATTTCATCAAACATCTCATTGATGTTCAAATAGATTCTAAAAGAATCCCATCGCATTTTTATCATAGGAAATGAGCATGTTTTTAGTTTGGCGGTAATGATTGAGCATCATCTTGTGATTTTCGCGGCCAAAGCCAGACTTTTTATATCCCCCAAAAGCAGCGTGCGCGGGATAGGTGTGATAGTTATTCACCCAAACACGACCGGCCTTTATAGCTCTGGGCACCTGATAGAGTTCATGGGCATCACGTGTCCAAACGCCGGCGCCCAAGCCGTATAGCGTTTCATTGGATATATGAATGGCTTCTTCGACATCACTAAAGGTAGTGAGTGAGGCTACCGGACCGAATATTTCTTCCTGGAAAATACGCATGGAGTTGTTACCGCGAAATATTGTCGGCTCAACATAATAGCCATCCGACAGCCCGTTGCCGCCCATATCTTTGGCTTCTCCACCTACCAGAACCTCTGCTCCTTCCTGACGACCGACATCAAAATAATTGAGGATTTTTTCCAACTGATCGTTGGACGCCTGTGCCCCGATCATTGTTTCACTGTCCAGTGGATTACCGCTCTTGATATTTTCAACTCTTTCTACCACCATATCAATGAATTCATCCGCAATCGATTCCTGTACCAGTATCCGTGAGGGACAAGTACAAACTTCGCCCTGGTTGAGGGCAAACATGGCAGCACCCTCCAGCGCCTTATCCAAATACGCATCATCATGATCCATTACGCTCTCAAAAAATACATTTGGGCTCTTGCCACCGAGCTCCAGCGTTACCGGGATAATATTCTCAGAAGCATATTGCATGATTAGTCGTCCAGTAGTGGTTTCACCGGTAAAGGCAATTTTTGAGATCCGCTCAGAAGTAGCTAAAGCCTGCCCAGCCTCGGGACCATAACCATTAACCACATTTAACACTCCGTCCGGTATCACATCGCCAACAAGTTCCAGCATTACCATGATACTTGCAGGCGTCTGCTCGGCAGGTTTTACTACGGTACAGTTCCCTGCGGCCAATGCAGGAGCAATTTTCCAAGCCGCCATTAACAGGGGAAAGTTCCAGGGAATAATCTGTCCCACGACCCCGAGTGGTTCCGGCAGTTGAATGGAGACAGTATGTTCATCATGCTCAGAAATAGTTCCCTCTTCTGTACGTGCAGCAGCCGCAAAATAGCGGTAGTGGTCGACCGCCAGCGGCAGATCGGCATTAAGTGTTTCCCTGATAGGTTTTCCATTTTCAATGGTTTCAACCCTTGCCAGATATTCAAGATTCTCCTCCATTATATCAGCAATCTTATTCAGCACGGCCGCGCGTTCGGCCGCAGAAGCTTTATTCCACTCCGGTGCCGCCTTATGAGCTGCATCAAGAGCAGCATTTATATCCTTCTCGTTTGAGCGCGCTACCTTGCAGAAAGGCTTGCCGTCTACTGGTGAAATATTTTCTATGTACTCCCCATCGACGGGCGGGACAAATTTACCGCCGATATAATTATCATAGGCGTCCTTAAAATCAGGTCTTTCGTATATCATAATAATCTCCACTCATTAATTTTTATTGTATGAATGATTATTAGTTAAATAACTGAGAGTATCTTGTTCTTTTATATCAAAATTTGATGCTATTTTCCCAATTTGTATTTAATTTGGGTAATACCTATATATCTTAATAAACCTTTTGTCATCATCTAATAATGAGGGTAGACGTATGAGTTCTCAGATATTGAAATCACCGCAAAACGAACCGCAGCAATTAATAGAGAACCGTACGAGTTTTGCTGGAAAAAATGCGGTCTTTTCCATTTATGATACCTACAAAAAGGCAAAAGGCGTTGCCCTCCATCCCTCAACGCCAATGTATTGCGGAATGATATCCGGGAAAAAGATTATTCATTCCGACCGAGATGCCTCCTTCGAGTTCAAACCAAACGAATCTTTGGTCTTACCCCCTGACAAAAAGATCTTTATCGATTTCCCGGAGGCAGAAGAGCATAATCCCACGAAGTGCATAACCATAGAATTGCCTAATTCTAAAGTGAATAGGGTAGTCCAAAAAATGAATGAAACCATGCCCAGACACGGTGATTCGGGGGAATGGGAATATCATCCGGAAGAATCAGTCCACTTTTCCAATATTAAAGCAGTGGATATGCTAATTGAAAAACTCTTCTATATATTCACCAAAGCAAAAAAGCAGCGCGACCTTTTGATTGATTTAAACATATCCGAACTTATCGTATATATGTTACAGTCGGAGTCGCGTAAAGTATTGATTAAAAACTATAAAGACCATGTCACCTCAAACCGATTATCAAACGCAGTAGCATATATTCAAGATAACCTTACCGAAGAAATATCTATCGAGAAGGTTGCAAAAATCGCTTATATGAGCAAGTCCTCCTTTTACCGCTATTTTAAAAATGAGTTTGGGATGACTCCTGTGGAGTACATCAACGAAAAAAGAGTTGAGCTTGCGTGCAAATTACTGCGACAAAAAGGAACCAATGTCACCAACGTCTGTTATAAAGTTGGCTATTCAAGCCTGAGCCACTTTATCAAAGTGTTTAAATCACAAATGGGGATAACTCCCAAGCAATACCAGCTTCAGATTAGTTAACATATCGTCTCTCTCCTTTTATACAGGGTATAATTTATCCTGCAACCAGGTCACGAACTTTCTCTATTCATACCGGAGTGCATCAATAGGATCCATTAGAGCTGCGCGACGAGCAGGGAAAAAGCCAAATATGATTCCCACCAGGCCAGAGAAGAGAAATGCGATCAAAATAATCTCCGCATTTATCACAAAAGGAACGCCCAACATCGGCGCCACAAAGGCCGCCAGCCCCAATCCCAAAGCAATCCCAATAATACCACCGAAAAGCGACAGCATAATAGCCTCAACTAAAAATTGCAGTAGCACATCTCGGCTCAACGCCCCGATGGCAAGCCGGATGCCGATTTCTCGGGTCCTTTCGGTCACGGATACCAACATGATATTCATAATACCAATACCGCCCACCAGTAAGCTTATAGCAGCAATAGCCCCCAAAAAAGCTGTAAGAATGCCGGTAGTGCTCTCTACCGTACTGGCGATCTGGGCCATGTCATTCAGTTCAAAATCGTCTTCATCAGCCCCTCTGATATTGCGGCGCTGCCGCATCAACGAAATAACATCCTGCTGTACTTGGGCCGATACCGTTTTGCTTACCGCGGATATATAAATGGAACCTACATCGGTGTTCCCTTTTAGTCGGCGGTGCAACGCTTTAATCGGCATCAGAATAAAGTTGTCTTGATCCATTCCAAAAGTAGACTCCCCTTTACCCTCCAGCACACCGATAACCGTACAGCTCACCGACTCCACCCGGATTTTTGCCCCCAACGGGTCTTGATATCCAAAAAGTTTGTCGGCTACCGTGGCGCCCAGAATACAGACCAGCTTACCGCCTCTAAGTTCTCCATCCGAAAAAGAACGTCCCTTTACGATACTCCACGAGCGAATAGACAAGTATTGATTATCAGTGCCCATAATGCTGGTTGACCAGTTTTCGTTGCCATACACGGCAACGGCTCCGCTTGATGATACTGGTGTGATCCCGGATATTCCTGTCACGTCCTCCCGAATAGCTTCAACATCAGCAACTTCAAACGAAGGAGCTTCGGTACGTACCCCGCCGTGGCCGCCCCGTGTTCCAGGCCTCAATATCAAAAGGTTGCTACCCAGACTGGTAATTTCACCGGTAATTTGACTGGTAGCACCACCGCCGATCGTCACCATGCTGATTACGGCCGCTACCCCAATCACAATACCCAAAATAGTCAGCGAGGAGCGCATGAGATTACGTCCGATAGAGGAAATAGCCAGTTTTATAATATTCAGAATCATGTGTGGCGGTTCTTATTCTTTTCATTATTGACGATACGTCCATCCATAAAATGAATCGTACGATCAGCAAATTCGGCCATATCCGGCTCATGGGTTACCATTGCAATGGTGATCCCTTTTTTGTTATTGAGCGATGTCAGCAGCTCCATAATTTCGACCGCTGATTTGGAATCGAGGTTACCTGTAGGTTCGTCCGCTAACAGCAAATCCGGATCAGTTATCAGGGCACGGGCGATTGCAACCCGCTGTTGTTCACCGCCCGAGAGTTTGGCCGGGGTATGATGCTCACGTCCCCGGAGATTCACATCATCAAGTGCCTGCATGGCTTTGGTCCTCCGGTCGGCTTTACTGACTCCTCGATAAATAAGCGGCATCTCCACATTTTCGAGGGCGGTTGTTCTTTTCATCAGATTATATCCCTGGAAAACAAAACCGAGATAATAACGACGCAACAGCGCACGCTGGTTCCGATCGAGGGTGTCCACTTCTACTTCTTTAAAACTGTACGAGCCCGAGGTCGGCGTATCCAGGCAGCCAATCATATTCAAACACGTTGATTTACCCGAACCGCTGGGCCCCATAATGGCCACAAATTCACCGTCGAAAATCTGCAAATTTACCTTATCCAGAGCTACTACCTGGGCAGGACCTTCGCCATATATTTTTGTAATGCCTGAAAAATGCACCAGTGGATTCCGCCCGTTGCCAGTAACAACGCGAGGTTTTTTAGAAACGGTATACGGAGCATCATGAGTCATTTACCTACTCCTCAATCCTGATATTAATCAAAAGTTGCTGCCCTGGCTCAAGATCACCTTTTAGAATCTGCGTGCTACGCCCGTCGCTGACTCCCGTTGTTACCGGAATGGCTTTCGGTTTGTTATCATCCAATACCCAAACGACATCACCCTCGGTTAGATCAGTACTTTCGGGCGGGGTAAACCGGAGCGCACTATTGGGAACCATCAAAGCGTCTTCCACCTGTTGCGTGACGATTTCGGTGGTTGCAGTCATACCAAGCCATAACAGCATATCCGAATTATCCACTGTTAGTATTGCCTCGTAGGTAACAACACCCGAAGACGTTTGTGGAGCGTAATGCACTTTGGTGAGTGTAGCCGAAAATGTTGAGTCGGGATAAGCATCCACCGTAAATTTAGCCTGTTGTCCTTCACTAATTCGCCCGATATCCGCTTCATCGATATCGGCGTGAAGCTCCATCTGTGTCAAATCCTCAGCAAGAGTAAAAAGCACGGGAGTCTGAAATGATGCGGCCACGGCCTGTCCCGATTTTATATCGCTGGTTAACACGACGCCATCAATGGGTGAAAGAATCGAGGCTTTGGATAAATTTGTTCGTGCCATATTGAGGTTCGCCTCATTAACCACAATCTGTGCCCGGGCGCTGGCGACCGCGGCTTCTGCACGCGTCAGTGCTGTTTGTTGATTCTCCAACTCCTGATCAGAAATTAAATCTTGTTCAGCAAGCCGCCGGGCTCTTCCCGTGATGCTACGCTGTTCCTCCAATCCCGCAATAGACTCCGATAACATAGCCTGCGACGACTCCAGAGAGGCCTCTGCCTGAGCCACTTCGGCCTCCAACCGATCAGTGTCAATCCGTGCCAGAAGCTGTCCTGCAGTTACGCGGTCGTTATAATCTACAAACACTTCTTCGATCAGCCCCGATATTTCACTGCCTACCTCCACAGTATTAACAGCCTGCAAATCTCCTGTTGCTGATATTAAAATAGTCAAATTACCGCGGGAAACCTCTCCGGTAACATAATTGAACGGTTCTGTTGCCGAAAGATATTTCCATCCCCACCACCCTGACAGAAGTAGGACGACCACCAATAAGCCGTAGAAAACTCTCTTTCTTTTTTTACCTGCGTCCCCTTCTATACCAAGCGTTTGCTCAATATTTTCGGTTGTGCTTTGGCCGGTTTTTTGCTCTGCCATCTGAGATCGACATTCGAGTATGATTAGCGCACCGGATTTCTATCCGTTTTTTTAAAAGTACCTACTCCAAAGCTCAGGCATCAAAAGACTATGCCCTTTGTAGTTGTAGTCAAAACTCTCACAAAAATTCCTCTTATTCAACGAATTCAGCTATCACCAGCTTTTGGGATAATATTTTTTCAGTATATATGTGGCTTGCTCCATGAATATTTTTGATGATATGCCGAACAAGCACAGCTCAAAAAGTATTGGTTGCTTAAAACGAAAGGAATTCTATATCACGATTAAAACAGTTTATTGTCATACCCATGAAGATTCCCTAAAAATCAAGATAGACCTATTGACCCCTTTTTAAAATTACAGCTTGCTACCCAATAGGATTAATTAATAATTAAACGGGGTGGTGAATTACCCACTACCGACTTACCCTCAGTTATTACATAAACTTCATAGGGCAAAAGCCCCTGAGGGGCATCCTCTTTAAGCGTAAGACGTAGCTTCTTATTGTTCAAAATTTTCTGAGTACGTCCATCCTCAAACATGCTCCCTTCGTACTCAAAATAGTTTTCCACCTCTTTCGAAAAGATAAAAACCAAGTCTGACCCTTTTGCTTGCCAGTTTATGGTATCACCTCTCTCAACACTTAAGGTTCCTTTATTTCTGCCATTATTATCTCGTACACGCCAAGTGCCATCATCAGTTTTCTCAATTTTAACATTGAAAGTACGCAACATTCCATCAACGCTCTCTGCATGGAAAACAAAACCTATAGTCGCAAAACTGAACACAGCCAACACAAAAAGTAAAATTATTTTGTTAATGGTCATGGGTTTGTCCTTTTTATTTATTGTTATCCTGATACAATCAGGGTTATAGTAAAAACATTATTCTATTTGGCAATAATTTATGCGCTCCCTCCTATTCGACCTCCTTTAACAGCAACGTCCTATCCTAAAAATCGGCAAGGTCAGTAATCGCTACTCATAATTTTTAATCATTTTTTTAAACCTGTCATCATTAATCATGCTATACAGCTCAGGCTGATTTATGATATTCGAAATAGGATACCCCTTTCTAATTGCTTGCTCTATCCATTCCAATGCTTTTTCACGATTTCCCATCCGTTCATAGGCAGCACTAGTATAAAAAAGTATTTCGTTATTATTCGAATCTAACGCTAATGACCGTTTAAGATACTCTAATGCCACTCTGTTTTCCCCAATATCAGCGTAATAAGATCCCAAGTTATTAATAATGCGAACCTCATTGGGATTTACCTCCAACTGTTGCTTGGCAGCATCAATAGCCTTTTTGTAGTAATTAACAGCCAAATCATCATTACCGATAGCCTCATGAGCTGAGGCAATGTTCCCCAAAACACGGTAAGAACTGGAATTCAGTTCATAGGCCCTACTATACCAGCGGATTGCTTCGCTGTAATTGCCCAGATAATAATACGCTACTCCCAAATTTGAAGCGGCAAAATACGTTTCCCTTATACTCATTGATTGCTCTAAAAAATTGATACCCTGCTCAAAGTTTTCCCGGTAAATATTGATGACCCCAAGCCCGGACAAACCAATATAATTTTCGGGCGTCAACGCCAGTACATGCTGATATTGCTCGTCCGCTTTATCAATGTCTCCCCGATATTGCAAATAAAAATTGCCCAAATCACTGTATCCTCTCCAATAGTCTGGTTTTAGCTTAATGGCCACCTTATAGTTCGCTTCTGCCTTATCCAATTCCCCTTTTTCGACATAAGTACCGGCCAGTTGCCGAAAGGCCATCGCATTATTGGGTTCGCGGGTAATAACCTCTTTAAAATTCTCAATAGCCTCATCATAATCGCCAGTTCCACGGTTTATCAATCCGAGAGTTGAAACTACCTGTACCAGATCGCTGTTTATTTTCATTGCTTTTGCCAAGGCATTCTTTGCCTGCTCAACATACACTACATCTTCGGTTTCTTGGTATTTACGCCAGAATGCTTCTCCCAGCGCAGCATAGGCAGGGGCATGATCAGAATCATCATCCACGGCCTGTTGAAAGTGACTTATTGCTTTATCCAGATTGTCACCTTTTTCATACCGCAAAAGATACCCTTGTCCCTGTATATAGTGCTGCGAACTGCGACTATTATAATTGCCTTCAATTACAACGTCAGTTACATCGGACTGCAATTCAATATTCAGCATGTCTAACAACTCCTCAAACACTCGGCTCTGTAATACGGACATACTATTGTCTTCGCTATTTATTTCTCGCGAAATTAATTGTCGCAATGATTTGGTATCGACCAAATTCATGGTTAGCTGTATCCGATCTTCGAACTTCTGTATGCTACCGGTCACCGCTAAATTCACCGAGTAATCTTTTCGAGCTTGTCCGGGCGAAGTGACGCCTTCTTGAATAATTTCACTTGCGGAAATGACCCATAAGGCTCCCCGATAGTTACTTACCTGGGTTAGTCGGCTTGTTATATTCATCATCAATCCATCCGAAAGTGCCTCCAGCTCTTCAGATGGGGCACTAATATTCTTGAATGGTAAAATTGCCAGCCCGCGTTCTTCAGGCAAAAGCACACTTTCCGAACTCTCCCAGCCGATATATTGCCTGATTGGTAAAAAAGCAATAAGCAGCAATAGTAATACTGCAGGCAAGGTTACGTAAAGATACCTCCCAAGCTTTGGCTTGGCAGCCTTCGCATTGGGCTTCACCAACTTGTCCCTTTTTGAGGATGTCCCCTTCAAATCGCCTAATACTTCTCCAAAATCCTGATATCGAACGTCCGGATCTTTAATTAGACACTGTTCAATAACAGATTCAATTTCTTCAGGTATGGAACCATTTACTTTTGAAGGCTTAACGGGATCCTCCTCTGTAATCGCATACATGATCGCGGCTTCATAAATTCCCTGAAATGGGAGCGCTCCCGTAAAAAGCTCATATAGAACCACCCCATATGCCCAGACATCCGATCGTTTATCAACTTTGTTATTTTTAAGCTGCTCGGGCGACATATAAGAAACAGTTCCTATAGTCGTACCGGTCTGGGTAATTTGTGGAGCCCCTTCTATTCGAGCCAGACCAAAATCCATGATTTTAACGCTGTTATCAGGCGACAACATGATATTCCCCGACTTGATATCTCGATGTATAATACCCTTACTTTGGGCAGCTTGTAGCCCTTCGGCTATCTGAATAGCAATAGATTTCTTTGCTTCAAGCGTAAGTTTACCCTCTTTTATAACCGTTCGTAACTCTTTTCCATTGATGAATTCCATCACAATAAATACTTGGCCATCGACTTCTTCGATAGCATAAACTTGAGCAATATGAGGATGATTGAGGGAAGCTGCAGCTCGAGCCTCCTGCAGAAACCGCTCTTTTTCGACGGAATCAAAAGAGATACGTCTCGACAAAAATTTTAGAGCAACCTTCCGATTCAGCTTGGTGTCATGGGCAAGATACACTACTCCCATCCCACCTTCGCCGAGTTTTTTAATCACATCATAGTGTAAAAAAGAATTTATCATTACGGAGCTAAGGGCTAACTCTCTACACCCTCTTAATTTAAATTATTAATACCAGTATTAAATAATATATTATATTATTAGTATTAATAATAAGTTTTATAAATAATTTAGGATATTTTATTGCTGAAGGATTAGCATCTCCTCTGTACACAAAACAATATTCCTATCTATTGTTACTTAAATGACTATGCAACCGTCCATAACTGATGAAACTCGTCGGCTACAACTGGCCGTAAATGAATTGCGAATTTTAAATGACATTGCAACGACGATATCATCCATTCAGCCGGTTAAAAAAATTATTGACCAAATCGTCTTTAAATGCATAAAACATCTTGGCGTGGAAGAAGGCACCGTAAGTTTGCTTGAAATAGATACCCCTGAAAAGGAATTTCATACCATGGTACGACATTATGATTCCTCTGTTGAAAAGGTGCCCATCAAACTGGATGACCATCTCAAGGGATGGATGTTAAAAAAACAGTCCATTTTATTAAGCAATGATATTCAGGAAGATGAACGGTTTAATTTTCTTCAAAAGACATCATTTTCATTCCGCTCTATCCTCTGTGCCCCACTTATGATAAAAGGAGATCTTATTGGCTACCTGGCTGTGTTCAATAAAAAAGATGGGGAGCCATTCTCGGATGAAGACCGCCGGCTTATCTCAATAATCGCCTCCCAATCAGCACAAGTAATAGAAAATGCACGACTGTATGAGGAAGAAAAAGCATTTTTAAGTTTACAGGAAGAGATGAGAATGGCTCGGGACATTCAATTGCACCTGCTTCCGAATTCAACCCCCGAAATTGAAGGGTTTCAAATAAGTACTGCTAACATTCCGGCCAAGGCTGTCGGGGGCGACTATCTTGATTTTATTAGCTTGCCAAACAGCAAGCTCGGTTTTTGTGTAGGTGATATTACAGGCAAAGGTATGCCGGCCGCTATGTTGATGGCTAACTTACAGGCAACACTCCGAAGCCATGCGATCATGTACAAGGATTGCATCAAGTGTCTGCACGGAACAAATAATTTACTTTGCCGAAGTACCGAGCCTACCAAATTTGCCACATTATTTTACGGCATTCTGGATCATAAAAATGCTACCATCCAATATTCTAATGGCGGTCACGATGCCCCGCTTCTTATCCGAAATAATGAAGAACCTGTTCATCTTGATTCAACGGGATTACTTTTGGGAGTCATGGAGGAATCGCAATATGAAATGCGAACCATCTCACTGCAGCCGAGTGATTTACTTTTAATTTACTCTGATGGAATCACGGAAGCCATGAACCACCAAAAGGAAGAGTACGGCATAGATCGATTAAAAGCACAGGCTGCTAAGAATAGTAGATATTCCTCAGAGGAATTATTAGCTGCTATTTTGCAGGATGTTAAGGATCATGCTGACGGAGCACCCCAAAGTGATGATATTACTCTCATGATTATACAAAGAATATAACTTGATCAATGTTTAAACCGGCGGAAGTGTACTTTTAATAACTATAAATTATTTTACTTAACAATAGAGCAAAAATAAGAGAGGGAATATTATGAAATCATTATCGAATATAATTTTGGGAGTCCTATTAAGCGTAGTCGTCTTTGCCTGTACTAACAACCAGGCACAGAATGAATCTTCTTCAAGCCAAGAACCGACCTTAGTTGAAGTGAGTGCCATTTACGATGCTGAAAATGACCGACACCTATTTCAAACGGACACCGATACTATCTCCGCCGGGTGGACAACATTTCGGTTTGTCAACAAAAGCCCCATGGTTCATTTTCTCTTTTTTGACTACTTACCAGGTAGTAAAACCAGTAAGGATCTATTGAGAGAAGTTAGTCCCATTTTTCAGGAATCTTCCTATCTGACTATGGAAGGGAAAAATGACGAGGCCATGGCTGTATTCTCCAAACTGCCGGACTGGTTCAACGACATTATATTCCGTGGCGGGGCCGGATTCGTATCTCCCGGAAAAATTACTGAGACTACTCTTTTTATGATCCCTGGTAATTATGCTATGGAATGCTATATCAAAACCGCTGACGGTACATTCCATTGGAAAAAAGGGATGATGAGAGATCTGCATGTAACGACTGATACCACCGATGCAATGCCACCGCAGTCTGCAACTATTGAAATAACAACTACCGACGAAGGATTGGATATTCAGGGAGAGGTAACTCCGGGCAAACATCTGGTCAAAGTTAATTTCAATGAAGAAACCCCTGCCCTGATCGGCCGTGATGTTCATGTCGCTAAACTAAGTGAAACTGACAGCCTTGAAAAAATTGCTACCTGGATGGATTTTAACAATGCGAAAGGACTTGTTTCAACGGCTGAAAACATTGCGCCAACGACCTTTATTGGTGGCACGCAAGAAATGCCCGAGGGTAATACCGCCTATTTCACACTTGATTTAGTCCCCGGTCGCTATGCCTGGATTTCTGAACAACCAGTGAATAAAAAAACGATAGAAGCGTTTTCTGTAGCTCAACAAACAGAATAGACCATGGGCTTTCCGTGTTCGTTGTTTTTCCATTATTGGGTTCACCCGTTCAGACAATGATTCTCCGCTTTCTTCATCATTTCTACGAGCCAATACTATTTCTGTCTAAAAAGTAAATTGGGCTATATATAAAAAGACCCCGGAAGCAATTAAGCTTTCCGAGGTCTTTTTCAAGAACTAATTAACATACTATCACCTGCTGCCGTTTTGTTCTTGGAATGCTAAGGATTTTATCGTGCTTATCTCCCAAATGGTATGGAAAATGTTTTAAGCATCCCTTTGGAAGCAGGATCGGGAACCTCCGCAATCCAGGCATAACTGCCAGGCTTTAGATTTACCTGGTAGTAAGCGGTGTTACCTCCCGTCATCTCCATACTTCCCCCAAGAAAAGTAGCACCTGCAGGAGCGCGATCTACAAGCCCTTCTTCGGTTGTCCAATTCATCCAGGCGCCAAGCTCATCAAGTAATTCCTGATCATACCCTTCATCAAAACGTACCAACTGTACATTATGCCCCAGCAGGTGTCCATAACCCGTAGCGGGCTGCGCTCCAAAATGAATGGCCACGGTGTGCATGCCCGGACGAACGGATTCTTCATGATCGATGCCGTTCTGTGTTACGGTTACCTCCATGGTAGCACGAGGCTCCTTTTCTCCAGAAGCTTCATCAGTCACCTTTATTACATCGAGCATCCCATTATAGGAGTGGAATTCCTGGTTTTCATCTTTTACATAGCATTCAGCAATATAAGTCCCGGCCAAAAGCTTTACAGTCGTTTGCGAAGTTTGGCCTGCTGCTGTTAGACCCGGCCCACCCATGGTAACAGCCTCCACAAACCAAGGGGCTGAACTCAATACTGCTCCGAAGAGATTATTAACAAAAGTACCGAAATCAATATCTCCCTCTATATAAGGATTCCATTGCTGCTGAAAGGGTACCGTCACGGTATTATACCAGTGATCCAGCACCGGTTCACCAACAGAATTGGCGGCTTGTATGGCAGCATCGGGAACTTTGTAGAGCAAGTAAAAATGATCTGAGTGCGTACGATTATTAAAGCGAAAGGTCGTCCAGCCTGTGGGTATCTCCTCTTCGCTTACCTGAAACAGATGTTCATTCGTATCGTGATTATGCTGCGAGGTGATGTCAACTACATTTGGACCTCCCTGGGCTACAAACTTTGCTTGGGTCAGATCTTTCACCTCCGATAAGGAGTCGGTAGAAGTCCCAGATTGTTCGCTGCAAGCGCTGGCTATAAAGAACAACATCAGCATGGTTATACCCGACCGGATCATACTAAAAAATATATTTTTTGAATTTTTCATAAGAGCTCTTTTTTGTGAAAGTTTTTAGTTCACAGTCATTATAAGGCCCCTTTCTTTGTTTAATCCGTTATTACTCTTAGATTGCTTCTAAGAGTCAATTTTTTTCTACTTCCCATGGGTGTTGAAATTCGCATACTTGGATCTACGACTATTCAGAAAGAAAATGGTGAGTATGATCCCTCCCTACTGACTGGTTCCAAAAGACTGGCTCTCCTTACCTACCTGATATTGGGAGATCCAAACGGATTTAAGCGGAGAGATAAAATTATTGCTTTATTCTGGCCGAAATTAAACCAGCAAAAAGCACGTAATGCCCTAAGCAATTTACTTTACCATATCAGAAGTTCGTTGGGGAAGGAGATCATTCAGAACCGGGGTTCGGAAGAAATTAGTGTCAATGAGAACCATATTTGGTGCGACGTCCTTGCTTTTGAAGACCTAATGCATGACGAAAAGTATCAGCTTGCCCTTGACCTGTATCGCGATGACCTACTCGTCGGTTTTCATGTAACCGATGTTTCCAATGATTTTTACAACTGGTTGGACAGCAAAAGAGAACGACTAAGAATGTTGGCTCATGATGCCTCGTGGAAACTTGCAGAAAAGGCAGAAGAAAGTGGGGATATAAAAGCGGCACAGATTTGGGCTAAAAAAGCAGTGGACTATACCAGGCTTTCAGAAGAGGCCCATATTCGACTGATAGAATTGCTCAATCGCACGGGACAACCAACGGATGCATTAAAAGTTTACCAAGAGTTCAGTAATAAACTTGAACACAAATGGCAGGTAACACCATCTAATGCTCTAAAAACAACTATTGAACGTATCAGGAATCAAATTTCCAGTTCGAATACTAACCATGATTCAGCAATAAAAGAATCTTCGCCTTCTATTGCCGTACTACCATTCGAAACACTCAGATCATCAGATACCTCTTCGACCTTCACCAATGGAATTCATGATGATTTGCTGACGCGCCTTTCAAGTATTTCGGGTATTGAGGTCACCTCTCGAACATCCGTAATGCGATATAAAAAAGCGGCAATCCCGCTAAAGCAAATATCAGCTGAACTGGGGGTTGAGTGGATTCTGGAGGGAACCGTGC
Source organism: Fodinibius sp. SL11 (assembly GCF_052060035.1). Lineage (NCBI taxonomy): Bacteria > Pseudomonadati > Balneolota > Balneolia > Balneolales > Balneolaceae > Fodinibius > Fodinibius sp. SL11. The sequence goes on along the minus strand of NZ_JBPOEA010000001.1, from coordinate 154,213 downwards.
AGCAAGTGAATAATCAGGTCAAGGTTCGGGTAAGGCTAATAAATACCACCACAGATCGCCAGTACTGGTCCAAGGATTTTGAAAACAAACTTAATGCAAATAACCTGTTTCGTATTCAGAGTACTATCACTAAAAAGATAGCAGAAGCCCTTAAGACCAAGCTCAGCGCTAAAGAAAAAAAACGCGTAGAAGTCCAACATACCGATCAGCTGGAAGCCTATCGACTCTACACACAAGGATGGAGCTGGGTAGAACAACGTACCCAAAAAGGGCTAAAACGAGGGTTATCTTGTTTTAAAGAAGCCAGCGCTGTAGATCCTGAATTTTCCTTATCACTGGTAGGACAGGCCCATGCTCTGCTGGGCTTATTCGGCTACGGTTACGAAGAAACCGAGAAGATACTATCTGAAGCCGAGGAACTTATTCATCAGGCACTGGATCAAGATGCGAATCTGGCGGAAGCGCATTCGGCCTTAGGACTTTTGCATACCAGCCGACAAGAAGGTCGAGAGGCCATACAAGCATTAAAAAAAGCGGTAAGACTAAGGCCCGGTTATGCCAACGCTCATAATAAACTGAGCTGGATTTACCAGCTAATGGGAAATAAGGACCGGGCGCTTCAAAGTGCTAAAAAAGCGGTGGACCTTGATCCTTTTTCGCCCGAAGCAGTTATTAACCTGGCCTACTCTTATCTGATTAACGGCCATTTTAGCGATGCATTGAAATACGCATGGCAAGCTTACGATTTGCAATCTGACTGGCCAACGGCTTCTTTTTATATAGCTCTGATACATTATCAAAGGGAGAAGTACGAAGAGTCGCAAAAATACTTGGGGGAATTAACCGTTCCCTGGACCAATAACGGTCCCAAACTTCTACAGACATTGATAAATATCAAATCTTCAAAGAACCAATCCGCGGAATATCATCTGAAGTATTTTATCCAGGAAAAAGACTTCTTTTCCCAGGGTGTTATTCATGCTGCTTTGAATGATATTGATAAGGCTTTTGAGGCCTTTGAGAATATACCTTTTTGGAGACCATGGCCAACCCAGGTAATGCATCACCTGTTCCCCCGTGAGCTGAATGCTATTAAGAAAGATTCCCGGTATATAAGCTTATTACAAAATATTGACAGAGATTGGGGAATGCAGTAAACCCATCAGGTTGTTACAGAAAAATATCTCCCTACTGGTTAGAAAGCCGCATTACTGCCGCTTATATTAACATTGTTTTACAAACATTAATTTTTATTCACAGAAAAAACTTTAAATTGTCGAAGCGCCGCTCAGAAATACTCAAAACGGCATAATATTATCTACAAACGGTTATTTACCCACTTGCAATTTATGTGAGTCCTTTAAAAAAAAGAGGAATACATTATGACTACGGACAAAAAGTTTAGAAGCTTTTACCAAACGGATCGGTATAAAGGATTTTATCAAATTAAAAAAAATACCTATCCCCTATCTCGAATGACGCTTCTCGCTTTTTCAAACGGTAAGAGAACTATCTATGCCACAGGTGTTTATGCCGAAGAAGCAATGGCAAAAATATTTGCCACTATCGATCAATACTATCTCAAGCAGAAAGCCAAGCAATCAGTAATGGCGTAAAGTAGAAATAGAAGAGTAGCAGATAGCAGCAAAAACAGATCTCTGTTATACAGCCCCCGAGACCGACCCGCGGTTTTTATTTTTTTTAATGAATTCCATATTCGCAAAATGACCGCGTTGTCAGGTCTTTAGATCACTATTTACGCTAAAAGGATCTGATTGATCTTAACACCCTTTTTACCTATCCTTTTAGGTGTTTAAAAGCAATAAACATATCGTCAAAATTACGACCGGTCTGCTGATCATAGCAGCGACCTTTTTCTGTGTGTTATTTGGACAGGGAGCTCACCTCCATGATTTAGACATTCACATGAACAGCGATCTTGACGTTCATGCTCATATCCACGCCCATGAAAGTAATGATGAGCCCATGCAGGCCGATCACAGTGAAGACAATACCCACCAGCATGAGGTAAGTATGGCCGATGATATTATTGGGACGTTAACTACCCCATATCAGCTGAGCCCAGACATACAGTTATTTATAGTTCTGGGTTTAGATACTGGATCTGATGCTTGTAATCTAACGCTTCAACAGTCTCCAACGCTTTTGGATTTGCCTCCACCAAGCCGGGTAGGCAATCAATATGATCTCTTTTCTTTTTCCCTTCGTGGCCCTCCTATAGCTTAACTTTCCCTTATTTAAGGACTTCCCTTTCCTAACTGTATTATTTAAACAACAATTTACCCACCATGACAAGGTATATACGGTGGACTCTATTGCTGGTATTATTTCCAGTGATGGTCCATGCACAATCAACATCTATTACGCTTGATGAAGCCGTCGAACTTTTCAATCAAAACAGCCTACAGCAGGAGCTTGCCCGATATGACCAGTTGCGCAAGCAGGGAGAAGCGATCCGGTACAAGGCATATCCCAACCCTGAAGTCAGTATCAATCGAGAACAGTTAAATGCCGGCACGGTCGATTACGAGGAAACGACCTATATGCTATCGCAACCCATTGAACTATTAGGTCAACCTTTTTTGCGCAACAAAAGCGCTTCCAAATCACAAAAGGCGGCGGAGCTTCAATTTGAGTATGATCGGCTACAGTTGATCCGGCAGGTAAAATCCTTGTATGCCGAATACTGGCAGCACTCACAAAAACTGAAAATCTATAACCAAGCGCTGGACGTTATACGCAAAGCACGTTCTTCAGCAAAGGCGCGTGAAGCCGAGGGTACGTTCTCCGGGCTGCAAGTGCAGCGATTTAACGTAGAGCTCAGCCGATACCGAAAGCAACGGGATCAGGTTCGGCTTAACCGTAAGCAGGCAGGCAATCAGCTGGCCACCTACTTGTTTTCGAGAGAAGAACTGGATACTCAGATCCAACCTGCAGATAGCTTGACGATAGAGCCTATCAATGTACAGGAGCAAACTCTCATTCAATATGCCCTTGCCAACCGATCTGATCTTGTTGCTTTAGAGCAAATGGTTGATGCTTCTGACCTGCAATACAAGGTTGAAAAAAGGGAACGATTGCCCGATCTGAACGTTAATTTCGGCTATAAAAATCAGTCGGATGGCGCCGAAGGATTTGTGATCGGCGGCTCTATAAAGCTTCCCATATTCAACCGGAATCGGGGCAATGTAACAATCACCCGAGCCCAAACGCGGTCGCGACAGACCGAACTGACCTTAAAGCAGCAGGCGGTCCGCAACCAGGTATCAACGGCTTACGAGCGAGTGGGACTCGTATTGGAGCAATGGAGGTTGATGCAAGATACGATGGACCCATCGATGTTGGAGGCGGCCCGGGCAGCCTATCAGCAGGGACGGTATTCGTTGGTTGAACTCCTCGATGCGACACAGGCTTACGTCGATGGACAAACCATGATCTACGAAACCATATCCGACTATAACCAGGCCCTTTTTGAATTGGACGTACAATCCGCAGGACGAATTTTTAACTCTCAAAACAGCTAATACCATGAAACGCTTACTTCTTATTCTCTCAATCGCAGCAGGTTTAACGATAACAGGATGTGGCTCGGACGATTCCGGACACAGCCACGGAGAGGATACACATACTCACGAAACCGAACAGCATGCTGACGGTACAGAAACAAATCATCAGCATGAATCTGAGGAGGAGCATGAGCACTCGGAGGCGGAAGAAGAGCATTCCGGTGAAAATGCGCATAGCCATGAAGGAGAAACCTCTGACGCGATGTTGGGTCTTGATGAAACCTACGAGCAAGTTCGAAAAGGAGTTCGCCTGACCCTGTCGTACGACAGCGAATCTGAATCTTTCAATGGCACGATTGAAAACACGACCCAAGATGCCCTGCCAGCGGTATCGGTTGGAGTTGCATTATCAAACGGAACCGACCTTGGTCCTACCAACCCCGTAGATCTTGCGGCCGGAGAAAGCCATTCGGTTGAATTGGATGCTGACGGGGAAACATTCGACCGTTGGAATGCTCATTCCGAAATGGGGAACAGCGACCATAACCATGGTGAAGACGGCGACCATCAACACTAACGTCTTACCGCGAAGCATTACTTTAACTTAAAAAAAACAAAGTTCATGAAGCGTTTAACGATTCTCTTATTAATATCAGCCGCTTTGTTGCTAACTGGTTGTGGTTCTGATGAAGGTCACAGTCACGGCGAAGAGGCCGACCACAGTCACCAGCAACCGACCGAACAAACCCAACAGGAACATACACCCGGACAGGATGAAGAACAGCACCAAGATGGTGAGGAGTCCACTTCTCAGAGTAATAGTTTGCCGCGAGAAGGTAGTGGCGCCGTGACCCAATGGACCGACGAGACCGAACTCTTTATGGAATATCCTGAAATTATCGTTGGCCAACAGGCTACCTTTGCGGTGCATCTAACCCGGCTTTCTGATTTCAGCCCTATTGCCAACTCCGAGGTGTACTTTACCTTCCGTTCGGATAATGGTGCCGAGGTATCGGTAGAAGAAACCGAGGTACAGGTGCCCGGCATTTACGGTCCGGATGTTACCTTTTATCAGGCTGGTCGTTATGATTTAACCATCGAGATTTACGGTATGGTGAATGACACCATACAAGTAGAGGGTATCCCAGTGTATAATTCGGCTGATGAAATTCCTCAAACTCATGCCGAGGAAGATCCCAATCTGATTACTTTTCTAAAAGAGCAGCAGTGGGATATTCCCTTTGGTACCCAAGAGGTGCACCGGCGAACACTTACGCAAACCGTAGACGCCACCGGAGAAATTATGGCTGCGCAGAATAGACAGGCCGTCGTTTCTGCACCCTTTTCAGGCATCATCCTGTCCAGCCAGAATGGAAACTTGCCGATTATTGGACAACAGTTGCAAAAAGGGACGTCCCTTGCGGTATTGAATCCGGCTATTCAATCGGCAGGCGGGGAAAATTACGCGCAGCAATTTATTAACGCACAATCGGAGTTAGAACTGGCCAAGTCCAACCTGGATCGCTCCGGGCGCTTGTATAAAAAGGAAGCCATCCCGCAAACTGAATTGCAGAAGGCTCGCATCGAGTACCGACAGGCGTTGACGCGCTACCAGACCATTAATGAGGTAATTCAGGTGGATACCGCTGCCATTGAAGGCTACGGCGAATCAATCGAATCCTACCGGTTTGCACTCAAAGCTCCGATTAATGGTACGATCGTTGAATCTTTTGTCACCCCCGGCATGCAGGTTGAGGCCGGACAACCATTGTACCGCATAGCGGATGCCTCCAAAGTATGGCTGAAGGCTAACGTTCCGGCTGCGCAGCAAAGTCGTATTGCCCATGCCAGTCAAGCGGCCTTCCGGGTGCAGGGTAATGACCGACTGTATGAAGTTGGTGAGCTGGATGGACGGTTAATCAGTCGTACCAATAGCATCGATCCGCAGAGTCGAACATTGTCCCTGATTTATGAGCTCGACAATACCAAAAACGGACTCCCACTGGGCATGTTTTCCACAGTGCACATCAATACCAATACCCAAGAAAATGTTCTGGCAATCCCGCAATCCGCGTTAATTGAAGAAGAAGGAAACTACAACGTATATGTCCATGTCTCCGGGGAATCCTTCCGGAAACAGCGTGTTACGACCGGCATTGAACATCGCGGATGGGTGGAGATCACCTCCGGACTGCAAGGTGGAGAACATGTGGTGACCAAGAATGCCTACCAGGTGAAACTGGCTTCGCTCTCGTCCGAGGCGCCATCCCACGGGCACTCCCACTAACCTGTACTTCTCACAAATATTTATGGTTTAACGTTGTATCCTTATGGATCACATAAACTTGCATCAATATTTAACAGCAAAAAAAAATAGAACGATGTGCAACCCACTACGAAATTTGTTCCTCAGCTACGTTAAGGGGAAAATAGTGTGCTCAACGTACTGCGGTACGTTTCCGCGGCAATTTTACCTTCGCCTTGCTGATAATCAAATTTCTTGGTGAGAAATGCAGGCTAAATACGCTTAGAAATTCAAAATTTATCAAACAGACTAAATATGTTAGATGCGATTATTAAAGGATCACTGAGGCAGCGACTCGTTGTCGTCGTAACCTCTATCGTTTTATTCTTTGCCGGTGCGTATGTGGTCATCAACATGCCCGTGGACGTATTCCCCGATCTGACGGCCCCAACCGTTACGGTGATGACCGAAGCACATGGGATGGCCCCCGAGGAAGTGGAACAGCTCGTAACCCTGCCGATTGAAACGGCAACCAACGGTGCCAGCGGCGTGCGACGGGTGCGTTCGGCTACCTCCAAAGGATTTTCCATCGTCTGGGTGGAATTCGAATGGGGTACTGATATCTACCAGGCCCGCCAAATCGTCAACGAAAAACTCTCCATGGTGAGTAACCGTTTGCCGGAAGAAGTGCCACCGCCAGTGATGGCGCCTATCTCCTCCATTATGGGAGAAATTATGTTGGTGAGCGTTGAAAGCGACCGGCATTCGGAGCTGGAAATACGTACCGCTGCCGACTGGGAAATCCGGCAACGCCTGCTGGCGATTCCCGGGGTGGCCCAGGTCGTCCCCATAGGAGGCGGACTAAAGCAATACCAGGTCCGCGTGAATCCCGACAAACTGAAAGCCTACGACCTAACCCTGGACCAAGTGATGGAAGCCACCGAATCCTCCAACGAAAACTTTTCGGGAGGTTTCTTTCAGGAATACAGCCAGCAATATACCATTCGCGGTATTGGGCGGGCTCATTCGCTGGAAGATATCAGGCAATCGGTGGTGGCCAAACGCAATAATCAACCCATTACCATCGGTGATGTAGCCGAGGTAAAAATTGCTGCTGCCCAAAAGATAGGGGATGCCTCCGTCAATGGTAAGCAGGCCGTAATTATTTCCATCAAGAAACAGCCGGATACCAATACGCTCGAGCTAACGAATCGGGTCGATGAAACGCTGGCACAGATTGAGCAGAATCTGCCCGAAGGATTTACGATCAACACCCATATTTTTCGTCAGGCAGATTTCATCAATCTGGCCATTGATAACGTCATTGAAGCCCTGCGGGATGGAGCTATTCTGGTAGTCATTATTCTGCTGCTTTTCCTGGCTAATATCCGTACGACGATGATTTCCCTCACAGCCATACCGCTGGCGCTCATTACCTCGGTGTTCGTACTCAAGTTTTTCGATATCACCATCAACACCATGACCTTGGGCGGGATGGCTATTGCCATCGGGGTAATTGTAGATGATGCGATCATTGATGTTGAGAACGTGTTCAGGCGGCTTCGGGAAAACGCCAAGCTTCCGCAGGCGGAGCAAAAGTCGGCCATGCAAGTGGTGTTTGAAGGATCCAAAGAGATACGGACCTCCATCATTAATGCCACGCTGATCATCATGATCGTCTTTATCCCGCTCTTCTTTTTAAGCGGGTTGCAGGGACGCATGCTGAAACCACTGGGGCTATCCTACATTGTATCCATCGGGGCCTCTCTGGTTATCGCCATGACGGTAACCCCGGTGCTGTGTTACTACCTGTTGCCCGGTCAGGCATCAAAAGGCAAATTGGAAGAAAGCTGGTTCACCAAGAAACTCAAATCGGGGTATCATCGCGTACTGGATAGCGTTCTCCACTACAAGAAAAGCGTGCTGACCGGTACGCTGGTCTTGTTCTTGGGGACGTTGGTTATAGTACCGTACCTGGGAAGTTCTTTTCTGCCCGAGTTTAATGAAGGCACCCTGGTAATCAGCGCCGTCACTATTCCGGGCACCGGGCTGGATGAATCCAACGAAATAGGCCAACGGATAGAGAATATATTGTTGGATCACCCCGCGGTCACAAGTACCGCACGCAGGACAGGCCGAGCAGAAATGTCTGAGCATGCCCAGGGAGTTAACGCCTCGGAAATTAATGTGAACCTGGATATCCCCGAAGGCACAACCAAGGAGCATGTCTTGGAAGAGCTGAGAGCTGATTTAAGTGTGGTTTCGGGTACGAATATCACGATCGGCCAGCCTCTTGGCCACCGCATTGACCACATGCTCTCAGGGACACGCGCCAATATTGCCGTAAAGATCTTCGGTACAGATCTGTATCGACTACGGACCTTGGCTGAGGAAGTTCGGGGCCAGATGGAGGATGTCGAAGGCGTTGTGGATCTCTCGGTCGAACAGCAGCAGAACGTCCCACAAATCCAGATTCGTCCCGACCGCCGGGCGCTGGCGCGTTATGGAATGAACATGGGCGACCTATCGGAGAAGATAGACGTAGCCTTTGCCGGTGAAACCGTCTCGCAGATTATCGAAGGCGATCGTTTGTTCGACCTGATGGTCCGCTACGACGAAGCACACCGCGGCAGTATTAAGGCCGTACGAAATGCCAATCTAACGCTTAGCGATGGAACGGTGGTTCCGCTATCAGAGCTGGCCAGCATAAAGTCGCGCAGTGGTCCCAACACCATCAGCCGCGAAAACGTACAGCGCAAAATTGTGGTTTCGGCCAACGTGGCCGGGCGCGACCTGCGCGGTACGGTAAACGCCATCAGTGCTAACATAGCTGAGAATATTAATTTTCCACAGGGATACTTTGTGGAATATGGCGGACAGTTTGAAAGCCAGGCCCAGGCTACGCGTACCATTTCGCTACTGAGTATCGTTGCCATCCTGCTCATTTATTTGCTGTTGTACCTGGAGTTCAGCTCCCTGAAAACGGCTTTGCTGGTGATGGTGAACCTGCCCTTTGCCCTGATCGGTGGGATCTTTATCGTATGGTTCTCCAGCGGTATTGTATCCATTGCTTCTCTGGTTGGATTTATTACGCTCTTCGGTATTGCCACCCGAAACGGAATATTAATTGTTTCGCATTACCAGTATCTGCGTTGGCAGGTGGGTAAATCCTTTATGGAGGCTATACGTCAGGGTGCGATGGAACGGCTCAATCCGATCCTGATGACAGCCCTCACCGCGGGACTGGCCCTCATTCCACTGGCACTGGCGGCCGGTGAACCGGGCAATGAGATACAGTCGCCTATGGCACAGGTTATTCTGGGTGGACTTATTAGCTCCACTTTGCTTAATATGATTGTGATTCCTGCCCTGCTGGCTCAATTTGAGAACAGTGAAGCGAAAATTGCAGACTAAAAAAACACCAAGATTATGAAATTTCTCATTCTTAAATACGCGGTGACCGCTTTTATCATAGTCTTGGTTTCGGAAGTGGCCAAGAGAACCGACCGGTTGGGGGCGCTCTTGGCTTCCCTTCCCTTTGTTACCATTATGGTGATGATCTGGCTGTATATCGAAGGACAGGGAGACGAAAAGATAAGCAATCACGCCTTTTATACCTTTTGGTATGTTATCCCTACCCTGCCGATGTTTCTGGCTATGCCGGTACTATTAAAGAACGGCATAAACTTCTGGTGGTCGCTCGGCGCTTGTGCTGGGATTACCAATGTTTGTTTTGTTATCACTGCTTTCATTGCGGAAAATTTTGGTGTAACACTTATTCCGTAGTACGTGATCGATATACATTGGCTACCTTACCGTTGGTATCTCTGCAATAAAATCATTTCATATTCAGTCATTGGCTTAACCGCAATTAAATTGTGGATAAAGATTATTAGTACCAGAGATAATCGCCAACGCAGATAGAAATAAATTGGGTACGATTAACGGGAAGAATATCAGCTGATAATCTACACGAATAGAAGGACCTCCCTCCTTCTATTAAGCCCGGAATCTCAATGTTGCTTGTTCCCCTGCCAGTCCTTAGAATGAGGGCAAACAAAATGTTGGTTAGTGAACAAGTAAAGCATGCAGACAGAGACGATTACCGCACGAAAAGCCGTTGATAACGCATTTCTCCAAGAGACGATCACCGAAACCGAATTTGAATCCTTTCGCCAGCGACTGCTCAAATTATTAAAACAAGCTGATGATGCCGTTGACGAAGGAGAATCGGAAGAACACCTGAAAAATCTCATCAAGCCCTTCCTCAGCAATACGAATTTCGAGGAGGACTACTACATCAATACCAAGGAGCGGCAGGATCTGGCGATCCATAACGGTAAGACGCGGAAGTCCTCGGTAGGCGTAATGATTGAGGCCAAGCGCCCATCCAACAAAGCCGAAATGATTACCGGGGATGAGGTGAATCGTAAAGCTTTCCATGAATCCATACTCTACTACCTGCGAGAACGGATTGACAATGACAACGACGATATCAAACACATCATTATCACCGATGTGTACAACTGGTATATCTTTGATGCCCAGGATTTCGAGCGCCATTTTTATGAATCCAAAAAGCTAAAAAACTGGTATGAGCAGTGGCGGCAGGACAAAAAGGTAAGCTCCCGCACGCAATTCGTCTACGATCACCTGTCCGAATTTATTAAGGATCTCGATGTCAGTATTAAAGCAGCACAGGTCGATATCAGCAATTACCGCTCGCTGTTGGATAAGAAAGAACTCAGCCGCGACGAACAGAAAAAGCTGGTGCCGCTGTTTAAGCTGTTTACTCCCACTCATCTGCTTAAAGAGCCCTTTGCCAGTGACAGTAATGAGCTGAATAAAGGCTTTTATCGCGAACTGCTCTACATCATGGGGCTTAAAGAGTTCAAAGAAAAAGGCACACATTATATTACACGGCTGGATGAGGAAAACCGACAGCATGCCTCCCTCATTGAGAATACGATCACCCAGCTCAAAAGCATGAGCGTGCTGTCAAGAATCCCCAACCACTCGGAGTATGGCGACGATGAAGAGGAACAGCTGTTCAATGTGGCCATCCAGCTATTGATTACCTGGATCAATCGTATTCTATTTCTCAAACTTTTGGAAGCCCAGCTTTACAAATATCACAAGGAGGATGACCGATTCCGCTTTCTGAGCCACGAAGAAATTGAAGAGTATGACGAGCTCAACAAGCTGTTCTTCCAAGTGCTGGCCCGAAAGTATGAGGAGCGTTCAGACCGCATCAACAAGCACTTTGGTCATATCCCGTATCTGAACAGCTCGCTATTTGATGTCTCGGAGATTGAGGCCGATGCCATTGCGATTTCTGCGCTGGAAGACAATTTGGAAATGCCCGTGTACCATCGCAGTAAAATCACGGACAAAGACGGCCAGCGGTTAAAAGGCGAATCCCTGTCCACCCTCGAATACCTGCTGCGCTTCCTCGATGCGTATAACTTTAATACCGAAGGCACGGCGGAAGTCCAGAAAGAGGCCAAGACCCTCATTAACGCTTCGGTCCTGGGACGTATCTTCGAGAAGATCAACGGCTATAAAGACGGTTCCTTTTTTACGCCCGGCTATATTACCGAATATATGTGCCGGGAAACCATTCGACGGGCCGTAGTACAGAAATTTAACGAGTCATACGAGGATTGGGATTGTGAGTCCATCGAGGAGGTGGCCAGTAAAATTGCCCGGCATGAAATCCCCTACCCTGAGGCCAACGAGATCGTAAACAGCATCACCATTTGTGATCCGGCTGTAGGCTCTGGGCATTTCTTGGTTTCGGCCCTTAACGAGCTGATAGCCATAAAGAATGACCTGCGCATTTTTGTGGATGAGGATAATAACCGATTCCGTGATGTGGATATCAGCGTGGATAATGATGAGCTGAGTATTGCCTGGGGCACCGATCCCTTTTTTGAGTACCGGGTAACCTCGGACTGGAAAGAGAGCGGCCATATTGAGCGTAGCGTGGGCAGCGATACCCAACGCCTGCAAAAAGCCCTATTTCGTGAAAAGAATATCCTCATTGAAAACTGCCTGTTTGGAGTGGATATCAATCCCAACTCGGTGAATATATGCCGACTGCGACTGTGGATCGAGCTCCTCAAGCACGCCTATTACCGTAAAGATACCGACTATCAAGCTTTAGAAGTACTGCCCAATATTGATATCAACATCAAACAGGGTAACTCACTGGTAAGCCGTTTTGAGCTGGATGCCGACCTTTCTCAAATTCTGGCCAACAACGATGATTTGACGATTGAAGACTACAAGCAGGCCGTCCGCAGCTATAAGGAAACCGGCGATCGGGCGGACAAGCGAGCGCTGAAAGAGCAGATCAGCTCTATTAAAGAGAGCTTTTCCGTGGGACTCAAAGAACTGCACCCCGTCCGACAGAAGCTAAAGAAACAGCGCGAAGTGCTGATTAAGGAAGAAGCCAAGCTGGATCTTTTTGAGGGTGACAAGAAGAGCAAGAAAGAGCAGAAGAAAATCAAAAAGACCAAGAAGAACATTGATAAGCTGGAAGAGGAATTAGAAGAACTCGAAAATGCCTCATTCTACGACCAAGCCTTTGAATGGCGATTTGAGTTTCCCGAGGTACTTGACGAAGATGGCAACTTTGCTGGTTTTGATACAGTGATTGGTAATCCGCCCTATGTACGACAGGAGGAGTTAGGGGAATTCAAGGAATACCTCAAGGCTCATTACAAAGTATATAATGGTACTGCGGATATTTATACATACTTCTTTGAGTTGGGACACTCCATCCTAAAAGACCACGGTTGGTTTAGTATGATTACCTCCAATAAGTTCATGCGAACCAATTACGGAGAAAATTTGCGAAACTACTTATCTGAACTAAAACAAATTAGCCAGATCATTGATTTCGGAGAATTACCAGTATTTTCAGAAGCAGCAACCTTTCCAGCTATATTTTTGACTCAGAATAGAAAAATTGAGACGCAAGCCTTTGACTTTATGCAAGTAAAAGACTTGGATTCTCAAAACTTCCAGGATCGTATAACGAATGGATTGGCAACCTTAGATAATCGCTCGATATCAGGAAGCAATTGGTCACTTGCAGAACCAATTGAGTTGGATATCATTGATAAAATGCGAGAGAAAGGAACTGAACTGCTGGAATATGTAGGTACAGAAATATACCGGGGGTTAATAACTGGTTATAACAAAGCATTCGTAATAGACGAAGAGAAGAAAGATGAGCTGATTAAAGAAGATGCTAAATCAAAAGAAATTATCAGACCAGTTCTGAAAGGAAATGATATCCGTTTTTACCGCACAGCCTTTAAAGACTTGTATCTAATAGTTACCAAAATTGGTACTGATATTGATCGATATCCAGCCGTTAAAAATTATTTAGATCAATATAAGGATAGGCTCAAAAAGAGGTATGACCAAGGCGACCATTATTGGGAGTTAAGAGCTTGCGATTATTATGACGAGTTTGAGAAACCCAAAATTATTTATCCTGATATCGCTAAGGAAAGAAGATTTACTTTGGATACTAAAGGACACTATTTAACCAATACCGCATATTTTATTCCATCAAATAACAGGTATGTGTTGGGTATTCTGAATTCTAAACTGGTCTTCAACTATTATAAACGAGTTTCTTCTGTATTAGGTGATCCAGATAAGGGAGGTCGAATGCGTTGGTTTCGTCAGCATGTTAGTGGTATTCCTATTGCTGATACAGACTATGAAGTTAAAGAGAAAATTGAGTCCAATGTTGATCAAATTCTTACTGCCAAAAAGAATAATGCCGATACAAGTGAACTGGATGAGGAAATAGACCAGCTGGTGTACGAGCTTTATGGGCTTACCGATGAGGAGATTGCCATTGTGGAAGAGAGTGTGTGAAGGATGATAGCAATGATTCAAATACTGATTCTTGATGAAAAAAAGTTACCAAGTAGGTGATAAAATCCATTAATTATCACCTTAGAGACCGATGAGTGGTCGTTGTTATTGCATATCATTACGTTGGTCTTTCAAAAAATTATCAAATTAAAGTTATCAATGTTATGAGTATTTGTCAGAGAGCAGGTTTGCTATCAGCATTAATGGCATTTTTTATTTTTTCTACCACTGCCATTGCACAAGAAACCGGTCAAAGGGATAACCGAACGATGCTTGCAAAAGTACAATCGCTTGATCTGGAATCTGTGCGGGAAGGTGTTGTGGTACATTATAAGCCGGGTTATAAAGAGCGAGCCGAAAAGCTCGGTCCTTTATTGAATGATGCTATTCAATTTTTCAAAAAAGAATTGGGGATAACGCAACAATTTCACTTGGCACTTGTCGATTCACTGGACTGGATCCAAATTAGTTCTTCACCATACGGACTTCCCCATGTTAGTGGTATGAATGATGAAGATCCTCCGGTTGCGGTCTTACCTGTTAGTGGAGAGGGAACCGTGTATGATTTTATGGTTTCCCTGGATAACAATTTTTCAAAAAATCTCCGCCAACGTATCCAAAATACCGGGTACTCATGGGAAGAAATTTCAGGAACCATGGTGGATTTAGTAAGCCTACACGAATTGGGGCATGTTTATAAGAATGCTTACGGGATTGGTGAGCCAGCCTTATGGTTTAATGAATTTATGGCCAATTATTTTTCCTATCTGTATATGTTTCAACAACGGCCCGAGTTGGCGGAAATTTGGGATATCACCGGACACGCTATCCAAGAAGGATTTGAGCCCCAGTATCATACGTTAGAAGATTTTGAAAAACGATATGTGAAAGTAGGAGTTGGTAACTATGCTTGGTATCAGTCAGCTTTTGAGATGAAGGCAAATCCATTAGTAGAGAAATATGGACTATCTTTTGTTAAGAGGATGAAAGAAGTTTTCCCGAATGGTGTTGGAAAGATAGCGTCTGAAAAGGTACTTGAAGAGCTGGAGACGAATTACCCCGGATTTCAAGAATGGGCCCAAGTTTTCAAGCGCCAATAGTAAATTATCTCCTGAAGTTCCTGAAGTATTCTTTACTTGTTCTATTATATCAGTAATAGGTTGTGTGCTTATTATTTTATTCCTTCTGATATCAACTATTTTTCTCTCAGAGTAACCTGCACTTACCAAGTTTCCTTGTTATCACAATCAGCTCAAATGTTTGACCTATTCCGGACATCCACCTGGATGCCCGGTTGTAGGTTACATCATCAGAGGGATTAATCTTCTTCGCCGTCCCCGTCATTATCTTCAAAGGCGTCTTCGAAGGAGCGTTCAATGGACTCGTCGATCGCATTCCGGTTATCCGGATTGGTCGGGTTAAGGGCATTCCCGGTTTCATCCACAAACCATTTCGAGATATCAACAGTCATGGTCACATTTATACTTCCCTGATCCTCGTCAATAATGAGTGGTGAAGCCAGTTCAATTTCCTGGTCCATATTTTCGTTTGACCGGTAACGAAAATCCTGTCCGTCATATGTTCCCGTAATAATTACGGAAAACCGCTGGTCCCCGCTATCCCCCGTTTTAAAATCCGGGTCGGGTGGAGTCTCATTATCCTCCGGCTTGTGCACATCAAACTCTATTTCGTCATATTGTCCTGTCGGCACTTCGCTCACCGCAACCTCATTGAGGCTTCCATCGAGATTCAGTGTGACAACAAAAGAGCCGGTTTGAAAATCAAGAGAATCATCGGCTACTCCATCATCCTCGAGATCACTCTTAAATTCGACCCTCCGAATCAACATCTTGGCTTCGGTAATTTCTACATGACTGCTTTGCATCTCAGCCCTCTCCTTTTGTGTGGATTGTATGGAGTTCTGGGCGGCAAAGCTCAATGATAACGTTGACAGATTGCCGTTTGTCCCAGTGGAGTTGCAACCCGAGATCAGTACCAGTGCTGCAAAAGGAATCAATAATAACCATCGTAGTAATGTGTATCGCATAATATTAGCTGTTTTAATTGTGAGTTACATCTATAGTACACACAACCGGCAGGGGTACCCCCAAGCAAAAAAAACTACAGATGAAACAAGAACAGAAAATAAGAAAAGCTTTCCGGGAAATCCCGGCTGCCCATCCATGTATTATTGAAGGGGATCATTGGTTTGGCCTAAAGCTTTTTTTGCTTGTTGGGTAAGAGCGATCGTTTCCAAATGCTTTTCAGCTTTAAATGCCTCTATTGCTAAATTGTAGATTGTCTGTACTGATTTCGTCTTAAAATTTTATTAGCTAATATTTGAAATAATAATAGTACATTTGAATTATCAAACTATTCGGTCATTGCAAATTTTAAGCATTATAGAATAAAGCCGATCATATGAGTAATCACGAAAAAATAAACTATGTAGAGTTTCCTTCAAGTGATTTATTGGCTACAAAGAAATTCTTCAAGGAGGTCTTTGAATGGTCATTTAAAGACTATGGGCCAGAATATACTGCCTTTTCAAATTCCGGATTAGATGGTGGCTTTTTTAAATCTTCAAAACATACTGCCATAGAGAATGGCTCCGCTTTAGTTGTATTATACAGTAATGATTTGGAAGCTACACAAACTAAAATCCAACAATCTGGTGGTAAAATCACAAAGTCAATCTTTCCATTTCCTGGGGGCCGTAGGTTTCATTTTGTAGAACCGGGTGGTAATGAACTGGCAGTCTGGTCAGATCAGTAACAGCTCCTCTCCTCTTCCCCTTATACCAGATCATCAAGGATGAATTAGGCGATTACTTTTGTCGTACGATGTAAACAGGATCATAGACATAATATTCCGGAATCGTAGACTTTGATACCTCTTGTTGTTGCGAATTCTTAAATGAATAGCGGCCGGTATCGATATTGTAGAGAAAGGTGTGATCCTCTTCGGTAAGTACAGTTATTTCGTGATTATGAAGGTTGTGACTGATCTCGGTCTCTATAAAATTTCGCAGAGTAAAATCGCAGTCCCGGTCTTCTGCGTAAAGCTCGATAATCTGAGTAGATTCCCGAAACAGCGTTTTCATCTGGTTTCTTCGAAGCTCCAGCTCTTGTTCTGTGAGCCCCTTGGTATCATTAAGGCTATCATTAGTCAAGGCCACATGTTTTGTAAAGATCCAGAATTCAAGAAAATGCTCCCAGTTCAACGGGCTGGTAGGAGTGATAGCCTTACCCCACACTCCACTTTTAGCCCGCATGAGTCGGATATCATTGATACGGTATCGAAAGTCGGAATGGTTACTGAACGATCCATCAGAAGTTAAGCTACTGAAAAACGGTTGTATTTTGGGGTCGTTCTCTGTTTCTGAATTCGAAACAAATCCATCAAAGTTCCCTTTAATTTCAAGGTTTACTTTAATTGGACGGATATTATCAAACCGCTTCAGGAGATCTGGATATTTTTCAAGATCCGTCCGTTTTATCCAATTACCGTCAATTTTATACTCATTGGAGGTATGCCATCGGAAATGATAATATTCCATCGGCTCCCCAAGCAGTGTCCACCACTGTAGACGCAAATCAAAACCTTTCATTAGGCCAACTTTATCAACATTAAGAGGTGCTACACCGGACACATTAGCGGTAAAACGACCGTCTTTTTTAGCACCCGAGGCGCCCTGACCTGTCGCATTCATGTAGCTGATACATAAAATGGTCGTAACCAGATAGAAATGAATTAATCCTTTCATAGCATATTTTGTTCTTCAGATAAAGAGCGGACGTAGAATGGCAAAAAGTCTCTTATTTAACCCCAGATCTGTAAATGATTTCCAGCCAACCCGTATCAACTCAAACTTTGACGGTAATAATAAATAGTGCTGAAAAAAAACATTAGAATTTTTAGAGCTAATTAAATATAGAATTACCGAAAGGTATCCTGGTTGTTTTTAATGCCATCATCTGTTGATATTTCAGGGTACAATTAGCCTCTTTTTTGAGTTTCGCTCAAATTTTCTTGAAGGATTTTAAGATCGTAGTACGCTGTATCCTTATTGCATATTTCAGAGGTATTACAACTAATATCACATCTCAACATCAATACTCTTGGAGAGCAGATAAGTATTAATCTAAGGACCTACCAGAAGATCCTGAAGTATTTCAGCCAAATAGAGAAATGGAGACACCAATAGCGTGAACACATTGTAAAAACGTTAATTCATGCTGTTAACGCCAATGTAGATGAGAATGGCACTGGCATGATCAAAATACAGTATATAGCCGATAAACAACTGGAAAAAGACTGGTACAAAATAAGAAAGTGCGAACCTGGAAAGGACCAAGTTCGCACTTTAGCTTCGATCGGCTCCAAGTATACAGACGATATGCGGAAAGTCTTTCCTCTTGAATGGGCTATCAGAGTCCTAAGACGGGGTCCTAAAGGGAATGAGTACAAAATTGATTACCAAAAACTGCTAAATTTGTACCCAAACTTCGATGATGCGAACCAAAAATTTTATGCAAATTTGTTAACCCCGAATCACCAAAGAAGAAGAAAAAGAAACGGAAAAGTCGGGCTGAGCAACGCAAAATTTTCCAAGAGCTGCTTGATTCAGGAGAGGTGAAAAATCAAGCTGAAATTGCTCGAAAATTCGGTGTTAGTCGGGCCTGGGTTTCGAAGGTCCTTAAGTAAAAATCTATTTATGAAGCAGGTCGCCAAAGTAAAAGCCGAACAATCTCGTTTCCTTTAATAGTCCGATTTCTTCATCAAATAACTCGCGTATGGATACTGCGCCAGACGAATTCTGCTTAAGCTGAACATCCAAGTCCCTCACCTTTATAGTAATCCTGATCTTGAATCACAAAGGTAGCGGCTTACCTACAAATAATTTTGTAATCCGTAGTTGAACATTAGTAAGCGTGCTGGGGCATCTTGATTATGACATGCTCTAACTACTAATAACAATGAAATAATATTAGATTGTAATCAAATTCGTGATCAATACTGAAATTCTAAGATAAACATTGTTCCTCGTACAGTAGCTAGAGTTAAGGGTATATTCACCTGATTGGCTGATCTATGAATCAGATTCTTACGTTATGTGCCTGGATTGTTAATAAATAAGACTTC
The DNA here is from genome assembly GCF_052060035.1 of Fodinibius sp. SL11. NCBI lineage: Bacteria > Pseudomonadati > Balneolota > Balneolia > Balneolales > Balneolaceae > Fodinibius > Fodinibius sp. SL11. Next base: position 135,397 of record NZ_JBPOEA010000001.1, on the reverse strand, counting down.
TTTGATTAATTATATATATACTTAAAGTATGTATAATTATTTTCATTGGTAATGAGTCAACTGGTCAAAGAAACATCAAGAAAAATAACCTTAAATAATGTTCGGAGACTAATATGAAAACAATACGCCTTATAACATCATCAATACTTTTACTGTTTGCTGTCCAATCGATGGCTGTTGCACAGTCAACAGATATAAAAGAAACGTTTAAGAAACACTTTAACAAAACTGTTCAACAGGTTCAGGAAACAGAAAGTGCAGATAAAAAACGAATGCTTCTTAATGAATCATTTACCAAAATGCTCGAAGCTGTTGACCGCATCGAATCACGGGCCAATTTATCTGAAGATAAAATAGCTCAATTAAACTCTTTTAAAAATGGTATATCAGAAAAAAAGAGTGAACTAAACGGCTTAGAAGGATTCGATGAAGTTGTAGACGAAGACCTTGATGACTTCTCCGAATACTCTCAAGATTTCATGGAACAGGCTGATAGAACCTTAACCATTGGTCTTACAACTGCTCTTTTGATTGTTATTATACTTCTGCTGCTATAAATTATTTATGCATGTATGCTCCTATCTAAAACCCTGATTTGGCTACCCCTACTAACGGGAATTGTTTTATCGGGGTGTAGCCATACTTCTGAATTATTCAGAGATGGCACCACTGATGAAAATACAGACGTAGCCTATTCTGTAATTTATTATATTCACGCCGATGCCGATTACCTTTATCATGATGCTGTCGGAGAACCGGTACGGAAAAACCAACAAGTACTTGATACGGCGCTAAACGTTGCGGACGAAGCGGAGTCGGGAGAAGTCTTTATTTTTTATCAGCGCCCGGAGAAAAAATTCCTGGGCCTTTTTCCACGCAAAAGCAGCCGTTTTTATCACTACACAAACGGTGAGAAAACTAGCCAGGTAAACTATCGCCATCCCAATAGTAATGAAGATTTTTTTACAACTGAGTCTCGGCTATATAACCAATACCGAACCTATTCCGGGGAAGAGAACCAGCGAAATTTCTTTCTTTATTTCGGTCACGAAATACCTGATGACGGAGGGAATAGATACCACCAAACATTGCCAAATATTACGGTAAATACTGAAACTTTTTCTTCAGGCATCCAGAAGTTTGTGGCCACAGATGATCAATGGTATGATCTTATAGTACTCTCAACTTGTAATAATGGAACACCCGAAATGGCAGCGAACCTTATGCCATTTTCCCATGTTATGCTTGCTTCCCCGCAAAATCTCCACCTTTCTCATATCGATTCACAGAGGTTGGACTTACTGGAGAGCAGTCCGAGAATTTCTTCCTTTCAGTTAGCCGACTCGATGGCCAACCAGACCTATCAGCGCCTTGAAAAAGAGATCCAAACTGCGATTACTCTTAGTGTATATGAGCTTGACGTTGTAAAAGAATACCAAAACAAACTTCATACTTTTACCACAGCATATGACACCTTGGATCAAAGGCAATCCTTTTCAAATAATATTGATTGCAAATTTACTTCTTTTTTTGATGAAGACACCTTTGAAAAAGGCGTGAAAACATGGTATAACCCAGCAAGATTTGGAAGAAATTCCTCCAGCACTACTCATTCCGGCTGGGGATGTACACCACTTAAAAAACAATAAGGAGATATGTGTGCTCCCCCTTAGCCCTGAGGCTATTTAAAAAAATCATTTAACTGGGTTTTTAGATAATCCTCAAGATTAAACTTCGAAGAAAACACATAATTAGACTATACGCCTGTTATGTGTGAGCTTCGGAATACGTAAACTCCGGATCTCCAAATTTTTTGAGCGTACGATAATGAGATGCTACTGCCTCAAAAAAGGTGTCATGCTGATTGTACGGAATATCAAACTCATCGGCCGTTTGTTCTACAATATGACTGATAGCCGGATAATGTACGCTGCAAATTCTAGGAAACAGGTGATGTTCAATCTGGAAGTTCAATCCACCTACAAACCAGCATAATGCTTTATTATCGCGCGCAAAATTATTGGTAGTCACCATTTCATGAATCATCCAATGTTCATCAATCATATTATCTTCATCCGGCAGCGGATGATCCGTTCCCTCCACAACGTGGGCAAGCTGAAAAACAATGCCTACGGTTAGCCCAGCTGTCAGGTGAAGCGTTGTAAAGCCAACCAACAGGTGAACCCACGTAATATCGAGTAGAAGCAGTGGAAGCACCAGCATGTAGGTATAGTAGATGGCCTTGGTTACAAACAGGATGATCCATTCACTCGTGGGATGAGTTTTGTTTTCGTACGGACCAATATTATCCTTTGCAAAATGCTTGTAATCTTTAATAAACACCCAGAAAAACGTGGAGAGGCTATAGGCAAAGAAGGCTAGGATATGTTGGACGCGATGGATTGGCTTATACTCTGAATGTGGGGAGAGGCGGATAAATTCAGCCACCTCCAGATCCTCGTCGTGTTCGTGAATATTAGTATAGGTGTGATGGATAATGTTGTGGGTTATCTTCCAGATATAGCCATTTGCTCCCACCAAATCGAAAGTATATCCCAATGCACGATTAATATACTTATTAGAAGAATACGCCCCATGCAAGGCATCATGGGATACAGAAAAACCAATACCCGCCATGCCAATACCCATAATAAACGTTAAAAACCACATCGCTCCGACAGAGAGCGACCCGGACATGATCAACGCATAGGGTCCAAAATAAAGCGTTAGCATTACAACGGTTTTAATTACCATCTGCAGGTTGGCATTCTTTGAGAGATTACGCTCCTCAAAATATTGGTTAACCCGCTGCTTTACCGTTTGACTGAACTCCCTACTGGTACTGTTATTAAACGTTACTCTTTCTACAGATGACATACTATTAAGACTCTAATTCAAACTTCACATTAAAAAACTTCCACACTTTACCAAGGAGATGATATCCAAGTTCTGTTTTGTACTGCTACCTATGATCATTTAATCTGTTAGAAGCAAAAAACCCTTATGGAGGCTAAACATAATTAATGAATAAGAAGGACCCTAACTTTTCCAAAGCCCTTTCTTATACAATAATGACCTGTATTTTTATCAACTATAATCTGAATACAAACCGTCATAATACTCCAGCTGGTTTGAATATTTATAAAACTAGAGAAGTTGAAACCAATTATTTAGCCAATAAACAGCTGGAAAAAGACTGGCAGTAAATAAAAAAACAGTGACCCTGGAAAAGTTCAGGTTTGCACTTCAGAAATACTTAGCTCCAAGTATACAGACGATATGCGGAAAGTCTTTCCTCTTGAATGGCCTATCAGAGTCCTAAGACGGGGTCCTAAAAGAAATGAGTACAAAGTTGACTACCAAAAACTGTTCAATTTGTACCCAAATTTTAATGATGCGAACCAAAAATTTTATACAAAATTTATTAACTCCGAATCATCAAAAAAGAAGAAAAAGCAACGGAAAAGCCGAGCTAAGCAACGTAAGATTTATCAGGAATTGCTTGACTCGGGGAAGGTTAAAAACCAAGTCGAGATTGCTCGAAAATTTGGTGTGAGCCGGGCCTGGGTTTTGGAGTTATTGTCTTAGAATGAGCAAAATACTAACCGTCCCACAAAACGATTTTTCGTTCTGTCCAAAGAGATAAGATTACCGCTAAACCATTTCGCTTCTTATTTCATCTAAACTATATTGTGGCGTCGCCCCATCTTTTTGAGCTATTAACGACCCAGTCGCATTCGCGTAAATCAGCAAATCCTTACCGTCTACCCCAGTAATAATGCCATGTATTAGAGAAGCTAAAAACGCATCACCTGCACCAACAACATCTTTAGCCTTTACTGGAAAGCCTTGGTGCTCAAACCATTTATCATCTTTAAAAAGCATCGAGCCGTTCGCCCCTTTTGTGACACACACCGTAGAACAATTAAAGTGAGCAACTATATCCTCAACAGCACTTTTGGGACCACCTGAAAGCGAATACCATTCGATAAGATGATTGAGTTCGTCTTCATTCATCTTAACAATATCTGCCATTTCCAATGACTGGCGAATTACTTTTTTATTGATAAATGGTTTACGGAGATTCATATCAAAAATCAGGGTCAACCCGCGTTCCATCAGGGATTGTATGGTTTTACGACTTGTTTCATTTCTCTGGGCAAGTGTTCCAAAGACCAACCCCAAAGATTGCTCTGCGGTATCTCCCAGCTTGTCAGAAAGTATTATCTCATCCCAGGCTACCGGTTGTAATATATTATATTGGGGGTCCCCACCCTCTGTGAACTCCACCCCTACAAAACCAGTTTCGTGCTGTTCATCGAACTGCACTAAATCGGTAGAAATATCCATCATTTTGATCCGCCGAACGGCCTCTTTGCCCAACCGGTCTTTACCTACCTTACTGGCGATGACCGACTCAATATTCAATTGATTTAAGTGGTAGCACACATTCAAGGGGGCACCGCCCAAATACAATCCGGAAGGCAAAGAATCCCATAGTACTTCACCAATACACAAAATATTGCTCTTGTCACTCATAAATCGATTACTGCTTGTCTATATTTTCTTAATCAAATTGTACTGTTGCTATTCCCAGCTGCCTTCCAATTCTGCATCTTCTGGCAGTAATTCCTTCTCGAGTTCCTCCAAGGATTTATTCTTGGTTTCAGGCATTACTTTCCAGACAAACAGAAGTTGCAAGAACATCATGAAAGCGAAGAAAGCAAAAATGGTTCCGCCCGAAAAGGCACTCAACACGGTTGGAGTTATGAGCGTAATGATGGCTGCAAAAATCCAGTGGGTGCCCGATCCCAATGACATACCCGAATCACGTACTTTATTAGGAAAAATTTCGGAAATAAATACCCAAATAACTGCGCCCTGTCCCACGGCGTGTGCCGCAATAAAAAAGCAAACAAACGCTACAACGATTCCACCCTCGGCACCGCTAAAAAAGGCCCATGAAACACCTGATAGTGACAGTATGTATCCGAATGATCCGTAGTACATCAGCTGCTTTCGTCCCACACGATCAATCAGATACATCCCCAGCATAGTAAACAGCAAGTTGACGATTCCCAGCGGGATGGATGCCCCCAACACATCGGTGGCAGCAATACCAGCCTGTTCAAAAATACGGGGTGCATAATACAATACAAAGTTAATGCCTGACCATTGATTGAAAAATGCCACCAAAAAGGCTAATAAAATGGGAAAGCTATATTTCCTGGACAAGAATTTAGCATCGGTAACCTTTTTTGTAGATGCTTTAATATCTGTCATTAGCTGCTCAATATTGGCTTTGGGATTGAGCTGCTCAAGCAGTTTCCTTGCCGTTGCATCATCATTTTTCTTAAGTGCGAGCCAGCGCGGACTTTCGGGGATGCCCAGCACAAAGAAGGCATAAATGGCAGCGGGTACCGCCTCTACTCCCAGCATCCAGCGCCAGGCCACGTCATCAAAGTAGGTACCAATCACATAATTTGATATGTAAGCAACCAAGATCCCCAACACAATATTAAATTGATATGAGGCTACTAAACGCCCCCGATCTTTGGCGGGAGTAATCTCAGAAATGTAAATTGGCGCCGCTACCGACGAGGCCCCAACACCCAGTCCACCAATAAACCGGGATAAAGAAAAGATATACGGATCGGGAGCCAATGCAGATCCCAGTGCGGATAACAGATACAATACACCAATACCAAATAAGGTATTCTTTCGGCCCAGTTTGTCGCAGGGAATGCCACCAAATAACGCCCCTACCACTGTTCCCCAAAGCGCCATCGACATAATAAAGGTACCATGAAAGAGGTCGCTGATCTGCCATAATTCCTGTATCGCCCGGTCGGCTCCAGAAATCACAATGGTATCAAAACCAAATAGAAATCCCGCCAGCGAAGCAACGATGGCCGACAGTAATAATGATCTCGTTTTAATCATAGTATAGTAATGAAATATTTAAATTATTTATTGAGAATTACTCCATGTGGATTGCAGCTCCCGGAAACCCAAATTCACAACCTCTGCGGCTCCGCCTTCGCTAAAAATTTCGATCCCGTTCGAAGATTCGCTCGGAAATATCCGATTAGTGATCGAGCGATCACCTTTACCGCTAAAGACTTCAACCGAAGAACGATCAACCAATATTTCTAATGTCAGAATATTTTTATTTAATCTTAACGGTGCTGTTTGAATCTCTGCTGCAAAATCTTCGTGAAAAGATACTTCTCCGGAGTTTCTTCTATCCACAAAAAGTTCTTCAGCCCTCACATCATAGCCGACAACAGTTTGTTCTTCATCTCCTTTGCGAAGGTTAAATCCAACACGCTCGGCATCATTGAGCTGAATCTCGGCTTCAATTTTGTAGGTCGTACCTTCGAGGTTTTCATCCGTGAACAATCCGTCAGAAATGGTGATATTTTCAAACTGCTGGGCCTCACCAGCAATAGTATTTAATTCATCTACCGTCTTTTGTGTAAGACGTGGACCCTCATCGGTGGACATCAACCCTACTTTCCGCGGGATAGTCATAGCCCCTCTCCACGGATTAGTTGGAATTTCGCCGGCATAGTTCCAGTTGTTCATCCACGCCAACCAAATGCGTCGCCCATCGGGAATGTTCGAATATGATTGCACGGCATAAAAATCCTTACCGTAGTCTACCCAGAGCGTTTCGCCTTTGGTTTCTTCGCTTTCGGTAAATTCTGATCCATCAAAATCACCCACGAAATATTGTCCGCCCGATCCACCGGCTACTGCTCCTGGGTTCATATCAACTTGCAAAACCCAGCGCGATTCTCCGTCATGCCCATCCACAGGGAGTTTAAACAGGTCGGGACATTCCCATATACCCCCTGTTCCTCCTGCTGGACCAAATTCGCTTTCCATCTTCCAGTCAATCAAATTATCAGAGCTGTAAAAACGGACTTTGTATTCAGTGGGTAGGGCTACTACCATAATCCACTTTTCGGTTTCCTCATGCCAAATCACCTTGGGATCACGAAAGTTTTCCATTTCTTCATCAATTACGGGATTGCCTTCATACTTGGTCCAACTGCGTCCGTTATCAGTGCTATAGGCAATGCGCTGATCCTGCTTGGGGTTTTCCTCACTGTCGTGATGACCAGTATAGATGGCAACCATCGGGGGATTTTCTTCCGCCCCCAATCCTGAGGTATTTTGCTTATCCACAACTGCACTGCCAGAGAAAATCATGATGCCGTCCTCTTCTTGAAGCGCCACATCGAGTTCCTCCCAGTGCATCAGGTCGGTACTTACAGCATGACCCCAGCTCATGTGCCCCCACTGGTCACCAAATGGGTTGTATTGATAAAAAAGGTGGTATTCACCGTCATGATACACCAAGCCATTGGGGTCGTTAATCCAGTTTTGGGCCGGTGTAAAATGAAACTGCGGACGGTAAAGTTCGTCGTAGGCTATATCATCTTCAGAAGTAACGCCATTGGTTTGATCATTAGTCTGACAAGCACTTAGTAACAGACCGGCGGACACTAACATAATAGCGCCCCAAAAAGAAATAAAATTTTTCATAATCCCACATTTAAAGTTATGGATGAGTTTAATTGATATTTTCGTTTACCGATTTATTGTAGATACAAGATCTATTTATCCCAGATTGATGAAAGTTCATAAACTTCAAAATTTTTTATCAGCATTTTAGAATCTCCACGTCCAGAGCTAAATACCACCACCTTCTGCTCTGTGTCAACAGAATTATGTTCTTCTACATAATATAACTCTCCATCGTTGACAAATACCTCGACTCCCATTCTGTCTACGATAACTTCAAGCTTGAGCGTTTTATCGATGGGATAAAACGTATCGTTGAGGGTACTTCGAAGTTGATTATAGGTCAATTCATACCCATTTATATTCATGCCAAAGCTGGTAGCTTCCCCTTTGTCCAATTCAACAATTATATGAAATTGATCTCCGCGTAGCGGGGATGAGATGGTGTTATCATTTAAGATCTGATTTTCAATTTTCCAGCTTTTTTGATGAAGTTTCTCAATTTCATTCACTGGTGTCGGGGCCAGAAAATAACCATCGGAATCTTTTTTGAGAGATAATTCAGTTGGAAAAGTCATACTCTGATTAAAGGGCATATATGGAGTTTCAGTCTGGAACCAGCCTATTTGAATTCTCCTTCCATCTTCGTCTGGAACATTGCTGTAGGTCTGAGAAGCATAGAAATCCCCACCGTAATCATACTGCGTTACCCCCTGTTCAATAGTAAATTCTTTCCCGTTAAAATCCCCGATCACATATTTACCATCCCCATCATACATAATCCATTTGCTTTCATTGTCGCTACCTTCAACAGGCAGTTCAAATAGTTCCGGACACTCAAAAAAATCAGCTACGCCAGACTGGTATTCCCAGTTCTTCAAATCAGAAGAGGTATATATAGAATGTTGATATAATCTTACTTGCTCCCCGGAATCAGCCAAATCACGCTTTTGTGATTCACTGTACACGATCATAACCCAATGGTTTCCTGGTTCATACCAAAAAACTTTAGGATCGCGTCCATTATGTTCAACCACGGGATTTCCTTCATATTCTTCGAAAGTGCCACCATTGTCATAACTAAGAGCTAAATGTTCTCCCGAGCCGGTTCGAGTGTAAGTGGCAATAAGAGGATCCACACCATCTCTTCGAAATCCAGATGTGTTATCCGAATCAACAACAGCTCCACCCGAAAAAGCCATGTTATTGTGATTAGGTGAATACAGTGCATCGGGTAGTTCTTCCCACTGTACCAAGTCCTTACTTACCGCATGTCCCCAATGCATATTTCCCCAGCTCCACCCATAAGGATTATGTTGATAAAAAAGGTGCCATTCGCCCTCGTACCAGATCAGTCCATTCGGATCGTTATTCCAGCCGCGTCGTGATGAAAAATGTACTTGCTGCCGATAACGCTCTCGATAAAGATTTTCGAGACCCGGGAATATAGTATCGCTGTAAACCTTTTCTAATGCTTTACTGCCCGAAGAATCATCGAGCTCCACCGTCAAGTTTTCACCGGCATAACGTTCGACGGGAAAAAAGGCCCACCAGTCTGCATCTCCCTTTGCTATACTAATTAAAAACTCATCAAGTACCTCTCCATTGTACCGAATTCGCATCATTTTCTGATCGTTATCGGATTTACTATTCCAGCCTACAACCGGAAAATTAAGATACCGATCGTTTTCCCCTATAGTAATTTCTTTTGTTAATGACTGCTGAGCCTCAACGGTTATTGCCCCTGCCAATAATAGTACACTTATTAGAAATAAGGTTTTTATTTTCATCATAGGTAGAAGATTAATTAAAAAATAAATCTTTATAGGCGTAATTCAGTTTAACCATCAAGCAAAAGCTGCAGTTAACGCCAAACTTTTTTTTCATACCATTCATCTACCGATATCTCCCAAGTGTTTTTCATCTGCCAAGCATCCAAGGAAATCAACTCACTTTCCTGCCCCTGAGATCGTATGGAAACACCCACACTTTCCTCAAGATCAGGATAGACCCGTACAGCTGCATATTGCTTGCCATTGGCAAAAAGTTCGACCACACTTTTATCAATAAATATTCGCAGTTCAAGGTTTTCATCATCTTCAAGATAAAGCGGTGCATTTTCAGGTGGTCTCGACTGTACATCTGATCGTATAGAAGAATTATTCGTATCGATTGAAAGCATGCTTTGCTGATTCCCTGAATCCCGTTTTCTAAATCCTGTATTATTATAAAAAGTAATTCTTGTATACTCCTCTCGATCAGGAGATTTTAACACATTCAATTCAATATGCTGAGCATCTTTAGGATTTATCTTAGCTTTTAGCTCCATGGCATTCCCTGAAATATCTTCCAATACAATTTCTTGATTTGCGGGAAGAGTCACCTGTTTTACAGATCGATGATTATAACGCAAAGATTCAAAATCTCCTGCAGGTTCAATGCCGAGCTCATCGGAGTCTCTCAAGGTGAGACGCATTGGAGAGGACATTATCTGGTTCCAACCTTTTGATGGGTTTATTCTTGGAGCGTTTATATTAAAAATAGTGACCACTCCGCCTTCTCCATCTGGAGTTGCAGAGGGTGCATGAACACCACCAGGACGTACAGGCCCATGATTAAAATAACCATGGGAAGTCGGAACAAATTTATTTCGTTCCTTGTCATAGTCCCCTAGCATATATTGTCCACCGCTATAATGGCTAAAGAAAAGTAAAATATAGCGATCACCAATTGGCCAAAAGTACGGACATGCCAAATCATCTTCTACCATAGTAAAGCGGTCACCATCTACAAATTGATGCACATATTCCCAGTTCTTTAAATCCGGTGACTGATACAGCTCTGCAGTAGCAACTAATCTGCCAGTTTTTTCATCACGATCTCTCCACCCAGATATAGAATAGTACATATCATCTTCTTTCCACAAAAATGGATCATAAACATGATGAGATCTTGCTTCGCCATTAACTAATGCCGAATCTCTTTCTTTCATCGGAATAACAGCTTCACCAGTAACCTTGTCCCAATTTAAAAGCAGAGGATCATCTGAAATTGCAACCATATTACCAACTTCAGTGCCATGATAATTTACAATAACCCTATTTTCCTCTACTAAAGCAGATCCTGAATAGGATGCCCTTTCGGGATTAGGATATATCGCCAAAGGCAGATCACGCCAGTGTACCAAATCTTTACTAACGGCATGCCCCCAGTGCTGTCGCGGATCCTCGGGCGGATAGGCTTGGTAAAATAGATGCCAATTGCCATTCCAAAAAGAAAATCCATTTGGATCATTAAGATTTCCTTCTGGATTTACAAAATGAAAAATTGGTCTATATGGATCATCCGATAATCTTTCCCGCGACTCTGCAAATCGTTGTATCAGCGGATTTCTCTTTAACGCTTCCTCTTGCTCCTCTAACGTATTCGGGAAATCAAATTGAGGTATTGGTGAACTATAATCAGATTTAATCTCTGATTTCTGTCCATATATTTCTCCATTCACCCCAACAGTTAATCCTATTAAAAAATAGATAGCAAAAAGGCGGTTTTTTAGGGTCCATTCCATAATATTTCATGGTTTTGTTATTAGGTTCCCTCTGCTGCAGCAAATCAGACTGGATTTACTCTTTAATCACAGCGAATGCAGGAACTTTAATTTGCCTATCAATAACCTGGATTTTGCTCATATAACCCTTCACTTAAAACGATCTCCTGTTGTGGAATAGGTAGGTATTCATTTTTGTTGGCCTCGAAGTGGGCTTCACCAAGATATGATCTTCTTTCTTGTTCCACTTGGAAATAATCATTAAGTACTTCCTCAGCAATTCCCCATCGAACCAGGTCAAAAAAGCGCCAACTTTCCATTGCAAATTCCAACCTGCGCTCCCATTGAAGAGCTTCCAGCGCATTATCTTGAGTCCAGTTGATGTTGTCACCATCCCGATACGGTTCGATAAAATAGTCAGCCGGTGCAGACCCATCCGAATACCTCACCATATCCGTACTCTCTGCTGCACGCTCTCTAATCTGATTGATTAAGGGCAGTGCCTCATTTTGCTGGCCTGTCTGTATCAATGCCTCTGCTTTCATCAGCAATACATCCGAATATCGAATGATGTCGACATTCTTTGCGCTCCCCCAGAAAGGCCCCCAAGATTGGGTACCCGGTTGATCAGGATGTTGCACTTCTTTCATCGTAGCATGGGAACCATAGAGCTCCGGTTGTCGTGCCCAGCCGGTTTCATAAAGCCAGTCTGAGTCATATTTAAAGGGATGGCCGGGAATGGCAACCGTATGGCTGAGACGAGGATCAAATGTCCGTTCTTGATAAGCATTCGGATCAGTATCGCTGACCATCTCATCATTGAAGGTATCAAACAAAGGTAATCCAGTATTTTCATCGGTCTTGAACGCATTTACTAAATTATGACTGGGTATATGAAACCAGCAGCAACCATATTCTGATGCCATATTATAATTCAAGCCATGCTCATAGTTCATCCTACCACCTTGTTCTGTCCCATCATCAAAAGAATGTTGGACTGCAAATACTGATTCAGGCCCATTATCATATTCAGTGATAAAGTTTTTGGCGAAGTCATCGAAAAGATCATGTTTGCCGGAATTGATTACATAATCAGCTTCATCAATAACTTCGTTTAATCGATCCTGGTTGATATTTATCACATTATGATTTTCATCCTGTTCATAGGCTTGATATAGCCGAGTTCGAGCTAAATAAGCTGCTGCTGATACGGCACTTGCCCTACCAACTTCTTCCTGCATATCGGGTAAATTATCTTTTGCAAACTGAAATTCATCCGCGATATTATCGAGCAACTCATCCCGAGTAAATTTAACATTAGAGACTTCGGATACTTCTTCAATCGTCATGGTCCTATCAATCCAAGGCACGTTTTTGAACAGAAGAACCAGTCGAAAATAAAAGTGACCTCTTAGGAAATGCATTTCAGCCTCTCGTTGCTGCAGAGGATATGTTGAATCTTCAAGGCCTCCTTCCCTCACTTCGTCTATCTTTCGCAAAGCCAGATTTGCTCGCTCAATTCCAGCAAAAAGTGCTTGCCATGCACGTTGTTGGTATCCCTGGTCTTCCTGAATAAAAACGAATCGTTCATACCAGTCCATTTCAGCCTGATCACCCAAACTTCCGCCACCTTTATAGGCATCATCAGAGCGTACACTTCCATATAGCCAATTAGACTCATAGGAATAAAGCCAGTCCGAATTACCAAGCGCAGCATAGGCGGACGTTGTCAATTGTTCAATACCATCTACACCCTCTATATTTTCTTCATTTATAACCCCACTGGGACTATAATCCAAGAAGTTATCACATCCTGTCAACATTAACAGCAAAAGAAGTGTGGCAAAAATCACTGATCTACCTTTTAATAAAGACATAATATTTTTCCTGTTATTTTTAATTTATTGGAAGCTAATCTTGTTTTGCGCATTGCGTATAATTCCAGACTTAAAAAGCTAAATTAAAACCAAAGGTAAATGTCCGGGGAAGCGGATAAAATGATCCGGGATTTTCAGGGTCTCCCCCCGTAAAATCACTGGAGGAGATTGTAAATAGTTCGCCTCCCGACACATGCACTCGTGCATTCGTTAGCCCTAAAGATTCCTGAAGAGCTGAGGGCAAGGTGTATTCCAGCCGGAGGTTGCGAAGTTTTACATACGACATATCTTCAATCATAAATGAAGACATTCTGGCCTCATTATTGGCATTGTCGAGAGATAAAGCTGGAATATCCGAGTCGGGATTCTCCGGGGTCCAGGCATCAAGAGCACGAGTTAATAAATTCTCACCTGAGTTGGTCCCAACCCCATAGAATAATCTGGGTTTAACAGGGTTAAACCGTTCAACACCGTAAACTCCTTGGAGATAGAAGGACAAACGAAACTGTTTGTAACTGAAATTACCTTGAAGCCCGTATTGAAGATCCGGAAGCTCATTACCCAACCAATCCTGGTCGAGGCTGTTAATTGTGCCGTCGTTGTTTAGATCCTTAAACCGTAGTCGACCAACTCCTTTTCCAGGTTGATCAGCATGTGCTTGCACTTCTTGCTCATTTTGAAAAATCCCATCGGCTACATATCCAAAATTAGCAGTTATGGAACGACCAACAATAGTTTTTTCCACATTCCCGGGGAAATCTCGAACAACAGATTCCGGTACAAATGTTATTTCATCTTTAGATGAGGAAAGTGAAGTTGTAAAGCTATAGCCCAACTCTCCAATAACATCATCGTAAGTTAGAGAAACCTCCCACCCACGGTTTTCCATTGTGGCTCCATTTTCCCACCTATCTGAGCCTTCTCCAAGTACAGCTAAACGTGGTGGAAGAACCAAGATATCACGAGTTTCGCGTATAAAATAATCAAATGAACCAGTTAACTGCTGGTCAAATAAACCGAAATCCAAACCAACATTCACTTCATCTGTTTCTTCCCAGTTCAAATTAGGATTGGCTCGTTGAACTTGTTTAATACCGGAAGGAAGTTCTCCCGTTTGTTGGCCGCCAAGAGCATAAGCTGTGCCGGTAGGTCTACCAAATGCGCCACAGCATAAAAACTCGGCGGTGCCGTAGGCAGGAGTAAAGAAAGCAAAAGGAGCGTTATCATCGATACGCTGATTTCCCATACGACCGGCACCAACCCTCAACTTCAGGTCGGATATAAAGTCGAAACTATCACTATTCCTAAAGAAATTTTCGTTAGTAATTCTCCAACCCAAAGAAAAAGCGGGAAAAAAACCAAACCGCTTATCTTCACCAAAGCGAGAAGAACCGTCATATCGGAAAGTTGCGGTTGCTAAGTACCTATTGCTATAATTATAATTAATCTTGGAAAAGTAAGATAACAATCTGAAACCTGTGGAAGTGCCCGACACACTCATTGGACCGGATCCCGCATCAAATTCCCAGAAATTATCAGTTTCCAGCAAAAAATCCTGCCGTTCTGCCGAAAGAAATTCGGTATCACTGCGGTTTGCTTCCACGCCAGCCAGTATTTCCGTGCTGTGTTCCCCAAGATCAAATGAATAATTAAGTGTATTAGACCATGTCCAATTCGATGTTTTTCGGTTATCCTGCACCAGCCTATTGGGGTCACGAGAAAGAAACCCAATGTTAAATTGCTCAAGTGTTACGACCTGCACTTCCTCGTCATAATCGACGGAAAAATTTGTACTGAATTCTAAATTATCCGTTATGCTTAAATCAGCGTACAGACTTCCATAAACTGATCGTATCTCATTTTGATCATCTTGTTGAAATGATGAGGTAGCCAAGGGGTTCAACCGGTCGGACAAGCCCCCGCCAATTGGCCCAGCAAAGCTCCCATCTTCAGCATACACAGGTATTATGGGATGGAGTAACGTAGCTGTACTCAAAGGATTTCCACCAAACACATAATCAGAAAAGGGAGTCTGTTCGCTCCTTGCCAGCTGCATGTTTTCTCCAATCGTCAGTTTACCATCTAATAAATCAAGGGATGAATTCAGGCGGAGCGTGTACCTTTCAAAATCATTAAATTTAACAACCCCTTTTTGATAATTATGACCTACCGCAGTCATCAAGCTATAGTTTTCGCCACCAGTGGATAATGAGATGTTATTTTCCGTACTAAGTCCGTTTCGGGTAATAACATCAAACCAATCAGTATCGGAAGCTCGTATACCACCTTGTACATTTTGATCAAGCCATTCCACCGTTTGGATATTGTTAAGTACAGGCTGACCATCCTGCATCTGCCAATCATAGTCATAATGCACTTGATCGTTTGGATCTGCACCATCATTTACCGAGGCACGCCAAGCTGCTCTTCCCCGCTGTTCGGTATTCATTACATCTACCGTTGGATACTGGCTTTCAAATGTAGTTCGGGTATTGAACTCCAACCGTAGTTGATCAGATTGTCCCTTTTTCGTAGTGACAATAATCACCCCATTTGAGGCTCTTGACCCATAAATAGAAGCGGCAGAAGCATCTTTTAAAACTTGGATAGACTCAATTTCATTGGAAGACAACAGATCAAAGCGTCGCCTTTCAACAGGCTGACCGTCAATAATATAAAGTGGTTCATTATCTCCGAGCGTACTTATCCCACGAATAAGAACCTGCTGAGTACCACCTCCGGGAGTTCCATCTCTGGTAATATTTAAACCGGATACTCGTCCCTGTAAACTCTGTAAAGGATTATGGGTTGAAATATCGGCTATATCTTCCGGATTTACGCTGGATATGGATCCGGTCAATTCATCTCTACGTTCAACGCCATAACCGGTAACTACAATCTCTTCCCCGGTAAGAGCTCGAGAACTCAATTCTACATTGACTTCTGAGCGACCCTCAATCGGGATTTCCAGCGTTGCGTATCCAATAAAAGAAAATACAAGCGTATCTGTTTCCGAGGGAGTTGTCAGCTGATAGAATCCCTCTGAATCAGTTGCTGTACCCCGTGTTGTGCCTTTTACAGATATATTAACGCCGGGTAATGAATTCCCATTGTCAGCATCTATAACCACTCCAGTTACAGTGTGATTTGTATCTGAATCCTGAGCCTTTACTTGTCCTCGAAATAAAACCACGAGAGAAACTATAACTAAGCAAATCCCTAACTTAAGATTAACTTTTCTCATAAATTATCCCCTTTTCATTTTTTATTTCCTGCTAAGTGATAATCCCATTTTATCTTGATGTAACTTTGTGAAACCGGTTACATTACTGAGACATAATAACAGCTACATCAAATTCATTTTAAATATGTAAACGTTTTCACAATAAAATCAATACCTTTGCAAAAATTAATGATTACCTACTCTATTATCGGTATATAAGCCTTTATAAGGGCATTTTTAATAGGAAGCCATTCCTTACTACTACTTTTTTTAAAATAAAATGTAAACGTTTACAATTAATTTGTGCGCGTAGCTCCATTATAAGCACATAAGAGTGATCACTTAGGATTTCCGCAAGAATGGCGAATGATAAGCTCAGCCTTCAACACAGTATTAGAAATGGGTCGATTGGGATTTGACAATCGTTTTAGCAAAAGTTCCACTGCTGTAGCTCCTAATTCATACCCTGGCTGTCGAACTGCTGTAAGTGGTGGGTTAAGTGCAGTTGCCCAGGACATATCATCAAAACCAACAATAGCAACATCGTTGGGTACCTTTACATTTTGTCTGTAAAGTTCTTCATATATCCCCAGTGTCATCAGATTATTGGTTGAATAAATGGCAGTAGGTGGTTCGGTAATATTCAGTAAATGACGTACTCCCTCAACCCCTCCCTTTTCTTTAGAGTTACCATGAAATATTAACTCATCGTTAATAGATATATTCTCCTCTTTAAGCGCCTTTTTGTATCCGTTTAATCTTTCTTCGGTCGTTAAAATGCCTTCTATGCCACAAACAATACCAATTCGTTTGTGGCCTAACTCCAATAATCTTTTAACTGCAAGATATGACCCTTCTTTATTATTTACAGTGACAGTATCCACATCAAAGTCTGAAAGATGTCTATCAACGCTAACCAGCGGTAGGGTTTGATTTACTGTCCTCAAATATTCTTTGTTGCCTATAGTAGGCGCAATTATTAATCCTGCTACCTTTTCTGAAAGCAATGTCTCCAGATAAAAGCGCTCCTTTTCGGGATCTTCATCTGTATTACAAACAATCACGCCATGATCATTTTCATAGGCTATATCTCCTACACCTCGAGCAATATCTGAGAAGAATGGGTTTTGCAAATCAGTCACAATTAATCCCAAAACTTTTGAATGTCCCCCCTTACCCCGAAGTCTACTAGCCACTCTATTGGGACGATAATCCAACTTTTTGGCAGCTTGAAGTACTTTTTCTGTAGTTTCTTTGTTAACCTTTGCTGACCCACTAAATACCCTTGAGACTGTCGCTGTAGATACGTCAGCCTCCCTTGCCACATCTTCTACCGTATATTTTTTATTGTTACCCATGCCTTAATTAAATAGGTTTAAAATAACTTTGGAATATACATAGAATGTAATCGATTTCATTAGATAATCGAATTTCTTCGTAACTGAGTATCTTAATAACAGTGGATAAAACTATCATGATTGAAATGTAACATATAGCCTATAATCAGTTGTGAAAAGACTATCACAAAATAAAAAAGGCCTCACCTATAAAAGATGAAGCCTTTTATGCTCCCCGACAGTTGATGACCTGCGACGATATGCGGAAAATATTTCCTCTACAATGGGCTATCAGAGTCCTAAGACGGAGTCCTAAAGGAAATGAGTACAAAATTGATTACCAAAAACTGTTCCACTTGTACCCAAATTTTAATGATGCGAAACAAAAATTTTACACAAAATTTGTTAACCCTTAATTATTAAAAAAGAAGAGAAAGCAACCTAAAGTTTATCAATAATTGCTGAATTTTGGGAAGGTGAAAAACTAAGCTAAAATTGCTCGGAAATTTTATGTTAGCCGTGCTTGGGTATCCAAAGTATTGAATATATAAAACATAGCTTTTTCCCTTACAGCTATAGTTCAAACCTAATAAAGTTTTCAAAAGCAGCAGGTACAATTCAAATAGAAGCAAAGTCTGAAGGGAATAACCATTGCCTTTCCTGTTTGGATTTCATCTTTTACACAACCATACTTTGATCTTCACTTTTCACTCTTAGAAAAATTATCCCCATCGATGTAAGAAATTGACAAATACTATTTCCTGACAATTCCCACCACACGGCCGGTACCACAATCCAGCCTGAGTAGTTCCTTCCCACCAACCCCATAACGATTGGTTGGTACTTTATAGTCACCCCGATCTTTACTAGAACGAATCAATTGAATCTTTGTACCATCTCGTGGATCAACCATTGGGTTCCGGCATCCCTCATCAGGATTCGGTTCTAATGTTGTCGTCCCATTTGGTGTTCCAACGAGGAAATGACCAGGTACGTTATTAGCCTCCCGTGCTTTATCATCTGAGGGAAAATTCATAGTGGCACAGTTACTTAAAAAAAGCAAGAAGACTAGAAGTAGAAAAAGCCGGAATGATAAAGCACTTAGAATATTAAGTTTTCGGCTTATGTGTATGTTAGCGGTCATAATAAGAGTATTACTTGGTTAATTTTTTTACTCACCATAATGCGGATAAATTTTATCCCCTATTTTTATAGACGGGGACTATGAAACCCAAATCCTAAAGATCCGAGTACCCTATCCTCCCCCATTAACAAGCCCCGAGGCTCAATGACTCAGGGCTTATATGTGCCTATTCTTCAGCTACAATCTAGGTATCCAATCCTTATTCAATTGGATGGCAACTCAAGTACACGGTCAATAACATACACAACACCGTTTTTCCCCGTCATTTGCGGCTGTTTTACTGCAGCGACACCATTTACCAGAATTTGATTTCCGTTTCTGGTAATCGTTATCTGTTTACCTTGCCAGCTGGTATAGCTTTGTCCATCCTGCAGTTCATCGGTATCAAATTCATCAAGCAGAATATGATATTGCAATAGTTCAGCTAATTGGGTTTCATTGCTCGGCAGGTTATTAATGCCAGCGGCATTATCACCCGGCACGAAGAGCGTAAATTTTTCATCAGCGTTGTTATTGCTGTTGTAAAGTCTGCCCGTCATGCCCGCTGTGGCCAATGCTGCACGAAATGTTTTGTAATTGAATCGCTTGTCCAGGATAGGAAGAACCCCAAGGAACTTATCAGGGAGCATAATACCGGACGGTAGTACAATTTTTCCATTAGTGGAAAATACTTGCTGAACAGGACTTCCGCCTCCACCGTTAATCAAAAATTCCGCGACTTGGTCTACGACCAGATAAACCGAATCCTGGTGCATGGTAGGCAAGGCCATTCTGGTACCTTGTCCTGTACTGGTGAAATCCGTGAAGAGTACATGATATTGCATAATTTCATTCCACTCCCCCTCGGTGAAGCTGAGACCTTCACCGGATTCATACCAGTCCAGTGCTACATCACTTGTAGTAAGCAACGTTTTAGTCCCAGGAGCTCGCAACATATCGGCCAGATCGGCCGCCTCCAGCCGCGCAGCGAAGTTCTTAAACTCATACCGCTTATAGATATTATCGTACAGAGTACCCAATTGATCGGGAATAAGTACCTTGTCAATGGTATGAAGCACTCCGTTTGGGGCTTCGGTATTGGTTTTTATAAACCGTGCCTGATTATTGAGCAGATTACCAAAAGGTTGTCCCAACTCGACAAACAAAGGATCTCCTTGCATCGTAGTGATGGACTCTTTTTTAATTTCGTTTGGTATGCGATAGCTGCCTTGATAACCGTGATATTCAAGTAGCTCTCGTTTTTGATTCATGTCCAGACTTTCCAGGTACCCGGCCGGAAGATTACTAAATGCAGCATCAGTAGGTGCGAAGAACGTGGTGGCTCCATTCTGATCGAGAACGGTCTGAAGGCTGGTGCCTTCCAACAGCTCTTCAAGTATGGTTAATCCGGGGTCAGACTGAATTGTCTGCAATAGGTTAGGAATGTCGGGATTTTGACCTGGACCACTGACTTGATTGTCGTTGCAACCTGTAATTAGGAGGGCGCCAAATAGTACCCACCCCATCGACTTGTTGCGCAGGTTTGTTATTGAGTTCATTGTAGTAAGACTATTAGTGTGATCGGATGATTGGTTCAGCCGATATGTTGAATTCTTTGCATAACCAACTGAATTCTGACCTTGAACGTACCGGAAAGGCTGGCTACGTTCACTCTTGAATCTTCGTTACAACTAATAATATCTCTTTTAAAAATGATAACAAATGGGGGACAAAAATTATTTTTTTCTAATCTATATATAATTATTTGGAAAGTCCGTAATATAAAATCAGCAGTATTCTTTGTTTCTCATCGAGACTATACACTGTCAAAAACCGTGTGTAGAGCAGAGAGATACTGACCAATCCCAGATTTCACTGGTTCATATACCAGTCCAAAAGCAAGAATGGATTCAGTGAACAAAGGTAGAGCTAACAATATCACGTAAAAATAAAATTGTAAAGGCAATACCTATGAAAACAATAATAAAGTCTATTCTAATTTTGAGTATCTGTTTGTGGGGATTCCAAAATACTCATGCCCAAGACATACGTTTTGGTGCAAAAGCAGGTGCCGATTTTTCTAATTGGCACGGAAAAGATGTGAAAGATGCTGATCTGAATACCCATATTAGATTCCATGCTGGCGCATTTGCGGAAATTCCTGTTGCAAAAGCGTGGAATTTGGAAAGTGGGCTATACATATCCCAAAAAGGATTTGAAGCCAACCAAGAGATTCTTGGCTTTAATTTCGACGTTACTAACACCTCTACCTACTTAGACCTTCCCGTGCTTGCAAAATACGGGATGACCAAAAATTTCAACGTCTTTTTAGGTCCTCAGTTCTCTTATCTATTAAATAATAAGGTTCCCTATGAGTTCGAAGGTGAAAAGGATACCGATAAAGGAGTTTCCGGGTTTAAAAAGTTCGACCTGGGAGCCGTAGGTGGTATGGGTTATCAATTTAATAACGGTTTGCTTGTAAGTGCAAACTATGATTTTGGCTTGTTGAAGATGGATGATGTAACAAACACCAAGGCCTATAATCGTGTTATCAAGATTTCTGCTGGTTACCGCTTTTAGTATAAAACCTACCCTTAAAATGGTGCCCCGCTGGGGCACCATTTGTTTTCTTGAGAATACCTTTCAAAGAAAATAATTCCTATTGCAAGTTTCCTTTTTTCGGACCACTTAATAGGTAAATTTTATCACTTTCAAACAGTCAACTTCAAGTAAGCTTACAAGAGGTACAAAAGAGAAAGAGAAATTATCATCTCATATATACGATAAATGGCTAAAAGCGGAATGGCAGGAAATAAAAAAGGCCCCACCTATAAAAGATGAAGCCTTTTGTGCTCCCCGTATACAGATGGTATGCGGAAAGTCTTTTCCTTACAATGGCCTATAAGAGTCCTAAGACGGGGTTCAAAAGGAAATAAGTGCCAGATTGACTACCAAAAACTGCTCAAATTGTACCCGAATTTTAATGATGCGAACCAAAAATTTTACACAAAAGTTGTTATCTCGAAGACTAAAAAGAAGAAGTACAGTTGAGAAAAGCAGAGTAAATATTTCAGTAACTGCTTATCCGAAAACCATCATCATATAACAAAATTGTAACCTAAAAGCATATGCGATCAGACACTCTTCGTTCCATAGTACTCTAGGACCAAAAGGGTTATATCGTCCGACTGTTTGGCCTGATTTGTGAATTTAAGTACATCTGCCATGACCCCGCGCAAGAGCTTATCTTGCGTATAATCATGGTGCTCGGTAAGATATTTTTCGAAACGCTCTTCTTCATACATCTCTTCATGCTCATTCATAGCCTCGGTTATCCCATCAGTGTACAATATGATTTTTTCACTCGGTTTAAGCTGTATTTGTTTGGCCTCAAAATCGACAGGTTCAATTTTACCCAGCAAAAGACCGCCCGTGTTCTCTACCTGTTCCAATGTTTGGTCCTGCCTCAGAATATAGGGGAGATTATGACCGCCATTCGAATACCTTACCATACCGCTTGTTGTATCCAGTACACCATAAAACACGGTCACGAAAGTTGTAAAATCACTTTCAGGAATAAGCATGAGATTAACCTTTTTAAGACATTCTGCCGGATCATGTATCTGGGATGCAATCGCTTTGAGCATTGTTCTTGCCACAGCCATATAGATGGAGGCCGAAATACCTTTTCCCGACACATCTCCGATTACAAAGCCTAAGTGCGTATCATCAAGGAAGAAAAAATCATAAAAATCACCTCCCACCTCTTTAGCAGCATGCATTTCAGCATAAATACTGAATTCATCCCGGTTCGGATAGGGCGGAAAATCTTGTGGGAGCATTTTCTGCTGAATACGTGCTGCTATATCCAAATCCTGTTGTACGGCAATCAATAACCGTTTCTCTCTTTGGGATTCCTTGATATAACCAATCTCTTTCAGCCCCTTTAAAATAGTAATTTCCAAGTCTTTGAAATCTATAGGCTTGGTTACAAAATCGAAGGCCCCATGGTTCATGGCTATTCGGATATTTTCCATATCTCCATAGGCCGAGACAATGATGGTTTTTACAGCTTGGTTTTCCTTTTCTTGAAGTTTCTTAAGCAAGGTAAGCCCATCCATTTTGGGCATGTTAATGTCAGATAAAATCAGAGAAATATCATTGGCTCCGTGATCCAGGAGATCAATGGCCTCTATACCATTTTTAGCAAAAAGAAACGCATAGGCTTCGCTTTGTATTTGCTTGCGGAATTTTTGAAGGATCAACATTTGAAGATCTGGTTCATCATCAACGACCATTATGTTATACGTTTTCATAGGTACCTTTTTTTAGCTATTGGCCGTCACCGTTTAATAACTGATCTTGAACTTCAGTCTTCAAGGAAACTAAGTTTATTGGTTTGGTAAAGAACTCCGTGGCACGGAACAGCATTTCAATATCTTTTTCGTCGTCTACCATTAAAAATGTCATAATAATTACTCGAATTAGTCAATTGGGATAGTAATAATAAGCTCTGTGTACTCACCCAGTTTTGAATCAACTTCCAAGTCCCCCCGATGCAATTTTATAATATCATAGGCCATGGAAAGCCCTAGCCCGGTGCCTTCTCCAGTCGGCTTAGTGGTAAAAAAGGGCTCAAATATTTTTTCGCGAATGTCATCGGGAATGCCACCCCCATTGTCCCTAATTCGTATTTCAACGTTGTTATCTTCTTTTTTTGTTGTTACCTGAATTACTGGTTTCCGGTCGGGCTGAGAATTGGAAATTTCATGTGCGGCATACATGGCGTTATTAATGATGTTCAAAAAAGCACGGCTAAAGTCTTGGGCCACCAAATCTTTCATGGGAATCTGGGGATCATAGTCTGTTTGTATGTCGATGTTGAAGGATTTATCACTAGCTCTCATGCCGTGATAGGCAAGCTTTACATACTCATCAATTAGTTTATTAAGGTCGGTTGGTATACGTTCTCCACTTTTACCCCGGCTGTGCAGCAGCATAGATTTTACGATAGAGTCGGCGCGTATTCCATGTTTATGGATTTTTTTTAGGTTGGCTTCGATATCGTCTAAAATTACTTTCAGCTGATGGCTGTCATCGGTAAGCTTTCCATTTATTTCACCCTTGCCACTTTCCAAATCATCCGGTGATCGTTCGCACGTCACACGTCGCACTTCTTCCCGCGCTTCCTCAATCAATTCCATACTCAGCTCCGAAAAATTATTCACAAAATTTAGCGGATTTTTGATCTCGTGGGCAATGCCAGCAGTAAGCTGACCGAGGGAGGCCAGTTTTTCCTGCTGAACTAGTTGGTCTTGGGCGGCTGTAAGTTTTTGGAGTGAGTCTTGAAGTTCAGAATAAGCTTTCTCAAATTCCCGGCTATGTTTTTTTTCCAGCTGAAGCTCCAGTTCTCGTGCCCGTTCCCGTTCCTTTGCTATCAGCCTATATCGCTGAAACCGGTCCACGACAAAAATACCTGACGCAAGAATCAGACCGTAAAGACCATACGCCCACCACGTTCTCCACCACGGAGGAAGAATGGAAAGTTTGATTGCTGTACCCTTTTGATTCCATACTCCCTCACTGTTGGCGGCCCGGACTCGAAAGACGTATTCTCCATGGGGAACACGATTATAACTGGCTCGGCGCTGAGTCCCTGCGTCACGCCAATCCTGATCGTAGCCTTCCAGCAAATAGGTGTATTGATTTGACTGCGGATCGCGATAGTCGAGAGTTGCAAACTCGAAAGAAAAAGTACTTTCATCATGTTGCAGACGAATCTCCTGTGATTTCCAAATTGGAGTCTGTAGGGGTCCATCACTGTCTGGCCCGACTGGATGTCCGGCTAGTAGAAAATTCGTGAAAACCACAGGAGAAGCTAAGACGTCTGATTGAATATCGTCAGGATGAAAAACGGTAAAGCCATTTATTCCACCAAAAATGAAATTGCCTGCTATATCACGTTCACAGGATGACACAAAAGGATGAGCTCTGACGCCGTGTCTTGTTCCAAAAGTATAGAAGAACTGGGATTCGGGATCGAAGTGAGTTAAACCCTGGGGAGTACCCATCCAAATATCCCCCTTATCGTCTCCAATTATGCATGAAACATAATTATCGGGAAGCCCACTATTATAAGCGGTAAAATGTGTAAAGATATTTTTTTCAACATCAAACCAATCGAGACCGGATTTGTGTGTTCCAATAAGAAGGCGGCCCGGTCCCTCTTCATAAATACTCGTGATATATTTGCCATTCAGGCTGTTCAGATTACCGGGGTCGTGTTGAAAACGGGTAAATGTTTCCGTCTCTTTATCAAAACGATTCAGTCCGCCTCCTTCGGTTCCGATCCAAAATACACCCGGTTGAAAGGGCGCTCCATAAATTGTGGTTATATTCGCATGACTCAGGCTTGCTGGATTATCCGGGTCATGTGTATAGTGGCTTACTTTCCCGGTTTCTCTATTTAATCGAAACAGACCCGTCCAATTTGTACCGAACCATAAGAGACCCTCACGGTCTTCATAAATGGTTACTATAGGCCCTATTTTGGTACCAGTATCTGTTGAATCAACTAACACCGGGATAATCTCGTTAGTCTCCTTATTCATTTGGTAGAGACCGCCGTGTCGGGCCGTTTGAGTTCCTTCATGACTGCCAAGCCAAAGAGTTCCATCTTCTGTTTGCTCGATGGCTGTAATTAGAATTTCGATCACAGGAAGTGTAGAACTCGCCCTATATGACGAAATCTCATTTTCTAAATGCTGAAAGCTGACGATAGTATTTTCAGGGCAGCATGCATTCACGCGTAATATTCCGGAATAGTCTGCATCAAGTACATTTATGAAATTGTTGGAATGCATTGGGGTGAGAGTAAAATGCTCGAAAGGGCTTTGATTTAAACGGGTTTTATTGAGACCACCCGGAATCATACTAATCCAGTTCGTCCCGTCTTGTGATTGATACATACTCCAAACACTGTTTGAAGACAGGGATGATGGATCATCCGGATCAGGCTCAAAACGGATGAGTTTATCCGTTTCAGGATCGTATCGATTTAAACCGAGCCCAAAACTTCCTATCCAAAGACCGCCCTGATTGTCTTCATGGATAATCTGAACAGCGCCCCCACCCTCAACATCTGTCTGAAAGCCGCTAAATGATGCACTGAGTTTATCGGGCGCATTCGGATCATACGGGTGGCGAGTAAATATACCCTTATCGCGATTCATTGTATGCAATCCATAATTCCAAGTTCCAACCCAAAATGTTCCTCTTGAATCTTCAAAGATGCTCATAACATGATTTGAGGTCAGGGTATTCGAGTCGTTCGGATCGTGCAAATAACGTGTGAATGTACCTGATTCCCGGTTAAAACGGTTCAGCCCACCGGGACCGGGATTGTCTTGTTCGCTGCCAAAAGGGCTGTTGGTTCCTATCCAAAGAGTACCTTTGCTGTCTTCATAAATCGCTCGTATCTGATCATTACTTAGTGAGGTTGAATCATCAGGATCATACGTATAGCGGGTGAATGTACCTGTCTTACGATCCATGTGATTTAGACCGCCCATCGTTCCAACCCAAAGTTGCCCCATGTGATCTTCAATAATAACCGTTACGGAATCCTGGCTTATACTGGTTGGATTATCAGGATCATTTCGGAAGTGTGTAAACGTGGCTGTTTCAGGGTTAAAGCGATTCAAACCGCCACCATAAGTTCCGACCCAAAGTGTGCCTTCGTGGTCAGCATACACAGTCTCTGTCCAATTTGCAGAAAGAGAGGTAGAATCGGCAGGATTGTGGGTATAATTGGTAAATGAATATCCATCGAAGAGATAAAGTCCATCCCAAGTACTGAACCACATGAAACCAATTGAATCCTCAGTGATGCCCGTTACAAAATTAGCCTGATCTCCACCCGGCAGCTGAAAATGTTCAAACTGGAACTGTGACTGTTGGCCGTAACTTGTTCCCACCATATTTAGGAAAATACAAGCAGCAACTAAAGCAACTTTAAGAATGTTGGACGGTGGTTTCATTTGTTCGGTTTTTATACTTAAAATCCTTCTCTACCAGATTAACAGTGGCACCAATAATAAAAACGGAGGGTATTAAAACTGGTACTGCGTGTTTGAGATATTGAAAATCATCAGTTCCGCAATTAAGGGCTTATTGACATCTTTACTAAATTTTAAAAGCGGCCAGACAAATACCCGGATCGCTTTTTAATGTACTTAGCAGGGGAACCGATATTTATTTGGTTAGTAACCAAATGCTTAAACTTACCCACTTGATTCAGCGTAAGACGGGTTAACCGAATACCCTCATGCATTGATCGTGCTCAGCAGATCATAGTAAACTCTTCAAAAACGATTTTGCCGCTCTCGTTAAATAGCAACACTGCTAAACCGGACGTTTGGTGCTGGAGCTTGTCCAATTTGAATACGATTTACTATCATAGTTAAGCGTCACTCTTTCATGACCGACAATCTCTATTAATTTTGTTTGATCCGTCTCTGTCAGTCTTGTACTTATTAGAAGTGAGATGTCTTTTCATAACCATTTCTACAATTCCCTTGAATAAAGACATTTTCCCTCCGGTTCAATCATGAATACGCTAGCTTTTCTAGTATTTCAAGCCTTTCTTCTGAATAGATATGGCAACTCAAAGTTGCATTAAACTCTTGATTTACTACAAGTTAATATGGAAATACCAGGTATCCTACTAATTTCTTATTATATATTCTCTCCATAATACTCACATTTGGTACAGAATGTTTAAACCTACATTGGTTTTTTCTTGGAAAATGGCCGCCAAAAGATTGTGATCTGGGTATAACTCCTTCCGGCCTCACAGTTCGCTAGGAGATTAACGCCGAATGAGTACATTCAGAAACATCACATAATGCCCGATACTATACTTATGTCTGGGCAAATTATAAGGAGGGGTTCAGTTAGATTTCCACATGTCGCGGATAATAAGCTGGTAAAGAAAAATCTTAAAATAAAAAAGGACTGACCGGCATTCGCCAATCAGTCCTTATATTTTTTGAGCTCCCCGGGTAGGATTCGAACCTACGACCCATCGGTTAACAGCCGATTGCTCTGCCGCTGAGCTACCGAGGAATGTAACTCTTTTGAAAATGTTTCAACCGTTTCAAAGAGAGGACAAATATAATAGATTTAGGTAACCCGAGTCAAGAATTTTTTTTAGCTTTTTTCGTACCTTACTTTTTCCAGAATAAGACCCTGTGCAGCGGCTCCATGGGCATTCTTATTTTTGCTGGGGTTATTAATCATATCATTAAACTCTTCAACCGTTCTGCTGCCCTTTCCCACCTCCATCATAGTTCCCACCAACCTGCGCACCATGTGACGAACAAACCGATTGGCTTCGATATGGTAACAAAGCTGGTAACTGCTTTCGGAGAAAGAAGATTCGGCGACCTCACAAACTGAATCGGGATTTTCATTATCGGGCTTGGTGAAGCTGTCAAAGTTGTGCGACCCTTCAATTTTTTGGGCACAGTAACGCATCGCTTCAAAATTCAGTTCATCAAGGACCAGTTCAGACATTGATCGCATTAGTGGTGCCGGACGTCGTATAATCTGGTACCGATAGCGTCGTGCGGTAGCATCAAAACGAGCGTGGAAATCGTCCGAAACCTGCTGCATCTCCCAGACGGCAATATCGTGCGGCAACACGCCCAGCAAGGCATATAGAATACGGTCGCGGTCAAGTGGCTCGGGAAAATCAAAATGTGCCACCTGCTCTTCGGCGTGCACCCCGCTATCTGTACGGCCCTGGCCGATTACATCAACAGGTTGAGTCAAGATCCTGGACAATGCCGATTCAATCTCTTCTTCCACGGTATTACTATTCGGCTGCTTTTGCCAGCCGCTGTACCGGGTGCCATTAAATTCTATCGAAACCTTATATCGCGGCATATGCTAAAATTTTATCCTTAGATTAGCTACCAGTCCATCGGTGCGGTGATAAGGCGATAAATAAAGTGAACTACTTACCTTCGAATCCTGCTTCTTTTGGGCCCGATTGTAGGCACTAATACCGCTTATCACTCTATTAACCACCATCAATCCCAGCAAGGCCGGCAGTTGCTGATCTATCTGTTCAAATCGGGTGCGCAAGTCGCGATATTGCAGTCGTTGTTCACGACCCGACCACTGCCATCGATTTTGGGGAACGTCATCAAAAATCTGATCCCAATTACGGCTACGCGCTTGGTAATCATTGTAGGCTTCCAAATTATCAAAATTCTCAACAGCTAATTGAAACTGCCGACTGCGACCTTCAATAGTCACTCCGGCCTGTTGTCGGCCGTAGGCATACCAGTTTTGCTGCAGATTATTGGAATGAATAGAAAACCCTGCATAGCTGAGAATCAAAACCAGATCGGCGGCAAGATGATATTGTCCGCGCCGCCAATTGTTATGATCCACATGATAGTGACCCCACCCCGGAACGGCCATGGATTTTAGAAATGCGACTTTGGGATCGGGTTGTTGCGCCCAAGACCGGTCGGCATTTGCTGCAACAAATGTTATTATCAGCAACAAGACCGGTAGATATTGGCGCATGATTAGTCGGATTTTTTTCGTTCTCTTCCCCAATGTCGAAAAATGGAAACGCTAAATCCAGCCATCAGTAAAAAGGTGCCCAGCCAAACTACCGAAATAAATGGCTTTTCTTCGGCAACGAGCAGTACCCATTGCTCCTCCACTTCTGTATCAATCCCTCGGATTTTAAGATCAATGCCGCCATTTGACGGGTCAACACTGGTAAACTGA
The DNA here is from genome assembly GCF_052060035.1 of Fodinibius sp. SL11. Classification (NCBI taxonomy): domain Bacteria; kingdom Pseudomonadati; phylum Balneolota; class Balneolia; order Balneolales; family Balneolaceae; genus Fodinibius; species Fodinibius sp. SL11. The sequence continues at coordinate 105,948 of NZ_JBPOEA010000001.1, read as the reverse complement.
ACACTTGCATCCTCATAACCCGGTATGGGGACCGGCGGAGCGTAGGTCCAGTTTTCGTCATCCTGCACGTAGATGGAAAACAACGGTCGGAGTGGTACCGAAGAATCACTACCGCGTTGGGTCAACCTAAGATTGGCCCGAATGGCTACAATCGTGCTATCTTTTAGCTGTTGATTATCTACCTCTTGATAATCTTCAAAAGAAAGATCAAACTCTCCAACTTTTATCGTTTGACCACGTCCAATACTTACTTCTTGAACTTTTACGGTATCATCCTCGGTTGAGGCCATACCCCGGCGTTTGGCCGCTGCTTCTTTGGCTTCGTCATTACGGCGCTCCACAAAGGAACTGCCAGCCACATATAAGTAAATATCACTCATCAATCCGGTACGCACATCAGGATCCACCGACCATTGAATTTCAGATTGCGAAGAAGATGACAACATCGGGTAGACCTGTGGGTTCAGCACAAATTGCTCTCCTTCTCCATCAGCAGGCTCAAATTTAATGCGATACTCTTGCTGTCCCGGTCGCTCCTGATTTTTAAGCGTAAATCCATCGAAGGTAACTTTATAGCGATCATCAATAACTTTGGGCTGATTTAGTTTCAGCTCCAGAAAGTTCACCTTCTGCGTTTTTTGGAATCCCTGCTCATCAGTAACCTCCCCCCGCTCAATGGCAGCATTATAATTTTTAACAGAATCATCTAAAAGCATTTCGTTATAGGCTGATGAAGCCAGTATCCCAAGCAGTAAAATTCCGAAACCAACATGACTCAATACCCCTCCAATGAGTATGGGCTTCTTGCGGATCAGTCGATACATGATTACGCTATTGCCAATCACAGCAAACCAGGAAGCCAACAGATATACCATGTAATAAATATTGCGAACATCCCCTATCATAATGGTAGCCAGTGCTGCAACACAGCTTATCGCAACCGGCCATAACAGATCGGCCGCCAGCGACTCCCCATCCTGACGTTTCCAGAACAAGAACTGCCCCAGTACAGTCATTATTGCCGCTATAATAGCCAATGGCATGGTCCATTCGTTATAAAAGCTGACCTCGGGAGGTGTGGGATTCTCAACAAACAAACGCCCGATGATGGGTGAGCTTGTACCTAAAATAATCACAAGCCCAATTAGAAATAGCACCATGGCACCGGCGAATGTCATAAACTCGCGGCTCAGAAATTTGGACTCTTTCTCCTGAGAGGGCAACTCTTTATATCGATAGAAAAACAGTCCCAACCCAATAATAGTGACAGCCGCCATAAATATGACGAGCTGGTTATATAACCCCAGATCAACAAAGCTGTGCACCGAAGAGTCGGACAAAATTCCCGAACGCGTCAGGAATGTTTCATAAACAATAGCCACATACGCCAATATGGCGAACAGAATAGAAGCTTTCTGTGAGGTAGAACTTTTCCGCTGGATAATCATCGTATGGATGCCGGCCGTACCAAGCAGCCACGGTACAAATGAGGCGTTTTCAACAGGATCCCAAGCCCAGTATCCACCAAATGACAGCGTTACATAAGCCCAGTACCCGCCTAAGAAAATAGCAGTCAGCAAAGCAACATTAGCCCCTAATGTCCACGGCAAAGCGGGATCTACCCACTCATTATACTTGCGCTTCCAGAGGGCAGCCATCGCAAAACAGTATGGGACGGTCATCATCGCGAACCCCATGAATAAAATGGGGGGATGAATCATCATCCAGGGACTTTTAAGCAGATCATTTAACCCCTTGCCGTCCTGCGGGACAAAATCAGGATTGGATTGCAGAAACGGGGCATTGGGCATCGCTTCGGCCAACGACCGAAATGGAGAAGCTCCAAGTTGAAAATCACCCAACGAGATACCCGATACCATCGAGAGTAAAAAGACCTGTGTTAACGTCAGAAAAAAGAGCACCGGACCACGGTATGGCTCGCGGGTCCATCTCATCAGCCCCAGCCCAATGAGGGTTGATAAGAACACCCAAAGCATAAAGCTCCCCTCCTGTCCGCCCCAAAAGGCTGAAATCAGGTACTTAAACTGTAGATCGCTGCTGGTATAATTATAAACATAATAGAAATTAAACTGGTGGGTAAGAATAAGGTACATCAGTAATCCCGATGCAACCAGCAGAAAAATGCCCTGTATCCCAAACAGCCAGTTCGATATCTTGAAGTGCTGGGGGTTCTCGTTCTTTGCGTATATGTAATATCCTATTGCCGCCAGAATTGAACAGGCAAATGCGGCATTGATAAAAAGATTTCCTAAAAAACCAATCATAAAATATTAACCCCTGGAGGCCGTTGCTCTTTCAAATTCAGCTTCATCGGCATTATTATATTTTGATGGGCATTTCATCAACATATCGTTGGCATAAAATACCCCGTTTTGCATCTCACCGATTACGACCAGCTGGTCGGCCTCTTCAAAATTGTTCGGCTTGGGCTTGGGATAAATGACCCGACGAACATTGCCGTCTTGATCTTCCATATAAAAAGAAAACTGCTTGGTCTCCATCGAAAAGCCATAATCTTGAGAGTCGTCCCACTTGCCTACCACGTGGGCACCTTCCATACCTGAGGCCTGTTCAAAGTTTACGTAGGTGCTAATGCTGTTTCCGAAGTTATACATCAACAACGATGTAAACCCGACAATAGCAATTATGCCAATAATGAGTTTAGGTTTCATGACGTTTCCTGGACATTAGATTTTTCAATTTCTTCTTCTAATTTGCTCACTTTTTTATCCACTCTGATGATGAAAAACAGTAACACAAACCAAATAACAAGACTGACCCCCAACACTATAAAAATGAGATCGTTCGAAGCTACTGTTTGTATTAACGGGCTGGCTTGATCCAAGCCGGCTGCGCCATCCCATTTTTGAGAATATTGCTTTGTCAATGTATCAACGGCAGCAACGGTATCTTCTTGTACCTGAATAGGAAAAAATTTCATGCTCGTTGTTGATCAGTTAAATGCTTTACAGTTTTGTAGCGATTAAGAATGTCATTCAGCCAAACGGCCAGCGCAATAAAGCCAACAACAGCAGGATAGAAAATATATCGCAGCTCCGGAGCCGTTATTTCGCTAAAAGCCGGATTGCCTTCGGCGCCCGGATGCAGGCTTGGCAGCTGACGCGGGATAATATACAGTAAAAATGGAATCGTTGTGGCGGCAAACACATTGAAAACGGCAGCAATTTTAGCTCTTTTTTCGGGATTATTAAAAGCCGTTCGTAATACAAAATAAGCCACATAAATCAGCATCCCCAATGCCGATAAGTTCATACGGGGTTCGGCAAACGTCCACCATGTGCCCCAGGTGAAACGGGCCCATATCGCACCGGTTATCAATCCACAAATACCAAAAATAAGGCCTACCTGCGTGGCCGTTTCTGCTTTACGATCAAACTTCATGATCGGATTGTTCAGATAACGGATACTGTAATATAATCCCGCTGCAAAACAGACCGACATGGTAAACCACATGGGTACGTGCAAAAACAAATTACGTGCCGATTCTTTGAGGATTGGGATATCGGGAATGGGGATCAAAAAGCCGGCGATGATAACAGCTGTCATCCAGACAGCGACAATATATTTCCAGGGTTTAAGTCTCATGAAAAAAATTCTTACATCACTAACGATGCTGTGATTATGAAAGCCTGATAATATATGAAATCTGTTTGGGAAAAATTAGTTTTTTCGCCTTAGTCTTTGCTGAATTTTACCTACATTTACAACAGATCAACTAACTGCCAAAAAGCTTGAACCTTATGGCCGATCAAACTTCAGAAAAAACCATCACGCTGCAGACCAGCTGGAAGAATCATCTGCTTGGATATGCCCTCTCAGTACTGTTTATTCCTCTTTTTGGGATTGGCTTAGTGGGACTTTACTTGGTATATAAGCGACAAAAAAAGTACACCTATACTTTTAGCGATACCAAGATTTCTTCACGAGATAATAAGTACCAACGCAACATTGATCTGGTTAATATTGAGCGCGTATCAGTTGAGCAAAGTTGGTTGCAAAAAAAGGTTTCCGTTGGGAACATTACGCTTAACACTACGGCTACTTCTATGAGGCTTCGAGGGGTAGCTGATCCATTCGCCTTGAAAAAGATGCTGGAAAAAGCGATTTCCTTCCAAAAGGAGCGCTTACAGAAAAAAGAACAAACCAAACCGGAGCAACCTGAAGGTAATCCGGGTTCGATGGAGCGCATGGATTACCTGACGGGATTATGGCAACAGGGACTTGTTTCAGATGAAGATTTCGAGAAAGAGAAAAAGCACTTTGAGTAACAGGTATTTCTTATTCGCCTGTTATCATATTTATTAGTTTTGCATTTCATTGCCTGATAAAAATCTGCTTTTTTTACGATCTTTTACCTGCTATTCTTTTACAACCATTGCATCAATTTTATAAATACTACCCAACTTTTATTAACCGGCACTATTATACGTTATGCTACAATCAAGAATGCGAGGCTATTTACTATTTATTGGGCTAATGCTTGTTTCATTTACTGCACAAGCCCAAAAGGCGAATTTTGAAGCTGCCCAGCGCTTTACCGAAGATCGTATGGAAAAGATGACGGGCGATACCCAAGTAAATCCCCAGTGGATTGAAGACCAGGATCGTTTTTGGTACAGCTATGAAAATCCAACCGGAACCCACTGGTATTTTGTGGATGCTGAAGATGGAGAAAAAAGTCCTCTTTTTAATCGCAAAGAAATGGCCGCGCAGCTTTCAGAAACGTTCAGCAAGACCTTTAATCACAAAAAACTGGAGCTCGGTGACTTTGAATATAATGTCAAAGATGGTCTGTTCACCTTTCACGTTGACAGCATCAATTTTAAGTACAAGCTCGAAAACAACAAACTCATTAAAGGGGATTCGCTGAAAGAGAAATCCAACGAGCGCTGGGCTACCTATTCTCCCGACAGCAGCTGGATTGCTTACGCCAAGAATCACAACCTCTACCTGATGAATGCCGATGATCCCGACAGTACGGAATATCAGCTTACGGATGATGGCGAACGGTGGTATAGCTTTCAGGCTGATGCCGGAGATACCACGAGCAATAAAAAACTGCAATCAGTCGCTGAGTGGTTCGAGGACTCCAATAAACTGTATGCCAAGCGCACCGACCAGCGCGATGTCGAAGAACTGTGGGTCATCAACTCCCTGAAAGAACGTCCCGAGCTCGAAACGTACAAATATCCCATGCCCGGCGAAGAAAATGTCCCCCAACACGAAATGTGGGCTTTCAAGGCTGACACCCTCCAAAATACCGAAGGCGTTAAACTGGATACCGATAAGGAAAAATGGACGGATGAAGTCATCGGTGGTGCTTACTTCAATAATGGCGGCATCTATACCGGAACGGGATCCGACTATCTGTATATGCTGCGCCGCAACCGCGAGTGGAATAAAATTGACGTGCTCAAATCCGATACAGAAACCGGTGAAACGGAAGTACTCTTCAGCGAAGAAAGTAACCCCTATTTTAATGTAATGCTGGCTAATCTGGCCATTATTGACGAAGGCGAAGAATTTATTTGGTGGTCGGAGCGCACCGGCTGGGGACAGTATTACCTGTATGATAAAACCGGCAATCTGAAGAATAAAATTACAGACGGTTATTTTGTTGCCAGTGATATTGCCAAGATCGATACCACCGACCGCACGCTCTACTTTGAAGGCTATGGCCGCGAAGCTGACATGAATCCTTATTATGCGCAACTCTACAAAGTTAATTTTGACGGCTCTGGTATAGAGCGACTCACGCCCGAAAAGGCGACCCATAATATCAGCGCCTCTGATAAAGGCAACTTTTTTATAGACAATTATTCCCGCGTTGATCAACCTACGCGTTCTGTCCTCCGTAATGAAGATGGTGACGTAATAACCACGCTTGAAGAAACCGACGTTAGTCGTTTAAAAGAAGCCGGATGGCAGGCCCCCGAAACATTTAGCATTAAAGCAGCTGACGATGCCACCGATTTATACGGGGTAATGTGGAAGCCTTTTGATTTTGACTCCACCAAAAGTTATCCCATCATCACCTACGTCTATCCCGGACCACAAACCGAACCCTTCCCTATCGGATTCCGTCATGTGGATGAGACGGCTCTTTCCCAACTTGGATTTATCGTAGTTGCCATGGGACAGCGCGGCGGGAGCCCCATCCGAAGCAAATACTACCACAATTATGGATACGGCGACTTGCGCGACTATCCGCTTGAAGACAACAAATATGCGCTGGAACAACTGGCATCGCGTCACTCATATATTGACATCGACCAGGTTGGTATTTACGGGCACTCCGGTGGTGGATTTATGAGTACGGCAGCCCTACTAAGTTATCCTGACTTTTATGATGTGGCGGTATCCTCAGCCGGAAATCACGACAACAATATTTACAATATGTGGTGGAGCGAAATCCATCATGGCGTAAAAGGAGTAGAAAACCAAGTAGAAGCCGACAGCACTTCATCGGATTCGGTGAAAACAGAAACTGAATTCCAGTCAGAAATTGAGACCAATATTGATCTTGCTCAAAACCTTGAAGGAAATCTTATGCTGGTCCACGGCACCGTAGATAACAATGTGCACCCGGCCAATACTATTCGATTAGCCAATGCGCTCATTGAAAGTGGTAAAAAATTCGACTTTATGATGCTGCCCGGCCAGCGTCATGGGTTTGGAGATTATTCACCTTATTTTGAACGGCTTCGCTGGCGCTACTTTGCCGAACACTTACTGGGCGATTATCAACCGGATAACATTGATTACAATATTCCGGAAGAATAATAATAGAGAAATCTTCTTTTTACATACTCAAACCCATCAGATTTTGGCGACCTGATGGGTTTTTGTTCGAACTACCATTTTAGGCACAGTGCAAAACGCTATTAATGCTGTTTCGATCCTTGTTTTAGTGGGTCAGCATTTCAAAATTTTGTGATTTTGCCATCTGATGAATTATTAGGATTTGTCACCTAAAAAAACCGTCTTGGCTCATTATTACTCTTAAAAGATTGATGGTCTATATAATCGACATCCGGAAAGCAACAAATACCCCATTCAAAACCGTCAAGCTATAAGTTTATATCAATCCCTAAACGGTTGCGTACCTTTTTACGCACTTTCTCTGATAAATTATGGAGAAGATACGGAGACGATATGAAAGATATATAGCCTTAAAATAAAGAGATAATGACTTTACAAGCGACCGGATATCATCAGACAAACGTCAAAATATTACTTCTCAATTGGAATGCTTGAGCTGCTTTTTAAATTTTTATATTTCCATGAGGATGGTTAGTTACAAGTGAATGAAATGTCATATATATTTTTAATATCAAAATAACGGTAATACATGCATAAATCAGCTCATATTGGAATTATTTTAGGAATAGGCTTGATGCTGGTCTCCTGTACGGCGGAGCCTGATACAGCGGGCAACCGATCAGAGCTGGCCTTTGAGCAAGATACCCAACTGCAACTTCCCGAGGGCTTCCAGGCCGTGGTTGTTGCTGAGGACGTTGGCCCGGCTCGCCACCTTACCATTCGTGATAATGGAGATATCTATCTGGCCTTAAGTGAAAAACAAGACGGGGCAGGTACTGCAGCTCTTCGCGATACCAATGGTGACGGTGTGGCCGATGAAATTAAATACTTTGGAGAACACACCGGTACCGGAATAGCTATTCGCGACGGTTATCTGTATAGAAGTTCGGACTTGGAAGTATTTAGGTACGAAATGCCGGAGAAGAACCTCATCCCCAGCTCCGAAGCTGAAACCATTGTGACTGGGTTACCTGACCAAAATACCCACGCTGCTAAGTCATTTACGTTTGATAATAGCGGCAACCTCTATGTAAATGTGGGCGGCCCCTCCAATGCTTGTCAGGAAGAAGGACGCACCCCTGGATCTCCGGGACAAGACCCGTGTCCACAGTTGGAGCGTCAGGCTGGTATTTGGCAGTTTTCGGCTGATCAGTTGGCACAGGATCAACAAAAAGATGGGCATCGCTATGCAACGGGCATTCGAAATGCTGTTGCCCTTGATTGGAATAGCTCGGTAAATAAGCTTTATGCCGTGCAACACGGACGCGATCAGCTGAGTGCACTTTGGCCTGACTTTTTTGATGAGGAAGAAAATGCGGAGCTTCCTGCTGAAGAATTTTTTGCCATTGATGATGGCGATAATTTTGGATGGCCTTACTCTTATTATGATCAGTTCCAGGAAAAACGTGTATTAGCGCCGGAGTACGGCGGTGATGGTGAAGAAGTTGGTCAGGCCGACAATTTTGAAGATCCTATTTACGCCTTTCCCGGTCACTGGGCGCCCAACGATTTACTTTTTTATAACGGAGAGCAATTTCCTGAAAAATACCGCAAGGGTGCTTTTGTAGCTTTCCATGGATCATGGAATCGAGCTCCTGAAACTCAGGAAGGGTATCGAGTTTCGTTCCTTCCTTTTGATGGTGAAGCTCCTTCCGGAGAAGACGAAACCTTTGCAAATAATTTCGCCGGTGTAGACACCATAAAATCACCGGGCGATGCCGAACATCGACCAATGGGCTTGGCTACAGGTCCCGATGGATCACTTTATATTTCTGATTCAGTTGAAGGCAATGTCTGGCGCATTGTTTATACCGGTAATTAATTCCTGATCAGATTCATACATCCCGTCATTGTCTTTATGAATGGCGGGATTTTTATTTTTTTCTTTCCATTATAGAGTTAGGACAAAATCATAGGATCCTAACAATCAGATTCTCCTTATACATCTATCCTATTGGCAGTCGCAAAATGTTCACTTTCCTCTCTGTTTAGTTGAAAGGTCTGCTCTTGCTGCGCAATAGTAAAATGCCAAACAATTCCCGCTACGGAAAGCAGCAAAGCATAGACGATCATCGTCTGTTGAATGGTCAGCCAGTCATTTTCCAAAACCCAGGAGGCGGTCATTACCGATGCCGATTGCGTAAGCGTAAAGAGCAACCACTCCGTACTAAAAATACGTCCGCGAAAAGTGTCTGGCGTTCGCCGTTGTAACAGCACCGTGCTCATTACCCAGTTTGCGCCCGATGCCGCATGGGCAATAAATACAAAAAACAACATCACAACTAAGCTTGTGGTCATTCCAACTACCGCGTACATCGCCCCGGCAAACATCATGCAGTACCCCATAGCTCGCACCCAGTCGCGCTCTCGGTTAAAGATACGTCGCCCGATTACCGGACCAATGCCTGTACCTACGCCGCGGGCCGAATACAGCAACCCCAGTCCCACGCTTCCCATCAGAAGCACGTCTTCCGAGACAAGAATCAACATATAAGTAAGTCCGCCCAGTAACATCGTAAAACATCCCTTGGCCAAGGTGGGACGCAATACATGATGATTATCCAATAGATACCGAAAGCCTTCTTTAATACCCGTTAATGGGTTTCTTGTTCGCTTGCGCTCGGCAGCTTCCATTTTTTTCTGAGGAATGACCGCTCGATAGATAAACCAAGCCGAAAGCACATAGCTTAACGCATTAATAATAAAGACAAGATCGGTTCCCAGCCACGCTGTTGCCAAACCTCCGAACCCCATACCAATCGTAAAAATGATGCTCCAGCTTGCCGCTGAAAGAACATTGGCATCAACGAGCTCTCGTTCAGTGGTTACATTGGGAATGGATGAGGTTTTGGCGGGTTCAAATATGGCTGAAAACATCATCTGCAGCGCGGTAAGTACATACGCCAGCCAAAGTGTTTCGTAGGATACGACCAGCAATAATCCCAGTACAATTGCCCCACGCACCAAGTCGCAAAGCATCATCAGCCGACGCCGGTTGAAGCGATCAGTAATATAACCGGCAAATGGAGAGAAACTGGCCAAACTCATCATTTTGACCACAATGATGAGTCCCAACAAAAATTCCGAATCGGAATACTTGGTGATAAGGGCGTAAACGGCTAAAATCCCAAACCAATCCCCAAAATTGGATACAACCTGACTGAGCCACAGCCGACGGTAATTTTGATTATTGGAAACAAGGTCAATATAGGGTTGTATCTTATCGAGCAAAATATATAACTATTTATATGTTATTAGCTGTTGGCAATAACTAATAACAAATTAACGAACTCCTACTTCACGCCCGTACTGCCAAAGCCACCGTCGCCGCGCTCGGTATCAGTCAACTCCTCTACTTCATCTACCTTGGCCTGGATAACCGGAGCAATCACCATCTGAGCAATACGATCGCCGTGGTTAATGGTAAAAGCCTCATCACCTAAATTCACCGCCAGCATTTTCAGCTCTCCGCGATAATCGGCATCAATAGTCCCGGGCGTATTCAGCATAGTAATACCATGTCGATAGGCCAATCCGCTTCGAGGACGCATTTGAGCTTCATAACCTTTGGGCATCGCCATTTTCAACCCTGATGGGATAAGCTGCCGTTCGCCTGATTGCAGGGTAACGGGTTCTTCCAGAGCAGCTCGAATATCCATCCCGGCCGCAAATGCTGATTCATAGGAAGGAAGCGGTAAGTCCTTAGCATGAGGTAACTTCTTAAACTGTATCTTCATTAGTTATCTGCGTTCTTTTTTATAATCAATAAGTTGCACTTTAACATTGCCCAGCCAAACCTTGGCATGAGCTTCGGCAGGCACACGTAAATCGTCGGTGATATACCATGCCTTAAATTTTCCTCGAAATCCAAATGGGCCGTCAATATCAGCATCGCCCTTACTAAAATACGTCTCGACCGGCTCCTCAAAAGCATCATAGTTGCGCCTCTCTATTTTGGTACTGTTCGTCGCGTTGATATATCCCTTTTTACGCTCCAGGTAAACCGGTAGTCGATAATCCTTATCAGTACCTGCAAACAATCGGGAATAATAGAAAATAAGCTGCCCCGAACTTGACGGTTCTGTAAGCGAAAGTGTATCAACAGGAGTCATTTTCTCCGAGATGTACACTTTCTCATTTTCATAATCAAACTCATATACCTCGGATTCAAATTCTTCTTCATCCAAATCATCGCGCCAATACAGCTTTGTGTAAGGCATACTGTCGGTTTCTACCATAAAAGTGTTATAGTGATTTTCTTCTTTGCCCACAAAAGGGATCCCCGAATTTGATGTTATCACAGTACGCAGCCACCATATTTTTTTTCCCTGATAGGTCGTATCCCTGATGATGGTCGTTTTTACCTCCCCAAGTTTGAAGAACCCAAATTTTACCTTGTAGGTAAAAACCTCTTTCCATTTCAACAGTTCTTCCATTGTAGGCGGCCTATCCGGATGTTCGTAGGTCAACAACGAATCTTGCGCCTTTGCATTCTGCGGGAATATCATGCTCCCGACTATACAGATGACAAGAATTCCAGCAAGACCAAGCGGCTTCAAAACTTTCAAAATAAACTCTTAAATTTGTTTTAAATAAGCGTTCAAAGTTCCCTATTTTATGGATGAAATTGAAATATTATTGAAAGTATCTCATAGGAATTTCGTTCATGTTATTTAATTCATTTACTCAATATGTAACTATTTTATTTTTTGCGGGATTCCTGATCTTTTCGGGATGTTCTAAAAGTGATGATCAGCGGGAGTTCGAGAACCAATCATTATCTGCTCCCAGTGGGTATACCGCTACTCAAGCTGAAGGAGAAATAACCAATAATGATCCCGATGATTGGCGTGTAAGTCCTATGTACCGGGGGCTTCTTAATATTGGAACGGGCATATCAAGCCTACAGCCCCCCTATCCGAATCCAATAGATTATAATCAGGATTTAACGATTAATATTTATCTCAGTAATATTGACAACCTTAACCGTATAGAAGTCTATTCCTTTGAGAACGTTTCCGATGCCGGTAAACCTCCAATAGCCGTTCGCGACGATATCTCTTCACCATCGCTGGTGACCATACGATTAAATGGACAGGAAATTTCCGGGCAATCGGGAGGTTCCCAAGCTAACGGGCTCTATAGAATTCGTGTCCTCGACGGAGATTTAAATGTAATTACCTATGGCGATATTAAAATCGGCACTGAGTAAATTGTTAAAAAGCGATCTCCCTCCTATGTTCAAGGTCTCTTAAAAGAAGAAGTATTATGGGCAAGCATAAAATAACGAAAACCGAAAAAAAAGTGCTCGAACGTCTCATCTTTCCCGAAGAATTCCAAGATATCATGGAAGAAACGGGATTATTGCAGGGCGAGCTGCGCGATGACCTTATCAACCTGCTCAGCTTTGGCTTTGTAGAGGCTTATGAGCGCAGCGGCAATAAAATTGCCCTTACCAGTTTTTATGACACCGATAACCTGCAAGATTTTACTTTCCAAGCCACCAGCAAAGGACTTGCTGAAATTAAATCGACCTAATTATGAAATTTGAAGCTGTATTAGACGATACCACCACCGAACTCGAAATTGTAGAAGATGCCAACGAAGTGGTTTTTGATGATGATTCTCAAACTTACGAGTTTCATCGTCAGGAAAACGGGCGCTACCTGCTGCGAATGGGAACAAAACTCTACAAAATCGATAATGTATCATACGACAAGCATACCGTAACTTTTACGTTAAATGGTAACTGGCATTCGGTGGATGTTCGCAACGAACAAGATTTACTGCTGGATCGTATGGGTTTTAAAACTTCCGCCGAAATTGGTGAAGGAGAACTCAATGCTCCCATGCCCGGTAAAATTCTGGAAATACTGGTTGAAGAAGGCGATGAAGTGGAACTTGGCGACCCCGTTGCTGTTCTTGAAGCCATGAAGATGGAAAATGAACTTAAAGCTCCCATCAAAGGCGTAATATCATCGATCGCTGTTGAACAGGGAGATTCTCTCGAAAAAGACGCTCTAATCTTAGAAATAGAAGCAAGTGGATAAATTTGTAATTGAAGGCCCTACCCCTCTCCAAGGCACTATTCCAATCAGCGGATCAAAAAATGCGGCCCTGCCCCTGATGGCAGCAGCTATTTTAGGCGATTCGCCTACAACCATTACCAACATCCCTAAATTGCGCGACATCTACACCTTTAATAATGTAATTCGCGTTACGGGTTGTCGCGTTGATTTTAATGAGGACGAGGGTGTACTCACCATAGATCCCAAAAATTTAACGCATTACGAGGCTCCCTATGAGCTGGTAAGAAAAATGCGGGCCTCTTTTTATATGCTGGGTGCCCTGTTGGGCAAATATGGCGAAGCCAAGGTCTCGCTGCCCGGCGGCTGTGCTTGGGGACCGCGTCCCGTGGATTTACATCTCGATGGCATGCGGGAGATGGGCGCTGATATTCAGCTCGATGAGGGCTATGTCATCGCCAGCGCTCCCGAAGAATTGGAGGGCGGCACCTTTACCCTCGAACCCAGCAGCGTTGGCGCAACGGTAAATTTAGTACTCGCATCGGTACTTCGCGCTAAAGAATTTACGATCAAAAATGCGGCCAAAGAACCTGATGTAGTATTGCTTTGCAAAAAGTTGGTCGAAATGGGCGCCGACATTGAAGGCATTGGAACGCGCACCCTAACGATCCGAAAAGTAAATAGCCTGCAAGGCATTACGGCACGTAACGCCTCTGACCGTATTGAAACCGGCACTTTCATGATCGCAGCCGCCATGCATCCGCAATCAAATGTTACACTGACCAATGTGGATGTGGATGACCTCGGTCAATTTCCAAAAACTTTTCGAGAAACGGGTGCCCAAATAGCGATTAATAACAGTAGCATCCATATTAAAGCGCCCCAAGAGCTCATCCCCACTTCCATAAAAACCAAAGTCTATCCCGGTTTTCCTACCGACCTGCAAGCCCAATGGGCTACCATGATGACGCAAGCAAACGGAGCATCAAAAGTCACGGATACCATTTACGATGATCGGTTTAGCTACGTGCCTGAATTAGTACGGCTGGGCGCCGATATCGACGTCAAGAAAAACGCTGCTCATATCAATGGAAAAACAGAACTTAAAGGCGCTTCGGTGATGAGTACGGATCTGCGTGCCAGTGTAAGTTTAGTTCTGGCCGGAATGGTTGCCAACGGTAAAACGGATGTGTTGCGCATCTACCACCTTGATCGGGGTTACGAGGATCTGGAGGAAAAACTCACCAATGTTGGGGCTAAGATTACCCGTGCTCAACAAGAAGGGTAATAGTTTGGCTCATTAGACGCTATAAAAATGGATACACAGCCGAAGCTCCCATCAGATAAATTATTTTTCGGAGCCAAATAACACAAAAGTTGAGAAGCTGTTAAATAAAGCGGAATAAAAGAAGATCGTATTAACTCGCGAACTCACTCCGACAATTTTCCGTTTACATAATAGCAAAACTACTTGTATATTATCGTGATACTTTGTACCAAGTATTCAGAGATTTTTAAAAAATTTAGGTTTACCTTTTGCAGCACATTATTTACTCACAAGCACTACTTAAGGTTTTATTTACTTTTCGAAAACATTTGAGCTTCTTTTTGAAGAATGCAGCGAAGTTTTTGAACTCGCTGATCTCTTGTGATCGTTTTCTGCAAGATACCCCTTCCTCTGAATACGATCTTATTACACCAACAAATTTTTCTCCTAACAGGAATTTTAATTTAGCGGTTGCTGTAATCCCGCTAAGACGAACGAACTGTAAGACTGTTGTTACTATGAAAGCCATTGATTTACTGATCAGGATTATACGTCCGGAGGACAGCAACTGCGTGAAAGAAGAATATTTAAATGAAAAATCAAATCATTATTCACGCTTCGGGAAAGCAGACCCGGATAGCTCTGCTGGAAAACGGCGAACTTGCCCAACTTTTTATAGAATCTGATGAAAACCAACGTACAGTAGGGAATATCTACTTGGCGAAGGTTCACAAGGTTATGAGCGGTATCCGTGCTGCATTTATTGACATGGGTACTCCAAAGGATGCTTTTCTGCACTTTTCTGACGCCGGTGACCATCTGAAAGAATATGTTCAGATGCTTAACGGTCGCGATGCCATTCATAAAAATGTGCGCGAAGAGCTCAAAAAGACGGACTTCAATCAGATATCCAACTACGAAAAACAGAACTGGGCGGGTAAAATTCTAAACCCCGGCCAAAAGCTGTTGGTTCAAATTGTTAAAGAACCCATAGGATCTAAGGGACCTCGTATTTCGACGGATATCACCGTGGCAGGACGTTTTCTCGTACTCATCCCCATGGGCGATTACGTGGCTGTATCCCGCAAAATAAATAATTACAAAGAACGCCGACGCTTAAAGAACATCGTGAGCTCGATGGTGCCTGATGGGTTTGGGGTGATTATTCGAACGGTTGCCAAAGGACAGGATGAGCAGTCTATTGAGGATGATATGCGCGATGTGCTCAAAAAATGGGAACGTATTCTGGAGCGCCTCGAAACGGCTGAGCCCCCTGAGCTGCTTTACAAAGATCTGGATATGACCGAGAGTTTGGTTCGTGATCTTTTTGCTAAACAGTATGATCGCGTACTGGTTGACGACCCTGAGATGCACAAAAAGATCAAATCGTACGTCAGCCAGGTGGCCCCGCAAATGCTTCCCAATGTGGAGCTTTACAAAGGTCGTGAGCATATCTTCGATTTTATGAAAGTTGCCAAAGATGTAGACTCCATCTTTAGTCCACGGGTACGCATGCCGTCCGGTGGATATCTCATCTTTGAACAGACGGAGGCCATGTATGTGGTAGATGTAAACTCCGGCCCTTATGCTGCTAAAGAAAAGCAGGAAGACAACTCCCTGAAAACGAATCTTGAAGCAGCACGCGAAGTAGCTAAACAGTTACGACTGCGCGACATTGGCGGAATTATTGTCGTTGATTTTATTGATCTGCGTAATGATAAAAACCGCAAGAAAATTTATGACGAGCTTAAGAAGGAATTCAAAAAAGACCCCGCCAAGACGAATGTTATTGGCATGAGCGATTTTGGGTTAGTTCAAATTACGCGTCAGCGTATCCGACCAAGCGTTGTTAATTCGGTATCCAAAGTATGCCCTACTTGCGGTGGATCGGGCAGCGTAGTGACCAAAAATACCATTCTTGCTGACCTCGATGCATGGTTAAGCAAGTTCCGCACCACCACCGATTACCGCGCCGTTGATATTTATATTAATCCTTATTTAAAAGCCTATCTGGAAAAGGGATTCCTGAGCATTCGTCGCAAATGGATGTTCCGCTACTGGCTGAAGATTACGCTTGTTGCTGATGATTCCATTTCTCTAAATGAATACAAAGCTACCATCGCCGGTTCTGATATTGATATTACTGATGTAGTGATGCAAGAAAACGACATTGACGAACTTATAGCGAATGAAACCAGCGATTTGGATGACCTTGATGACCGTCCCGGCCGTGAAGACCTGGATTATTATAACAAGGGAAATGGATCAAAGTCGGGTGGCCGGCAAAAACGAGATGAGCGAAAACCTCGACCATCACGTTCGGGCGGAAGCTCCAAATCCAAGTATTACAAATCTGATTCCTGATTTTACGTATTCCAATTAAAAAATTGAAACAGAATATAGTTTAATGAGTTTACCTGAAATTAAAGCAACAACCGTCTTGGGTATTATTCACAACGGTGAAGCTGCGCTTGGTGGTGACGGACAGGCCACCATGGAAAATACTGTCATGAAAGCAACCGTTAATAAAGTGCGCCGCCTCTATGAGGGAAAAATTGCTGCGGGCTTTGCCGGCTCAACAGCCGACGCCTTTACCCTCTTCGAGAAATATGAGGAAAAACTGAAGCAATATAACGGCAATTTAAAACGCGCCGCTGTAGAGATGGCCAAAGAATGGCGGCAGGATAAATTTTTGCGCAAACTTGAAGCTCTTTTGGTCGTAATGAGCAAAGATCAGGCTCTGCTGATATCGGGCCAGGGAGATGTCATTG
The DNA here is from genome assembly GCF_052060035.1 of Fodinibius sp. SL11. Taxonomy (NCBI): domain Bacteria; kingdom Pseudomonadati; phylum Balneolota; class Balneolia; order Balneolales; family Balneolaceae; genus Fodinibius; species Fodinibius sp. SL11. The sequence continues at coordinate 89,020 of NZ_JBPOEA010000001.1, read as the reverse complement.
AACCTGATGATCAAATTTTAGCTATCGGCAGTGGAGGACATTATGCCCTTGCCGCAGCGCGGGCTCTCAAAGACAACGCTCCGGATTTATCAGCTCGTGAGATGGTGCAAAAAGCACTCGATATAGCAGCAGATATCTGTATCTATACGAATCATAACCTGAGTATATTAGAAATTGAAGATTGATGAGTACTTTACAAAAGACAGTTACACAGAAAAACCTTACACCGCAACAAGTGGTTGCGGAATTGAACAAATACATTGTTGGACAAGATGATGCCAAGCGATCGGTTTCCATTGCCTTGCGAAACCGCTGGCGACGCATGAATGCTGATGAAGATATCAGAGACGAAATTCTGCCAAATAATATTCTTTTAATTGGTCCTACCGGAGTCGGTAAAACCGAAATTGCCCGGCGACTCGCTAAGCTTGCCGAAGCTCCCTTTATAAAAGTTGAGGCAAGTAAATTTACTGAGGTCGGCTATGTTGGACGCGATGTCGAGTCAATGATCCGTGATCTGACCGATATTTCCATCAACATGGTAAAAACGGAGATGCGCGATCGGGTAGAAGAAGAAGCGCGTGAAATTGTTGAAGAACGCATTCTGGATATTCTTATCCCTCCTGTCAAGAAAAACCAAAGCGATAACAGTTCGCCGGGATTTGATGCCAATTCAAATGATCAGAATTTTAATCCGCAAAGTGCGTCTGACCAAGAGCTCAATGAACGTACGCGCAAAAAGTTTCGTGATAAACTCCGCAATGGTGAGCTTGATGAACGTGAAATAGAGATCGAGGTCAAAAAATCTGGGCGTTCTCCCATGATGCAAGTATTTGGTCCCCAGGGTGGAATGGAAGAAATGGGAATCAACCTGCAGGATATGCTTGGCAATCTGGGCGGACAGAAAAAAACCAAGCGTAAGGTAACCATTGAAGAAGCGCGTGAAATTTTATTGGAAGAAGAGGCCGAAAAGCTGATCGATCACGAATCAGCAGTACAGGAAGGACTTGAACGCGTTCAAAAACAAGGCATAATTTTTATTGATGAAATCGACAAGGTGGCCGAATCATCAAATAATAGCAAAGGCGGTGGCGGTGGAGGCCCCGATGTAAGTCGCCAAGGTGTACAACGTGATATGCTGCCGATTGTTGAGGGTAGTAATGTTTCTACAAAACACGGCATGGTTAAAACTGACCACATGCTGTTCATTGGTTCAGGGGCTTTTCATGTCTCCAAACCTTCTGATCTTATTCCGGAATTACAGGGCCGTTTCCCGATCCGCGTTGAGCTAAACTCCCTTACCGAACAGGATTTCTTTGATATTCTAACGCAACCCAAAAATGCGTTAACCAAACAATATCAAGCGATGTTAAAGTCGGAGGGTGTGGATATTGAGTTTACCGAAAATGCTCTCCGAGAAGTCGCTTCGATTGCAGCCCAGGTAAATGATCGGGTGGAAAATATTGGTGCGCGAAGATTGCACACCATCTTGTCTTCGCTATTGGATGAGCTGTTATTTGCTGTCCCCGATGATATTAACTCTGGTGATATCACTATTGACAAAGATTATGTGAACAAACAGCTGGATGATCTTGTTAAAGACAAAGATTTAAGTCAATATATTCTGTAGTCATACGTTGACAAATATTAAATTAATCAGCTATTTACAGCTTAAATAAAAATTACTCATTTGCATTCGATAATACGTTATTTCTTTAGCAGTACGATTTAGAAATAATTTTTGTAATGTAATCACCAATACCTTTGCACCATGAGCATGAAAAAGTTTATCATCCCTAATATTGTCACGCTGTTTGTATTATCACTTTTCTGGTTTGCCGGTGTTGAAACCATCGTTCCCGGAAATGATACCCTGCAAAAAAACATCAAAAAGTACGTCCAGACCCAACGACGTATAATCGACAATTACGTCGATCAGGTTGATGTAACAGAACTATACAAAAACAGTGTAAAGGGATTAGTAAAAAATCTTTCAGATAGTACAGCTAATCTTAAAGATACCCCGGCTGACACCAGCTTTGGGGATATAAAAATAAAAAGCCTGGGGGAATCAGTCGATAAGTTTGAACAAGCTTATCTGTATGTCACAAATAACTATCCCGATGAAAATATGACTGAACGTACTGAAGATGCGCTTGAATCTATGTTTAGAGGGTTAGACCCACACTCGGTATATATTGAACCTTCGCTTAGTGATGATATCGATGATGAGTTCTCAGGCAAGTTTCAGGGTATTGGGGTGCAGTTTAATGTCATTCAAGATACGATTACGGTAATCACGGCCATCGCCGGTGGACCCAGTGATGCGTTGGGCATTCGATCCGGGGATCGTATTACCAAAATTGATGGCGAAAGTGCCATTGGTTTTACCAATGAAGATGTCCGTAATACCTTACGAGGACCCAAAGGTTCTGAGGTTGATGTTACGATCAAGCGACCGAATGTAAAAGATCCAATCCAATTTACCATCGTTCGCGACGATATCCCCCTCTACTCTATCGGTGCTTCTTATATGATGGACGACAAGACCGGATACATCAAAATGGATAAGTTTATCCAAACCACGCACCAAGAGTTCATGGAGGCGATGAAAGAACTTCAGGATAACGGTATGGAACGCCTGCTCTTGGATTTAAGAGGGAATCCGGGAGGGTATTTAAGTCAGGCTGTGGCTATTACGGAAGAATTCTTTCCCCAAGGAACAAAAATTGTCTCTACAAAAAGCCGTCATACGCGATTCACTTCAGCCTATTATTCACGTCGCGATGGGTTCTTCAAAGATAAACCGCTGATGATTCTTGTTGATGAGGGATCTGCTTCAGCAAGTGAAATTGTAAGCGGTGCTGTTCAGGACCACGATCGGGGATGGATTGTCGGACGACGTACCTTTGGCAAGGGATTGGTTCAGCAGCAATATGAACTGGTTGATTCCAGCAAAATTCGTGTTACGATATCTAAATATTATACCCCCTCCGGCAGGTTGATTCAGAAGCCATATAACAACAAGGGAGGTGAAGAATACGCCTATGAAATTTATAAACGTGGCGTAGACGCTAAAGGCGATGCTATGGAATTTGTTTCTCATGTTCCTGATTCACTAAAATTTTCGACTGACGCCGGACGAACGGTTTACGGCGGCGGAGGTATCGTGCCCGATCATATTGTTCAACCCGATACTGCTCAATCCAAAATTGTTGCCAACTATATGCTTCGTAATCGGGTTGGCTTCGAATTTGTACGAGATTATCTTGATGAAAACGGTGACGCATTCCGTGAAAAATGGGAGGACAACTATGATCGCTTTAATGAAGAATTTGAGTGGTCAAAAGAACAGATGGATGAAGTATTCAGTCGCCTGAAAGAGAAAAATATGGTTGTCACCGATACGCTCTCTAAGCCGGAGTTTAAATCTGACACATTATTTATTCCCCAAGGACATCTTGAGGAAATTGAATGGATGCCTCGCGGACTCATAAAAGCCGAATTAGCACGTCAGGTGTGGGGACTTAAAAAATACTACCCTGTAAGAAACAAACTTGACGAAACCATTGAGGAAGCAAGGAAAATGTGGGATGAAGTAGCAAAACTGGAAGAATATGCGGCCTCACACACAATCCCTTCAAAGAATCGGTACTAACCGTTTATTCAAGTAAAATTATTCAAGCCCGGCTCATGTTTTTGGCCGGGCTTTTTCGTTTTAATACGAAAAATTCTCTCTACAAAAACTGACTTAGGAAAGCGACTGCAGCTGTTTCTGCACGCAGTCTGTTTGTTCCAAGTGATACAAGATCGGCTCCTTTATCTATAAATGCATCGATCTCATTATCTGAAAAGCCGCCCTCCGGCCCAACCAATAGCAAAATCTTTTCGGCAGCAGAAAGACTTTGATAATCAATATCGTTGGATTCATCTACTTTTTCGTGAGCTACCATTATGTTATCTGCTGAAATTGTCTCCATCATCACCTCGAGCGAATGATAGACTTCTATATCACAGAGATGCGATTGCAGACTCTGTTTCATGGATGAAACAGCAATCGATTTCAGCCTATCCATACGCACGTTTTCTTTGATCGTGTGTTCACTTCGAAATAGACATATTTGGGCAGCTCCCAATTCAATAGCTTTTTCAACAGCAAATTCCAGGCGATCTCTTTTCTTGATGATTCCCATCCCCAACATAAATTGAGGCTTTGGGCGGGAACTGTGTTGCTCATGGTTAATTTCTACTTGTACCGACTTTTTTGTAATACGACGAACAATCCCCTGATAACGCCCTCCTTCTCCATCAACAACGGTTAAAGAATCCCCTTCTCGCACCCTCATCACTTTTGAGGCATGAATAGCTTCCTGGTCCAACAGCTCGGCGAACCCATTGTTTATCTGCGAGGGAGGCGCATAAAATATATTCATCACTCACCGTTTTTTTCGAAAGGGTTCGCCAGGACTAAATACTGTCTGACCGGTTTCCAAAATAATTTCTACATAAGGAGCACACAAACCGCAGCTGTTACTGCAATAGTTTTGATCCTGAAGTTCATTCAGTGAATTGATATTATTTTGACTGGCATACTGCCTTATCTCGGAAAAATTCCGATTGTGACACACACATTCTTTTACATTATTCGGAGCCATAAAATAAGCTCTACTCTTATTGTTTAAAATGTTTTCCTAATCGAAGCTCTTGTCCCTGGTAATTGCTCTTAATATCATCACCATACACAAATTCTGGAACTTCTGTATTAGGTTCAAATTTCATACTGCAGAACGTTTGTCCATCTTCAATCAAAAAAGGCACATCGTGTGAGCGTACCTCGAGTACCGCACGTGCTCCTTTATCCTCTACGCGACCACCAAAACCGCTGTCAAAAAAGCCTGCGTAATGGGTTCGCAACTCTCCCGATCCGGTATCATAAGCGATCATCTCTGCAGCTAAATATTCCGGGATGCGGCAGCGCTCTTTGGAAGCAAAAATGTAAAATGCCTCCGGCTCTAAAATAAGATGATCATCCGGCTGATGGTAGATCGGCTCCCAAAATTCTGACACTTCATAATAATTGATGTTATCAAGATCTATATAATCGCGGTGTTTTTTGGCTTTGTAACCCACAATCTGACCTTCCGAAGCATGTAAATTCACACTCAAAAAGAGTCCATTATTAACTTTTAGATTATCTACTTTTACCGGCTCTCCCTGCTCGGTAAAAAGCAGCGGATCAGAGCTGTGTGTTCGCAAAATATCCTGATCGGAAAGCACAGTATAACCATGACGAATGCGTAGCTGATTTAGCCGGTCTCCCGTTTTTACTTTGATGGGAAATGACTTGGGAACCACCTCCAGATACATTCTCCCTTTATAGCCAGATCGTATTTCCTCAAAACGATGCGAATAATCCGTGATTACACGCGTAAATACATCGAGGCGCCCCGTTGTACTCTTGGGGTTGGCTTTGGCCGAAAGATGTTCGCCCGATACAATTTGATAGTCTACTCCGTTTTCATTTCCATTGAATAACGTTTTCTGTGGCGATATATGAGAGGGCAGGTGCAATTCTTCTAACAACGGTATGATATAAACACAATTGGGTTCTAAAATCGCCCCATCCGTAATTGAAAAATCATATTGGCTGAGCTTATCCAGCTTTTGATTTACTGATTCGTCTTCGGGGAGAAAACTGCAACGCACCCGATAGGCCTTTTCTCCCAGACGCAAATCTATGGAGTTGGGCTGAAATTGGTCATCCTGCAATGGATATCCATCAGCATGTGAAATGATGCCCGCATTGGCTAATACGCGCAATTTCTGGACGGGCAGTATACCTTTGGTTCGCAAATGTACTTTTTGGATCTCGCTGCTCATTAAAAACCTACCTTGGATTAAAACGTTAATGAATATTTTTATCTTAGAGCATATAAACGTGCGCCCTAATATAGGAATTCAATAATCAGAATTCAGAATCGATATTTTATTAATTTACAAACTCACGAATTCCAAATATTCTAATCACACAACATGAATATTCTTTTTTGGAGCGGTGGAAAAGATGCCTACTTGGCTCTGCATTTTTTTAGGGAATCTCATCCTGAGGCAGATGTAAAACTGCTCACTACATTTAATGAGTCCAGTGAAGTTGTACCTCATCAAAACATTCCCCTGGCTGAAATTAAAGAACAGGCGAAATTTCTGAATCTGGAAATACTTTTGGTGGCCTTACCTCCCGAATGCCCGAATGACACCTATTTGGAACGAGTTGCAGATAAACTGAGTCAAATAGATCAACCTATTGAAAATCTCGTTTTCGGCGACTGGCACTTAGAAGATATCAAACAATGGCGACAAGATGTATTTGGCGAAATGGGTTATTCCTGTGTTTTTCCGATTTGGCAAAAAGAACTCAATGAACTACTGCCCATTTTACTTTTAAAACCGGTAGAAATAAAAATCAGTGCCGTAAGTGACGAGTTCCAATCTTTGTTAAAGGTAGGAGAATTATTCGACCAAAAGTTGGTTATGCAGCTTCAACGCCTTAATGGAATAGATCCCATGGGCGAAAACGGAGAATTTCACACAAAAGTAGTTTTTAAAAATGCTGACACTCCGGATAACCAACCCCTAATACCAAGACGTTGATAGCACCCTATCCCCTTTCTCAATGTTATCAACCACGTCCATTCCATTTACTACCTTCCCAAAACGGGTATAATTACCGTTTAGATGTGGCATCCATTGGTGCATCATAAAATATTGACTGCCCTCAGTATCGGGACCGGCACTGGCAATACCTACTGCCCCGCGTTGAAATTCTTTTTCTGATGCTTCGGTAGGAATTACAAAGTCTGGTCCGCCAAACCCATCCCGCCGTTCTATATCCCCACCCTGAATTACAAAATTTGGCACCACGCGATGAAAAGGAACCCCGTCATAATGACCGGCACTATTCATGCTATCAATCATCGCCACCGTTGCCGGAGCACTAAGGGTATTCATCTCAATCTGGATACGTCCTTTCTCTGTTCGCATCAGCAGCGTAGGTGTGCGCCCCAACTCCCAAAGGCGATTCCAATCAGGCAAGCGGAACTCAGCTTTCAGTTCTTCCGGAACATTAACATCCCATCCGGCATTAGCCAAAGATCGATTTAAAGGCAGATAGTTTTTAGCAGCCAATGAATCTATCACGGGTTTAGCCTGTTCCTCAAAACGTTCTTTATAGAATGCCCCAAACCTTTGATAGACTTCAATGTCTTCCGGAAGCGCAAAGGCCTTCAAACTATTGTTGATACGATTAAAATCTTCTTGCCCAAAAAGGTCTTCATTTTCAAGCAGTGGACCGGCCATGTAAGCAACGCCGCGATCACCAAGGTCCAGTGCATCAAAAACGATATTGCGAATTTGTTGCCTATGCTCTCCAATATTTTGAATATCCTGCACAAAACTTCCCAAGCTTTGCAGTGCATACATCGTTGGCAATTGCTCATTCTCTTGTACTACTCCTTCAATACGCTGCAGGTACTCCACTAAAGGTTTATATTGCTGATAAATCCCCAAAACCTCCGGCCACAAATAGGAATTATCTTCCCCTATAGAGTCAAGCCTGTCTTGATACTCTCGCACAATCTGAGCATCTATTTTTTTAACAAGCGCCAACGCTTCCAACCAAACAGCATCAGCCAAACTGGCATCCGTTAGTATCTCTTCCCGGATGTATTGATATAGGTCGTCACCGTCCGTAATCTTTCCATCCAAACTCTGCAGCATTCGAACCTGGACATGGGGATTTTCATTTCTCAAAAGAATATTAGCCGCTAAGGCATTCTTATCATTTAATGGAACTTTACCAATTGAAGTCGCCAACTCATAGGCCAGCTGAACCTGGTGATCCAGCATCTGTTCACCATTGTAGAAAATCGTCATCGTATGTGTCGTACGTTCGGGCAGTAACTTATTTATATATTGATCCACATCCCGGCTCATGCCTGTCCCCATCAACTGCCAGCGATTAAAAAGAGTATCCTGTGCAGTATCAGTTAATTGGGATTTAGCACCACGATACCATCCATACAAATAGGCGCGAGTAACTTTGTAGCTTTTTGTGTCAAAAGCTTTCTGAATAATTCTGATTTGGCGACTTGGACCCACGTCATGATTCAAAACCAAACGCCCCACTGCCAATGCAAAATGATATTCGCTATCTGCTAAATTTCGGTCCAGCTGATCCCATAAAAATGAGAGCGTTTGCTCATCACCCTGTTGTCCAAGCACCCTCGATATACCTGTTCGTAGTTTAGGATTATCGAGCCACTGTTGTTCGAGTTCCCTAAGTTGATTCTCGTTAAGGGCATGCTTGCTTATTGCAAACCAAGCAGTTTCGGTGTTCTGATCTTTGGCAAGATCAATAAATTGGCTAATCGAATCTACCGGAGTATTGGCAAAAGCCCGCCACGCTTGCTTGCGCACTTCGGGATGTTTGTGTGAAAGAAACGGCTCAATATCCCGGGCATTCCGCTGCGTAATAGCTTCATATAATTCAGGATAGGATTCCGTAAGCAGCGAATCAGTTATAGGATTAGCACTTTTGTACGGACCTGAACCCCCGGTAGAATAATTGAGCAGAACAATGATACCGACTCCCACGGTTATCAAAACTATCCAAGAACGAAGTCGGACATATTTCATTTTAATCAATTGAATTGAAGAACATTACAACGATGGATTGTGATCTTTGGCTTCTTCTACATGGTCAGCTTCTTTCTTTTTATTGATGGTTTTCAATTTACCATTGGCATCTTTTCGAGCTTCATGAAGTTGTGAATCCTTAATCCATGCCCGGCCTCCATCATTTTGAAAGCGTTTATTATTTTTAAACATGAAAGCTTGCTTATGCAAATCAGGTAACTCCTTATCCATAACAATTTTTTTATTCTATTGGACTCAATTCATTGACAATAATACAATTTTAACGACTATAATTCATAAGATTTTTGGCTTTGCTTTGAGCCTCGAAAAGCTTATATTTGGCATTCTGTAGCCAAAAGAATTTAAAACATAAAATTACATAATTAGATGTACGCAGTAGTAAAGATAGGTGGGCATCAATATCGCGTATCAGAAGGCGATGTCCTATTTGTTGACAAACAAAGTGATGAAACCGATCAAAAGCTAACTTTTGACGAAGTTTTATTAACTAACGACGATGGTAATGTAACAGTAGGCCAACCTGTTGTTGATGGTGCTGCTGTTGAAGCGACGTTACTTGATAATGTGAAGTCAGACAAGGTTATTGTTTTCAAAAAGAAACGTCGCAAGGGATATCAGGTTAAGCGCGGACACCGCCAACCGATGTCTCAAATCGAAATTAACAGTATTTTTACTTCTGGTAGCGGAAGCAAAAAGGTTGCAAAGAAAAAAGAAGATACTTCCGAAGCTGAAGAAACGGCTCAAGTATCTACCGATATGACAGCAAAGGAAGCAATCAGTCATATCCGAAATACAGATCTTGAAGATCTTAAAGATTTTGTTCCCGAAGATGAAGAGCGGGTTACCGTTTTGGATGCATTGAACAGTAAGCAAGAAGGATAATTCAGAAATTTTAGATTGTTATGGCGCATAAGAAAGGACAAGGATCTACAAAGAACGGTCGCGATTCGATATCGAAACGACTTGGAGTTAAAAAATATGGCGGAGAAGTTGTCAAAGCCGGTCACATTATCGTACGTCAGCGTGGTACCAAGTTCCACCCGGGCGAAAATGTAGGCCGTGGCGGCGACGACACACTTTTTGCCAAAGCTGACGGACAGGTTACTTTTCGCGTTCGCTCCGGTGGGCGTAAATATGTAAGTGTTGAGCCTGTTTCGTAACTACACTTTATTCCAAATTTTTAAAGCCTTGGTTTCTTAAGAGACCAAGGCTTTTTTATATTTGATACCTTATGAAAAAACAAAGCATACCGGGACTATCCCATCTACAATTTCGTAATATCTTTTGCATTGGCCGAAATTATGTTGAGCATGCCCAAGAATTACAAAATGAAGTACCCGCTCAACCCTTGGTATTTTTAAAACCGACGAGTAGTATCATTTTTGATGGCGATGCTATTCATATCCCTCCACAAAGCAAAAATGTGCATCACGAAGTGGAGTTGGCAGTTGCTATTGACAAGGCCGGCAAGAATATCCCCAAAGAGAAAGTATTAGAGCATATTGGTGGATATGGTATCGGTATTGATGTTACTGCCCGTGATATCCAGCAAAAAGCTAAAGACAAGGGACATCCGTGGTCCGTTGCCAAGGGCTTTGATACTTTTGCACCGTTAAGCACTTTCGTCAAAAAAAATCAGATTGCAAATCCTCAAAACATCGATCTGCACCTTACCGTAAATGGCGAAACCCGCCAATCTGATAACACAAAGCTGATGATTTTTTCAGTAGCCGATCTTATTCACTATTTATCAACTATATTTACCCTGCAGCCCGGCGATATCATTTTAACCGGAACCCCCAAAGGCGTATCCCCTATTGTGAGCGGTGATACTATTGAAGCTTCGTTAGACAGCGGACTCACGACACTATCGGTAACCGTAGAATAACTCATGAATATTCGCTATCTACTCTTATCATTTATTGCCATCGGGTTTAGCACACAGCCCATAGCTGCTCAGGAGCTACATAATTTTGATCCCTCACAAGCTCACTATCAATGGCCAACTGAAGCAAGCAGCTATCTTTCTTCAACATTCGGAGAAACACGATCGGCACACTTTCATGCCGCCTTGGATATAAAAACCTGGGGACGAAAGGGCTATGAGGTATATGCCACCCGAGATGGTACGGTTGATCGCGTTGCGATTGGCCCCCGAGGCTACGGCAAAGTGATATACTTAAAACATAATGATGGCTCCTATTCTGTTTATGCACATCTACTCTCTTTTAATGATAAACTGCAGCAATTGGCCGATTCGGTTCGGTTTGCCGAAGATTATCAATTTGAAATGGAGAAATTCTGGGGATGGCGAAATATTGAAGTAACCCAGGGAGACCTAATCGGATACAGTGGCGCATCAGGTATTGGGCCTCCTCATCTGCATTTTGAACTTCGAACGCCATCACACAAACCCTTTAATCCTCTACTCACAAATTTATCCGTTAAAGATAACATTCCACCGCAAATTAAAGAGCTTTCGGTAGAACCACTCAGCTCCAATTCTACAATAGAAGGAGAAAATGCTATCTATACCAGACGAGCACAACTTAAAAATGGATCCTACAACTTCGGCACCGTCAATGTTCATGGTCCTGTAGGACTGGGTGTAAACACTTTTGACCAATCAAATAACGTTCATAACAGTTATGCAGTTTACGAACTGGAGCTTGATATAAATGGGGAAAAAATCTTTCATTCAAAAGTTGACAGCTTCTCTTACAATGAAACCCATCAAATGTTTATTGATCGGGTGTACCCGATTTTGAAAGATTCCGATAAAGGATTCCAGCGGTTATATATTGCAGATGGGAACTCACTTCCTTTTTACAAGACCAATAATAGTAAAGGCGTACTTAATTTATTAGCAGGCACTCATCAGGTCACAATTACGGCAAAAGATTTTTACGGCAATACTTCCACGGCAAAGGGTACTATCAATGTTCTTGAAGACCCGCTGCAAAATCGTAAACGATCATACACCAATTACAACGCAGGTATTAACCTTGTATCTCCCAATCAGTGGAACTGGTTTACAGATTGGGTTACCATCCCTTACAATCAATACGAGCATACAACAATTGGCTTAGCTGATAAAAAACACATTATCGAACATGTAAATGGTGTTGCTATCAGCACGAAAGAACAAAACCCGCTTTTTATTAACAGCCCTGCATTAGGTCCACTACAATTTTACCGCATAAAGCCTCAAAACACCTCATTTGTTACAACCATCGACCAAAACCATTTTGCTGTATTTCCCAAACAAACATTTTACGATACGGTTTCGGTAGGTATGTCTGTGCATAAATTTAACAATGACTCTTTACGAGTTAATATCATCCCAAATTCCTATCCGGTTCGAAAAAATTTTAGATTTTATACCTCTCGAGATAGCATAGCAATTGACACTACAAAGTTGTCGTTCTACAATTTCAACCGAGAGGACGAAGAATGGGAATTAGTTCCTACAAAGTTTTCCAGTACTCATATCATAGGAAAGGCTGAATCTTTGGGGCATTTTTCTTTAAAAAAAGACGAGACGGTCCCAAAGGTCACAAATCCGCGCGTTCGGGAGCGTCCCGATGGTAAGTGGGTTATTTATATCGATGCCACCGATAACTTATCCGGTATTGACTACTCGCGATCAAAAATATTTGTCAATGACCAACAGGGAATTGCTAAATTTGAACCAGAAAGTGATCGCTTTTTATACTATCACCCTAATTTTGAACCTTCCTCTTCTATGAAAATTGAAGTCGTTGTTTTTGACAAGATGGGTAACAAAGCAGAACGTCTTTTCGAATTAGAGAATTAGGTCATATAAATAAAAAAGGAGAAACGGTTCCCCCGTTTCTCCTAAGTATCAAATATATTTCCTACTTCCTTTTTTAGATATACGCTATGCAGCCGACTTCCACCTTACAGTTTTTAGGCAGAGTTTCTACCGCAACTGTTTCGCGTGCCGGGGGATCACTTTCAAAGTAGCTGCCATAAATCTCATTGACCGTTGCAAAATCATCCATATCGTCAAGAAAGATGCTACACTTAATCACCTTATCAAACCCTGATCCGGCTTCTTCCAAGACCGCTTTTAAGTTTTTCATGACCTGCTCAGCCTGTGAGCTTACATCATCACCTGCAAAATCTCCGGTTTCAGGATCTAATCCTATCTGTCCTGAACAGTAAACCAAATCATTATGAACAACGGCTTGGCTGTATGGTCCTATAGCTTCGGGTGCCTGTGATGTATGAATAATCTTCTTCATAGTTTATTATTTGATTGAAGTTGCATTTTTATTTTTTAATTCGATCAAAAACTCATTCATATAAAAAGCAAATTTTTCGGGATGTTCCATCATCGGAGCGTGCCCACATTTGTCTATCCACTTGAGTCGAGAATTCGGCAGAGATTCCTGAAATTCTACCGCAACTTCGGGAGGGGTAATTTCATCTTGTTTACCCCAGATAAGCAGTACTTCTTGATCAATATTCGGTAAAAATTCCTCCATGCTGTACTCATGGGTTTCCCGGGCAATAGCAAGTACATTCAATAAATTTGATCGATCATTGATCACTTCCATAATCTCATCCATAAGTTCTTCAGTTACGAACTCATCATCGTAAAATGTAATTGCTGCTTGTTTTCGCACATAGTCGCGATCGTTACGTCGGGGAAATGTGGACCCAAAATCTCTTTCCTGCAAACCAGAGCTTCCGGTTAAAATCAGTGCTGAAACATTGTCCGGCTGTTGAACGGTATATTCGAGAGCCAGGTGTCCTCCCATAGAATTGCCCAACAGTATAGGGTTTTCAATTTCCAATGCTTCCATAAAAGAATGAAGCCATTTAGCCATATTCTTAAACGTCAGCTTTCTGGCCTTAAACTCATAAAGGGGAATGGAGGGAACATAAATATTATAGTCATCTATATAGTCTACCAAGGCATCATAATTACTTAACCCCCCAAACATACCATGTAAAAAAACGAGATTTGGGGAATCCTCTGTCCCCTTTGAAATTTTAAGATACTCAAAATCGTTGTAGTGGTGACTTTCGAAGTGGCTGCTGCCGAACATATACGTTGATAACTGGGTTAATAGACTGTTACTTTATAAGTTGCCTAATATAATAAATTTAAGCATTAATATTGCAGAAAGGGCTATATATGATTACTTTCTGCAATCACGATTGGATATTCTAATAACATTGAATTTATAGCAATAAGAAACCATGTTTATTAAAAAATTACCACATCTACTTGTAACGTTGCTCGCGGCGATTTTGATAGGATGCGGAACTTCAAATCCGTTGGCTGACGAAGCACAAAGTAATCTGAAAAACCAGGACTTTGAAGCTGCTATTGCATCAGCAGAAAAATCCATTGAAACGTATCCTGGAGATCCTTTGGGGTATTATTACAAAGCCGTTGCTTTAGGCGAACTTGCAGGATCTAAAGATGATCCGAGCGAGCGTCTCGAGTATTACAAAAAAATGAATGACGCATTTGAAACAGCAAAAACTGTCGCTGATACCTCTGAAAATAAACCAGGAGAAATTGACAACATATCTGGTGTAAAAGTTGCTGTATGGCAAAACGAATTTCAGAAAGGGGTTGACTATGCTACCAACGACAGTCTCAAAGGTACGGTAGAAAATCCGATGGAATATTCTTTATTCCACTTGCGAAATGCCACCGAAATTCAGCCAGATAGTGCAAGCTCTTGGAATGTTCGTGCTCAGATAGCTGCCCGCAACCAAGAGTTTAAAGAAGCCGTTACCTCAAAAGAAAAATATATGAGCATGATTTCCGAATCGGAGATTGATACCGTTGATTACATGCATTTGGGAAATTACTATTACAACTTAGGAAATGAGGAAAAAGTTGTTGAAGCGTTTGAGAAAGGTAAAGAACGCTTTCCTGAGAGTACGCCCATTGTTACCAATCTTGCAGATGCCTACCGCAGAGCCAATCAACCCGAAAAAGCTATCTCAACTCTGGAAAGCCTTGTTCAACAAAATCCTGATAATGCGCAGTACCGCTTAGTGATGGGTACCCAAATTTATCAGCAGGCATTAGAGCTGCAAGATTCCATGGGTACTAATTCTGAGAAAATCATGGATTTACAACAAAAGTTAAAACAGGCTAATGGCTCAGAAAAGGATAAAATTAAGAGTCAAATCCAACAGCTCAGTGACCAAAATGAAAAGATGTTAGCCAGAAAAGAAGAGCTTACAAATCGTGCTGAGAAAGAGATTAAAAAGGCTCTTGAAATTCGTCCTGATGATCCCGCTGCCTACGAAACACTGGGCGTTATTTATCAAAACCGAGCCAAAACTCTTTTTGATCGTCGTAACAGAACCACCGATAATCAACAGGCGGCAAAGTTTGATAAACAAGGCAAAGAGGACATTCGCCAAGCTATGGATTACTACGAAAAAGCCGTAGAGCTTGACCCTGAGAATCAAAGTTACTGGAGAAGCTTATTTCAAATTTACACCTTCCTTGGAATGGATGAAAAAGCCCAGGAAGCGATGGAAAAAGCGGGCATGGACGGGTAACAACCATCTAATCACTCGCATTTAATAATTCACTTTCTTTTTTATGATTCATGACTTTACCCGAATGGCAAGCCTTATGCTTGCATTCGGGTTCTTTATTAGTTGCTCAACATTACAATCTTCAACTCAAAATCCGGCTGAATCTGATAGCCTTTCCGAACAACAGATCCAGAAACAGATCCGATCTATAGATAAGAATATTTCTTCTGATCCTGAGAAGGCAGATTTATACTTCCAAAAGGGAAAGCTACTTACTCAGCTGGCCCAAAAAAAAGAGGAACCCTCTGAACGTGTCCCCTCTTATTCAGATGCTCGTAAGGCTTTAGAACAAGCCGCCGATTTATACAATAAATCAGCAAAATCAGAGGATAAAGTAACCGACCTGCTCAATGTAACCTGGAGTTTAGAACATAATGAAGGTGTTAAATTATTGCAGGGAGAAAGTATAGAAGAACCTAACTACGCAGAAGCGACTGCCCATTTCAATAACGCCACTATTATTATTCCAGACAGTGCCATTTCTTATACAATGAAAGCACGGGCCCTGTATAAAGATCAACAGCCTGACCAAGCTATTAACACCTTAAAAGAAGCCCAGACGAAGATAAGTAACCCTCCTACTATTCTCTTGGAACAACTTGCCTATCTGTATCTGGAAAATAATTATCCTAAAAAAGCAGTAGAAGTTTATGAACAGGCCGAATCATTTTCCAACAATAATCTAAATCTTCTTCACGGGCTTTCAAATGCATATATCAATGCAGGAGAACATCAAAAAGCCATAGAACTGCTCGAACAATTAATTGAAAATGAACCGCAAAATATCATTTACGGTCAATCTTTGGCTACCGAATTATACTTCGCTGGAAAAGCAAAGCTTAATTCGGTTTTTAGTGCTCTTAAAAATGGTGATGCACTTGATGAAACCAAATTTGACAGTGCGAACACCCTATTAACTAGGGCAAGCGAACAGTTTAGCCGGATTTCTGATGCCAATCCGGGGAACTTGGATATTCAAAAACGTACAGCTACTTTTTACTACAACAGTGCCTCCCAATATCAAAAACTTGTGCCATTGATAACGGAGGAACACGATGAACAAATACAGGAGAAAATTAAGCAATATTTATCAGCTTCTATTCCCCTTTTTGAAAACCTAACAGAGAAGGAATCCCAAAATCAGGAAATCTGGAATAAGCTTTTCCAAGCATATTCTATTCTGGGAATGGAACAGGAAGCAAAAAATGTAAAGGCTAACCTATAATACCTTTCTGTAATGAAATTCAACACTAAAGCTATCCACGCAGGACAACAACCAGAGGAAACCTCTGGAGCGGTAATGCCTCCTATCTTCCAAACTTCTACGTATGCCCAGGAGGCCCCCAATGTTAATAAAGGATATGATTACGCTCGAGTAGGCAATCCCACTCGTACAGCCCTTGAGAAGCTTATTGCCGGATTAGAAGATGCCGATGCCTGTGCTTGCTTTGCCAGCGGTTGTGCTGCAATGGATGCGGTTCTCAAAATGTTTCGTCCCGGCGATCAGATAATTGCCTCTAATGACCTTTACGGCGGTACGTATCGATTGTTCACCAAGGTTTTTGCTCCATACGGTATCGACTTTACTTTTGTAGATATGACTGATATCGAAAATGTAAAAAAAGCTGCTACCGATGATGCTAAGCTGCTTTGGATCGAAACGCCTACCAATCCCCTGTTGCGCGTAGTAGATATCGAAGAACTCACAAACTTTGCAAAGAACCAGGATATCCTATCACTGGTTGATAACACTTTTGCTTCTCCTTATCTGCAGCAACCATTAGCGTTGGGAGCAGATATGGTTCTCCACTCTACTACCAAATATTTGGGGGGACATTCAGATGTAATAGGTGGCGCTGTTGCTACTTCTAACGAGGCCATTATGGAACAACTCCGCTTTCAAGTGAAGACTACAGGAGCCGTTCCCGGACCCATGGATTGTTACCTTACTTTGCGGGGCATCAAAACGCTTTCTGTACGTGTTCAACAATCGGTAGATAACGCTAAGAAAGTTGCCTCATTTTTGGACGAACATCCCGATGTGGATCAGGTTATTTATCCCGGCCTCGAGAGTCACGGACAACACGACATTGCAAAAAAACAAATGAGCGATTTTGGTGGAATGGTCTCATTTTCTTTGACGGATGATTCCATGGAAAAAGCGCAGGAATTTATGAGTAGAACAGAAATATTTACATTAGCCGAGAGTCTTGGCGGTGTAGAATCGTTAATTAGTCACCCTGCTTCTATGACCCATGGATCGATCCCAAAAGAGGTTCGAGAAAAAGCGGGACTCAAAGATTCGTTGATCCGGCTCTCGGTTGGTATTGAAGATGCTGACGACCTAATTGAAGATCTGGATCAGGCATTTGAATAAATTCCAGATTTATGAACAAGATCTATAACCCAAAAACTGTTTAAATTATGCGGAATGTAGTTATTGTTGATGCAAAACGTACTCCTGTTGGCTCTTTCGGCGGAAACTTATCATCATTTTCAGCACCAGAATTAGGAGCTGCGACAATTACGGAATTAATGAAATCAACGGGTATTGAACCGGAAAAGATACAAGAAGTTGTTTTCGGGAATGTTCTTACGGCAGGTGTCGGGCAGGCTCCCGCGCGTCAAGCTGCTCTTAAAGCCGGGCTTTCTGAACTCACACCCGCTACAGCTGTTAATAAAGTCTGTGCATCAGGTATGAAAGCTATCATGATCGCTGCAAATCAGATTCAGCTTGAAGAAGCTGATGTCATTGTTGCCGGCGGAATGGAAAGCATGAGTAATGTCCCCTATTACCTAAATAAACACCGTTTTGGTTCTAAATTGGGACATGCGGAAGCACAAGACGGGATAATCAGAGATGGTCTCTGGGATGTCTATAATGATTTTCACATGGGTAATGCGGCAGAAATTTGTGCAAAAGAATGCAATATCAGTCGTGAAGAGCAGGATGAATTTGCCATTACTTCCTACAAGCGAGCTATCAAAGCTCATGAAGAGGGCTATTTTGATGATGAAATCATTGAAATGAAAGTAAAAGATCGCAAGGGTAATGTATCCAAAGTTACTATGGATGAAGAGCTCAAACGTATCAATTACGATAAAGTGCCTAAACTTAATCCTGTTTTTCAAAAAGACGGAACCGTTACCCCTGCCAATGCAAGCAGTATAAACGACGGTGCAGCTGCAGTGCTTTTAATGAGTGAAGAAAAAGCGGAAGAACTTGGATATACTCCATTGGCCCGTATTGTAAGTCAGGCCAGTGCCGCCAAACAACCCGAATGGTTTACCACCGCACCGGCTGATGCTATGCCCAAAGCGATGAAAAGGGCCAACATCGATAAAGAGGAGATTGATCTGTTTGAAATAAATGAGGCATTTTCAGTTGTTTCCCTGGCCAATGAGCAGATTTTAGAGCTCAATCCGGAAAAAGTTAACATCCATGGCGGTGCAGTCAGTATTGGACATCCCATTGGGTGTTCGGGAGCACGGATTATTGTAACGCTCTTACATGCCCTTAAGCGTACAAACGGGCGTTATGGATGTGCCGGAATTTGCAACGGTGGCGGCGGTGCTTCGGCCATGGTTGTTGAAATGTTTAATTAAATTTCGTTAAGAAAGTGGAAGCAGGATGAAGTATTTCATCCTGCTTTTTTATTTCTTATATATTCTGATAACTTTATATCAAGAAGATAATAATGAGCACTTTATTCAGAATAATAATTTCAAATATTATTATCTTCTGTTAAACGCTGAATGTACTTCTATCAACTGATTTTCTATGATTAAGAAAGCATTTACTACTTTTACCCTTCTATTTGTACTGGCTACCTTATCGTATGGTCAGGTTGGCATTACTTCAGTTCCATTTTTACAGATCGAACCCGACTCACGGGCAGCAGGAATGGGCAATACAGGTGTTGCTATTGCTGATAACGCTTCTGCAGTCTTCTGGAATCCCGCTGGACTTGCTTTTCAAAAAGGAAACCAAATAAACTTTACACATAGCGAATGGCTGCCCCAGTTTAATGCTGATTTGTTTTATGATTACCTGGGAGGTAAGTACCACATGGATGGGATAGGTACATTCGGGGGACATGTCACTTTTTTGAATTTGGGTGAACAACTCAGAACCGATGAAACCGGATTAGAACAGGGACGTTTTAACAGTTATGAACTTGCTGCAGGACTTTCTTATGGGCTAAAACTTAACGAAAACTGGTCACTGGGCTCCGGATTCCGATTTATATATAGTAGTCTTGCTGATGGTCAGGTAAGTCAGCAACGAATTAATCCCGGTTCCAGTGTGGGGGTTGATCTTGCAGCCATGTATAAATCTAACAGTTTCAAATTCATTGGTAACGATGCCAATGTAAATGCAGGATTAAATATCTCAAACATTGGTCCCGGTGTAAACTACACCGACAATGCCCAAAAAGACCCGCTGCCAACCGTTTTCCGTATTGGATGGGCGTTTAATACAAATCTTGACAAGGATGGCATCCATAAATTGACGATTGCCAATGATATTTCAAAAGTGATGGCACGTCTTGATTCTAGTGGGGAACCCAAAGGAGTTATCAATTCGCTTTTCTCATCATGGGGAAGTTTTACCCGCAATACAGGTACCGGAGAAGTGACTCTCTCTCTTCCCGAACAATTAATGTATGCTGTAGGTACCGAATATTGGTATAACGATCTATTTGCGGTTCGGGGCGGCTACTATTATGAAGATCCCAATAACGGTGATCGGCAATATATGACATTGGGAGCCGGAATCCGGTATAAATTTGTCGGAGTTGATTTCAGCTATATTAATACACTGGGGGATGAAAACCACCCTCTTGCCAATACAACCCGCTTTGGTTTACTGTTGAACTTCTAATCCGGGCCAACGTGGGCTCATGACTTTATATTCACTACTTACTTTTTTTCATAAAAGCATGCTGATCTTCAGCATGCTTTTGTTTTTAGGACTTAGTAACACCTTTGCCCAGCAAGTAGAGATTAAGCGAAACCATTCGCTCACCTCCTCCACCAATCTACAACCTAATGTGCCTGATACGCTAACCATCATTGCTGTTATGGTTGAATTTCAGCCCGACGATAACCGACTAACATCGGGCGATGGCACTTATGACCCTTCCAATTTAACCTACCTCGATAATTCTGACGTTACCATAGATCCACTGCCCCATGACCAATCCTATTTTGAACGTCACCTGAAATTTACCCAAAACTATTTCAAAAAAGTTTCCGGCAATCAGATACACATAGAATACCGAGTTCTTCCGGCCATATATCAGCTACCCAAAAAAATGGAGCAGTATGCTCCCACCGGTCAAACCTTTACCAACGAAAAGGTTGCTAGTTTAGCCCAAGATACTTGGCAGACTGTCGACGAACAAGGTGGTTTTTCTACCTCGAATTTAGATCTACAGAAAACGACATTTGCGATCTTTCATGCCGGTATCGGCCGTGATATTGACCTTACGGGAACAACCCTCGATAAAACACCACAGGATATCCCTTCTCTGTTTTTGGACCAATCTGTGTTAAGCAACTTACTTAACCAACCTGATTTCGAAGGCTTCCCCATTAATAACGGGGCCTTTAGAGTAACCAATTCCATGATTTTACCTCGTAGTATTTCGCGCCGCGGCGAAGATATATCAGGTGAGGAGTTTATACTTCAGCTCTCCACCAATGGACTTATTTGTGCATCCATTGGCAGTTACTTGGGATTACCCGATTTATTTAATACCGAAACCGGTAACTCCGGAATTGGACGATTTGGATTGATGGACGGTGAAAGTTTCTTTTCTTACCGTGGACTCTTCCCACCGGAGCCCTCAGCCTGGGAAAAGACTTACCTCGGATGGCAAACCCCTATTTCTATGAGTAAATCAAATAACGCTCCAATTTCCCTGCCAGCTGCTTCGTACCATCAACAAAATAGTATTGCTAAAATACCGTTATCGACCAGTGAATATTTTCTGATTGAAAACCGTCATCGCGATCCCAACAACAATGGCGTTATTCTCACCTTTGAACAATCTGACGGAACAGTTCAAACCAAGACATTTAACAATTATGATGAGGTTTTTGTAAACCAATCTGATGGCTTTGAAGAGTCTTTAATTCCGGGCGTAGTTACAAATGTGAGTAATCTGGAATGGAACTTACCGGGGGGATTAGATGTGGGTCCCGACCAAACAGCAAATACCGTCGATGACCGACAGCTTAACGGAGGAATACTCATTTGGCACATCGATGAAGCTGTTATATATAATCAAATGGGACATCAAAGAATAAATAACAATCCTGATCGGCGTGGCGTCGATCTCGAAGAGGCTGACGGAGCACAGGATATCGGACGTGCCGCTAATAGCGACTTCAGCAATCAAGCACGTGGTACCGCTTTCGACTTCTGGTGGGATGGAAATAATGCCTCTGTAGTTACCCTTGACGGTGATACGCTGCGATTCTATGAAAACCGATTTGGGCCTGACACCCGCCCTTCGAATGAAAGCAACTCCGGTGCTTCCAGTTTTTTCGAGCTATTCGATTTTTCTCAAAATGAACCGGTAGCTACCTTTCGCATTCGTCCAACTTCTTCAAATAATATCGAGTCGGTAGATCTTCCGATCTCTAATATTGATGACAAGACCACATATACAACCACAGATTCAGATTACTTTTCTGGGTATCCATTGGGGCTTACGTTACATACCGCTGCCTCAGATTCTTTTCTCATCGTTCCGAGCCAACAGTCAACGTATGCTTTAGATTTGGGTAACGAATCTGATCCGGTTTTGGATTTTCAATCAGCATCCGTACAACAACCATTTCTTGCAAACAACCTCATTTTGGGTGAGTCCCCTACCCAACCTCAAGTTAAACTTGCAGCCTGGCAGTGGGATGGTAATCAGTGGAATACACAGTGGACCAACCAAATCGATGCAAATGATGCGTTTTTGAGTTCCAACGATGGCCAAATTCTTTATGCCGACTTTACTGACCAGGAAATTAATCTATCAGATGGGACTGTACAGTCTCCAATATTAAATGCCCAACAGCAATCGGCAACAGTTCACGGAAAGCAGACAGTACTTACTGCTACGGAACTTTTATTGAAACCCGATGGCATCACCTATCCCATCAATAAAAGTGAAGGGCGACATTATACCGGAGCTATAAAAATTGGTGAGGGGAAATCAAAATTTTATTATCTGTCTGATAGTGAACTGTTATTGTTTGACACTGAGAGCTTTAAGCAACCAAAAACCATTGTTCAAAATACTGATATCGGATGGCCTGCTATCACCGACCTTAACCAAAATGATCGTATTAATTTCAGCTACATAAATCGACAAAATGGAGCTCTTGAAGCACGCAATACTAACGGAGCATTACTACAGAACTTTCCTATTTATCCTCC
This sequence comes from Fodinibius sp. SL11, assembly GCF_052060035.1. Classification (NCBI taxonomy): domain Bacteria; kingdom Pseudomonadati; phylum Balneolota; class Balneolia; order Balneolales; family Balneolaceae; genus Fodinibius; species Fodinibius sp. SL11. The sequence goes on along the minus strand of NZ_JBPOEA010000001.1, from coordinate 66,264 downwards.
CAAAAATACTCGATTCACTGGCACACCATTGATCACCCGCTCTGGACAATCGGGAGAAAATATTCTTTACATCCCCACACAAGACAGTATTTCTTTGAATATCAATGCATACACCACTGATGGTGAGAGTGTAGAGGGATTTCCATTGTATGTAGGGAATATCTCGGATCAAAACAATCATCCTATTCATCCGCTCATTCATGGAAATATCCTGTATGCCGTCAGTCACCGTGGTGATGTAAAAGCCTGGAAGCTGGATGATATTGAAGAGGTGCTCTGGGCCGGACAATATGGCAATTCATTTACGAATAAAATCACCGGACATTTAGATTCCGAAAATTCTCAACCCTCCCCTCCGTCTGATGATATTCTTGTACAAGAAGAAACATATAACTGGCCGAATCCCGCTGATGACCATACCAATATTCGATTTCAGACCAATGGATCGGGGTCGGTAGAAGTAAAAATCATCACTTCCGGCGGAAGAATTATTTTTGATAAGAATTACGAAGCCAACGGCGGTGCTCCCGAAGAGTATCAAATTTCTACGCAAAGCTGGAGCAGCGGATTGTATTTTGGGATGATCACAGCAACCGTGGCCGGACAAAAAGAACAAAAAATGATTAAAATTGTAGTCATACAATAGGTGGATAATCGTTACCTCAATATCGCCCTGCTACTTGTTGTATGGGGATGGTGTAACTGCTTCAATACTGCTTTGGCACAACAGCTATCACCCTCTCAGTTCAATTATCCCAATAACCACTTGTCCTGGTACACCATCGAAAGTGAGCATTTTAATATCCACTTCCAGGAGGGAAATAACCGTTCGGCACAAGCTACAGCCCGCATCGCAGAAGCAATCTATCCACCTATCACCGAACTTTACAATTTCGAACCCAATACTAAAACGAATATTGTCTTAAAAGACCGAAGGGATTATTCCAACGGAGCAGCTTATTTTTTTGACAATCAAATTGATATCTGGGTTTCATCACTCGATATGCCACTGCGCGGTACGCACGACTGGTTATGGGATGTTATTACCCACGAATTTACGCATATCGTACAACTACAAACGGCAATGAAGAAAGGCCGTACCATACCCGCCATTTACTTTCAATGGCTCTCATACTCCGATGTACGGCGTCCTGACGTTCTCTACGGTTACCCCAAAGGCATCGTCACCTATCCCTTCGCCTCTATCAATGTTCCCGCATGGCTCGCCGAGGGGGTTGCCCAATATCAGCGCCAAAACTTGTTCTATGATTACTGGGACGCCCATCGCGACATGCTATTTCGAACAGCTATTCTCTCGGATAATCCTATTTCTTTTGAAGATATGGGCATTTTCGGATCCAAAAATGCTCTGCAGCGCGAACGTATTTATAATCAGGGCTTTGCCTTTACCTCTTACCTTGCAGATCGGTTTGGAGAAGATATTTTACCGAGTTTGTCAAACAGCTTGGCAGAAACCGGCGTTTTCACCATTGATGAAGCCCTAAAAGAAACAACCGGTATTTCGAGCAGTAAGCTATTCGATGACTTCATCTCAGCATCTGTAAATCATTACCGAAAGACGGTAAATTCGTTGAAACCAACAGAGACGACTCCCTTTCAGACAGACGGATTTTATAACTTCTATCCAAAAGTAAGTCCCAATAACAATAAGATTGCCTATCTGTCTAACAAACATAGCCGATCGTCGGCCGTTCAGCTCTTTATTGATGATAGAGATCGTGCTAAAAATTCATCACTGGCTATCGATATTGGCCAATTACAATCCTCCGGTCAACAGTACAGTTTCTACGAAAATCAGGACGCTACGGTAAAAGATCTTCAATCTGCTTTCTCTTTTTCCCCGGATGGAGAACAGATCGCCTTTAGCCGACAAAAGCTAAACAAGTATGGAGAACGTTATAACGACCTGTTTATTTATGATCACAATACTGAGAAAGAACATCGCATCACCCACAGTAAACGGCTATCATCTCCCAGTTGGCATCCTGACCAAAATTCCCTGATTGCTATTCAGCAATCGAATGGCACTACTAATTTAGTAGAGGTCGATATTGTATCGGGTTCCTTGCGTTCATTGACCAATTATACCCAGGGCGAACAGGTTTACAGTCCAGCGTGGCATCCCCATCAAGAGAAGCTCTATTTTTCCTTCTCTGACAACCACAGCCGTGATATTTATCAGCTTAATATGCAATCGAGAACTGTAACTCCGGTACTGCAGGATACGCTCACCGATTACCGCGATCCCTATGTCGATAAGCAGGGAGCATATCTCTACTATACTGCCAATCCAGATGGCATTTTCAATATTTACCGTATTCCGCTTAAAGAAGAGGAACGATCAACCGAGCAATTAACAAGCGTTGTTGGCGGGGCATTTATGCCACATTTAGAAGATAGCACACTTTATTTTTCTGAGTTTAAATCTCAGGGCTACACGATTTCCTCTATTGACCTCACAAAAAATGTTCCTAAAGCAGCGGCTCACTATAACCGTAAGCCGCCCTCCTATTTAAAGTTTCCTGAAAAATCTGAATTGGTTTATCCTTCTGATGCCGAGCATATCGACATCATAGAAAAAACAAAACTGCAAAATTTAGCACGAACCGATTCTCTTATGCTTCCCGCTGGTAAGGCCAACACGAAAAGGCAATTAAAGTTGCAGCCGTACGATAATAACTTTACGAGTTTTAGCTTCTATCCTGTAATTAGGTTCGACAACTATAGCAAAAAAAATGGCAGCAATGGACGTCTGCTTACGGCCGGACAGTTTGGTGATTTGGGTAGTAACCTTCTACGTGACATGAAACTGGGCACCTATTTTTCTTCGCGCGACGTAACGGGACAACTTAATTTCTTTGGAAGTGCCCTTTTTGGTTTTGCCTCGAAGTCCAGCGACGGTATCGGTGATTTCGTTAATCCTTCTCGACTTACCAACCTGGATCGCGATCTGTTTTTATCCGTTGAACAGGTAGGGCTTCCTTTTATCAAAAAACGTTGGTCTCCTACCATCACACTGGATTTCTATAATTTGCGGCGTAATGTTTCGGATGGACTTGCCGTCGAGGAATTTCCGTGTACGTCCTGCCTGCCCGACACCACTAATGTAGATATTGCTTATAATATTTGGGAAGCAGATCTTTTTCTGCGAAGTAAAATAAATCAACATAACCTGCTTGAGCTCGGAGTCGGATATAGTCCATACCGCGTTCAAACGGATGGATTTTACTCCCAAGAACTTGAATCATTCATTCCATCATCCTCATCCGAATATTTTAAAGGAACCACCTTAACGACCGCTTATATTTATGAAAACTGGACCCCCTATCCCAACCATGATGTAGCCCCTATTGGGCTGCGTGGCGCTTTTCGGTATACCTATGAGCCTAATAAGCTGCTTGAGGATTACGAAGTCGAAGACGGTACGCTCAAACCCATCTATCAGGAAACCACGAATCATTCTTTGGAGGCAAACCTACGGCTGGGATATCCTGTAGGTCGTTTCTCTGCTCTTAACTTTTACGGACGTGGATTCAGCTATCTCAATAACCCTAATGAGTTTTTCTATCTCGATTATATTGGTGGATTTACCGGTATGCGCAGCTATCCCTATTTTGCTCTTGGCGGCAATACCACTGCTCTGGCTAAACTTTCTTTTACCTTTCCACTGATTAACAAAATGAATACTCAAATTGGTCGACATACCTTCGACAAGCTTTATTTTCAATTATTCGCAGAAACCGGCAACGGGTGGAATGGTCCGCTCGAAATTGGAAACAACCTTAAAACTGGAATAGGAGGCGAATTACGATTTGCTTTCAACAGTTATTACCTGTTTCCACTCAAATTATTCATTAGTAGCGCCTATGGATTCAACAAATTTGATGTTACTTTACCAAACGAATTTATGACCGAATCAACGGAAAGGGGGGTTACGTACGGAAAAGATATATACTTCCATTTTGGGTTAACATTCGATTTTGATGTTCTGAATCATGATTAAAAGATCAGCAATTTTAGTTTTCATGGTGGGAATGGTAATTAGCAGTACGACTGCTCAGACCGTAAAAACGCACCAAAAAATCACTATTGATGATCTGAAGCCCAAAATTGACTACACTCAATCGTCCCCCTTTTATCAACCTGCACGAGAAAAAGCGGGATGGGCGCTGCTTAGTTCAGCAGTTATACCCGGCAGCGGACAAGCAATAAATAAAAAATGGATGCGTGCAGGATTATACTTTCTGGCAGAAGCGGTGATGGTAGGCGTATATCTTAAAAGCTCTCACGATGCGAAAGCTGAAGAACGACGATACAAACGATTTGCCAACAACAATTGGAGTGTGGTCAACTATGCCCAGTGGCTGGTGGAATATCACGAACAGAATAATTTATCAAACAGCTATATTGATGATCTTAAAAAACATATTGAAAATAAAACTGCTGATTATAATCCCAATAGCGACTGGTCGAAAGTAGATATTGACCTACTGCGCAATGTAGAGCGCAATACCCCGTTTGTATATCCAGAATATGTTGGGAACAATTTTTCGCATATTATGCCGGACTACGGTTCACAGCAATATTATGAACTTATCAGCAAATATTACCAATACGGACCGGGCTGGAATGACTTTTCAACTCAGTACCGGCTAAATTGGGATGGCAGCGGAATGTCGAACCATTTTATCTTAGGCGCCCAGATGGCTGAAGATTTTAATGACAGCTATCGATTAGCGGGGAACATGGTTTCATTTCTGATATTAAATCACGTAGTATCAGCTTTTGACGCTTATCTGACAGTTAAGATTAAAAATCGAAAACTGGAGGCGAACACGAATCTATTGAATCCACACCGAACTTTTACACTGAAATTTCATTTTTAAGTAATTCCTAAAGAATCATATTTTTAGCACATGTGGTCACAAATAAAATCCTTACTCACCCATAAAATATTTTACCTGAGCCTGGTTAGTATTATTGCCGCAGGCGCACTGTTTTTAGCACTGCTCGATTTTGTCATCATGCCAGCCTACACCAACTACAACGAAGGCGTTACAGTACCCGACATCACCCAGGTTTCGTTGGATGAAGCTCAACAGCAACTCACGTCTTACGGGCTTCGATACGAAGTTGCTGAACGCCGCTCCAATTCAGCATACCCGGCCGATTATGTAATCGACCAGATGCCTGCTGCAGCAGAAATTGTAAAGCCCAACCGAAAAGTGTATCTCACCGTTAACACGGAATCAAATCCAACGGTTCAAGTCCCCAAAGTAGTAGACCTCTCGCTTCGCAATGCTCGGGTCCAACTCGAAAACTACGGGTTGCGTGTGGGCACGATCAGCTATGAATCGTCCCGATTTAAAAATGTTGTATTACGTCAATCAGTATCCCCAAATGATATTGTACCCAAGGGTACCACGGTTGATTTAGCTGTCAGTGACGGACTCGGCGAAAAAATGGTAGACGTCCCCAATATCAAGGGACTGCGACTTGCTGAAGCGCAACAAAAATTACAAAAAGCAGGTTTGCGGATTGGCGAAATTCGATTTCAACCCAGCAAAGAGGTTGAGGCAAATGTCATCCTTAGCTATGAACCGCAGAAAGAGCAGGTAAAAGAAGGAGAAACACTTAAACTCATTGTATCAGAGCGATTTGAAGTAAAGGAAGAGCTTGAATCCGGAGCGGTCATTGACACTGCAAATGTATCCTCATCTGAAGACAACAATAATTAATTGATATGGATTTTACGTTACCTATTTTAGCACCCTCAATTTTAGCATCTGACTATACACGCCTGGGCGAAGATATCGAAAAGTGTAATCAGTCTGAAGTCCAATGGCTCCATTGCGATATTATGGACGGTCATTTTGTCCCCAACATCAGCTACGGACCCAAGTTTGTGGAAGCGGCCGGAAGCTGTACCGATGCTTTTCTGGACGTACACCTGATGATTGAAAACCCGGATCAATATATCGAACGATTTGTTGATGCCGGAGCCGATCAGATTACCGTACATCAAGAAGCCTGTCCCCACCTTCATCGCACTATCCAAAACATTCATAACCACGGGTTAACTGCTGGAGTTGCCCTTAATCCGGGCACCTCTTTGCAAACTGTTGAACCGGTAATTAACGATGTCGATTTAGTACTCCTGATGAGCGTAAATCCCGGTTTCGGCGGGCAATCTTTTATCGAAAATACCTATCAGCGCTTGCAAAAACTTAGTGTTATGCGTGATGAGCATGGTGCCGGTTTTCTTATTGAAGTCGATGGTGGAGTAAACCTCGATAATATCCAAAAAGTAACGAAGTACGGTGCTGATGTTCTCGTAGCGGGAAGTGCAGTATTCAAGGCCAAAAATATTCCTGAACGGATTAAAAATCTGACGCAGAAAGCCAAAGTGGGAAAAGGGAAAATTGCTTAAATCCCTTTTCCTGATTTACGAAAAATTCATACAATTTCTTTATTTTACGGTCAGATTTCTAATTAAAAATAGAGGCCATTTATCGCAGACCAATCGACCATTCGTGAAGAAACATATCAAATAGATAATGTTGAGCCGGTCCTCATTTTAGGTTTTCAGGATCAACATCTAAAAAAGATCGACGCAGCTTACCCCGATTCAAAAATTACGGCACGCGGCAGTACTATAAAGATTTCCGGTCCCGATAAGGACTGCAAAGAACTGCTTGAAATTTTTAATGAACTTGAGCGCATGGCAGTACACAATGAGGACCTTACGGAGAGTGATCTTGAAACGGTCCTTGCTCTAAAGCACAGCGACCGCAAGACAGAGAAACCCAATCCATTACATGATACCCGCGTTACCGGTGATTTTATCCTCAATACCCATACCGGTGAAGCGATTACGGCCAAAACACCGGGACAAAAAAAGATCCTTAAAGCCGCCGCTGCAAATGATATTGTATTTACGATTGGCCCAGCTGGAACGGGTAAAACCTATACTTCGGTAGCCTTGGCGGTGAAGGCCCTCAAAGAACGAAAAGTAAAAAAGATTGTGCTTGCACGTCCTGCCGTTGAAGCCGGCGAAACACTTGGATTTTTACCGGGTGACCTGCGTGAAAAGATTGACCCCTACTTGCGTCCTCTCTATGATGCGCTTGAAGATATGATTGAATACGATCGGTTAGAAATGCATCTGGCAAAAAACAGTATTGAAATTGCGCCCCTGGCCTATATGCGCGGGCGCACGCTCAATAATGCGTTTGTGATATTGGACGAAGCTCAAAATACAACCAATATGCAAATGAAGATGTTTTTAACACGTATTGGTTTTAACAGCAAGGCCATCATCACCGGCGATATTACCCAAACTGACCTGCCCCATAAGCAAAAATCAGGACTTATCTCTATCCAAAAAATTCTCAAAGATATCGATGGGATTTCGTTTGTTTACCTGGATGAAAACGATGTGGTTCGCCATAAATTAGTTCGCGATATAATCGAAGCTTACGACAAGTACGAAAATAAAAAGAACAAAAAATCATAAGATGGCAACCAAGCAATTAACGGCCCATCCCCTCTATGAAGGGACTTTTAGTGTTGGATTAGATAAAAAATTTAATCGTATTGATCGGGACGATCCACCGGCCAAGGGTGCCCTTAAAATTTCATTGAACCCATTCCTGATTCAGTCTGGCGATAAAAACATTCTTTTTGATGTAGGAATCGGCGACTTTGGTGAAGATACAAGTACCGATATCATTAAAGATAACTTGGCTAAATACAACCTGACCGAATATGACATCACCGATGTTTTTGCCAGTCACCTTCATTACGATCATATTGGTGGATTAGCCGGGCAATCATCAGGATATTGGGAACTCACCTTTCCCGATGCTAACGTTTGGGTTTCTAAAAAAGGATGGGAAAAAGTTATGGCCCAAGAGGAATATTACGATGAGGAAAAGACGGCTTTTACCCATTTTTTAGATGCCAAAGCAGACCTGCAATTCCTCGAGGAAGAAGCTCAACCTTATCCCGAAGTGACCGTTAACAAAATTGGCGGTCATACCGAATTCTCGCAAGTATTGCTATTTGATGATGGCAATCAAAAATATTTGATGGCTGGAGATGTATTAGCGACACGGGGAGAAGTAAATCGAACGTTTGCCGCTAAATACGATTTTGATGCCGACCAAAGCATGAAAGTTCGCAAAGAGCTTACTCAAAAAGCTTATGAAGAAGGCTACACCGTGATGGGATATCATGACTCGCACCATCCCCTGTTTAATCTAACCGACTATGACGAACAGCAAGGCTACAAAATTGAACCTATTGCGTAATGTCATATCCTGAATTTACAGACGATATTTTCAGTTATTTAGATGACCAAGCATTACCCGATACCTTCGGAGCCGCCATTATTTTAGGTTCCGGCCTGGGTGGTTTTGTGGATCAGATTAAAAATCCTTCTACCATCTCGTACCATGACATACCAGGAATGCCGGTTTCTTCTGTTGAGGGACATGCTGGAGAACTTATTTTTGGAGAAGTTAATGGAATTAATGTAATGGCATTTTCGGGGCGCTTTCACCACTACGAAGGCTTCTCGTTTGACGAAACAGCCACTCCGGTATATATCGCTAATCATCTTGGTGCTAAAAAACTCATCGTTTCAAATGCCGCCGGAGCTATCAATACCTCTTTTTCGGTGGGCGATCTAATGGTTATTGAGAGCGTAATCCGCAGTAACATGGCGATCTCTCCCCGTGGTAACAAGCGGCATCGCTACAACCATCATCAATGGGTCCCAAAAGTGCGAGAGATTGCTGCTGAGTTAGGCTTAGTTACTCAACAAGGCACCTATATATATGTAACCGGACCGAATTACGAGACCAAAGCTGAAATCCGTTCTTTCCGTAAAATGGGGGCTGACGCAGTTGGGATGTCTACAGCCACTGAACTCTTTGAAGCTGCGCGATTGAATCTCAAAAGTACTGCCATCTCATTAATTACCAACATGTCTACCGGTGTAACCGGCGAAAAACTCGACCACGATGAAGTCAAAGAAGCCGCCGACGCTCGTAAAGATGATTTTGCAAAGCTGGTTAAAGCTTTAATTGAAAAACTGTAGGCCACAGATCTACACAGGTCTAAGATTGATGTTTATTTTTTGATCGGCGCAACCCGGTAGCGCAATAATCACATCTCCAATGTTTGCTGTGAACCGTACCTCTCTAAGTATTTGTTCAACTTCAACTTTTTGCGTGTGGAGTCACTAGTCATATAACGCACTTTCCCATATATTGGACGCTCCTGCCAAGCGCGATCAAAGCGACCGAAAATCCAGAAAATACCCGAATAGCTATTGGGGTCACGCCCGTCGATGGCATACCGATTATTTAATTCAATGAGATAAGCCAGCGCCGTTTCGGGATTGGGCGTCCATTCCAGCACTTTCTTGCCCCAAAGCATCCGCAAATAATTATGCATTATCCCTTCCTCTCGAAGCTGCGTCTGGGCAGCATTCCAAATCTCATCATGAGTCTGAGACCCGGCAAATTCTTCCAGTTCATACACATATTCCCGCGGATCATCTTTGTGCTTTTCCAACGTTTTTAGCGCCCAATCAGGCAGTGAATCATATTGATCATATTCTGATTCGTGATGTGCGAAATGAAAACCAACCTCCCGCCACGTAATCACCTCATCTAAAAACGCATCCACATTGGGATCACCGTTAAAAAATCCTCCGGTAGATCCTTTGTTAAACGTGATGTTATCCAGATCCCACCCTTCGGGCTGATGATCGAGCACAGCATCTACAATTTCATACTCTGATATTTTGCCAAAATGCAGCCAGGGACTTAACCCACTGGTTGCATTGATATCGGGATCATTGCGATTGTCCTCATACTTCCACAGCCCGTGCTGTATAAACTGTCCCAGTTTACCCAGTGCCGCCTGACGTGTACCCTGCAAGGAAATTTTACCAACCTGGTGATTGATCGGCAGCGAGCTTATAAATGACTTCCGGTTATTGAGCTTTTCATCTGCAGGAGGATACTTCTTCAGAAAGTTATCCTTTAATTCAACTTTTGACTTATTTTCAAGATCTGCCAATGGATTTTTCCGGGGCGGATGGGTAAAACAATCCACAAAATTTCTTTGCATGATCTTCCGGAAAAAGTATGCATTGTAGGGTGCTTTTTCCGTCAATCCCAACGGAATAATCCCGTTCGAATCGACCGTAATATAAGGAACCTCCAGTTTTGGGCTGACTTTTTCGTTATGGTCTCGGATAATATAAACCGGAAATTCATCCGAAATGATCGCGCAAGCATTATCAGCTAACTCATAAAACAAACCACTTCCAGCACCCGATTCATCCTCAATATATGAGTGATAATTCAAATCTTTTTCTTGAGCAATTTGCAAATGCTCCTCCATCCCCTCCATCAAAAAATGGTGAAAACGATCAGAGGCCCAGGGATAATCACTTTTTAACCCCTCGTAAATCAGAAGCGGCTTGCCTAATTTATTGGCCCATCCCACAGCATATTCCAAGGCATAATTATACTGGAATCGACGATTAATCTGCATCCAATACAGTACATAATCTCCATCGGCATTAGGCTCCTTTTCGTTTCGCTTAAATACGCGTTTGCTGTTGATGTTTTTCATAATAGATGCTCGTCTATAAATTATTACTCGGGTGGAGCCATAAAAGCAGGACTTACCGGATCATCGACCGTTGATTCTACTATTTGCTCAACTTTTTTAATCTGCTGATCAGTAAGCTTCCAACCAAAAACCTTCTCAAAGGTAACTTGCTCCGGTTTTCGAGCACCCCAGATAGCCGAATCTATTCCTTTATCCAAAATCCAACGGACAGCCAAGTGTATGACTTCCTTATTGAAGTTGCTATCAGCATATTCTTTTAGCTTTTCAACGGCTTCTAAATGGCTTTCAAAGGTTTTACCCTGAAATTTGGGATCTACATTACGTCGCATATCTCCTTCGTTGAAGGTACGATCCTTACTCATTTTCCCCGATAATAATCCTCGACAAAGGGCACCGTACGTTAACAGCGTGATATCATTCTCTTTACAATAAGGAATAATATCGGTTTCGATACCTCGTTCAAATAAATTATAAGGTGGCTGGCAAACATGGATTGGGGCTGTTTGTTGGAACTCGTCCATCTGCTCAGGCGAAAAATTTGAGACTCCAATGGCACGAATTTTTCCTTCATCTAACAATTCCTGCAAGGTTTCGGCTGTCTCTGCAAAATCGGTATCCAAATCCGGCCAGTGTACTTGATAAATATCAACATAGTCGGTTTGCAATCTTTGAAGTGAATCATCTATTTCCTTGAGAATTCGTTCCCGCGTTGAATTCCTCTGGATATTTCCGTCATCATCCCATTGCAATCCAAATTTCGTTGCAATCTGAATTTGATCCCGATTTCCAAATTCCTGCACAGCCTGACCGACCAATTCTTCACTCTTACCGAATCCATATACGGGAGCAGTATCAATGGTCGTCACTCCTTTTTCAAGGGCTTCTATCACTGTATCTACTGCCAGGCGGTCGTCGGATCCACCCCACATCCAGCCGCCGATAGCCCACGTTCCAAGCGTAACTCTCGAAATATTGAAATTCAAATTACTTACTTGTGTAAATTCCATAATTGATAATAATTTTGATTAAACTGAATAACGTTCTAATTGGTGTAAAAACTGCTTTGAAGATTCTTTAATTGCTTTTTTATCCTCATCCGATTTTTTGTCATACATATTCACCATAAAACTATTGCGTCCGCTCACTTCAAAAGCTTTTCGCTGCTCATCCACGAAATTCCAGTACAAGTAATTAAACGGGCAGGCTCCTTCGCCGGTCTTCTTGGTGACACTGTATTCGCACGACGTACAATAATTGCTCATCTTGTTGATATAGTTCCCGCTACTAACATACGGTTTTGAAGCAAGCACACCCCCATCGGCAAAAGTTGACATCCCCAGAACATTCGGCAACACTACCCATTCATAGGCATCCACATAGGCCAACCAAAACCACTTGTTAAGCTCACGCGGATCGGTTTTCGTGAGATTACTGAAGTTGCTGAGCACCATCAGTCTCTGTATATGATGTGAATAGCCCTGCTCAATCACCGGCTCTAAGCTTTGCTGCATGCAATGCATGTCCGTATCACCAGACCAAAATATTTTGGGAAGCGGATTCTCAAAATTCATAAAGTTCGTATCACGAATCTCCGGCATCATCGCCTCATAATAGATGTGGACAAATTCGCGCCATCCCAAAACTTGTCGGATTAATCCCTCAACAGAATTAATCGGTACCTTGCCATCTTTATAAGCACATATGGATCGTTCACAAATTTCCCATGGCAGCAGCAATCCATTATTCAAATAAAGTGATAAGGTGCTGTGAAATAGCGTTGGTTCATCAGTGGCCATAGCATCCTCATAGAGACCGAAGTCAGCTAACCGCTGCTCAATAAATTCATCAAGCAGCTGAAGCGCCTGTTTTCTGGTTACTGCAAATTGGAAACCTTCAAGTTTTCCAAAATGATGCTGGTGGCGATCTTCCACAAGATTTAATACTTCTTGGGTAATGACATCCGGCTCAAAAGAGGTAACCTTGGGTACAGAATATCCTTTGGGAAGCGATTCCCGATTCTCTTCATCATAGTTCCACTCTCCTCCTTCCGGCTGATTCTCATTCATCAAATAACCAGTTAGCCTGCGCATATCCCGATAAAAATACTCCATCCGATATCCCGGTTCAATGTTCTCTTTCCATTGCTCTGAATCAGCAAAAAAGAACGCATTGGGTATTTCTTTAACCCTATCCCTGAAGGTATTTTTGACCTTTCTAAGCCGGTTACGACTGTCCCATTCCGAAGGAGTCAAAAAAAAAGTAGTACTGAGATCAGTATACTCCGTCAAAATTTCGGTTAATCCTTCATCAAAATGCCCCTCAGTAGCGTAATAGTACACTGGATAACCTTTCTTATAGCACTCCACAGCAAAATGACGCATGGAACTCAGAACGTAGGTCAACTTCTTTTTGTGATATGGCAATGAAGCTCCCTTTGCTTTCGCTTCAATAAATAGTAACAAAGGTTGTTCTTTGTGTACCCATTCCGGCCAAACCGACAAATTTAATTGATCATGTAATACTAAAATAGCTTGCTCATGAGCATCCGGGTCGGAGTTATTTATGCGGCTATCAATCTCTTTTAAATACGGCCGTGATGACATTAATCAGAACTTATATTTAATGAATGCGTTATGTTAATATATTTTATCAATACTAAGTTCCAATTAAAGTGTGTTTACTATGACAAAAACTATCATTGGTGTAATGGGGCCCGGTGATGGGGCATCCCAAAAAGATATAAACCTTGCTTACAAGCTGGGAAAATTCGTTGCCAATCAAAATTGGACTCTCTTAACCGGAGGTAGAAATAAAGGCGTGATGGATGCCGCTTCGAAAGGAGCAAAAGAATCAGGCGGCCTTACGATCGGAATATTGCCTGACTCAGATAAACGAAATTGCTCAAAGTTTGTAGATATACCGGTCTGTACCGGCATGGGCAGTGCCCGTAATAATATAAACATACTATCTTCTGATGTAGTTATAGCTTGCGGATCGGGGGCCGGGACCACCTCAGAAATAATGATGGCCCTTAAAGCACAAAAACCCCTTATATTACTAGCTGCCTCTCCAAAACTGATAGATTTTATCACAGAAATGAATTATCCGTTGCCCGCCCGAGCACAAACTGCAGATCAGGCTATCCAAATTGCTAAGACCATTATTTAGAAATAATTTATTCTCCTTATAATTTGACAAAAATAATAATACTATTATATTAGTACTAACTGATTAAAACTAAATGATTAGTAAGTCGTAGACAGATGAAAAAATCACTGACGCCACTGGGTGAAACCGAAATGGAAGTACTCAATCATGTATGGGATATGGGCGAAGCTACTGTCAAACAGGTTCGCAAGCGCATCCTAAAAAAGCGCGAAGTTGCCTATACAACTATTATGACCGTGATGAAAAACCTGGCCGATAAAGGGTTTCTCAAATATCGTAAAGAAGGCGTGACCTATGTTTACAGTCCCGCCCAAAAACCTGAATCGGTACGCTCAAATATCATTACAGATCTTATGAAAAAAGCCTTTAAAGGGTCTCCCAAGGACTTAGTACAGGCACTGGTTAATAGTGATGACTTGACTTCGGAGGACTTAAATGAAATTAAATCTATGATTGATAACATGGAGGATAATCAATAATGGAATACATTAATCTGCTTCAATCGTTTGGCGATCAAATGATCGAGTATTTATGGCTTCCAGTCATTATCTGGACGCTGGTAGCTGCTCCTGTAGCATGGGCATTATCCAAATATCAATCCCCCAATGTCATTTACCATTATCACATTCGAACAGCACTGTTGCTGGTTCTCCCTCTTGGACTTTTAGGGACATACCTGATAGACAAAATAAACACCAGCACAGAATCGGCTGTAGCAGGAATATCTATTGTGATACAAAATCCGATACCAGTATCTGCCACAACCTCCGACCCATCAATACTGAACGCAATACTGACTCCTCATTTTTGGACCGGGGTAATTAGTCTGATCTTTGTCGTTGGTGCAGCCTTACTGTTGATAAAACTTTTATTCGATTTTGCTCGACTGAGGAAAATTGGAAATGAGTTGAACTTTCATGCTTTAGCCAATGAAAAAGAGTTGATGCACAATCTGCCGGAAAGTCCAGATCATTATCAAAATACCCTCATAGCATATTCCACCAACACCTCCATTCCCTATACCTATGGGTGGCTAAATACCAAAATTGTAGTACCGACTGATTTACAGAGAGATCAAGAATCACTTGCCATGGCTGTTCAGCATGAACTGGTTCATATCAAAAACCATGACTTTTTGCTTAACAGCTTCTTAGTCTTCATAAAAAGTCTTTTCTGGTTTCATCCGTTAGTGTATCACTTTTATTCATCGCGTGAAGAATTCCGCGAAATTTTATGTGACACTAAAGTTTTAGCTACTAACCGTTTTTCAAAGAAAAAGTATGCCTCGCTTCTTTTCGAGCTTGCAAAGCGAGACTGTCATCAACGGTTAGCTTTATCAATGGCCGTTAATCCTTCTTCTTTAAAAAAACGTATCCAAATTATGTCTAATCAAAACCATACTACTATGAATTTTCGATCAAGTTTTTTGCTAACACTCTTTGCCGCTTCTCTTTTAACTGTGACTATCTCCTGCACGGATATGGCTGATGACAATATTACTAAAAGTGAAGTAGAACAAACACAGGCTCAAATGGCTAATCAGTCTTCCGAGAACATTCCGCTTTATATAATAAATGGAGAAGAATGGGACCGAACGGAAGAAAATAAAGACAAGCTCTCCCGTCTGAAGCCAAAGTATATTAAATCAGTTGATGCCCTTAAGGGTAAAGAAGCCAAAACCCAGTATGGCGAATCAGGTAAATATGGCGTTATCAAGATGGAAATTAACAATCCTGATAAGGCATTCGCTGATCTCAAAGAACAAGCTTATTCTAAACCTAAATCCCCTTCAAAATCAGACGAAGGTAATTATTACGTTGCTGTAGAAAACATGCCAGAACTCATTGGAGGCTTAGGTTCTTTACAGAAAATGATTGATTATCCCCAGGATGCACGCGATGCCGGGGCCCAAGGTCGAGTCATCGTACAATTTATTGTTGACAAAAACGGCAATGTTACCAATCCTACCATCGTAAAAGGAGTTCATGAAAGTTTAGATCAAGAAGCACTACGGGTTGTAAAACAAGCCGAATTTACACCCGGTAAAGTTAAAGGCGAGCCGGTACGCGTACAGTACTCATTGCCTATTAGCTATCAACTATCCAAAGATGATAACGAATCATAGTCCAATGGACACAAAAATGTAACAATATTACCTCTTTCCTTTCGATAAAAAGCGGGACTTCATAGGTTCCGCTTTTTTTATTTTATTATGGATGATCAAAAGAAGGATATCATTAATAACATAAACTGTTTGTGAAAAAAGCAGCAGCGTACGGGGTCCATCTATTTACTGCTTTAGGGGCAGGACTTGGCTTGTGGGCACTCATATTAACATATAACGGGTTTTATCAAGAAACGGTTTGGGTACTGGCCGTCGCTGGTATCATCGATTCTTTAGATGGGGCACTGGCACGAATTACGCAAACCAAAGAACATGCCGCAGCTATTGACGGTGCCTTGATGGACAACATCATCGATTTTATTACGTGGACCATCGCCCCCCTGCTCTGGATTTATGCAACCATGGGTTTGCCTACCTGGGTACTTGCAATTTGTTCCGTCGCAAGTATTTTTGGCTTTTCAAAAACCAACGCTAAAACAGAAGATCACTTTTTCCTTGGCTTCCCATCCTACTGGAATATTGTTGTATTCTATATTTTTCTGCTCGAATTGCCTGTTGCATTTGCTTCTGGAATTCTATTAATGTTCGCCTTCGTTACTTTTTTACCTGTCAAATTTGTCTACCCATCCCGCACAAAATATTTGCGACCTTTAACATTGATATTAGGCGGTATTTTCACCCTGCAGCTCTTAGCATTATTATATTATTTTGATCAATCACCGCCGTGGTTAATTTATAGTTCATTTTTATTTCCCTTCTATTACTTTGGACTTTCTTTTTATGTGAATGTAAAATCATCCGAAACATCCCACTAAATCTGACGTACTATTTCAACAAATATCTATAAAACCATTAACTGATATTGCTTATGGGAGCTCGTTTAAAAAAGTCCCGAACTGATAAAATGATTACCGGAGTATGCGGTGGTATTGCTGAATACTTGGGATGGGATCCTACAATTATTAGAATTATATTCGTAATCACAACTTTTCTGGGTTGGGGAAGCCCGGTGCTTCTTTATTTTATTCTTGCGTTAGTCATGCCTGAATAATACCTCTCTATTTGGTTAATCAGTTTTGAAATTAATGACCTATTTCATAACTATGGATAGTTAATTACTAACAAATAACCAGGTTATGAGAATAGGCATCGTTGGTCCTGCTGAAAGAGCCGTTGCATGGGAAAAACATATGCGTCCACATCGCACTGTCTCTGAAGTGGTCATTTCTGCCAAGCTCTCCGAAATTGGTGATGTTGATGCATGCCTATTAATGGATGAACCCACTGAAAATCTGGATCAATTACTGAAGGCGGTTAAAGCAGGATATCACACTTTTTTAGTAGCCCCTATTCCCACTCATACAAAACAAGTTGAAAAAGTTTATCACGCTGCTGAAGAATCAAATGTACTTGTTCAGTTCTCACACTGGCCTACCCTGGCACCCGCCTCAAAATGGATGGCGAAAAAGATTACTAAACCTTCATTTCTGCAAATCAATCGTGAGTTAAATTATTCAGAATTTATAGAGTCAGACCGTCCTTTTGAATATTACTGGATCGATGAGCTCGCATTCTGCTTACGGTGGATAAACGGATCGGTGCACCACATTGATATTAAGACTGTAGAACTTTCAGAGCAACATCTATACGTTATGCATATGTTGCTGCGATTTGAAAGTGGAGCAACGGCTAACATTTTTATTAATGTAACAGCAACCGACGCCCGGCACCATCGACTGGCTGCAAATAATCATTTTATCTTAGATTGTGATGTATTGAAACAATCTGTTCGGTTAGGCGAAGAGAATGGAGATGGTCACCTGTTTTTTAACAGTGAATCTTTTGATGCAAGCAGGGCTGCTGAGTTAGCTGCTCTTGATTTTCTAAAATCAATCCAGCTTAAACGGGAAACAGTTTACAATGCCTATCACCTTTGGAAACTGAATAAGACGATTGATAAAATTAAGAAACGTCTCAAACGCCTTTAGTCATTGAGTTACCTATTTTCATAAGCCATCATGCTTGATGATTTTATTATTTCTTGTGCATCATCTTGAAAAATTTCTTTAGCTCGTCACGTGATCCCAGCTTATCGATAAAATTAAACTGACCGGCTGACAGTCGTTCACCGCCATCAATGACTACACATTCTCCGGTGATATAGGGCGCCATATCCGACATTAAGAAGGTAGCAAGATTAGCTAACTCCTCTTTATCACCATAACGACCTGCAGGGATTTTAGATAGGAATTTCTGCTCTGCACTTTCATCGGGAACCAATCGTTCCCAAGCTCCTTTGGTAGGAAAGGGTCCGGGCGCTATAGCATTTAGTCGGATGCCATACGTAGCCCATTCATAAGCCAGTGACCGCGTCATGGCCAATACCCCCGCTTTTCCGCAAGCAGATGGAAGCACAAAAGCTGATCCGGTATCCTCAGAATAGGTCGTTACCATATTTAAGATATTGCCTTCGCGCTCTTCGTCAATCAGATAATTACCAAATACATGCGTGCAATTGAATGAGCCGTGTAAGACGATATCGACCACCGCTTTAAATCCACCGGGAGAAAGGTCTTCCGAAGCGGACAAAAAATTCCCTGCCGCATTATTGACAAGGCCGGTCATTACTCCAAAATCAGATGCAATTTCTCCGACCATCTCTTTAATACGGTCATAATCGCGGACATCAGCTACATAATATTTGACCGAACTATCATTACCGGTTTTATCAATTTCCTCAACCGCATTTTGGAGTTTTTCTTCGGTTCGGCCGCAAATAGCAATATTACTGCCGAGTGAGGCAAACTTTTTGGCCATAGCCAACCCTAATCCGCTGCCACCGCCGGTGATTAAAATCGTTTGATCTGCTAACGTATCTGATGTAAACATTATAGTCTTTTATAAAATTAAAAAGTTAGATCCTGAAACAAGTTCAGAATGACATAAAGCTAAGCTAAGTTCTCGAAAATACCGGCAGCGCCCATACCGCCGCCAACGCACATAGTCACCATGGCGAACTGTTTATCCAGTCGCTTTAAATCGTGCAGAATCTGAGTTGTCAATTTAGCACCGGTACAACCAAGCGGATGTCCCATGGCAATAGCGCCACCGTTGATATTGACAATATCTTCATTTAGTCCCAGTTCCCGAATCACGGCTAAAGATTGGGCAGCAAAAGCTTCATTAAGCTCAATTAAATCAATATCCGAAAGTTCCATCCCGGTTTGGGTAAGCACTTTTGGCACTGCCTCTACGGGACCGATTCCCATAATCTCAGGTGGTACACCCGCAACTGAAAAACCGTGATATTTAGCAATTGGCTGCAATTCCAGCTCATCGGCCTTTTCGCGACTCATGACCACGACTGCTGCCGCAGCGTCATTCATTTGGGATGAATTTCCAGCCGTCACTGATCCTCCCTGCTTAAAAGCAGGATTCAGCTTTGCTAAGATTTCTTCAGAAGTATCGCTACGCGGACCTTCATCTGTATCAAAAATAAATCCATTTTCTTCTACTTCACCATCAGCCGTTACCTTCTTTTCTTTCACTTCAATAGACACAATCTGATCATCAAAGTAGCCCTCATCCCATGCCTTTAGTGCTCGCTGATGACTTCGATAGGCAAAGGCGTCTTGGTCTTCACGACTTACATCGTACTTATCTGCTACATTTTCGGCCGTCAATCCCATGTTGATATAGATCTCGGGATAGTTCTCAACCAAGTCGGGATTCAATCGTGAGACATATCCTCCCATAGGTACAAGCGACATCGACTCCACCCCTCCGGCAATAATAACATTGGCACCACCCACCATAATACGTTCGGCTGCTTGGGCAATAGTCTGCAATCCCGAGGAACAAAAGCGATTCATTGTGGCGGCCGGTACGGAAGGTGGAAGTCCCCCTAAAGCAGCAGCCTGACGAGCGATATTTAATCCCTGGGCCGCTTCGGGGAAAGCACAACCCATGATCACATCATCTACTTCTTCCGGCTGTAGATTCGGGGCCCGTTGCAATAAATTCTTAATTACTTCTCCACCTAACGTATCAGGCGAAGTAAATCGCAATGATCCCTTATTCGCTTTTCCGGTTGGTGTTCGCGCAGCAGCAACAATTACAGCTTCTTTCATAATGTAAAATATTTAATTGGAACACAGATAACGCGGATATTACTAATTCACACGGAATATTTCTGTGACGATCCGCTCCATCTGTGTAATCAGTGTTCTAATTTCTCAACGGTTTTCCCTTCTTGAGCATGTGCTCGATTCGGGCTTGCGTTCGTTCGTCTTCCAAAAGTTCTAAAAAGGCCTCTCGTTCCAGCCGTAAGATATAATCTTCAGGTACTTCCTGTGGCTCGCTTAAATCACCGCCACTCATCACATACGCTACTTTTTCTGCCACTACCTTATCGTAATCAGTGATAAAATTGGCCTCGTGCATAATATGAAGCATCATTTTTAACGAACTCAATGCCTCGTTTCCAAGCACTTTAATCATTGGTTTTTCGGGGGGATAATAACCGGCATCAGCCATTCTTTTGGCCTCGGCCTTGGCGTTGGTAATCAACAGGTCTCGATTCATGATAATGGCACCCGAATCGCGCAAATAACCCATTTGCTTTGCTTTAGGCGCGCCGTCAGAAACTTTAGCCATCCCGATAGTCTTAAACTTTTCTTTAATATTCGGCATGGGATCAACCTGTTCATCTTCAATAAGACCTTGCATGGTTCGTAGCACCATTTCTTTGGTCCCTCCTCCAGCCGGAAGCAAACCAACGCCTACTTCCACCAGACCGGCATACAACTCGTGATGTGCAACAACCTTATCCGCATGGAGAATAAATTCAACTCCGCCACCGAGCGACCGGCCAAAAGGCGCTGCCACTACCGGAAAGGGACGATAGCGCAATCCTACTGCTACATCTTGAAAATTCTTTGCCGCCTGTCTCACCTGGTCTTTCTCTCCCTTCTGCCAAGCGCCCATTGCTTCCATCAGGTTAGCCCCATAGGTAAAGTTATCTCCATCATGACTAATAACCAGACCGTCAAACTGTTCCTCGACCACATCACACGCCTTCTTTAGCGACTGCACGAGCTCAAAGCCCAGCGTATACTGCTTGGTTCGAAATTCAAAAAGAGCAATACCATCACCAAGATCGTACAATCCGGCACTTTCGTTGCCAAACACTTCGTTTTCATTCGCTTTAAGAGTAGAAACCTGAATAGCTCCTTTAGCCGGTGGACTTAGCTCCTCAACTTCTCCTGTGGCTAAATTATATACTGTTCCTTCATCTTTGTCATAAAACTGATCTCGTCCACGCTCCAGCATGTCTAAAACATTTTTCGGCACATCCAGTCCTTCATCCTGCATACGCTTTACCGACTCCTCAACACCAATGGCATCCCACCGTTCAAATGGCCCCAACTCCCAGTTGAAACCCCACTTCATCGCGCGGTCGATAGCCTCCACGGATTCGGTAATCTCGGGGATACGATGAGCAGCATACAGCAGTAGGTCACAGTGAATGTTCCACAAAAACTGCCCGACTTTATCATCCTGGTTTACCAAAAATTTTAACCGTTCTTCGGAGGTTTTAAACTTTTTCTTGGCTTCGGTTGCACTTTCGAAATCGGGATCAATCTGCGACTCATATTCGCCCGTTTCGGGATGAATCACTTTGTATTCTTTTCCCGAATCAGTGCGAACTTTTTTATAAAATCCTTCGCCTGCTTTATTACCATGTTTACCATCTTTCACCATCTGCTCAAAAGCTTCGGGCAGATCAAATACTTCGCGTCGCTCATCATCGGGAATAGCAGGATACAAATTCGTTGCCACATGATGAATCACGTCCAAACCCGACATATCGGCCGTACGAAATGTAGCCGCTTTGGAATAGCCGGTGAGTGTACCCAACAAATAATCGATTTCCTCAGCCCGAAAATCACCATTGAAAAAGTGCGGCATAATACTGGCCATCGAGAAAATACCAATACGATTGGCTATAAAATTCGGGGTATCCTTACACTTCACCACTCCTTTACCTAAATCACGTTCACAGAAGCGCGACATATATTCGATAACATCGTCGGCCGTTGATTCCGTGGGAATAACCTCCAACAGCTTCATATACCGCGGTGGATTAAAAAAGTGTGTACCCAAAAAGTGTGCTTTAAATTCATTCGAGCAATCTTCACTAATTTTACCGATCGGTAAACCCGAAGTATTGGAACTCACGATCGTCCCTTCCGTACGAACATCCTCAATCTTGGACATCATGTCTTTTTTGATATCCATCTTCTCAATAATAGCCTCACAAACCCAATCGACCTCTGCAAGAATATCCAGATCATCAGTGAAATTACCGGGCGTAATGCGATCAACATATTCCGACAATCCAACTGGAGAAGGATTCATTTTTTTGAGCTTGGCAATATTATCAATCACTGTCTGATTAGGATTTTCGCTCTCCTCATCTTTGAGATCAAGCAGCCAAACTTCCATTCCGGCATTCACACAATGAGCCGCAATTTGGCTGCCCATCGTTCCTGATCCAAGTACCGCTACTTTCTGAATATCGTATTTGCTTGTAGACATAAATGCTTTTGTATCAATAGTTATTATTTGGGTTCTCAGGCAAAGTCACTAAGAGGCACAAATTATTTTTCAGCCGTAGATTCTTCCTCCACATCCTCATAAATCGACTCGATTACATCTTCATAACGTTCTTTGACGACAGGTCGTTTAACTTTAAGCGTCGGTGTAAGTTCACCGGATTCAATAGAAAACGGTGTTTCCAGAAGAACAAACTTCTTGACCGTCTCCCAGGGCGATAGCTTCTTATTTACCTTATCGACCTCGCGCTGTATTAACCTTCGGACTTCCGGATCTTCATTTGCGGGATCCGAAACAGATTTTCCACGTCCCTTTAACCACTTTTTAGCATTCCCATAATCGGGGACAATCAATGCTGAACAAAACTTACGCTGATAGCCAATCACCATAGCCTGATCGATGAAACCACTTTCACATAACAAATTTTCGATCGTTTGGGGAGCAACATATTTTCCTGTAGAGAGCTTAAAGACAGACTTTTTACGATCCGTAATAAACAAGTAATTGTCCTCTAATTTCCCTACATCCCCGGTCATAAACCAACCGTCATCCGTAAATACTTCGTCGGTTTTCTCTTTGTTGTTATAATACCCCTCCATCACATTGGGACCTTTAGCTAAGATTTCTCCATCATCAGCGATCTTGATGTCTACATTCGAAAGTGGCGTACCCGAACTACCTATGCGCATGTGATCTTTATCATTCACTGACAGCACCGGCGATGTTTCCGTCAGCCCATATCCCTGCATACAGATAAGCCCCAGTGCATTCATAAATCGAAATAAATTGGGCGACAGTGCCGCACCCCCGCTTACCATTCCGAGTAAGTTTCCACCGAAAAGTTCACGGATTTTTGAGTACACCAACTTGTCGGCAATTTTATGCTTAATAGCATCGAGTCCGCTGGGCGGATTTTCAGGATCATAATCCTCGGCCCGATTAATTGCCCAATAATAAAGCTGCTTTTTGAGCCCGCTCATCTCCTGCCCTTTCACCTTAACACCTGTATGAATCTTTTCCAACAGCCGCGGCACCGTAGCAAAATAGTAGGGCTTTACATATTCAAAATCCTCACGGATTTCATCCACTTCCTCGATGTAATAAATCGGGTAGCCCATACTCAAATACATATAGGTAATCATCCGCTCAAATACGTGCGAAAGCGGCAGATACGACAACATTTTTTCATGTTCCCGGACGGTTTCATCAAAAGGGACCCGCTCCAGCGAGGCCAGAAGATTTGATGCAATGTTATTGTGCGAAAGCATCACGCCTTTGGGATCTCCGGTTGTTCCAGAAGTATATATTAATGAAGCCAGATCATCGGGCTGCACTTTTGATCGCAATTCCTCAAAGAGCTCAGGGCTTTCCTGATGCTTCTTTGCTCCCATTCCCAAAATATCTTCAAACTCTCTGAGTTTGCCATGTTTTGATGCAAAGATCGAAATAATAGCTTTTACATTGGTGATATCTTTGATAATGGGTTTTGTATCAGCAAAAAGTTCATCGTTCGAAACAATATGCACCTTGGTCTCTGAGTTCTCGAGGATATACTTAATCTGTTCTCCGGGCTGGGTCGTATAAATAGGGACATTTACCGCTCCGAGCGAAAGAATAGCCTGATCACAAATAACCCATTCAGCACTGTTCTCGGAATGCAGACTCACTTTATCACCGGCACGGACCCCAAGTTCGTACAATCCCAGTGCCAAATTTCGAACCTTCTCCTGAAACTCTTCTCTGGAGGTATCCACCCATTCGCCATTGCGTTTGGTTGATATAAAAACCTCTTTATCGTGCTTCTTTATTCCCTTTTCAATCTCGGTTATGATAGTTGTCGGATCGTAAGCCATGACAGTACGCTATTTAATTGTTGATGACGTTTGTTACCAATAATTTAAACGATTGTGGATGATTTAAAAGTCTATTTAAATTTTTTCTTCATCTTTTATAATTATCTTAAACATCCACTAATTAATTGTAAGAGAATCATTTATGTATATCCAACCTAATCTCGAAAAACGCGTACAAAAATTCTTCTCTATATCTGAAAAAAATATGGGGGATGCTCTTAATATTTCTTTTACTTCATTCAAATCTGATGAAATAAAAGCTACCATGCCGGTCAACAAACATACAATACAACCCTTTGGATTGCTTCATGGCGGTGCTTCGGTTGCTATGGCCGAAACATTGGCTTCTATCGGCGCTTGGTTAAATATTGAAGAAGAGGGAAAAACGGCCGTGGGTGTTGAAATTAATGCCAATCACGTTCGATCGGCCCATAAAGGAGAATCCGTTACTGGAATTTCAAAACCCTTACACAAAGGGGGGCAAACCCAAGTATGGGAGACCAGAATTTTTAATGAAGATCAGAAGTTAGTGTGCGTATCGAGGTGTACTCTGGCGGTGGTTAATAGCCCTGAGTTATGAGTCTTGAGCAGTTAATTTATAGAATGGAATCAGTATTTGAAGTCAAAATTATTAAACTAACTTTTGAGCAAGTGTATATAACATCTTTTGTAACTCCTCTATTTCAGTACAAAGTTTTTCGCTTTTAGAATTACTAATCAATTCTAAATTCTTTGATATTATAAGCTGAGTCTCCAATTCATAAGATGATCCATACGCAATACTAAGAAATCGTTTGAAATCTTTATTTGTATTCCTTCCTGCTCCCTCAGCGATATTAGAACTAATAGATACACTGCATCTGCGAAGTTGAGAAACTAATCCAGATTTTTAAACCTATTCATGATCATGGTCTTTAATTATAAATGATATTGATAAGACCATTTAGTTGTGGATTCCTTACAAAATAAAATCGCAGCAATTTCCTTAACCCCTCACTACTCAAGACTCCTCACTAATTACTACTCATAAAGCTGCTGCAATAATTTACGCTTTGTGACCGGAAAAATAGTCTCCCGAAATGGGAAATCCAGATCTGTATTAAAGGCAAAAGTGGCCGGATTGGGCAACTGTTTGTTTTCATCAATAAGATCCAGCTTTATAGCATTTGGAGATCGATGGGCTCCTTCCTGTTCTAACCCTTTTAAAAAAGCCGTTTTGAGCGATCGATACTTATCCTGCGAACTTTCAAAAACGGTAAGCTCGTATTGGAACAGCAATAGTCTAGACTCTTCATTATCGGGCACAAAAAAGTATCCCTCATCGGTATAATTGGGAATAATACCGACTTCTTCGAGCTTAATCTCATCATTTACAAACTCATAAATCGTCTTACCTTCCTCGATTTTTGCCTTGATTAGGGGTAATCCCCAGTCAATTAAATCTTCAACTTTACTCAGATCCGATCCATCCACAAAAACGACCTCGTGCTCAATAACTTCGTTCACAAAATCGATCTTTTTGATACGTTTCGGAAATTCATTGCGCAAATCCTGCAGACGATTTAGAATATCGTCGAGCGTGGTATAGAGTTCTACCAGATGACTTAAGTGAGGATAGATTTTATTCATCTGAAAATCCTCGGAAATGGCTTTGAGTCCCGCCAGAATTTTGTACTGCTGAGATTCAAAATCAGACTGAACGCGTGTAAAAAGATCAAGGTTGAGTGAATGAGCCATAGTGACCTCCTGCTTTTGTACCGTGATATAGATGATCCCTTTTTACAACCTTAATTAATAACGAAGACAGGAGCAAGTTTTATTGTTTTGGGTGCGGCATTCCACTAATCATCCCGAAACTGCACACCTTTCCACTCCTCAAAATGATGCATCACCTTACGCCGCTGATATTTCCCCGTTGAGGTCACCGGAATCTGATCCCCAAAAACAACAACTTTCGGTGATTTAGAAAACGGTAAATGTGCTCGACAGAACTCCAAAATTGCCTCCTCATTTCCTTCTATCCCCTCTTTGAGCTGAACGTATGCCCCTACTTCTTCACCGTACCAATCGTTCTCAAACCCAACAGCAATACCTGCTTTAACGCCCGGCGCCTTGTTAATAATCTCATCTATTTCGAGGGGCGCAAGGTTCACCCCGCCGCGTATAATAAGTTCTTTGAGCCGACCGGTAATAAAAAAATACGAACGCCCATCATCATCCTTTACGTAAAAGCCTTCATCACCGCTTCGGAACCAACCATTTTTAAATGTTTCTTCATTAGCCTCCCGATTACTGTAATATTTAATCATCACATTTACACCCCGGATCACAATTTCGCCCCTTTCCTCTTCTTCTAATTCGTTGCCATCCTCATCGTGGATCGCCATTTCATTCGCCGGAATAGGCACTCCGATACTCGGATAGCCATAATCAGCAATCCATTTTTTGTGTTCCTCTTCGTCCAGATCAACCGGCAGAAAGCAAGAATAGCACGTAGTCTCCGAAAGACCGTATCCGTGAATAATGGGGATATCAAAACGCTCCTCAAACGTTTTCGCCACTTTTACGGTCAACGGCCCCGCCCCACAGATAACATGCTGCAGCAAAGCCGTATCGGGCACCTCGTTATCCGCATAATAATTATTGAGATACTGCAGCAAGGTTGGCACCATACTTACAATATGAACACTCTCTTTTTTTATGATGGAAAAAAAGCGGCCAGTCCTAAACTTTTGATTGAGAACGGTCGATCCGCCGGCAAGATAAGGCGTTATAAGCGTCACAACAGTCCCGTTCACATGATGTATAGGCAGTACACACATCATACGAGTTTCGCTATCAATATTATGCCACTCGGCAATGCTACGGGCATCTTCCAGCAAATTACGCTGACTCAGTACTACTCCTTTGGGCGGCCCTGTAGTTCCGGAAGTAAACACAATAAGCGCTTCCGATTCAGCCAAAGAATCTTTAGGGAGTTCCAGTTCACCCTCCTCCTTGGTGAAGTTTTCGATCCTTCCTTCGCAAACAATCCATTCTACATTTTTCAGATATTCATACTTTTCCAAGATAGCCCGAAATCGCTCTCGGTATTCGGTCCGTACAAAAGCCAGCTCCACTTCTCCATTTTCGAGGATATAGGCAATGCGCTCATCATCTTCGCCCAGATTCACGGGCACAACCACCAATCCCAATAGCCAGGCGGCAAAGTATTGGACAACGGTATGCCAGTGATTATGTGATATAGTTGCAATACGATCGCCATGCCTAAGTCCCTTATTTTGTAACAAGCGGGCACAATTAAGTACCTGTTGATAAAAATCGGCATAACTTATCTCAGTGCGGTTATCATTTTCATCGATATAGGTCAGATATGACTGCTGATCATCCGAACGTAACTGTAACAGCTCAGAAATTTCTTTACACGACAAAGGTGGCAATTCCTTATCAAGCGAACGTGCATGATCAATTTTTTGCTGAAGTTCTTTGAAATCCATAAAACACATTTTTATTCCCCGTTGATCTGTGCTCAATTTTAGGTTTTGCCAAGCGAAAAGGCAAACCTCTGCCAAATTTTGAACAAACGATTGGCAGTAGTATGTTTTCTATGTGTGATATAACGGTTATTTCAACGTCATGAAAAAGCTCAATCAATTACTCGTTTTACTTATCGCCGGAGCAGGACTTTGGATTGCTCTTGACAATTCTCCTTCTCTTCAAACTGAACAGCTTTCAGAGGCATCTTCAATAGACACCATAAGGACCGATACCCTGAATTGGAACCGCCCTCGTTTCGATGAGCGTAAAGAAGAGCGGCACCAAATGGTGGAAGAAGGAATTGTCAGCAGAGGAATTACCGACTCGGCCATCGTTGCTGCGATGAAACAGGTGCCTCGACACTTTTTTGTTCCCAAAAATTATCAAGAGTTGGCCTACGCTGACCGTCCCCTGCCCATTGGCCATGATCAGACAATCTCTCAGCCGTACATTGTGGCATATATGACCAAATGGCTGGAAGTCGAGGCCGGAGATAAAGTACTCGAAATTGGTACCGGCAGCGGATATCAAGCAGCCGTATTATCGGAGCTCACACCGCATGTTTACACCATTGAAATTGTAAAACCGCTGGGTGATCAGGCCATAAAACGATTCGAAATTCTGGGCTACCACACCATCCAAACTAAAATTGGAGATGGCTATAAAGGTTGGGCCGAATACGCCCCTTTTGATCGAATTATTCTAACAGCTGCCCCGGAGGAAATTCCCCAACCTTTGATTGATCAGCTGGGGCCCGGCGGAATTATGATTGCTCCGGTCGGCAGTGTGGACAGCAACCAAATTTTGACGAAGATTACTAAAGATAATGATGGCAATATATCCCGACAAAAAATGCTTCCGGTTCGTTTTGTACCGATGACGGGTGAATCTCAACAGTAATGACTATTTTAATGATAAAACCCATTCTTCTATTTCAAGACCAATAATTTATTTATAGTTTTGTTACAATTTCCATCACACTTTTTGAGAACAATTTTTATATGATTTCACTTCGCAAACTTCTGATTTTTTCTTTTGTACTGCTTGTGTTGCCTTTGTCAACCATCGCGCAATCATCATCCAAGCAGAATACCATTAATACAATCTTAGAGCAGATTCCGCTGGAAGAACAGCTTAAGGAAAGTCCACGCGATTTGCACCAACAATTTGCACAGAACCCCTTTGGACTGCCGGCCTCTCAGAACGAGCAGATGATAGCCCTATTTCTGAAAACCTTCACGGCTGATACCCTTTCAAACTATATCCAGCAAACGTTTGAAGAAAAGTTTGATCAAAACCATGCTCAATCAGTTAGTAAGTGGCTTGTCCAAGAGAAAAACCAGCCGTTACTGGATGCTGAAAAAGAATATTATACCATTGAAGGCATCAGAAAAAGAGTTGTAAACCGGTACGAGCTTGAACAAGATCCCCCCTCTGAAGAACGGACTAAGCTCCTATCAAACCTCGTGCAAAGCAGGTCGGCCGTCGAGACAGAAATTGAGATGCAGACCATTCTGTTCCGCTCGCTGGTAAAAGCATTTAGTACCTTAAGTCCACAGCGAACACTCAGCGACGACCAAATTGAAGGCTTTGTTGATAATTTTCGCACCCAGGCCCAAATGCAAATCGACCGAGAAACCCAACAAAAACTGATGGTTCAATTTCACGGTATTGATAATGAGCTAATTCGCGACTATCAGTCCTTTTATGAATCCGATGCCGGCCGCTGGCTGAGCCAAACAACGGCCGCAGCGTTGAAAACCGCTTATCAGAAAGCATCAGACGAATTTTTGCAATCTATCAAGAACTTATAACGATCACTACTTCAGACCGTTACGTTAAACCATTTAACCATTTACACCTATGACTTTCCGCATTCTTCTCTTTATTAGTATCATCGCCACCCTGTACGGTTGCTCTACCACAGAACCTACAACCACACAACCCGAAACGGCTGCTCCATCCGAAAATCAACAGGCCGTTATAAAAGACACTATCGATTTTTCAACCATGCTGGAACCGCCAAAGGGCTGGCATCACTGGGATGAGCAAGAAACACAATTTCGAGGAATAAGCAGTAAAGAAGCCTATGAAACTGTGCTCAGTAATAAATCACCAAAAAAAGAAGTAATTGTAGCTGTTATTGACGGCGGCGTTGATACAAAGCATGAAGATCTTGATGATGTGATGTGGACCAACGAGGACGAAATTCCTAATAACGGAAAAGATGATGACAAAAATGGCTATGTGGATGATATTCACGGGTGGAATTTCATTGGTGGTGCCAACGGCGAAAATGTCAACCACGATACCTTTGAACTTACTCGCATTTATCGCCCGCTGCACCAGCGGTTTGCCAATGTGGATACTACCACACTTAATAAACAGGCACGGAAACGCTTTGCCTACTATCAGGAAATTAGGGCTGACTATGAAAAAGAAGTCAAACAGCTAAATCAACAGTACAATAATATTGAGTCACTAAACCAGAGTATGCAGGAAGCTCGGCAAATTTTAAACAATCACTACGCCGATAGCGCTTATTCCTATGAAGATATCCAAGATCTTCAACCCACCAGCCAAGAGCTTAATTTTGCCAAAAATGTGATGCTCTATGTCATGGAAAATGACATCGATTCTACACTGATTGCGGATCAAAAGAAACAGATATATGAGTTTGCCAAATATGGCTACAATCCGGAATTCAATCCCCGCAATATTGTAGGCGATAATTATGAGGATAAATCCGAACGGTACTACGGTAATAACGACGTAGCCGGACCTGATCCCTCACATGGTACCCATGTGGCCGGAATTATTGCTGCAGAGCGTGATAATGGAATCGGAGTTAATGGTGTAGCCACCAACACACGCATTATGGCCGTTCGGGCCGTGCCCAATGGCGACGAACGCGACAAAGACGTAGCCAACGCCATCCGCTATGCAGTAGATAACGGAGCTGACGTTATCAACATGAGCTTTGGAAAAGGATATTCGCCCCATAAAAAAGTGGTTGACCGAGCTGTCGCCTATGCGGATTCCAAGGGCGTGCTAATGGTCCAGGGAGCGGGAAATGAAGCTCAAAATAATGATATCGGAGAAAATTACCCTACTGACACCTATAGCTATTCTATCGATGGTGATTCTGCCGCTACTCTTTGGCTCAGTGTCGGGGCTACCAGCTGGATGCCCAATGAAGAATTTGTCGCCAACTTTAGCAACTATGGGGATAAAACCGTAGATATTTTTGCCCCCGGCATGGATATCTATTCCACTATGCCTGATAATAAATACAAATTCCAAGAGGGAACCAGCATGGCATCGCCTGTGGTTGCAGGAGCAGCTGCGTTACTTATGGCATATTATCCAGATTTAACTGCCCAACAGATTCGACAAGTCATCATGGATAACACCAGCCAGTATCCTAACCAGCAAGTTACTGTTCCACACGAAGGAAATCCTCAAGAAGCTAAACAGGCTGCATTTGCAGAGCTGTCTGTTTCTGACGGAGTAGTTAATGTGTATAAAGCCCTAATAGCTGCTGAAGAGCTGAGCAGGCAGAAATAGCTATTCTACAACTACACTTCTATCACACTTCCTTCATCTCGTACATAATCAAGAAAACGTTCATAGGTTTCATGAGATGCCACGGTAGAACTATCTCCAACAACAATCAGCTTTCGCTTGGCCCGAGTCAATGAAACATTAAGTCGGCGCACATCCTTCAAAAAACCTATGGCATTTTTCTTGTTGCTTCTGGTCAGCGAGATAATTACCACTTCCTTTTCGCGTCCCTGGAATCCGTCAACAGACTTTACCTCCAGATTTTCGGTATCCACTTCGCGGTCTAACAGATCAACCTGATCCTTATAGGGACTAATTACCGCAATATCTTTTGCCTGCATACCTGATCGCAGCAAGCTATTTACCATTTGTTTTATCAATAATGCTTCTTCCGGATTTTCTTTGGAGGTCGATCCCTGTTTGGTCCGCTCCTCTGCATCGCGCCCAGAGGTATCTACAAATACGAGGGCTTCACCAGGGTCCAAGATCGACATCATTTCGTTATCAAAGCTATTGACATCCAGCTGAAAATCCTCAAGCGTATGCTCTTTTACACTTTCATCAGCCGACAACACTCCGTCATAGAACTCATTATTGGAGAATCTCATAATTTTTTCGTGCATGCGATACTGGATCTGCAACATGTTCTTGATTTCAGGATGGGATTCAGCAAGTTGCTCAAATAGCGTATCCTCCAATCCTTTGTTGGCAGCTTTGAGGTTCTTTACCGTAGGTGGCAACTGTCGATGATCACCGGCCATGACAACTTTCTGGCCATGCGTAATGGGAATTAAGCAACTTGGTTCGGTTGATTGCGTTGCCTCATCAATCACCACGAGATCAAAATTACGATCATCCAGCAATTCACTTCCCGCTGTACTGTTGGTTGTACAAATAACCTGCTTTTGTTCCATGATTTGATTTACAGCATCTTCGCGCAACTCATCAGCATTATCAAAAAGGTGTTCCACTTTATCTTGAATTTTAAGCCACTTCGCCATGTCCTGAATTTTATCCTTGGATACCCCACGGGAACCACGCCCCTGTTCAGCAAGCTTCCTAATCTTGGTATTACTCATTCCGCGCCGAAATTTCCCCGATGGATACGTATACTCATCCTGTTTTTCTTTTTCTTCAAACGCCTGAGCTCTCAACTCCTCAGACTGTTGGTATTTGTCATTTTCTTCAATCAGACTATCAAGGGTATGTTTTTTTAGCTGTGGAGTCACCCGTGCCGGATGGCCCACCCGAACTGCTTTAACTCCTCGGTCAAGCAAAAAATCCAGCATGTTGTCAACGGCAATATTCGAGGCCGCCGTAGCAAGTACTTTCTGTCCATTGGCGACCGCCTGCTCAATTACTTCAATAACCGTCGTGGTTTTGCCCGTACCAGGCGGTCCATGGATAAGATGAAAGTCTTTAGCACCGAGGCTATAACTTACCGCTTCTTGCTGCGACTCGTTAAGCTTATGATTAAACCACTTATCCACCTCTGCTTTTTTAGGTTTGGGCGGATCGCTAATTCCAACAATGATATTTCTCAAAGTATCCGAACGACCAGTTGCTCCTTGCAGTTTCTCCAAAGCTTCGTTCATCCGCTGGTACGTAATATCATTGACATATAGATCCATCCGTAACCCCTTACCAAATATAAAGCTACGGGGCTGATCAAAAGCAACGGTAATCGAATAATTGGTCTTTTGCACGACCGTTCCTGTAGGATTATCACTTAACAGTGGATCGCGACGGGAGATCATCACTAAATCGCCTACAGATATTTCGGTATCGGGTAGCGGCTCTCCCTGGTACTGACGCATAAATTTTACAAGCTTTCCTTCCAGGGCATTGCCTTCATCACGCCCCTTCAAATGGAGAATCGCTTTGCCTTCGGCCTCCCGCTGTTGGCCAGAAAGGGTTCGAATACTTTCCTCATGCTCCCGCATTTCCGCTTCGCGCTCCAACTCAACCAGTCGCTGGAAGTGGTTCACATAATCAAATATTGTTTCAATATCCGCAAAATCATTTTCGTCAATATTTTGGACCGACACTCTGGAATGGCCCACCTTTTTTCCATTCAGTTGAGTTGCCAGTTCTGCCGCCTTACCATTACTTACTTCTACAAAAGCTTTGGAACCATTAATATCAATGTTTCCAATAATTCCGGGATCGATATCCGTTTCGCCACCAATAGCACCAAGAATATCTCCCGGACCCTGATTTTTCAATTCAGTGATTAAAATATTGCTCATAGCCTTATTCCAATCTCTGCCAACATTCTTTTTTGTTTTCGTTTTGCTTCTATTAAACACAAAAAAAAGTGACTGTAATTCCAAGGCGCTTAAGAAGCAACGAATTCACGTTTTAATAGGTGTTTGCAATCGGTAAATATTCGATGCATATCCAAAAAAATAACCTAATCCTTAACATGATATCCACCTTAATCATACTTGATTTAAAACAATTTTTTTTATCCGGACTTATTACCCGACACGATCACAAATTCTCCGGGAATCTCATATCCGGTGCCACTACTAAAAGGCTGTATGGATTCAATATATTCTGCATGTGCACCCTCCTTGGTTTGTTCGTCAAACTTGCGATATGCCAAAGCTACTGCTCCACCCTGAAATGCGCTAATAAGGGCTTCCTCATCCGTTTCGTACGGCAGTAAAACCTCAAATCGCTCCGACTCTATATCCACAAAACCAGCGTCTTTAAACTCTTGGGCTAACGTATCTCCTGTACCAAGCTGGAAAAATAGCGGACACACATCTGACTCCACGCGACGATCCACGATCGGAAAAATCGCAGCCCACCCGCAAGCTTTGCGACGCCCCCAAACCAATGCTGCCGCACGTCCACCTGGTTTTGTAACCCGATGCATTTCCTGAATTGCTTTATCCGGATTCGGATAATACATCAACCCCAACGAGTTGACGCCGATGTCAAAGCAAGCATCTTCAAAATCCAACTCTTCTGCATCCATGTGCCTAAACTCCACATTTTTTATCTCCCTATCGTTGAAAATATTCCGTGCCTTTTCAATCATCTTTTCGGACAGATCAATGCCAATAATTTCACCTTCTACTCCCACTGCTTTTGCAATTGGATAAGTTACCAGTCCAGTACCACAGGAAATATCCAGCACCTTTTTTCCGAGCTGCAAATCAATTTCCTCGATCAATTTTTGTTGTGCGGGACGTAATTGTCGCTCCCATCCCTTTTGGTAATATGGCGAAGAATAATCCCATCCGTATCGCTGTACTCTACGCTGTAAATCGGGTTTCATTGTTTTTTAACTATCTTGTTGATTTTAATATTTCTTAATTAGCAGCAACTACGCAATACGACCTAAGCTGCGTCTCACTACCATCGACTTCGATGGCCGGATCCAGTGCCGAGGTCGTCCTCACAAATGAGAATCCATTTTCTCCAAGGATTTCTTTCCATTTATCAAGTGAGTAAAGCCTAAATCCATGATCAACAAATGGAAAATTAAGCATACTCTCTCGAGCTCTAATCCCTGTAAAAAATAGTCCTCCAGGCTTTAACACTCGCTTGACCTCTTGCAAATGAGGCGCCGGATCATCCCAAAAATAAACCACCATATTACAGAAGACTTTGTCGAAAGATGCTTCTGGAAACGGCAAATCATCACTTTGGCCTAATTGCACCTCAAGCTGTCCGTCGGTAATGGCATTTTGATTGTTTTTCCGGGCCATTTCTACCATCTCACTGGAATAATCAATCCCAGTAACCTGTAGATTTTCGCTGCCCCGAAAAAGTCGCTCGATGTACTTACCCGTACCAAAACCAACCTCCAGGATTTGATCTCCGGATTCTGGATCCATCGCGGCCAATGTCAGGTCAAAGAGTGGTTCGTTCACTTCATCCATTTTTTGGCCAATTGTTTCAGCAAAATCTCCCGATGGTTTGCATAGCTGTTGAGCCACAAATTCTAAATCTTGCTTTGTCATGATGTAACCTCCGGATTTGTGGATTTAATCGCCACTTCTCGCTCTACCGGAATAGCCCGCCTAAAATCATCAAGCACCGGGCTGTGCCTATCTGCCTCCTCGATCATCTGCATGATTTGATCTTTCGGAGCCGGACTTTCGATATATACTTTGTACCGCAGGGCATCAAAACCGGGCGGATCATCACTAAGATGCAACATGCCCCGAGCATCGAAATCGGACTCAATATTAATTACTATATTATGAATCGGGATGCCTAACACAGCTGCACGCTGCGAATAGGCAATTGCCAAGCAACTGCCCAACGCGCCGCGTTCCAAAATACCGGGACCCGGACCGGCATCATTGCCACCCTCTGCTTTCCCGATATCAACTTTGAATTTCCAGTGCTTATGCTCTACTACACAGGTCGTTCCATCAAATAATCGTACTTTAGTTTTCGCTGTACTTTTGGCTTTCGACGGACGCATCTGTAATGCCTTTTGATTTCGTTGAAAAGCTTCTTTAATCGTTTCTGGATCAGCCATAAGATTCTCTCCCTGTTGTTTATCATTTTAAATATTTTTAATTACTGGGCAATATACACCCATCTATACTACTGTTTTTATTCATCTTAAAGAAATATCTAACTTTCTTCCCGTACCTGTACAAACTCCTCTTCTTTAGGATTTGTATTCCATTTAAAACCGGGAAAAAATTTAGGTACCCGCTCACTATATTCGATATATTCATCCCCAAAGCGACGGATCATTGCCTTCTCTTCGAAATACACACCAACAATGATATAGATCGTCATTCCAAAAGAAAATACTAAATGTCCAACGGTCATTTGCGGTACCGACCAGAATGCAATTAAAAATCCGAGCATAAGCGGATGACGGACATATCTATAAAATCCGGGTTCCATAAATTGCGGCGGGCTTTGCTCTTTATCCCTTAAATAATTCCAGACTTGTTTGATACCAAATAGATTAAAGTGATCGATCATCCAGGTTGAAAGGAATACAATCAACCAACCCAGCCAGAATCCCCACTGCAGTACCAACGAGACCCCCGCTGTTTCGACTTTCCAAATTGTTTCGGGCAACGGTTGCCAGAACCAAAGAATCAAAATTAGTGCAATGGCCGAAAACAATACATAGGTACTTCGTTCTACCGGTTTGGGCACCAATTTTGTCCACCAATTTTTGAAAGATTTCCGTGCCATTACTGTGTGCTGAATCCCAAACAGGGCTATCAATCCTACGTTAACAAATAGAGATTGGACCAGCGGTGCTGCTGCGCCCGAGTTCACTTTTGTGGGCGCATAGGCTTCAAAATTTCCAAGGAAAAGTATCAACCACAGAAAACTTCCAAAGAAAATTAGATAACAAATAATTCCATAAATAAATGCGATTAGTTTTTTCATCATATCAAGATTCGTAGTTCCGATTTAGAAAATAAGACCGAAGAGATCCCACCTGTTATCCAAAACAGATCACTTAACAGCAAAAGCGTCGATGGGTTCCTCAAAAGCAATAAAAAGCACACATGGCTCCTCCGAGATACACGCTGCCTTATGGCGGTGCTCAGCCGGTCCATATGCATAAGAATTGATATTTATCACTTTGGGTTGCTGTCCCTCATATTCAACTTCCATTTCCCCCGCTACCAACACCATGCGCTCCGCAGAATGATGCCAGTGATTGGGCACTTTTGTATTCCCTTCCAATTTGAAGAAAATATCTGCATTGGGATGGGCGGGGTTTCCCTGAAGAACTGCAATGCGGCAGCTTTGCGGCATAAATTCGGGACACCCTCCCCATTCAAGTTCTTCTGTGTCTATATTCCGTACAAAAGCATCACTTTGGTCCTGAGCTATTAGTAAAGCCGGCAACATCAAGAGTATTAAAACAGGTGCAATAAATACTGAAAAGTAGTCATACATAGCGTTTGGATTTAGTTGGTTTAAAGTCGACATATCCGACAAATACTAACCTATCTCCCATGATGGAAAAGGGCAATTTCAGGAAGGTAAACAATAGGTAAACAGTACGTTAAAACAACCACAAACAGCTTTAAACAAAGGTTATTAACTTTCTTGTCCTGCCTCTCTCTTCTCAATTGCCATCATAAACTCGGTGAGGTTTTCTTTGGTCTCGATGTCCAGCTTTTTTCGAAGACGGTAGCGAGCCGTTTTTACGCTATTGGGTGTAATACCTAAAATAGTGGCGGTCTCTTTGATCGATAAATTCAATTTTGCCAGTGCCGAAAGTCGCAGTTCGTTAGGAGTTAGATCAGGATACTGTTCTTTCAGGACATTGAAAAAGTCGGTATGCACTTCCTCAAAATAGAGGCGGAACTGCTCCCAGTCATCATCAAGACTAAAGCTATAATTCACCATGTTTCGCAACTTTTGCAGCGACTTATTGATGTCTCTATTATCCTGCCGACAAATTGTAGTAATCTTATTTTTGAGCTCTTTCATCGTCTCATTTTTCTGCACCAAGTGCAATGTGTGAGTCGTAAGCTGTTTATTTTTGAACTCAAGATCCTTTTCCAACTGTCTTTCCTTCAAACGAATATTTTCAAGTTCTGTCTGATTTTTATTGATCTTCAGTCGCTGTCGGTTATAAATCAAAAATCCAATGATACCAACCATCACCAACCCGGCCAGAAAAACCTTCCTCATGAGCGTTTCGCGCTGATTCTCTTTATCGAGTAGCGCAATTTCCTTTTCTTTTTGAGCCGTCTCATATTTGGTCTGCAGTTCGTTAATCTGTCGCGACTTCTCCTCATTCAGAATACTATCCTCGACGGCCCTCAATTTTTTCTGGTGGTTATACGCCTCTTCGTAATTTCCGATAGCGCTATATATATCCGAAAGCAGTTCGTAACCCACTTTTACCCCAAGCTTGGTGCCAAAATCCCGGGAAAGGTTCAACGTCTTTTCAGCATGAACCAACGCCGAATCATACCTTTTTGAGGAATAATACACCTTCGCCAAATTTTCGTGGATGATCGAAGTGAGATCGGGGTCCCGATCATCATTCAACTTCAAAGCGCGATTTAGATAATCCATAGCATCATCATAACTATTTTGCTGCATATATATTCGCCCAATATTGTTCAAGCTGTTTGCGATTCGGATAGTATATTCCAAATCACGGCGTATCTTAAGTGCTTTGGAATGATACTCCAACGCCTGCCCATAATTCCCCTGATCGCCATACAACAACCCCAGATTGTTGTAATTAATCGACATGCCATGTCGATTGTCCAACCGCTGATTAATTTCCAAAGCACGCTTATAAAATTCCTCTGCCCTTTCTTCATTCTCCAACTCAAAATAAACCAGGCCTATATTTCCGGCTATTGAAGCTATAGCACGCTCCGCATCATTAGCCTCACTCAACTCGAGCGCCTGAAAAAAATATTCCAGTGCTGTATCATACTGCGTTTGAGTCTTATACAGATTTCCTATGTCATTAAGTTGTGATATTATACCAAGCGTATCCCCTGATTTACGATTATAGGAAATACCCTTTTGATGGTGATTGAGTGCTTCTTCAAAATTTCCCATCACTCCATTCGAATACCCCAGCTCACGATGTGCCTTGGCAATACCTTCGGGGTAATTAATTTCCTGAGCAATTTCGAGTGCTTGCCCGGCAAACGTTATCGCCCGATCCGGATCAGCAAAAGAAAGTTCAAAACTTGAATCAATTAACGTATGTACTAATGACGTATCCGAAAAGGTGAGATTTGTCGGAATCTTAATCTGTCCTTGAGATTTTCCCCAAAAGACAGTTAGGAATAATATGACAGTGATGATCTTTTGGCTCATCCCATTTGAATGTTTATAGTAATATATAAAAGCAGGGCTAATTAAGTAAAATCAAATAGTTAGAGCTAATGTAATTCCAAAAAAAACACTGACCATAAAAAAGCCCGCCAAGTTTTTACCTGGCAGGCTTTGACCATTCGATAGCTAAAAAGGAATTACTCTTCGGCTTCCACTTGTTCTCTATCAGCATCTTCATTCCAGGAATATGGATAACTTTCATCATCCAGTTTCTTGGCTTCGGTGGTCAAATGCAGCGGATGAAAGGTATCGATCATCACCGCATATTCGTCCGTACCTTCCTTACCGATACTGCCCTCATATTTCCCGGGGTGCGGTCCATGTGGAATACCGCCGGGATGCTGGGTAATACTTGCTTCTTCCACGCCTTTTCGACTCATAAAATCCCCCTGTACATAGTAAAGCACTTCATCAGAATCTACATTAGAGTGCGCATAAGGCGCCGGAATCGATTTCGGATGGTAATCGTACTTACGCGGACAAAATGAACATACTACATAATTGTCCCCTTTAAATGTCTGATGCACCGGCGGCGGCTGGTGGACCCGTCCGGTAATCGGCTCAAAATCCTTTATGTTAAAAATCCAGGGATACAGGTAGCCGTCCCAGCCCACTATATCAAAGGGATGATGCTCGTACCAATACGAGGTATATCGTCCCTGCTTTTTGATGCGGACTTCAAACTCCCCTTGTTTATTCACGAAAATCGGCCCTTCCGGGCGACGAATATCACGTTCACAAAAAGGACTGTTTTCTAAAAATTGTCCCTTATCGGATAAATACCGATCAGGTATATCCACCGGACCCGTAGAATCAACCGTGAGCATACGATTTTCATCTGTTTCAAAAACCATCTGGTATATCGTACCGCGCGGCATATAGATGTAATCCCCCCAACCGAATTCAAGCTTACCAAACATAGTTTGTACATAGCCTTCACCTTCATGGATGAACAGTAACTCATCATGCTCTCCGTTTTTATAAAAATAATCCATCGGCTCGGTGGGGCGAACGGCTCCAATCTGTACATCATTATTATACAGCAACACTTTACGGCCCATTACCGGATCGCCGCCCTTCTCGATATTGGACGTACGCAGGTGATGATGACGCAGCATACCTTCATCCCACTTTTCAATTTTCACTTCTTCACCTTTTTCTACCTTGAATGTTTTGGTAGGCGGATTATGGTGATACATCAATGATGACACACCATGAAATCCCTCGGCACCAAACAGGTGCTCTTGATAGAGCTCTCCATCTGGTCGACGAAATTGGGTGTGACGCTTATGTGGAATTTTTCCTAACTGATGATAAATCATTATTGATACCTCATTTTTAGTCTTGGATAATGGGTCATAAGTCTTGAAATTATCACTACTCAAGACTCATAACTGCCTTAAAGATTTCCTCGTTTATCCTGCTCACGTTCAATAGCCTCAAACAGTGCTTTAAAGTTTCCTTTTCCAAATCCTCGAGCACCCTTTCGCTGAATGATCTCAAAAAAGAAGGTCGGTCGATCTACTACCGGCTTGCTAAAAACCTGCAGTAAGTATCCTTCATTGTCACGATCAACAAGAATACCTAATTCCTGCAACTCAGTAATGGGCTCGTCAATTTTTCCGACGCGATTTTCTAACTGCTCGTAATATGTCGTAGGAACATGTAAAAATTCGAGTCCCCGTCCTTTTAGCTCCTTCACGGTTTTGATAATATCGCCCGTCAGTAAAGCGATATGCTGCACCCCGGGGCCTTCATAAAAATCCAGAAATTCTTCGATCTGAGACTTCTTTTTGCCCTCAGCTGGTTCGTTAATCGGAAATTTAATCATCCCACGTCCCCCCGCCATCACCTTGGACATCAAGGCCGAATATTCCGTCGAAATATCTTGATCATCAAAATGAATGTACTGCGTAAAACCCATCACATCACGGTAGAAATCAACCCACTCATTCATCTTTCCTTTTTCGACATTCCCAACACAGTGATCCACGTACTGTACACCTACCGGATCTATATTTTTAATCGGAGATTCCGTGGGTTCAAATCCGGGCATAAAAATCCCCTCATAATTCGACCGATTGATCAAGGTGTGAATAGTATCTCCATAAGTAGCAATAGCTGCTTTGCGGATAGTTCCATGCTCATCTTCAAGCTCATGTGGTTTTTCCATCCCCTTCGCTCCACGCTTAACGGTTTCTTTATAGGCTCGATCCACATCTTCCACATGCATAGCTATATCATGTACGCCATCTCCATGTTGAGCAATGTGCTTGGCAATAGGAGAACGGCTGTTTAGCGAAGAAGTCACCAAAAAACGGATATTTCCTTGCTGCAGCAGATAGGAAACCCGATCTCTGTTTCCGGTTTCCAACCCACTGTAGGCCTTCAGTTCAAATCCAAAAACCGTTTGATAAAAATGACAGGCTTGCTTGGCATTTCCTACATAATGCTCTATATAATCAACATCCTGTAAGCCGAGATGGTCATCAAATTCCTCCTCAACTGGTCGGTCTAAAGTAGCGGTCTGATTAGGTTGTGCTCCCATCCTATGTTCTCCTCTTTCTTTTTTTATGTTTAATATAAGATAATATAGTATCCAACGGTTTACGTCTCAAATTATTTAATTATCTTCCCATATTGCTTATAAGATTAATGATCTCAGCACGTTGTACTGAATGTATTTGTTTAATTTGATGTTCATGTATATGTTCGAGTGAAACCGGTTTCAAAAATGTAAATTATGAGTGACCAAACAAGATGAAAACTTTTCAGGAACGTATCGATAACGGAGAAACAATTGAGCCTAAAGATGATATGCCTGATCGCTACCGACAGCAACTTATCAGGATGATGTCACAGCATGCGCATTCTGAAGTGGTGGGTATGCTACCAGAAGGCAACTGGATTACCCGCGCGCCCTCCCTTCGACGAAAGATGATTCTGCTTTCCAAAGTACAGGATGAGGCGGGACATGGACTTTACCTATACAGTGCTACTGAAACCTTAGGGGCAAGTCGACAAGAAGTTATCGACCAGCTGCTCGAAGGTAAGGCAAAATATTCAAGCATTTTTAACTATCCAACGCTTACCTGGGCGGATGTGGCCGTAATCGGCTGGCTGGTAGATGGGGCTGCAATCATTAATCAAACTATGTTAGCTCGCAGTTCTTATGGCCCGTATTCTCGGGCGATGGTGCGTATCTGTAAAGAAGAAAGTTTCCACAAGAAACAAGGCTACGAAATGGTAGCGACAATGGCCGATGGTACTCCTGAGCAACAGGATATGATTCAAGATGCGGTCAATCGCTGGTGGTGGCCAACCCTAATGATGTTCGGTCCTCATGATGAAGATTCACCCAACAGTGCTGAGCTGATTAAGTGGGGCGTAAAATCAAAAACGAATGATGAACTTCGCCAAAGCTTTGTTGACCGTCATGTGCAAGAAGCCCATACCGTAGAGCTTGAAATTCCGGATCCTGATTTAGAATACAATGAAGAAACTGGTCACTGGGAGTTTGGAGAAATTGACTGGGATGAGTTTTGGAATGTGGTCAAAGGCAATGGACCTATGAACAAAGAACGGATGAAAGCACGTCGTGAAGCCCATGAAAATGGCAAATGGGTGCGCGAAGCAGCTGAAGAATATGCTGGGAAACAGAAATTGAGTGAAGAAAAAGCAAGTTAGATCATCGTTACTTTTTTAGAGTCAATCTTATTACATACAACAACATGAACAACCACAAAACAAAATCAGAAAAAGAAGACACGCAGTGGCCGCTCTGGGAGGTATTCACCCAGCCACGTGACGGCAAACCCCATGAACATGCGGGTAGCTTGCACGCTCCAGATGCCGAAAAAGCCTTAGAAAATGCACGCGATGTATATGCTCGGCGTAAAGAAGCCGTAAATATTTGGGTAGTGCCCAGCGACCAAATTGTAGCATCCAAAGGTGAAGACGCCGGACCCTTTTTTGATCCAGCCGATGACAAGCCATACCGACACCCTCAATTTTACAGTGTACCCAGAGCTACAAAACGACGATCATGAGTACTACAGCTGCTAAATCAACAAATGTAACAAAACAGGAAGCCCTATTTGAATACTTGGTACGGTTGGCTGATGACCGCCTTATCTTGGGACACCGACTCTCGGAATGGTGCGGACACGGGCCAATCTTAGAGGAAGACATTGCGTTAGCTAATATTTCATTGGATTATATTGGTCACGCAGCTAATCTCTATGAGTATGCTGTTGAAATTGAGGGTGAGGGACGGCACCGCGACGATTTAGTCTATTTCCGAAACGATCCCGAATACAAAAATTTAAAGC
Organism: Fodinibius sp. SL11; assembly: GCF_052060035.1. Taxonomy (NCBI): domain Bacteria; kingdom Pseudomonadati; phylum Balneolota; class Balneolia; order Balneolales; family Balneolaceae; genus Fodinibius; species Fodinibius sp. SL11. Next base: position 22,573 of record NZ_JBPOEA010000001.1, on the reverse strand, counting down.
TTGTTGAACTGCCAAAAGGTGATTTCGGATTTACCATTGCCCGACAGTTTTTGTTTTCCTCTTACAGCTATTATCTGTATCAACTGCTATCTGATGTAGAAGATGAGCAGTTCCGTGGAATGGTTGAAAAGCATTTTAAAGAAGTAAAGTATCACCTTCGTCACAGCCGCGAGTGGGTATTACGACTCGGGGACGGTACCGAAGAAAGTCATCAACGTATTCAGGATTCCTTTGACGATATCTGGACTTACATCGGCGAACTATTTTACCAAGATGAAATTGACGATTTATTACAAAATGAGGGATTAGCTGCTGATACGACAACCTTTAAATCGGACTGGAAAGACTTAGTGACCGATACCCTTGAAGAAGCGACTTTGGATGTCCCTGATTGGGATCAATTTATGGTAGAAGGCAGTCGCAAGGGGTTGCACACCGAACATCTGGGGCACCTGCTGGCCGAAATGCAGCACTTGCGGCGCTCGTATCCCGATGCCAACTGGGAGTAATTTACTGTTATCGGTTGTTAGTTAGTAACATTACCACACTAATAATCCTTAGCAGTACAACGTTAATGGTATGTTATGGCTTCTGTAACCACATATAATAAAGATGAGATTTGGGATCTGCTTTCTGAGGTAAAGGATCCTGAAATCCCGGTATTGTCGATCATAGAACTCGGTATTGCCCGGGAAGTGACTATTGATAATGGTACGGTTATGGTACGCATCACCCCTACCTATTCCGGATGTCCGGCGATGAAAGCCATAGAGAACGAAATTGAGAAAACACTGCGCATAAACGGCATTCAAAACTTTGAGATTATTAAAGATTTTTCTGAAACCTGGACTACCGACTGGATGCCGGATGAAGCCAAAAAGAAATTGCAGGAGTATGGTATTGCGCCTCCGGGCAAGATGGAAAAGGATGATGATTTTCTAAAAAATATTAAGGGATCAAGTCGGGTTATTCCCTGTCCCTATTGCGATTCAACGAATACCGAACTGCAAAGTGAGTTTGGCTCCACAGCTTGTAAATCGCAATATTATTGTCACGACTGCGACGAGCCCTTTGAACATTTTAAATGCATATAGCCCATAGATCTATGCTGATTACAACAGCTATTTTAATCCGTTCAAAAATCCGCTGCTAAAAATATTAAACTATATGAGTGAATTTATTTCTACTTCTCTTGAGAATAATATTCTGACTATCACTCTGGATCGTCCCAATAAGCTCAACAGCTTTATAGAGCCGATGGCTAAAGAGCTACAACGAGAACTTACCAATGCAACGCGAAATGAAAATGTTCGTTGTGTGTTGCTCACCGGCAATGGGAAGGCATTTTGCGCCGGACAAGATTTGCCGGAAGTTGTTGATAAGGGAGACGATTATGAACTTGGTAAAACCGTTCGAAAAAGTTATAACCCTATTATCAATGCCATTCGGGAGCTTGACAAACCTGTTGTTTGTGCCGTAAATGGAACAGCAGCCGGAGCCGGCGCTAACATCGCTTTCGCCTGCGATATCGTACTTGCATCCAACGAAGCTGTTTTCGTGCAATCGTTTAGCAAACTTGGATTGATTCCTGACAGCGGTGGTACGTTTTTCCTTCCGAGATTAGTTGGCCTGCAACGAACCAATGCCATGTACTTGCTGGATGAGAAAATATCTCCTAAAAAGGCCGAAGCAATGGGACTTATTTATAAGGCAGTGGAAGCCAACGAACTTATGGATCAGGCTCAATCCGTCTGTCAAAAGTTGGCCCAAATGCCTACCAAAGGCTTTGCACTCTACAAAGAGGCTATCAACCAATCGTTATCTAATAATTTAGATAAACATCTTGAGCTGGAAGCTGATCTGCAAACCGAGGCCGGCCAAACTGATGATTATCACGAAGGGGTTCAGGCTTTTCTGGAAAAAAGAAAACCTGAGTTTAAGGGTAAATAAATCTTTGTTTCAATTTCAGGGACATTTTTTCTCTATGTTGGCGCCTCTTTTTAAAATTTGCTGAGTTGGTTTTAGAATTGAAATCATTATTTTCAGAGTGCAAGAATTCAAAAACAACTATCAAGAAAAATGAAAGATGAGATCATTGGTGTAGTAGGCGCCGGAACCATGGGTCAGGGCATTGCCCAGATTGCATCCCAAAACAATCACAAAGTGTATTTATATGATGCTTATCCTGATCAGTTGGGAAAAGCTAAACATGCTCTGCGTAAAATACTGCAGCGTCAGGTTGAAAAAGATCGTATGACCCAAGAAGAAGTGGATGGAGTCATGGACCGTATCCACTTTGAAGAAGATCTCACTAATTTTGGTGAATGTAGTTTGGTCATAGAAGCTGTGATTGAGGATCTGGACATCAAACAGGATGTCTTTCAGCGTTTGGAGGGTATTGTTTCTCGTGATTGCATTCTGGCTACCAATACCTCCTCCCTGTCCATTGCTTCGATTTCATCAGCACTTAAGAAGCCCAAACGATTCCTGGGGATTCACTTTTTTAATCCGGCGCCCATTATGCCCCTGGGGGAAATTATTCCCGGCATTGCCACTTCCGATGAAACCACAAAATCAGCCAGAAAGCAGATCGACGACTGGGGAAAAACGACCGTTTTAGCCAAAGATACGCCCGGCTTTATCGTCAACCGTGTAGCGCGTCCGTTTTACAGTGAGGCTATTCGTCAATACGAAGAAGGCGTAGCCAACGTCCCCACTATCGACTGGGCGATGAAGGAAATTGGCGGATTTCGAATGGGACCTTTCGAACTAATGGATTTCATTGGTCACGATGTGAATTACAAAGTAACCGAGACGGTGTTTAAAGAATTTTTCTATGATCCCCGATTCAAACCCTCCTTCACGCAGAAAAGACTTGTTGAAGCTGGCTGGTTAGGAAAAAAGACTGGCAAAGGATTCTACGAATATGGCGATGACGCTGAGAATCCCAAACCAACCAAAGACAAAGAACTTGGACAAAAAATTGTCGATCGAATCTTAGCTATGCTAATCAACGAAGCCGCTGATGCCGTATTTATGAATGTGGCTACGGTTAAGGATGTGGATTTAGCCATGACCAAAGGCGTCAACTATCCCAAAGGTTTATTGAAATGGGCTGATCAAATTGGCTTGCAGCAGGTTCTTGATCGCATTTCGCGATTGCAGACAGAATACCGGGAGGATCGATACCGCCCAAATCCATTATTGAAGAGAAAGGTGCGAAATAACAGTACATTTTATTAGCCGCAGATATTCACGAATATTGACTGATTTAATCCGTGCTGACCTGTGTAAAACAGTGGCCAAATGAACAAGCAGAAATTAGCTGAAAACGTAGTTGATAAAATGATGGCGGATGATGCCTTCAGTCAATGGCTGGGCATTGAGGTCATTGAGATCAAGCCCGGCTATGCGAAACTTGAGATGAAAGTTAGACAAGAAATGACGAACGGATTCAATGTTTGCCACGGAGGCGTCACTTTCTCACTGGCCGACAGTGCCCTGGCCTTTGCCTCCAACAGCTATGGCCGGGTCGCCGTTGCCATGGAAAACAATATTTCATTTATGAAAAAGGTTTTGCCCAATGATACCCTAACTGCAGAAACGGAGGAGCTCAGCCTGGGCCGACGTATTGGTGTTTATAACATCAGTATTAAAAACCAAAAAAATGAGCAAGTAGCCCTTTTTCGCGGAACCGTTTTCAGAACACAAGAATACCATTTTAAAGAAGATAATTAGAACATGATATTGAGTTATGAGAATGCACAGATAAAATCGACCTGTCTCAATACTCGATAGTCACAACTCACTACTCTTTATGTCTGAAGCCTATATTATTGATGCTATTCGAACCCCCATTGGAAAATATCGAGGGGCTCTCTCCCCTATTCGAGCCGATGATCTTGCGGCATTGACGATTGAAGAATTAATGAATCGAAATGATGATATTGATCCCGAACGCATTGAAGATGTTATTTTTGGATGTGCAAACCAAGCCGGGGAAGATAATCGGAACGTGGCACGGATGGCTGCGCTACTGGCAGGACTCCCGACCTCGGTCCCGGGTGAAACCGTAAATCGACTTTGTGCTTCGGGCATGAGCAGTGCGGTTATGGCCTATAAATCTATTAAGGTGGGCGAAGGTGATCTGTTTATCACCGGCGGAATGGAACACATGACCCGCGGACCGATGGTGCTTGGTAAAGGAGAAGCTGCTTACTCCGGAAATACTGAAATGCATGATACGACCTTTGGATGGCGTTTTGTAAACCCTAAAATAGATGAGCAGTATGGCAGCGAGGCAATGGGCGAAACAGCTGAAAATATTGTCGATAAATTTGGCGTAAGTCGCGAGGACCAGGATAAATTTGCAGCTTGGTCGCAACAAAAAGCGGGTCGTGCTACCGATAGCGGACGACTGGCTAAAGAGATTATGCCGGTGAAAATCCCGCAGCGGAAAAGTGATCCTATTATCTTTGAAAAAGATGAATTTGTTCGCCCCAATACCACCGTTAATGTACTCAGTAAACTGCCAGCTGTTTTTCGTGAGGATGGATCTGTAACCCCGGGAAATGCCAGTGGCATTAATGACGGATCTTGTGCTATGCTCGTGGCCGGTAATTCTGCCATCGAAGATTTTGATTTAGAACCGATGGCACGTATTGTTGCTTCTGCAGTCGTTGGTGTTGAGCCGCGTATTATGGGAATGGGGCCCGTTGGTGCTACCAAAAAAGTGTTGAAGCGCACCGATCTATCCCTTGATGATATAGGTATTATTGAATTGAACGAAGCATTTGCTGCACAAAGTTTGGCAGTATTACGTCAGTTAGGCATCGAGGATGAAGATCCGCGCGTAAACCCGAACGGCGGCGCTATTGCACTGGGACATCCGTTGGGCATGTCCGGAGCTCGATTACTTCAAACAGCCTCGATTGAACTGCATGAGCAAAACGAACAATATGCGCTTTGTACCCTCTGTGTTGGAGTTGGTCAGGGTATGGCAGTTATCTTAGAAAAAGTGTAATTCTTCATAACCCCTAAGTCACTCAATGCATTAAGCATGATTATTTTTTGAGATCTTAATGCCTTAATGGTAATCAGAGATTTTGTTATGGCAATATACGAATTTGAAGGATACAAACCGGTGGTCGATGAAAGTGCGTTTGTGCATCCACAGGCAGCGGTGACCGGAAATGTGATCATCGATAAAGATGTCTACATTGCTCCCGGTGCAGCTATTCGCGGCGACTGGGGTAAGATTGTGATTAAAGATGGTTGCAACGTACAGGAAAATTGCACCATCCACATGTTTCCAGGCGTAACGGTAGTACTCGAAGAAAGTGCTCATATCGGTCATGGTGCCATTATTCACGGGGCTCATATTGGACGCAACTGCCTTGTAGGGATGAATTCCGTGGTGATGGATAATGTAGAGTTGGGAGATGAATGCATTGTCGGAGCTATGTCATTTCTCAAAGAAGGAATGGAAATTCCCAAACGTAAACTGGTCGTTGGTAATCCTGCGAAAATTATAAAAGATGTCTCCGATGACATGATTAAATGGAAAACGAAAGGTACAGAACTATATCAACAACTGCCCGGGCAACTGCATGACTCTCTGAAAGAGTGTGAACCACTTCGGGAGGAACCCAAAGACCGACCGAGTCAATCAGCGAATTATGATACGTGGGGAAAACAAAAAAATAATCAGAATTAGCCGCAGATCTTCACAGATTAGAACGGTTTTTTTCTGTGTAAACCAGTGGCCTAAAAGTATTTAACCATGCAAGTAAAAAGCTATATCAAAGGCGAATGGATTGATCGAGGAGAATCAAAAGATCTTATCAGTGCAGTTACCGGTGGTCCGGTGGCTCAGATGTTGGAAGCCGATCTGGACTACAAGGGGGCCTGCAAATATGCACGTCAAAAAGCAGGTCCCGAACTTCGGAAAATGTCCATTCATGAACGGGCCTTTAAAATTAAGTTTTTGGCTCAGCATCTGCTGGAGCGTAAAGAAGACTATTACGAGCTCTCAACGCATACCGGAGCTACCCGACAGGATTCCTGGATTGATATCGAAGGCGGCATCGGCAGTATGTTTACGCTGTCCAGTAAATCACGCATTGAACTTTCTGATCTTCCCTATCATGTGGAAGGCGGCCATGAACGACTATCGCGCGAAGGGACCTTTGTTGGGCAGCATATTTGCGTGCCACGACAGGGTGTAGCCGTACATATCAACGCTTTTAACTTCCCGGTCTGGGGCATGCTGGAAAAAATGGCCCCCTGCATTATTTCCGGGATGCCAGCCATCATAAAACCGTCGCCCACCGGCTCATATCTGGCTTACAAGGTTTTTAAGGATATGCTGGAATCGAATCTTCTCCCCGAAGGAGCTATTCAGTTTATTGCCGCCGATGTCCCGGGAGATCTTTTGGATCATCTAAACAGCCAAGATTCGGTTTCTTTCACTGGCTCTGCTACTACGGGACAGAAGTTAAAATCCCATCCCAATATTGTCGCCAATAACGTGCGCTTTAACCTTGAGGCGGACTCGTTGAACTGCTCCATTCTTGGTGGGGATGTCACCCCAGATATGGAAGAGTTTGATTTGTTTATAAAAGAGGTGGCCAATGAAATGACCGTAAAATCGGGTCAAAAATGTACCGCAATACGAAGGACTATCGTCCCAAAAGAACGGGTCAATGACGTTGTTGAAGCACTAAAAAATCGTCTGCAGAAAACAACTGTTGGTGATCCGGGGCAAAAAGAAACGCGAATGGGTCCATTGGCCAGCGCCACGCAAGTAGAGCGTTTTGAGCAGCAGGTTTCGTCCCTCCTGGAGACGACTGAATCAGTATACAGTAACGGCAATGGTCAGCATAATGGGGCTTTCACCAATCCCAAAGTACTGCTTTGTCACAGACCGCTGGAGGTCGATAATATTCACAAAGTGGAAGCTTTTGGACCAATGACCACCGTAATGCCGTACGAATCAAATGAAGAAGCGATCGAGCTGGCTAACAAAGCGGATGGATCGCTGGTGGGATCACTTTTTACGGCGAATGATGATATCGCCCGCGAAGTCACATTGGGTTGTGCCCCCTATCACGGGCGATTTATGGTGGTTAACCGTGATTGTGCGGATGAATCAACGGGACATGGTTCGCCCATGCCTCACATGGTACACGGAGGACCGGGTCATGCCGGCGGCGGACAGGAATTGGGAGGTGCTCGTGCTGTTATCCACAATATGCAGCGTGTGGCGCTTCAGGGATCACCAACAACCCTGACAAACATTACTAATCAATACATAAAAGGAGCGGAAACCAAAGAGGCTGAAACTCATCCCTTTCAGCAGTATTTTGAGGATTTGGAAGTCGGAGAAGCACGAACCACTGACACACACACAGTAACTGAGGAAGATATTGAACGATTTGCAGATTTATCCGGTGATGAATTTTATGCTCACACCGACCCGGAAGCGGCCGAGCGCTCTCTTTTTGGTGAGATTGTGGCTCATGGCTATTTTGTACTTTCAAGAGCGGCAGGGCTCTTTGTTCATCCCGATGAGGGACCGGTAATCCTGAACTATGGATTAGAAAATTTACGATTTACGAATCCCGTTGCTCCCGGCGATACCATCCAGGCCAAGCTGATCGTGAAGCGGAAAACGGTCCGTCAGAAAAAAGCTAAAGATAAATTTCCGTTTGGAATTGTTTATTGGGATGTAGAAGTCACAAACCAAGATGACGTGTTAGTCGCTGAATATACGATTCTAACACTTATCAAACGCCGTGAAGTACTGGATATGGATATTTTTGAGGGAAATGAAGATTAGTTTACCACAGCTCTGCACAGATTGAACTTTAATGTAAGGCTGCCTCCTTAAACTGATCTTGCTGTTAAGGAATCCAAAATTCCGAAATCAGAATGTATAAGACAAATCATGAGGAAACCAGCCAAAACATTTAAGGATCTAATTGTATGGCAAAAAGCACATGAATTTGTTTTATAAGTTTATTCCCAAACTGAGGATTTCCCAAAAACAGAGTTGTATGGTTTAACTTCACAATTTAGAAGAGCAGCTGTATCTATAGCAGCAAACATTGCAGAAGGTTTTAAGAAACGCGGCAAGAAGGATAACGGGCGTTTCATGAATATTTCTCAGGGTTCTTTAGAAGAATGTAGATATTATATCATTTTATCCAAGGATCTTGGTTATTTAGAGGAGTCTGAACTTATTCCAAAAACATGAAGATGTGAGTAAACTTATTGACGCTTATTCAAAGGCTATTCTGATATTCTTGTAAATAAAAAATTTCAAAATAATCCAATATAAACCATGCCTGACAACGGAGAAATTACGACCAATATTGAAAACAACATTGGAACCATTGAATTTTATCATCCCAAGGGAAATTCTCTGCCGGGAAAAATGCTGCGGGATTTAGCCGATACCATTACCCAAATGGGCAAAAATCCCGATGCATATGCAATCGTGCTTAAAAGTCGGGGAGATGGCGCCTTTTGTGCGGGGGCTTCGTTTGATGAGCTTATTGCCATCGATAATTACCAGGAAGGGAAACATTTCTTTATGGGATTTGCACTGGTGCTTAACGCTATGCGTCAGTGCCCCAAGCTTACTATCGTCCGCGTGCAAGGGAAAACGGTAGGAGGCGGAGTAGGTATTGCATCAGCTGGAGATTACACCATAGCACACGAATCCGCGGCTATTAAGCTGAGTGAGCTGGCATTAGGCATCGGTCCGTTTGTAGTTGGTCCTGCCGTAGAACGCAAAGTGGGAACCTCAGCATTCAGCACGTTGTCGGTCGATGCTTCGAGCTGGAACTCGGCCGAGTGGGCTCGAGAAAATGGACTCTTTTCAAAAGTCTGCGAAAATCACTTTGACCTGGATGAGAAAGTAGAATCGTTGGCAAAACAGCTTGCCGGTTACAGTCCCGATGCCATGAAAGAACTTAAAAAAGTGCTTTGGAAAGGAACCGAGAACTGGGATGAGCTGCTGGAAGAACGGGCGGAAATAAGCGGCCGATTAGTGCTCTCTGATTTTACCAAGAACTTTATAGAAGAGTTTAAAAGCAAGTAACAATCCTACGCAGGAAGTTTAACGGAAGGGGTTTCTTTTTCGAATTCGAGCAAAAATGTGGTTCCCCTTTCGTTACTCTTCCACCCTATCTCTCCTTCAAGTTGCTGCCCTAACGTCTCGATCAAGGTGATCCCCAAACTTTCATGTCTAAAATCTTCATGCTCTCCGGGCAACCCCTTTCCATTATCTTCAACCGCAATTTTTACTTTCTGGCTCTCATTTAATGAGATCGATATATCTATGATTCCAGAATCTTGGTCGGTAAAAGCATGCTCAAAGGCATTACTGACCACCTCATTAAGGATTAATCCACAGGGAATACCCTGATCAACTCCAAGCTTAAAGTCATCAATATTTGTATTTACCTCGATATCTTTATTGGGATTACTAAATGAGTAGGCCACAATATCAATAAGCTCATTAATGTACTTTTCGAAATCTATTTCGGCCAGCCTTTCATTCTGATAAAGTTTTTCGTGGATCATAGAAATAGACTGTACACGGCGTTGGCTCTCCGACAAAACACGATTGGCAAATTGGTTATCGGCATGATCCATCTGCAATTCAAGCAGACCGGAAATTACAGCCAGATTATTTTTCACCCTATGATGAATTTCTTTAATCAGCACTTCTTTCTCTTTAAGAGCTGCCGTTAAATGTTCTGTTTGTTTATCAACGCGCTGCTGAAGCTGCTGCTTCTCCCACTTATGCATTCGATACCGTACCAGTGCATAAGCAAACCCCGCAAACATTAGGGCGACGATGCTGAAAAACCAATACGTTTGCCAAAAAGGAGCCGCAATTGAAAAACTATATTTCGCTTCATTCGCTTTCCAGCCGGATTGTCCCATTCGGGCCTGAACAATAAAAGTATAATCGCCGGGATCTAAATTTGTGAATACCGCCGAATTTTCTTTTGTAACCGGCATCCAATCTTCATTAAATCCCTCAAGTTTATAACGATATCTTATATTCTCGGTATTTGTAAATGAAAGCCCTCGGTAAGTAAACTCAAAAATATTTTTCTCGGCCGGGAACGTAGCTGAAGGAAAGTCAAGACTTCCATTATGATATTGCAGTTGATCATTATAATCAGACCAATTTACGGGCACACTATTTGCCTTAATATCTGTAATATTTAATGTTGCAAGAGACATATCTCCCAATTCATCCGGCCTAAAACCGACCAACCCACTCATACTACCCATCCAAGCCTGTGACTGGTCTTGAGTGGCCAAAGCCTGAAAGTTAAACTCTAACCCTATACCTTCATCCGATAAGGGATAATGGGTAATCGGCATATCCCCTGTTTCACGATAGGTATTCACATCAAGCTTTTGCAATCCACCATTAGTAGCCTGCCATAATAATCCATTTTCGTCGAACCAAAGAAAATGAGCATTCAACAACCTCATCCCATCTTCCTTGTCAAAACTATCGATATCAGCGAGCTCATTATTTTTTACTGATTTTAAAACAGATACCCCTCCCCGGGTTCCAACCCAAATACCTCCCTGCTCATCCTGCGTTATACAATTCACCTGATTATGAACAAGTCCGTCTTCAATTCTGAATGTTTTTATAGTTTCTCCGTCAATGAGATTTAAACCATAGTAAGTTCCAACCCATATTCTGCCCTGTTCATCTTCATAAACTTGAAAAATTGAATCATCAGCAAGCCCATCATCAGTAGAAAAATGCTTAGCCTCTCGACTTTCCAGATTTACTTTATACAAACCTGTATCCGTGCCAATCCAGAGGTTATTAGAAGAGTCGACCATCAGGTTATAGATATAAAGTTCTTTTAAACCATATTTCTCAGAAAAATTCGTATAGGTTTTACCATCAAATTCCATGAGAGTACTGTCCGGCATAGCAATAAGTTTCTTACCATTAGGTAACCCAACAATATTCCAAATGTATTGGTTATAATAATCTTCAGGCAGCGGATGGTTTTTAAAGATATTCCCATCAAAAGATACTAACCCTTCTGTTGTTCCCAGCCAAAGAACATTTTCCATATCTCGATGAATGCTTAATACTTCGTTGGTTGTAAGTCCGGCATCCGTGTTATAGAAAACAAATCCATTTTCCTTATACAGATTAACACCGTCTTCATCAGTAGCTATCCAAACTTGGTTATTGTGATCTTCAAATAAACTATAGGTATTATTACTGCTGAGACCGTTTTCCTCCGTTCTTTGCCTGAACTGCCCCTCTTCAAAGATGTAAATTCCCTGGGATCTTGTTGCAATCCAGAGCCTGCCATCAGATGTTTCAATAATATCGTAAACACTATCAAGGCTATTATCATTGACAGATCTAACCGGCTCAAAACGGGTACCATTCCAGATCGTTATCCCATTGTCGGTAGCAAGCCAAATATCTCCATTTTTACGTTCAATAATCTTATACACCCTATTTCCGGAAAGTCCATCTCCTTTACTGTAGGTTTTAAATTTCTTTCCGTCATAAATCGAAAGTCCGTTCCCTGTCGCTATCCAGACATCACCGGTGCTTCTTTCCAAAAAATCCCAAACAATATTGCCGGATAACCCATCGGAAGTTGTTAATCGATCCACTTTATTATCCTGCAAGATAAATACCCCTCCCTTGTATGTAGCAAACCATATACTGCCGTCACTAAGCTGATTCATCCCCCCAATCGAATATTGATCGAGAGAATCATTTTTTATGGGATATACCAAGCTGTCTCCCTGAAACCTGGCCACCCCTCCTTTATCGGTTGCAACCCAGAGATTATCATTAGAATCAACAAGTAGTGCTTCAACAAGGTTATCCTTGAGTCCCTCTTTCATCGTATAGTTTGTAAACTCTGTCCCATCGAATTTTGCCAACCCGCCGCCGTAGGTAGCCATCCAGATATAGCCATCCTGTGTCTGCGTGATATCATGAACCTGAGCCTGGGGTAAACCGTTACTTACGGAATAGGTTTTAATATTATAGCGCTGTGCAAACAGCAACGCGGGCAAAAGGGAAAAACAAAAAATGATTAACAAAAACTTCTTACTATTCATTAACGATCATTTTATTTAGAATAGAATATTTCGTTAGAGATATGAGTACTTATAAATAATCGATGTCCTAATAATTGTACATTCGTAAAATATTCCAAAGGAATCAGATTTTTGTAACTTCCTCTGGAGTAAACAAAACCTCGATATGAGCACCGTCATCATTATAAAATTTTAGCACACCATTTAGCTGTTTGGCCAATGTTCTAACTAAGTTCAACCCCATTGATTCGGGATTTCTGTCTTCTTCATGAATTCCAATACCATTATCGGCAACTTTTGTCAAAACTTGATCTCCGCTCCGTTTAACCGTAACACTAATTACTCCACTACCACTATCAAAAGCATACTTAAAGGCATTGTTTACCAACTCATTGATTAATAACGCACAAGGAATTGCTTGATTTACGGTCAGGGTTATTTCTTCAAGATTAGATTGCATCTCGATATCAGAGTTATCATCCATATACACATCAGATATTGTTGCCAATAAATCATCCAAATAACGGTTAAATTGGATATAAGAAAGCGATTCTGATTGATAAAGTTTTTCGTGAACCAACGCAATGCTTTGCACACGCAAATGGCTTTGCTGCAAAGCAGATTTTGCATTGGAACTTTCTGATTCCCACATCTGCATCTGTAACAATCCCGATATAACGGCCAGATTGTTTTTAACACGATGATGAATTTCTGCCAGTAATACTTCTTTCTCTTTGAGTGATTCGGCAATTTTCTGCTGGGCGGCTTTTTCCGAACTTATATCACTGGCAACAAATACATACTCCTTAACTCTTTCCTCCTCACCCTTTATTGTACCTCTTGAAATACTTACCGGTATCAAGTGCCCATTTTTATCTTTTAACTTGCCCGTGTAGGTCTTGTTGGCATCCCCAATCGATTCACCCAAAATTACTTCCGGCATCTCCTCAAAAATGGAATCAACAGATATCCCCACCAATTCATCTTCTGTACGATCAAGAGTTTTAAGTGCAGCAGAATTGACACGCAAAATCTTAAAATTACCATCTGTCACTACCAGTAAATCAACCATAGCTTCAATTATGCTATCTACATAATCGCGCGAAACAGTTGTTTTACTCAAATTCTCTGCCATCTGATCAAAGGTATCACTCAGCTCTCCTAATTCATCGTTCGAATCATAATTAATGCGATTTTGTAAATTTCCGCGGCCAAGACTTTGGGCAGCATCCGCAATTTTAGCAATAGGATTTGCTATCGATCTGTAAACAAACATGGAGAGAGCTATTGCAATAATTAAAACTATGCCAGTGGCAATAACTAAGATATAACCTACTCTATCGAGTTGACTGTTTAAGCCGGCAATTTGTTGCTGGTGGTTTTGGTGGATCTGATTTCGCAACTGCTCAATATTAGGCAATAAATTCGATCGGAAATAAGGCTCTATGGTTACCGTAAAAAATTCTTTTCGATCCTGATAGTTGTTGCTGCTAATATTTTGGAATTGAGTGAGAAGGGCCGAATAATTTCTATACTTTTTCTCTAAATTCTCCAACAATCTAAGCACTTCCGAGGAATCAACAGGGTGTTCAAAAATATTTTCCGGCTCTTTTTTTACTAATGTTCTTAATTCTTCAAGACTCTGTTCAAATTTCCCAAGTGATTTTTTAATCTCTGCAATCTGTACTTTTTTGGTTTTATTGCTCCTACTATACTCCATCGAAAGACTTTCACGATAACTGTCTTCCAATAAATATTGCGTTCTCGTTAAGCTTTTGAAAAGCTGTAATCCCAGTTCACCGGCTAAGGTAACCTCCTGAATAGCCTTATCACTTTCATAAGTGACCTGATCTTTTACCACATCATTGAAAAAGGAAGCCGTGAACCCTATTCCTCCTACAAAAAGAGCTACGATTAAGAAACTACTTATTAACTTGGTGCTAAGTTTCATGGAAATGAAAAATTCAACTGTGTCCCTAATTAATACCGTGAAACAACATAGGAAAGGTTTTGCTTGTTATATCCCTAATCCCATAAATATACTTTTTATATTATCATGCATTTAGTCCACTGCATGATTTCGATCAATAATAGATTCTAAAAGAAGCTATTATCAACCGTTTTTGAAAATTAAATTATTGACCTAAAAGGCCACTAAGGCTTCTATTTTCTCCTTAATTTTTTTGGATGTTGGTAATACAGCATCCATTAAGCCAACATTATAAGGAACGGGAATATCTGGCATGGTAAGCCGTTCAATAGGAGCATCCAAGTATTTGAATGCCTCTTGAGAGAGTAGAGCACTGATCTCAGCGCCAAAACCGGCTGTTTTGGTATCCTCGTGAACAATCAAACAGCGATTGGTTTTTTGGACAGATTCTAATACCGCTTCTTTATCCCACGGCATGATAGACCGGAGATCTATGACATCAGCAGAAACATCCATTTCATTTACAGCAATTTCTACCTGTTCACACATGGCACCCCACGTTACAATAGTAAGGGCTTCCCCTTCCTGCAATTTTTTCGCTTTGCCAATAGGTACTACAAACTCATCACCCGGATATGGCTGTCGAGCATATTTGGCATCCAATAAATTACGATGCTCAAAAAAGATCGTTGGATTATTGCTTCGCATGGCAGATCGTAAAAGCCCCACCGCATCTTGTGCATTGCTGGGCATCACAACCTCCCATCCCACGGCATGAGCAAAAAAGACCTCATTGCTGAGGCTATGCCATGGGTCACCACATTTGGCAAACCCCCCGGGCATACGCACAACAATAGGCGCCGCAAATTGATTAGCCGTACGCCAGCGGATAGTCCCACAGTTATTAAGCTGTTCGGTAGCCGGATCGGCATACTTGCGAAATTGTATTTCAGCAACGGGCATCAGTCCAGAGTAAGCTAATCCTACAGAACGACCGATAATACCCTCTTCGGATAGGCTGGTATCAAATACACGCGAATCGCCATACTTGGTTTGTAATCCCATTGTAGCGGCATGAACCCCTCCCTTCGCTCCCACATCTTCACCAAAAACCATCAGGCGGGGATTCGTTTCAAGTTCGTAATCCAGCGTCTTTCGAATGGCTTCTACAATATTAATGCGTTGCTTGCCGGCTTTGGGCGTCCCCGAACTCTCAGGAAAAGTATATCCAGTGGGGGCTAGCCCGCCAATAAGCTGTGTATCCAAATTTCCATTGTCATCCGTTTCTGAAAAAGCATAGCGCTCTGTTGTCTTGGGATCGGGTTCCGGACGTGATAATGCAGCTTCAGCAACTTCCTCAATATCTTCTTCGGCCTTTTTCTCCAGTTCCTTCCAGTCATCACCCGAAAGATTGTCGGGTACTAAAAACGTTTTTAGATGATCCAGCGGATCGTTTTGCTGCTCTTCTTCGATCAATTCTTCGGATTTGTAGGCCTGGTTATCCTGGTACGAATGACCGTTAAGACGAGGCATCGTCAAGTGAATGATTGCCGGTCCTTTACGGTCACGCACATAGTTGACTGATTGACTAATGAGATCAGCAGCTTCAACCGGATCGGTTCCGTCCCCATCAAAAATTCTGATATTTTTAAAGGAATACAGATTCTTTGCAATATTACCGCCTGGCGTCTGAAATTCACCCGGGACCGAAATACCATAACCATTATCTTCAATATAAAATAGTATGGGTAAATCCTGAGTGGTAGCAATGGTCAGTGCCGACCAAAAACCATTGGTCGCTACCGACCCTTCACCGCCCAAGACAACAGAAATTGCGCGCTCATATTCTTCTTCGTTGAGCTGGTTTTGATGATATTGGATTCCCTGAGCCCAACCGATTGCAGGAGTGTACTGCGATCCTACATCACCAGCCATTGGCAGCACTGTAGGCCCATCGTTTCCGGGTTTGTTGCAAACCACACCAATATCACGACCATCACTATATCCTCCCGATTTAGCCATGGGTGCGGCCATGGCATCTTCCAAACTTAATCCTAATGAGAGCATTAGGGGACGAGAGCGATAATATGCGCTGGCGGCGTCGTGTTTATGAGTAAGTTGTGAACCCAATAAAATCTGCCCGAGCTCATGTCCTCGTGCAGAAAACTGATACAAGACATCTTTGTTAGGAACAAGCTCATGTTCCTCTTTATCATCCATAGCTCGAGAGGTTAACATCAGCTTTGCCAGCCCGTTCCAATCGATCGATGATATGATTTGGGGCATTTCTTTTTGTTGCTCTTCGTTAGTAGGCATATCTGTTACTTTTTTATAAGCTTATTTGAAATTTCTATACGTTCATCACCTTCTCAAAACTGTGTTCAAAATGCTTCATCTCCTTTTTTCGTCCAATAGTAATCCGCACACAGTTAGGTAAACCAAAAGCATTAATTCGGCGCAAAATTACGCCCTCTTCAAGCATAGCCTGGGTAAAATCAATAGCCTGCTGTTCATTAGGTAAAATCATCATTACCGAATTAGAAATAGACGGGATATAATTGACATTGTGTTTTTCAAAAAATTGGTAAAGTCTACTTTTTCCTTCTTGGACGATATCTTTCGTTTTTTTCAGGAACTGCTGGTCACCCAATGCGGCCAAAGCTGCTGCCTGTGCCGGCGTAGTGGGTTCAAAAGTTAGCTTCGTTTTCATCATTTCGCTGATTATCTCCTCAGATGCAATGGCATACCCAATCCGAAATCCAGCCAATCCGTAGGCTTTCGAGAAGGTTCGGAGCGTAATCACATTATCGTAGTCATAGTCCAGTGAGTGGGGATAGTCAGCGACTTCTTTGGCATACTCATAATAAGCCTCATCCATTACTACGAGAACATCGCTTGGCACTCTACGAATAAAACGCTCAAACTCAGAATCAGTAATATACGTGCCAGTAGGGTTATTGGGATTGGCGATGTAAATCATCTTTGTCCGATCGGATATTTGCTCAACCATTGCATCCAGATCAAAACGATAATCATCAGTTACGGGCACCTTGTTGATAGATATTCCTCGAATATTTGCCTGAACAAAAAAGCCTACAAATGTAGCATCGGCTGTAATTGCTTCCTCATGATTCAGGAAAAAAGTACGGCAAAGATTGGCTATCACACTTTCTGATCCCGCAGCAATCATGACATTTTCCGGCTTTACATTATTCTGCTTGGCCAACATTCTACGGAGTTGCCTGGAAATCGGGTCTGGGTAATCCTGAATTTCCTGCATCGCCTTCACAACTTCATGCTTCACATCCGGGCTGCATCCCAACCTATTTTCGTTCGAAGCTAACTTGGAAATCTGTGGAGGCTGATACTCTTTTTCAACTTCTGCAATGGTTTTACCTGCCACATAGGGAGACAAATCTCGAATGTTAAACGGCACTAACCGACGTTCACTTGAATCAGCCATGATTACCAATATTCTGACTAAATTTAAAACTTCAATTTGGGCAAATACGCATAATTTCCGGCTATAAATATGAATAAATTAGGTCACTTTAACAACGCAAGGCAGGCAAAACTTTTATAATTAGAACTACGTTGTAAGGTCTCATTGGGATTTGTACATTCACTAAAAAATTAAACTGTATTTATGTCAAAAGTTGCTGTCGTTACCGGAGCGAGTCGCGGAATAGGAAAGGAAATTTGTGAAAAACTTGCTGATAAAGGACATCATGCTGTTGCTGTTGCCCGATCGGAACAACCATTAAGCAAGTTGGCCGGTTCTTATCCCAATATTTCTGCCATCCCTACTGATCTTACCGATCAAAGGGATGTTGACAAACTGATCAAACTCCTTGAAAAGGATTTCGACAATATTGATATCCTTATCAACAATGCAGGGATTTTAATAAATAAATCGTTTGAAGAACTTACGTTAGAAGACTGGCGATCACAGATCGAAAGTAATTTGATCAGTGCAGTACACATTACCAAAAAGATGCTCCCTTTGTTTAATGACCCAGCTCACATTGTAAATATTAGCAGCATGGGGGGATTTCAAGGAAGCGCTAAATTTCCAGGTCTCGCAGCATACAGCGTTTCTAAAGGAGCGCTAAGCATTTTAACCGAATGTCTCTCTGTTGAGTTTTCGGAAAAAAATATTAAAACTAATGCACTTTGTCTTGGAGCCGTACAAACGGAAATGTTTGAGGAAGCTTTCCCCGGTCTGGAAGCACCGGTGAATGTAACAGAAATGGGAGATTATATTTCCGATTTTGCCTTAGAAGGCTCTACGTTTTTCAATGGGAAAATTCTTCCCGTAGCACTCGAAGATCCTGAATAATAGTAAATGGGATTCTTAACCGATATTTTCTACATTAACGCTGTAATTTTAATTACATAGCAATCAAGGGTCGTGAAAAAACATTTCGTTCTATTACTCATTGTTATTTTCGGCATTGCATTTTCCCAAAATAAAGTACAAGCCCAATCTATAGAACTATTAGGCAGTAGTACCTTAAATGGAGCTATGAATGGTGTACTACTCGGCGGTGCTACTATGGCGCTGCAAAATTCCAATGATTATAGACCAGTTGAAATAGGACTTGGAGCAGGCACACTGTACGGCATAGGAATGGGCGCTTATGATATATCCCAAATTGATAAAGGCGAACAATTTTATATATCGGGCACTTTTAATGATGGTACAAATCGGTCAATACTGGTATTACTTGATACCATCTACGGTGCAGCTGGTGGTATGGTCGTCGGAACTTCTATTACCCTTATCCTGCAAGAAAGGGTTGAAAAAGGGTTACAATATGGAGCCGGCGTTGGTGCCTGGCTGGGTATGGGATTTGGATTAATGGATGCTTTCATGCTTGCTGATAAGCCTGCTAATCTGCAGGCTTCAAGTAATTCGTCCCAACATAGCGTTAACGGACTTATCACTTACAGTAATGCTAATCAGTCTATACAGGTAGGAATGGTTAATCCTGAATTTATTGAACAGAAACAGCTTTCAAGCAAAAGCTATGGCACCAGCTATAAACCCTCGTTAAGTATTCTCGAATTGAAGATTACTCTTTAATTAATCTTCAGCTCCTGCCTCGTAATCATCGGGCGTATCAAATTGAGCACCTTCTTCAGGTTCTTTCGCTAATGCCAAATAACGGATAAGCTCTTTAACAGTATTTGAATGTCCTGAGAGTGAAGGGTGTAATCCATCACTTAAATAATTCCACGCTGCAGGACCCGGTTCTTCCTCTTCCTGATCTTCAACGCTGTCATCTTTGTCTTTCATCCGTTCACCGAGAGGATCGACGATGTATCCCTTTTTACCGGTCAAAATTTCTCGATACTGGCTTAAATCTTCCTCAAAAATATCAAAATGAAAAAGTCTCATCTGTTGTTGCATTTCGGTAATAACCGGAGGAGGTGTAAGCCAGATAAGTGGATTATCCGTAACTTCACTTACTACCGTTTCAATAGTATTCAAGTTTTCCCAGTAATCAGCCAGTGATACCAATGTGCGATCGGGAGAAACGTGCAAACGCTGTGCATCAAAGGTACCCAATGCCACAATAACCCAATCCGGATCATGATCCAACACATCACGATTTAACCGTTTGAGTGCATCGGTAGAAGTATCATAAGAAACCCCACTGTTCACAAAGGTCAAGTCTGCACCTTCCAATCCAATTTCAAGCACATGCTGAAAAATGTTGAACCAGCTTTGTAAATCATCCGTAAGAGAATCACCAATAGCAACAATAGTATCTCCCGGTTCAAAGGGAAGATCTTCAATCCATTCAGCAACTTCTCCATCTTCCAACAATTCAATTGCAGCCTCTTTAGCATTAGATGCAAAACGCTCGCGAAGTTCAGTTAACTCTTCTTTTTCTAACCCCATCAATTCCGCCATGGCTGCTTTATTCTCAATACCGGGTAGTAATGGGTATCGCTTTTCCAGGTTCAAAAACTGCAATAGGTAATTCTCTAAAACTTCTTTCTCTTCTTTACTTGCCTTATAATCACACATAAATAATACGTTGTCTCAAAAATTATTTTTCTAATTTTCTAATAAATCCTGAACTAACTTTGGGGTTCCTTCTGCTGCAGTCTCTTGAACGTGCTCCCATCCCTCAAACGTTCGAAGTTCGGGAGTGGCAGGATCAATAATAAATTTTGGGATATTTTGATCTACCAAATCTACTAACCCCGCTGCCGGATAAACGACAAGTGAAGTACCAATCACTATCAATATATCGGCCTCTGGGACAATATTTGCCGCTTTTCGCATATTCGGCACCGGTTCACCGAACCAGACCACATGAGGCCTAAGCTGAGCACCATCTTCGGCTGTATCTCCCACTTCAATAATATCTCCACCAATATCATAGACAAGAGAGGGATCTTCTTCACTGCGAACCTTCGATAGTTCTCCATGCAAGTGTACAACGTGCGAGGAACCGGCACGTTCATGCAGATCATCAACATTTTGGGTGATAATCGTCACATCGTATTGCTCCTCTAATTGAGTTAATGCCTTGTGACCTGGGTTGGGATCGACCGAATGCAGCTGCGTTCTTCGCTGATTGTAAAACTCTAATACAAGTTCTTTATCTCGTTCCCAAGCCTGTGGGGTGGCTACCTCCTGTATGTCATGGCCTTCCCACAGACCATCAGAATCACGGAAGGTTTTTAATCCGCTGTCGGCACTCATACCAGCACCGGTCAGAACTACTACCTTCTCCATAGCAATGAACTTAGAATTGGTAAACCTCTTATTGACTATGAGCGTGTTGTGGGAGAATTGATTCTAACCAAGAACTTGATTCTTCATAATTTTCAACTACATTTTGAGTCTTTTCATTGGTAAAGGTTGAAACCATTCGCTCAACATCTGTTTTAAGTACAGAGATTGCATTATCAATAAGCTTTTGATTAAAACCCTTGTCAGCAAGGCGCAAGGTAAACTCAAGTGAAATTACACGACTCAATATCTTACCCAACTCTACCAATCGATCTTGCGCTAAAGTATGATCAATTTTGAAATCCAAGAGATCGGAAAAATAATCGGATGCCCGTTTCGTGAGCTTAAAATCGCTTAAAAATTCGTGCAAATTTTTAAGCTTGAGCTTACGCATATTCTTTAAGACCGATTCAGATATCTGTTGGTAAAGAATATCATTGGATCCCTCAAATATCTGGAACGGACGGCTATCAATAAGTGACCGTCCGGCTATATGATCGAGTCGGTATCCCTTGGCTCCTGTGAGTTGTAGTAAAGATTGAGACGCTTGCTGCATTAGATCCGTCGTATAGGTTTTAATAGCATTCGCAGAAAGATCCATATTAGATACATCTTTGGTAAGCGGTACATTTTCACTTGTAAATGCACACATAGCAGAACATACCGTAAACGAAGACTGTAACCTATTTAATCGTTTTTTTACCTGATCATAATTAAACAAACTTTGTCCTCCCACATAACGTTCTTTGCAATGAGTGACAGCCTCATCCATCAATCGCTTCAAAAAGCCAATACCCATACCGGGAAATTGCAACCGACTCCGATGCAACACATCCAGCATCATTTTAATACCTATCGATTTAGGTTGTAGTTTATACTCTTCTGGCACAGTAATATTGATTTTGTTCCTTCCATATGGAAGCATGTACAATCCTAAATTTTTGTAATATTCTTCCACTTCAATACCACCACGCTTACTATCATGGATAAAGAAACCAATATCACGACCTAAATCGCCACTATTATTTTGCTTTCGAGCTGTAATCAACCAAAAATCTGCTGCCCCTGTTAAGCCAGCCCAATGTTTTGTCCCATTAATTTCAAAAACATCCCCCTCATCTGATTGTACCTTTTTAAAAGATGTTTCCATATGCAAGGCATCAGAACCAAAATCGGGCTCTGTAATCATCAGTCCACCCATATTTTTTTCATACAAAAACCGATCAAATATCGACTGTTTAATTTCTTCACGCCCATAATTTGCTACCGGTTGTAAAAAAAGTGCCCCATTAATTCCCATCATTAAGGAAAGCGGAAGCGATTGATATGAACTGGCTTCCAACATCGATAACGCTTCGTGAGTTTCAGCTCCGCGACCACCGTATTCTTCAGGAATAAATACACTCAGGGGTTTGCAATCCATTACTTGATCAAATATTTCATCAGGCAAACCGCGGCTTAAACTTAACTCATCAATATCACTTTGAACATTAAAGAGACTGTGTAACTTATTTTTATATTGGTTGATAAATTCAGAAAAGTCCATAACCACTAACAAATTTTGAGAGAGTTTAAAGCATCTATACTCTTAAAGTAAAATGTCCTTACAAACCTTTAATATACCGAATAATATTCCTTGGTAAAAACATCTCAGAGTAGTTATTCATTGATTTTACACTTTTAATCAATCTCAACAAAAAAAGCCCTACACGCGGGGCGTGCAGGGCGGATCGAACGATAAAAAAAAGAGCGGGCGGGGACCTACGCTT